>JAZQSA010000059.1:0-36373 GCA_045629905.1 Alistipes sp. | reverse complement strand
TTGATTTGAAGCGTAAGTATGGCGTCGTATGTGATAAGAAGTATGTTTATCGTACAGATGTCATTAAACAATATATGCCATATCCTACATTTGAGGGTGAGAGATTTACTCCGCTGAATTATGTTTATCAGCAGATAGATTTGAAGTATGATTTGCTGTGCTCAAACGAAGTATATTGTGTTGTGGAATATATGAACGATGGTTCAACGCTTAATATGTTTCAACAATATCGTAGAAATCCAAAAGGCTTTGCTCACGAACGCAATGTTTTAATGTCTATATTCCCTGATATAAGAGATAGATTTCGTTATGCAATACACTATGTATCCAGCGCAATTTTCTCGAAGAATAAAAGATTTATAGCGGAGGCATCGAATAAGACATTGGTTGTAATGGCTATACCATTTGGTATTTTACTTAAACTATATGTTCGATATAAAACAAGACGGTAAAGCGATAAATATGTTAAAACTACTTTTTTCTATTCCAATCCATGAGAGACTAGAGGTCGTTGTAGACCAAATTGTTAATATACAGTCTCTTAATGAAGATGCAGGAGTGGTTCTGCATTTAAGTCTTGGATATGAAGACAAAAATAGCGATTTGTCACTATCCGAATTTGAGCAGCTGATTACCCAATATAAAAATGTGTATATTAACCCTAATCGTGTTCGTACAGGAAATTATGATATAATTCAGGCTCACATTGAGAATTTTAATTTTGCCAAAAATGTGGTAGATTTTGAATATTTCTGTATGTGCGCAAGTAATGAGCTATTCATAAGACCAGGACTATACGATTATATTTCAAAGTATGATTGTGGGTTGGACTATAATGACGTAGATTGCAATGTAAAATGGAAAGCGGGTAGACAAGCGCAAGTAGACGAGTCGTTAAAGTTAATGATGTCGAGTCTTGATACAACAAAAATTGTAGGTTCTCAAGTAGAAGGTACATTTTATCGTAAACAACTATATGAAAGAGTAGCAGATGTGATAATGCGCTATTATGATTATAGAACGATGGATGTGGCATATGCAAGAGAGGAAGTTTATTTCTCTACAATCTTTTGGGCTATAAATAGGGGTGGAAAATACTCTGTCCTTAACAAGGGAATGTTTACATTTTGTCCATGGCAACGACAATTTACAATGAATGTTCGATTGCGGGAGGTGATAAACATAAACAACAAAGTAGATAATAATATATATAGTGTTAAGAGAGTAGAGCGAAGATTGAATGATTGTATTCGAGCTTATGTGAGACAAAAGTACGGGTATGTAGATAGAGAAAAAGCAATTTTGGGAGCAAAAGTTAATACATACTCTTATGTGGCTATGTTTTGTTGTGAAATAAAAAAGGAACTGCGTCTACATTGGGTGGTTGTAAAGAAGATATTTAGAAAAATACGTTCCGTGTCAGATGCGAAACGGTATATTAAACAATACTTGCATATATAGTTTATGCCAAAACTTTTTCGATTAACTACTGCTGATATATCGCTTAACAGCCTGCTGAAAGGCCAGTTAAAACACCTTTCCCAACACTTCGAGGTGGTTGGTGTTGCTTCGGATACGGGCGTGCTGCAACAAGTTGCCGAGCGTGAAGGAGTGCGTACGGTCAATGTGCCTATGCATCGCGAAATCTCGCTCTGGGCCGATTGTAAATCGCTTTGGGCTCTGATAAAACTATTCCGTCGCGAACGCCCCGATATAGTTCACGCAAATACTCCGAAAGCGAGCCTGCTCGGTATGGTTGCCGCTATGCTTTGTGGCGTTCCTCACCGAATATATCTGGTTACGGGTCTGCGCTTTGAGACAACACGCGGTTTCCTGCGCCTGGTCCTAAAAACGATGGAGCGCATAACTTGTTTTTGCGCCACAAAGGTTATTCCCGAGGGCGACGGCGTTAAGGCGACATTGCTACGTGAGAATATTACCCGAAAGCCTATGCAGAAAATCCTGAATGGTAATATCAACGGAATTAACCTCGATTGGTTTGATCATACGGAGGAGGTTGTTGCAAAGGCTGCCGATGTGCGTGGCGCTGATACCGACTTTACATTTATATTCATCGGCCGTATGGTGCGCGATAAGGGTATTAACGAACTTGTCGAGGCTTTTGACCGTTTATGCGCCGAGCGCGACGATGTGGCATTGCGCCTTGTTGGTCGATTTGAAGATGAACTTGACCCGGTATCGCCACAGACAAAGGAGCGTATCGAGCGCAACAATAAGATTATGTTCGAGGGGTATCAGTCCGATGTGCGCCCCTATTTGGTCGCCTCCGATGCATTGGTTCTGCCATCGTATCGCGAGGGCTTCCCAAATGTGATTATGCAGGCCGGTGCAATGGGCCTCCCTGTTATAGTTACCGATATCAATGGTAGCGACGAGGTGATAGAGCAGGGCATAAATGGCGTAATAATCCCTAAAAAGAGTGCCGAGGCTCTATATTGCGCGATGAAGGATATGGTTTCGGATAGGTCGCGTACGGCCCAAATGGCCTCGGTCGCGCGTGGTATGATAGCCTCGCGTTTTGACCAACGAGATATATGGCAGGCGTTAGTAGAGATGTATAAAGGCTTGTAGAGTTATGTACCGACACTTTTTTAAGCGATTTTTCGACTTTTGGATAGCATTCGTGGCGTTGCTGTGCATCAGCCCGATTTTGATAGTGGTTTCCATCTGGCTTCACTTCGCAAATAAGGGCGCAGGTGCATTCTTCTTGCAGGAGCGTCCGGGTCTGCACGGTCGAATCTTTAAGATTATAAAGTTTAAGACGATGACCGACGAGCGAGGTGCCGATGGCGAGTTATTGCCCGATGCCGAACGCCTGACCCGAGTTGGCCGTTTTGTGCGCTCGACCTCGATTGACGAGTTGCCTCAACTAATCAACGTATTGAAGGGCGATATGTCGCTTATTGGTCCGCGACCGCTGTTGGTTAAATATCTGCCGTTATATAGTGCCGAGCAGGCGCGTCGTCACGATGTGCGCCCTGGCATATCGGGGTGGGCACAGTGTCACGGTCGTAATGCTATATCGTGGGGCGAGAAGTTTAAGTTGGACGTGTGGTATGTCGATAACTTGTCGTTGAAGACCGACCTGCAAGTGATATTTATAACTATAAAAAAGGTGCTTTGTCGCTCCGATATTTCGCAACAGGGCGAGGCGACGATGTCGGAGTTTAACGGAAATAATTAGGAGTAATAGCTTATGTATCTGTATGGTGCAAGCGGTCACGCAAAAGTGATAATAGAGATTCTCGAAGCGAGTGGAGTTAGTGTCGATGGCTTGTTTGACGACAATCAAACTATAAGCGATTTGTGTGGATATCCTGTGTCGAGATACGAGTCCGAATGTTTTGGTGAGAAGATTATCAGCATAGGAAATAATAAGGTGCGTAAGCAAATCGCGGAGCGCATCGGAGGGCGGTTTGGTGTAGCTATACACCCTTCGGCAATATTGTCGCCACGCGCAATAGTTGGCTGTGGCAGTGTTGTGATGCAGGGAGCAGTGGTCCAAGCCGAAGCTCGTATTGGTAATCACGTTATTGTCAATACGGGAGCTACTATTGACCACGAGTGCATTGTTGGTGATTATGCACATATATCGCCCAATGCAACATTGTGCGGCAATGTGGTCGTTGGCGAGGGAACGCAGATAGGTGCAGGTTCGGTGGTTGTGCCGGGTGTGCGTATCGGCAAATGGTCGTTAGTTTGCGCCGGTTCGGTCGTTACAAAGGATATTCCGGATAATTGTATTGCTTCGGGAAATCGTTGCGAGGTAAAGAGATATATAGACGAAAAGTAGTTAGAATCATAAATAATATAACATTATTCACACTTAAATTTTATACTATGGAATTGAATCAGTTTGTTGAGAATTTTGCGGCACAGTTTGATGATACTGACGCTGGCGTTTTTACCCCCTCGACCAATTTTAGAGAGTTGGACGAGTGGTCGTCGCTTATCGCGCTTTCGATAATTGCGATGGTTGACGAGGAGTACGATGTCGCATTGAAGGGTGACGATATTCGTAGCGCTACGATAATTGAGGATTTGTTCAATACGGTTAAGAGTAAACTCTAAATCTCGCGGTGATAGGGCGTTGTGCTATTAGGGTGCAATGCCCTTTTGCAAATTGACCCCAATAATTAACAAGAAACTCAAACTCGATTTGGAGAAGGTGCCCTCCTGTATGTATAATTTGGGCAATACCTCGTCGGTTTCGATTCCTTTGACTATCGTAACACAGTTGAAGGGTAAGTTCGAGAATAAACCGACCAAATTTATCTGTTGCGGTTTCGGTGTTGGACTTTCGTGGGGTACGGTTGCCTTTGAGACAAACAATGTTGTGATTTCCGATTTGGTTGAACTATAAACATACGATTTATGAATAATCCGTTTTCATTGGTTGGTAAGACGATTTTGATTACCGGTGCATCATCGGGTATTGGCCAGGCTACTGCAATAGAGTGCTCGAAGATGGGTGCTACTGTTGTTGTTACAGGTAGAAATGAGGAGCGCCTTAATCAAACGTATGAGCAACTTCAAGGTGAAGGACATTATAAAATAATAGCAGACCTTAATAGTGAAGAGGATATTGCAAAAATTGTAGATTATTGTCCTGCGCTTGATGGCCTTGTGAATAATGCTGGTAGAGGTAAAAGCAAGCCTGTGAATTTTGTCAATTTAGAGGATTTGCAAGAGGTCTATCAAACCAATCTTTTTGGTGTGGCTCTTTTGACAAAGATGCTGCTTAAAAAGAAGAAGATTGCAAAAGGTGGCTCGATTGTATTTACATCGTCTATATCGTCGTATATGACCGCATCGGGCTTGGCTATTTATGCTTCGTCCAAGGCTGCGGTTTCGGCCTATATGCGTACGTGTGCCATAGAGTTGGGTAGCAAGAATATTAGGGCTAATGCAGTTCTTCCGGGAATGGTTGAAACAAAATTGATAAATGATGGCACCTATACAGATGATGACAAGATGAGAGATTTGGCTCTTTATCCATTAGGTCGATATGGCGTTCCAAATGATGTGGCTTATGCAATAATATACCTATTAAGTGATGCGAGTGCGTGGGTTACAGGTACGGAATTGGTCGTAGATGGGGGTAGAATGTTAAAATAGCAATATTCAATAGGTGGAATGCGCCTTGATTTACTAATATGAAAAAATCATATATAAAAGCAATATCTTATTATTTGCCGACAAAGGTTGTCACGAATGAAGAGTTGGTTACAGAATTTCCTGAATGGTCGGTAGAGAAGATAGCCTCAAAGGTCGGAATTGAGGAACGACGTGTGGCTGCTTACGATGAAACAGCAGTAGATTTGGCCGTTAAGGCTTCCGAAAAACTATTTGCGGAGTATGACAATATTCATAAAGATGATGTGGATTTTGTTGTATTATGTACACAGAGCCCCGATTATATATTGCCAACATCAGCTTGTATAATTCAACACCGTTTGGGATTGAGAACCGATATAGGTGCATTTGATTTTAATTTGGGCTGTTCTGGATATGTGTATGGCTTGGCTATTGCGAAAGGTCTAGTAGTGTCAGGTGTTGCTCGTTGTGTATTGTTGCTTACTGCTGAAACCTATAATAAGCATCTTCATTCAAGAGATAAGGGAAATCGTACAATTTTTGGAGATGCAGCAACTGCAACAATTATATCTGATGTTGGTTGTGCTGAAATTGGAGAATTTGTTCTTGGAACAAATGGAGAGGGTGCCGATAATCTGATTATTCGCAGTGGCGCATCCAGATGTCCAGAGCCTATGAATGATTTGACATTTGATGAAGGAGGCAATCCTTGTTCATCAGATTTCCTTTATATGAATGGTGCTGAAATATTCTCGTTTACCCAGCAAAATGTACCTGTTGTTGTTGAGAAAACATTGCTGAAAAATAATATAGAGAAGAGCGATGTTGATTTGTTTGTTTTTCATCAGGCAAATAAATATATGCTTAATTTTTTGCGCAAAAAAATTAAAATATCTGAAGAGAGGTTTTTTGTTAATATGGCAAAAGTCGGAAATACGGTTTCTAATAGTATCCCGATTGCGTTGTGTGATGCAAAAAACAAGGGCCTGTTTAAAGGTAATATATTATTGTCAGGTTTTGGAGTTGGCTATTCGTGGGGCGGAGTAGTACTTATGGTTAAATAACATTACATTCATTATGCGAAATCGAATTTATCTCTGTCTGGCTCATATGTCGGGCGAAGAACAGAAATTTATACAGGAGGCATTCGACACCAATTGGGTGGTGCCGCTTGGCCCTAATGTCAATGGCTTTGAGGCCGATTTGGAGGCCTTTGTGGGTGAGGGTAAGAGCGTTGTGGCTCTTTCGGCAGGTACGGCGGCCGTGCATTTGGCGCTGATTGCTTGCGGTGTGCAGGCGGGCGATGAGGTTATCTGCCAGTCGTTTACCTTCTGCGCTTCGGCCAACCCGATAAAGTATCTGGGTGCTACGCCTGTGTTTGTCGATTCGGAGCCCGATACCTGGAATATGTCGCCCGAGTTGCTCGCCGAGGCTATCGAGGACCGTATAGCCAAGACAGGCCGTAAGCCAAAGGCTATCGTTCCGGTCTATCTCTATGGTATGCCTGCAAAGTTGGACGAGATTTTGGCCGTCGCCGAGCGCTACGATATTCCGGTCATTGAGGATGCGGCCGAGGGCTTTGGTTCGCGTTACGATGGTCGTGTTTGCGGCACGTTTGGTCGCTATGGCGTGTTATCGTTCAATGGCAATAAGATGATTACCACCTCGGGCGGAGGTGCGCTTGTTTGTGCCGATGCCGAGAGTAAGCGCGAGATTATGTTCTATGCGACACAGGCGCGCGAGGCCTACCCATACTACCAGCACGAGCATATCGGCTACAACTATCGTATGTCGAATATCTGTGCCGGCATAGGTCGTGGTCAGATGACTATTGCCAACGACCATATCGCACATCACAAGCGTCTGCACGCACTCTATCGCGAGCTGTTGGCCGATGTCGAGGGTGTTACGTTGCACGAGAATCCGTCGTCGCGTTTCGATAGCAACTATTGGCTTTGTACAATTTTGCTCGACGAGTCGTTGCACGTCAAAGGTGAGGAGCGAGCCTATGGCGAAGCCGTGCAGGGTGCTGTCGGTGGTGCTGCGGGCGTAACCCACGCGGCTGCATCGTTGCATACCGATTGCGAGCCAAATCGTAATGTCGAGGCTATGCGTGTTGCACTCGACGAGGCGGGCATCGAGGCTCGTCCGTTGTGGAAGCCTATGCACCGTCAGCCGATATATGCCAATGCTCCTGCCTATGTCAATGGTGTGAGCGAGGCGTTGTTCGCGCGTGGTATGTGTCTGCCGAGTGGCCCTTGCGTTACCGAGGAGGATGTGCGCTATATCGTAGAGCAGATTAAGGCCAATATTATTTAGGAGCCTATATAAAAGATAACACGACATCAACCCTTTACCGCTGATGGAGGTCGTTGCTCGCGGCTGGAAGCCGCGTATACAAGTCTGACCCTCCCCTAAATCCCCTCCTCGGGAGGGGACTTGGTCGCTGCGCTCCGAAAAGCGGTAAAAATTACACTGTGGTGTAATTCCGTATATAAAACCTATTATTTAATATTTCTGACGATTCTTGCGAGTGATGAGCGCGAGAGTGGAGTAGAGGCGAAGCGGGTTTCAAACTCGGCTTCGCCTATTTTTTGCCAATCCTCGGCCGCCATTGCGACAGGGTCGAATGTGGGCGTCAATCGAGGGTTCGAGGCGAGCGGTGCGCGACGATTATAGGGGCAGCAACTCTGACACTCGTCACAGCCGAATATCCAGCCGTGACAATCGGCTTGTGTGCAGCCCTCCTCTTCGCGCTCGATGGTAAGGCGCGATATGCAGCGTCGAGTGTCGATATGGTGGTCGATGATTGCTCCATTGGGGCAAGCCTCAATGCAACGTCGGCACTCCCCACAGCCTATGCCCGAGAGAGGGGCATCGTATGAGTTGCACTCCTGGTCGATAACCAACTCACCCAAGAGGACGAATGTGCCGAACGAGGGCGTCACGAGCAACGATTGTCGGCCAATCCAGCCCAACCCGGCCTCGACTGCATAACGCTTCTCGAAGAGTGGTGCAGAGTCGGTGAAGGCTCGCCCTTTGAGTGATGGGTAGTCGGCTCGCAGGCGGTCAAACATATCGCCAAGCATCGACTTTATGGTTGTGTGGTAATCGGTTGTGCAGGCGTATGATGCAATCTTTGCCCGATGGTCTTGCGGGTAACCTTCGCTGATGTGATTTTTGTATGCAATGCCACAGACGATAACGCTCTTCGCGCCCTCGACCAATCGGGTTACGTCGCCACGCTTCTCGACGTTGCGCGAAAGATAGCCGAGCGACGAGGCATAGCCGTCGTCAATCCACCTCCGCAGAAACTGCTCATCGTCGTCGAGTGGGCGAGGACGAGCCACTCCGCACAGGTCGAATCCAACCTGTGAGGCGATGCTTTTTATGTTGGCTAAATCGAGCAAAGGTTCTATTTTTATGTCAAAAGTAGCGTATTTCGGCAAAAAAACCTTATTTTTGCAAGTAATTGTGGTAGTGTTTTTTCGTGAAAACGGGAGTCGCTATGCGCAAGTGATTATAACTTAAATATTTACGCAATGAAATTAAACACATTGTACGAGGTGCTCCAAAATAGTGTCAAGGAGTTTGCCAATCGTATAGCATTTTCGCAGTGGAGAGGTGCCGAAGTCTCTTACGAAGAGGTCGGAAGCAGAGTGGAGAAGATTCAAGAAATGCTCGTTGATGCAGATATTCAGCCGGGTGATAGAGTCGCAATTCTCAGTAGTAGTGTGCCAAATTGGGGTGTAGCATATTTTGCCATCACCTCTGCCGGTTACGTTGTTGTGCCGATTATGCCCGACTTTACATCGGAGGACGTGGACCGCATTGTAGAACACTCCGAGTCGAAGGCTCTCTTTGTTTCGGATAAACTCTTTTCAAAGGTTTCGAAAAAGACGGCCGAGCGCCTCAATATCGTAGTCCGCACCAAAAATCTCGGTATCATTTCGCAGAATGTCAAGGGTGGCAATGGTCAGAAGCGTATTCCGCAGAGCGACGATTTGGCCGCGATTATCTACACTTCGGGTACGACATCGCAACCAAAGGGTGTAATGCTTACCCACTACAACCTTTGCTCGCAGCTTACGATGATTGATAAGCTCTATATGGTCTATAAGGAGGACGTTTTCCTCTCGGTGTTGCCGTTGGCTCATACATACGAATGTACCATCGGTCTGATTTTGGCCTTCTATCACGGAGCGCACGTTGTCTATCTCGATAAGGCTCCAACGGTGTCGGTTCTTTTGCCTGCATTGCGCGAGGTACGACCAACGATTATGCTCACCGTGCCGCTGATTATCGAGAAGATATACCGAGGCGCTGTGCTTAAAAAGTTTACGTCGAACGCCCTTATGGCTTCGCTCTATAAGGTTGGATTTATCCGTCGTATGTTGCACCGTATGGCAGGTAAGAAACTTAAAAAGACCTTCGGTGGCCGAGTTCGTTTCTTTGGCATCGGCGGTGCGAAGCTCGATTCTACGGTTGAGCAGTTCTTGCTCGAAGCCAAGTTTGTCTACGATATCGGTTATGGTTTGACCGAGACTGCTCCGCTGTTGGCAGGTGCTGTCGATGGAATGTTGCGTCTTGGTTCGACGGGTCCGCTGCTCGAAGGTGTTGAGGGTCGTATCGAGAATCCTAATGCCGAGGGTATTGGCGAGTTGGTCGTAAAGAGCCCGAGCCAGATGCTTGGTTACTATAAAAACGAGGAGGCTACGCGCGAAGTCTTTACCGAAGATGGCTGGTTCCGTACGGGCGACCTTGCTTGTTTCGATAAAGATGGTTGGCTCTATATCAAGGGTCGTTTGAAGAATATGATTCTTGGCCCAAGTGGTGAGAATATCTATCCCGAGGATATTGAGAGCGTACTTAATCAACACGTCTTTATCTCCGAGTCGCTTGTGACCGAGCAGGAGGGCCACCTTGTGGCGCTGGTCTATTTCGATAAAGAGGCTTTGGAGGCTCGCTACGCCGAACTTGTCGATTCGTGGCATCAGAAAAAGTCGGAGTGGGAGAAGTTCCGCGACGAGATGATGAAAGATATCAAGGAGTACGTCAATGCACGAGTAAACCGTAACTCTCGTATTGCAGAGGTTGTCGAGGAGGAGCAGGAGTTTGTCAAGACTCCGTCGAAGAAGATTCGTCGCTTCCTCTATGACAAGCGCGTACCACAAACGTCTGCCGATACCAAGACAAAGAAGTAGTTGTCGGCGATAAAAATATAAGGGGTTGCAAAAAGTTGCAACCCCTTATATTTTTAGGTGCCTATTATCCGAGATACGATTTCAGCAACTTGCTCTTCGACGAGTGGCGCAAGCGACGGATAGCCTTCTCCTTGATTTGACGAACGCGCTCGCGTGTAAGGTCGAACTTCTCGCCAATCTCTTCGAGGGTCATCTCCGAACAGCCGATGCCGAAGAAGTAGCGGATAATATCGCGCTCTCGCTCCGTCAGAGTCTCCAATGCGCGGTCTACCTCGGTAGCCAACGACTCGTTGATAAGGCCACGGTCGGCATTTGGCGAGTCGGGATTTACCAATACGTCGAGCAACGAGTTGTCCTCACCATCGGCAAATGGGGCATCTACCGAGATGTGGCGACCTGCAACGCGAAGCGTATCGGTAACCTTCTCGCGAGGCAACTCCAACTCGCTTGCCAACTCCTCTGGCGAAGGTACGCGCTCGTGCTCCTGCTCAAAGCGGGCAAAGGCCTTGTTGATTTTGTTGAGCGAGCCAACCTGGTTGAGTGGCAGACGAACGATACGCGACTGCTCGGCCAAAGCCTGCAAAATCGATTGACGAATCCACCATACGGCATACGATATGAACTTGAAGCCTCGGGTTTCGTCGAACTTCTCGGCCGCCTTAATCAGTCCGAGGTTACCCTCGTTGATAAGGTCGGGAAGGCTCAAACCCTGATTTTGGTACTGTTTTGCCACCGAGACTACGAAACGCAGGTTCGCCTTCGTGAGTTTTTCGAGAGCCTCTTGGTCGCCTTTGCGGATACGTTGGGCGAGTTCTACCTCCTCCTCAACGGTAATCAAATCCTCTTTGCCAATCTCTTGCAAGTACTTATCCAACGACGCACTTTCGCGGTTGGTAATGGACTTTGTAATTTTTAACTGACGCATCTTAATCTATCTTTCTTTATTGTTTGTTCTTCATTTGTTGTGGGCGACAGATAAAAATTGCACTCTGTTGCTACTCAACAACCATATAACTTGCTGCTCGTCCGTTTGGATATACACCGTCAATCGAGCGAATCTTCTCGGAGAGTCGGTTGAGGTCGGTTGTGTTCAGAACTTTGCGGTCGTTGATATGTGTAATCACAAAACCCTCTCTGACTCTGGCTCTTGACAGCAGGCCTCCGCTCTTTACGGCTTCGACACAAACGCCACCCTCGATATCCAACTGCTTGCACAATTTTGTGCCGGCATCGGAGAATTTGCCACCGAGCGCCTCGACAACATCTACTGCATCGCGGTTGAGCAACTCGGCTTTTCCGGCCTTATTACGCAAAACGACATCAAAATGTTTCACATTTTCGCCTCTTTTTACAGAAATTTTTACTTTGTCGTTTGGACGGTGTTTGCCAATCAACTCTCCGATGAGTGTTGGCGAGTCGATTTTGATGCCGTCAATCTCGATTATTACGTCGCCTTTGCGTATGCCGGCCTCCGAAGCCGCACCGCCATCGACAACCGAAGCGACATACACGCCACCTACCTGGGTAATGCCGGTCTGCTCGCCCATATTGTCGATAAAGTCCTGGTTGATGTAGCTGTACGATATGCCGAGCAACGCACGCTGTACGATACCAAACTCCTTCAAATCGCTAACAACCTTGCTGACGATGCTCTCGGGCACGGCAAACGAGTAGCCGATATAACTGCCTGTCGATGATTTGATAACGGTGTTGATACCGACCAATTCTCCACGCGAATTTACGAGCGCGCCACCCGAGTTGCCGGGATTTACGGCTGCGTCGGTCTGTATAAACGATTCGAGGCGGAACTCGCTCGGTATAACGTCGAGGCGACGAGCCTTTGCACTTACGATACCTGCGGTGATTGTCGATTGCAGGTCGAATGGCGAGCCTATGGCCAGCACCCACTCGCCAAGTCGCAGAGCGTCGGAACTTCCGAAGGCAAGCGTTGGCAGAGCCTCGGCATCAACCTTTATGAGGGCGATGTCGGTTGCAGGGTCGCGACCAATGATGCGGGCATCGAACGAGCGGTCGTCGTTGAGGCGTACGCGCAACTTCGTAGCGTGTTCCACGACGTGATTGTTGGTTACGATATAGCCATCGGTCGAGATGATTACGCCCGAGCCGCCCGAACGCTGTTCGTGACGACGCATACCTCCTTGCTGTTGCGGGATTCCGAAGAAGTCGAAGAAGGGGTTGTAGCCACGTTGCGGAATGTCGATTTCCGAGATAACCTCGATGCCGACTACCGCACGTACGGCATTCTCGGCCGCGTAGGTCAGGTCGGGGTAGTTGCCCTGCTCGTACGAGGTGAAGTGTGCTCCAAGAGCAGGTGCGCTATGCGTTACAATGGTTGTTGCAGGTTGCGACGACGCGGAGTTGTTGTCGGCATTTGTTTGTGTAAGCAGGGTTGATACGCCTGCGCCAAAAGCAGCCGAGAGGGTGCAGATAGCAACGGTTATAAGTGTTCGTTTCATAGCGATACTGTTTTTGTTTCAAAGTTTGTTTTGCCAAATAAACGCACGATGGCTGCGGTTTATTGCTAAACGACAAAAAATAACCGAAAAAGATGTGTCGGTATTATTATTTAGGGCTTTATATATAAAATTACACTGTGGTGTAATTTTATACCGCTTTTCGGAGCGAAGCGACCAAGTCCCCTCCCGAGGAGGGGATTTAGGGGAGGGTCAGACTTGTAAACGCGGCTTCCAGCCGCGAGCAACGACCTCTATCAGCGGTAATGGGCTGATGTTGTGTAAATATGTATATAAACACCATTGTTTATTACCTTTGTTTATTCTCTTGGTTCAATAGCGTATACATATATGAAATCTCTATAATCAACATATAATGTTTGATGTGTAAAGTAAAATAACCGAAAAAGATGTGTCGGAGTTGTCGTTAAGGTCAAAAACATTGTTCGAAAGTTTGATTTAATGGCAAAAAGTCGTAACTTTGTTGTTTGAGAGTGTGCGTGTGAGATTGATTTCCTGAAAAAGAAGAATAATAATTACTAAAATATAACAAATATGAAAAAAGCAGTTCAATTTGGAGCCGGTAATATTGGCCGTGGCTTTATTGGTGCAGTCCTCGAACAGGCTGGTTATCACGTAGTGTTTGCCGATGTTAATGCGGCTGTTATCGACAAGATTAACGAGGACCACGCCTATACGGTTCACGTTATGGACGTAGAGCGTTGCGAGCAGCGTATTACCAATATTTCGGGTGTAAATTCGACGACCGATGCTGTGGTAGACGCAGTGCGCGATGCCGAGATTATCACAACGGCCGTTGGTGTTGTAATCCTTCCGCGTATCGCTCCGGCTATCGCAAAGGGTATTGCAGCGCGTCGTGCAGCAGGCGTCGAGCAACCACTCAATATTATTGCGTGTGAGAATGCGGTTCGCGCTTCGTCGCAACTTCGTGAGCACGTTCTCTCGCACCTCGAAGGCGAAGATGCAGCATACTGCCAGAAGTGGGTTGGTTTCCCCGATTGTTCGGTAGACCGTATCGTGCCACCTGTGCGCAGCGAGAACCCTATCGATGTTGTGGTTGAGGCCTTCTATGAGTGGAATGTCGAGCAGGCTTCGTTTGTGGGTGAGGTGCCTCAAATCGCAGGTATGAACTTGGCCGACAACCTTATAGCCTACATCGAGCGCAAACTCTTTACGCTCAATACGGGTCACGCTATTACGGCATATATGGGTTGTATGAAGGGTTTGAAGACTATCGATGAGTCGATTGCCGACCCTCAAATCTATTCGCTCGTAAAGGCTGCGATGCAGGAGAGTGGTTTGGGTCTTGTTGCAAAGCACGGCTTCGACAAGGAGGCTCACTTTAAGTATATCGACAAGATTATCGGCCGCTTCAAGAATCCATATTTGAAGGACGATGTTACGCGTGTTGGTCGTGAGCCACTGCGTAAACTCTCGGCTTCGGACCGTCTGATAAATCCTACGCTGACAGCTCAAAAGGCCGGTGTTGCAACGCCAAACTTGTTGCTCGGTATCGGCGCAGCTCTCCACTACAACAATGCCGAGGACGCGCAGAGTGTTCAGATGCAGGCTCGTATTGCCGAGGTTGGTTTGAAGGCTGCTGTTGCCGAATTTGCATCGCTCGAAGCCGATGCTCCAATTCTCGACGCAATCGTCGAGGCCTACACAAAGGTTGAGGAGGCTTTGAAATAGGACAGTAAAAGAAATCTAACTTAAAACATAACTTAAAATGACAGCAGAACAGCAAAAGAAATTTAAGTATTGGCAGTGGCGTACGCTTGCGGGTACGATGGTTGGTTATATCTTCTTCTATCTGATTCGCAAGAACTTCTCGTTCTTGATGCCTGGTCTTACGGCCGAGTTTGGCATTAGCAAGACAAGCCTCGGTCTCGTAATTACCGTAGCAGGTCTCCTATATGGTGTTTCGAAACTTGTAAATGGTATGTTGGCCGACCGTATCAATGGTCGTTGGCATATGGTTACGGGTTTGGCTATTAGTACCTTGACGGCTATACTTATTGGTTACGGTGCCGAGATTATTACGGCGTTTACAGGTGTGGCAGAGGGCTCGACTCCAGAGTTTGTCGGTAAGTTTACTATCTTACTCTCTGCTCTTTGGATTGTGAACAATATCTTCCAGGGTTGCGGTTTCCCTCCTTGCTCGCGTCTGATTCCGCGTTGGGTACCTTCGTCGGAACTTTCGACCAAGATGTCGATTTGGAACACATCGCACTCGATTGGTGCAGGCTTGGCAGGTTTGCTTTGCGGTACGTTTATTATGGCATCGATGGGTGTCGATAAATCGGCTGACCCTGTGATGGTTCAGACTATTGCGGATAACCTCAATAAGAGTGTCACTGACCCTGTCGTTATCGAGGCTGCCGAGCACGTTGGAGCTTGGAAGTGGGCCTTCCTGATTCCTGGTTTTATCGCATTTGCCGGTGTATTTATTACCGCATTTATTTTGCGAGATACTCCAAAGAGTGTAGGTCTTCCTGAATTGGGTGAGGCTACCGAGAAAACAGAGGTTAAGGAGAGTCAGGCGGAGATTAGTGCATATATCCGTAAGCACGTCTGGAAGAACCCTGTTATTTGGGCTTTGGCTTTGGCCGACTTCTTTGTATATATCATTCGTTTTGCAGTTCTTGACTGGGGTCCGACATTCTTGCGTGAGCATTGCGGTATGACTCCGGAGTGGGCTGCTATGACCGTTATTATCTTCGAGTTGTTCGGAGTTGTCGGTATGCTTGCTGCCGGTTGGATTAGCGATAAGGTCTTTGGTGGTCGTGCAACCCGTACTTGCCTCTTCTGTATGCTTGGTGCATTGCTCGCAATCTTGGGCTTCATCGGTTTGCAGACTTCGGGCGTTGGTCCTGTTATTTTGCTCTTCGTCTTGGCTTTGGCGGGTATGTTTATCTATGGTCCGCAGGCCCTTATCGGTGTTATCGCATCGAATCAGGCAACGCGCAAGGCTTCGGCTACGGCTAACGGCTTGGTAGGCTTCGTAAGTTATATCAGTCCTATCGTGTCGGGTTGGGGATTTGGCGCTATTGCTGACTCGCAGTGGGGTTGGCACGGCGTATTTGTCGCTATGGTCGCTATGGCCGTTATCGGTATGCTTATCTTTGTTCCAATGTGGAAGATGAAGCGTGATGCTTACGAGGAGTAATCTTCGGCGGGCAATAAACAATAACGGCTACCTTGCGAGGTAGCCGTTGTTGTTTATGGTTGGTCTGTAAAGACTATTTCGAGCGGATATATTGGTCGATGGCCTTTGCTGCTGTGCGACCTGCACCCATCGCGAGAATTACTGTTGCTGCGCCGGTTACGGTGTCACCGCCGGCAAATACACCTTCGCGCGATGTTTGGCCATTTTGGTCGGCAACGATGCAACCGCGACGATTGGTCTCCAAAGCCTCGGTTGTTGCTGCGATAAGCGGATTTGGCGATGTGCCAAGTGCCATAATTACTACGTCGCACTCTATCTCAAAGTCGGAGCCTGCAACCTCTACGGGTGAGCGACGACCGCTCTCGTCAGGCTCGCCAAGTTCCATACGCAGACAGTTGATGCCCTTTACCCAGCCCTTTTCGTCGCCAATGATGCGGGTAGGGTTGGTGAGCATACGGAAGTCGATGCCCTCCTCTTTGGCGTGGTGTACCTCCTCGACACGGGCAGGCAACTCCTTCTCGCTTCGACGATATACGATGGTTGCCTCGGCGCCCAATCGCTTGGCTGTGCGTACTGCGTCCATCGCAACGTTGCCACCACCGACAACTACAACGCGACGACCTACATAAATCGGAGTGTCGTACTCCTCGTCGTAAGCCTTCATAAGGTTGGCGCGAGTGAGGAATTCGTTTGCCGATAAAACACCATTGAAATTCTCACCCTCGATACCCATAAAGCGTGGCAGACCTGCACCCGAGCCGATAAATACAGCCTCGAAGCCCTCCTCGTCGAGCAATGAGTCGATGGTTACCGTGCGACCTACGATTACGTCGGTCTCGAAGCGTACTCCGAGTCGGCGGACTGCATCAATCTCTTTGGCTACAATCTTCTTCTTTGGTAGACGAAATTCGGGTATGCCGTAAACCAATACACCACCCACCTCGTGTAGCGCCTCAAAGACGGTAACCTCGTAACCCATACGCGCAAGGTCGCTGGCACAAGCCAAACCCGAAGGACCGCTACCAACCACGGCAACTTTGTGGCCGTTCGATTCGATTGGGGTTGGCTGTGCGGGGTTGTCGAGTCGCCAATCGCCCACGAAACGCTCCAACTTGCCGATAGCCACAGGCTCGCCCTTGATGCCGAGAATGCAAGCACCCTCGCATTGGCTCTCTTGTGGGCATACGCGACCACAGATGCTTGGCAACGACGAGTCGGCAGCAATAACATCGGCCGCAGCGGCAATATTGCCATCGTTTATCTGCTTGATGAAGTCGGGAATCTGGATTCCGACAGGACAGGCCGCTACACATCGAGGATTCTTGCAATGCAGACAGCGCGAAGCTTCGAGCGATGCCTCCTCGATGTTGTAACCGTAGCAAACCTCCTCAAAGTTGGTTGCACGGATTGCCGGATTCTGTTCGCGCACCGGCACGCGCGGTATCTTGTTTGCCATAGTTGTTATTTGTCTAATCCAATATTACATTTGTGACCTTCGGCCCTCTCCTTTGCGATGGCTATTGCTCGCTGCTCCTGCGTGCGATACATACCCTGACGGCGCATAGCCTCGTCGAAATCGACATCGTAGGCGTTGAATTCAGGACCATCGACGCAGGTGAATTTCGTTTTGCCGCCGATTGTTACACGACACGCACCGCACATACCCGTACCATCGACCATCAGCGCGTTGAGCGATACGATGCACGGCAGGTCAAACTTTTTGGCCGTTAGCGTTACGAACTTCATCATTATCATCGGGCCAATGGCTACGCAACAATCATACGAGTGCCCCTCCTCGGTAATGAGTTTTTCGAGCAGTGTTGTTACCAAGCCGTGAAATCCCTCCGAGCCGTCGTCGGTTGCAATGTATAGGTGGTCGGCAACTGCGGCCATCTCCTTGGTATAGATAAGCATATCCTTGCTCTTTGCACCGATTATTACATCGACCTTTACACCTCGCTCGGCCAACCATTTAACCTGTGGATATACAGGTGCTGTGCCAACGCCTCCGCCGATGAATACGAGTCGTCGCTTGCGCAACTCTTCGATAGGCTCGCCAACGAAATCCGAAGGTCGGCCAAGTGGGCCTGCGATGTCGGCAAACGAGTCGCCAACCTCTTTGGCAACAATCTTCTGTGTCGAAACGCCAAGAGCCTGGGTAACCATCGTTACACTTCCCTCCTCGGCGTCGTAGTCGGCGATAGTTAGCGGTACGCGCTCACCGCGCTCGTCGCAACGGACGATGATAAACTGCCCGGGCTTTGCCGAACGGGCTATGCGTGGCGCTTCAACCTTTGTAAGGTAGATGCCTTGGGCAAGAAGTCGCTTTTCTAAAATCTTGAACATCTTATCTCTCTTTTATTACCTAATTCTCAATAATGGCCGTAACCTTTATGCTGCGCATCGGCGAGTGCGGGTCGTTGCTGATTATGCGTATTCGCCCAACTGCGATACCTATGGCCGCCTTCGATGGCCGAATGGCAACCGATAGGGTGGTTGTCTTGTCGCTTTCGACGGTTGTTGGACCTGCGATTTTGGCCTCAAACACATCGTTGTCGCACTCTATGCGTCTGATGCCGAGCGACTTTAATCCGATGTTCTCAATCGTTATCTGTCGCGGAGTGGGCGTAGAGTCACGTTTAATAGTGCCAAATTTAATAAAATTTTCCGAAAGTTGTATCTTCGCGCCTTCGCTCTCTGCGATTTTTTCGCGCTTGTCTATCGCAATGGCGTGAAAAACGAGGGGCAGACGGGCTTGCACGGAGTTTATCTCCACGGCCACGACGTCCGATATTGTGCCGTAGGTGTTGCACCCCTCGGGGAGTTTATATCCAAAGTTTATCGCTCCTCGTTCGCCCGCTTTCAATAGCTTGGGGTAGTCGATGTCGAGCATACCGCTTGCCTCGGTTGCTGTCAGGCGGATTGTCGCGTCGTGTGTGGAGCGGTTGATTATCTCAAATGCGCTTCGACTACTACCACCGTGTTCGATGTAGCCAAAGGCGTGCGAGTTGGCATCGATGGCAACCCCCTCGCAAAGTGCTACGCAGTATATCTCGTCGTCGCTCTTCTTGCGAGGTGTGACAACTCCCGTTATCGTAAGTTCGCTGTTGCCCTGCGATGTGTATACGATAATCTTGCGCGAGAAACGCCCCGGCTGATTCATCGGGTCGAATGTAACCTCTATCTCGCCCGACTGATTTTGGCCAATGGGCTTGCGCGAAAATTGAGTGGTAGTGCAACCACACGAGGTGCCGGTGCGTAGAACGACAATCGGATTTTTGGCTGTGTTCGTATATCGGAACGTGTGAGTGCGACTCCCTCCATCTTCGGCAAGAGTTCCAAAGTCGTGGGTTGTGGCCTCGAAGCGAAGTGGCGATTGGGCAAAAGCGGCGATTGCGGAGGCTGCTATTGCTATAATAAATATAAGTATTGGTCGAATCATACGGCAAAGTTATATTTTTTTTGATTTTTTTTGCAAAAGTTTTTGGAGTAATAAAAAAATGCTGTATATTTGCACCACGAAAAACGCAGAATACTGCGATGGTTCTTAAAAATTGCCTGAATAGCTCAGTTGGTTAGAGCACATGACTGTTAATCATGGGGTCCTAGGTTCAAGTCCTTGTTCAGGCGCTATGCGCGACGGTTGCAAGATGCGATGCCGGTGTTGTGTGGATAGCACATCGGTTGAACGCGGAAAGTCTTGCAGTCCCAAGCCATTTTTAGAGAAGGGAGCTTAGCTCAGCTGGTTCAGAGCATCTGCCTTACAAGCAGAGGGTCGGGGGTTCGAATCCCTCAGCTCCCACAAAACAGAAGACGACAGATTGTCGTCTTTTTTGTTTTGTGTGTGTTACCCTCCCCTTAAATTCCCCTCCTGTGAGGGGAACTTTGTCGCTTCGCTCCGTGTTTCCGCCATTGTTACAATAGCAGAAGATGACTTTGGTCGTCTTTTTTGTTTTGTGTGTTACCTAATATAAAAGCCATCGACTTTTGTCGATGGCTTTTGGTTATTCTATCGGCTCCGCCTTAATTTGCTCCGAGAGGCGAGGCCTGGGTGTAGGTTCGTGCGGCGAGTTCTTTGTCGAGTTGGTACATACCATATTTGTCGCCCTCGACCGATTCGGCTGCAAAAATCATCTCGCGAGCCGACTCCTCCTCTTCAATCTGCTCATTTACGAACCATACCAGCATATTCGACGAAGCAAAATCGCTATCTTCGGCTGCGATAGTCGCCAGATTATTGATAAGGCTTGTAACGACCTTTTCGTGTTTGAGTGTCTCCTGGAACATCTCCAAAACCGAACTCCACTCGGTGCGCACCTCAGCGATAGGTTTCAGTTCGACCTTCGCATCGCGCGAGTTGAGGTAGTTCATCAGGATTCGTGCGTGGTCCTGCTCTTCGAGCCACTGAACGTAGAACCAATTCGATACGCCTTTCAAACCTTTGGCCTCGGCGTCCATCGACATCGAGAGGTAGAGGTATGCCGACCAAAGCTCGGCGTTAATCTGATTGTTGATTGCTGCGTGTAATCTTTCGCTTAACATAGTTGTAGGTGTTTTAAGGTTGTCTATTTAATGATTTTGTCGAGTAATTCTTTGATTTGGCCCTTTGGCATTGCGCCCATAGTGCGCTGCGGATTGCCGTTGAGCGGGATAAAGAGCATCGTCGGCACGCTGCGAATACCGAAAACGGTTGCCAACTCCTCCTCGTCGTCGATATTGACCTTGTAAATATCGACCTTACCCTGATACTCCTCGGCCAACTCCTCCAATACGGGAGAGAGTATCTTGCACGGACCGCACCACGGCGCGAAAAAGTCGATAAGTGCAGGCTTGTCGCCCAGGAATTTCCACTCTTGTCCGTTATTCTCGAAATCGGCTACTCGTTTCAGGAAGCCACCCTTTGTCAAATTTATAGTTGCCATAATCTTTGCGTTTTAATATTAGTTACAATCTGTTTGTAGTGCAAAGATAATGCGAAACTTTCTATTTGTCAAATTGATAATTTTTATACCTCGATAGGTTTTGTCTATACATTGGTGTAAATTTCCTCCTTACGCTCTTTTGCCTGACGAGTGATTGTTAGAAATCGTAACTCTCCTCAACGCCTTGCAATACAACTCGTTCGGCAATCTCGCGTACCTTCCGTGCGGTTGCGGCATCGAGTGCGCAGTTCGATACGGTGTCGGTAAAAGGCTCTTTGTAGAGGAGAAGATAGTTGATGCAGGCCTTCATATAGGCTCCCACGCGACTTTGGTGGTGGTTGTCGGTGTGGAGCAGGTCGAGACCCTCGGCACGACCGAGTCGGAAACCAAGTCCGATAGGACTAATCCAGACTGTGTTATCCAGCTCTTTGCGGAGCATTTCGGTGCCTTTTTTCAACATATAGTCGAGTCTGTCGTAATCGCCGAATCCGCGATAGTTGCTCTTTGGGCAGGCCCAAGTTCGTTCGTATATGATTTGGCAGTTTGGCGAGTGCGATAGCGTCAGGGCGTTGATTTTTTTGCAGGCTTTAAGAATGCTTTGACTCCCTTTGTCGGCATAGATTGCAGGATTTGGCGATGAGTCCTGCAAAAAGGCGTAGTCGAAACCTCCGCGCTCAATAGCCTCGCGGGAGCGTTCGAGTAGCAGATGCTCGCTAAACTCTTGGCCACCCTTTACGCTGATTACGGCATCGATTTGATGGCCCTGCGAGCGGGCAATCTCCTTCAACATAAAGGCCGTGCCGAAGTAGTAGGTAAATGAGTTGCCGACAAAAAGTATCTTTTTGCGGTCGGTAACCTTTGGTGCGTCGCTGTATTTAATCAGATACATACCCATATAGCGGCCACCCGAGATTTTCGTTGGGCCCTCACCGTCGGAGAGTATTCGCAGACGTACCTTAACGCAGTCGTTGTCGATAGGTTGCGATAGGGTGAACGATTGGGTGTAGGTTGTATGGTGGTGCGATTCGAAATATTTGTTGTAGAACGAATATTTAATATCGTTTGAGCCTTTTACCGTGCGGAGCTCCTCCTCGATGCAATTCCAGCGGTTGTTATCCCAATATTCGAAAATGAAGTACTTTGGCGATGTTGGTTGTGTGCCGATGAGGGTGCACATAAAGTCTATCTGCTCGCCTGCGGCAACGTGCTTTGTGGGTACAGCATAGATGAAATAGTCGCCTTTATGTGTACCCGATACATACGGACCCTTGTTATTGACGAAGTTGATAGGCATTCCGCTGACGCTCACGACACTCATCACGGCCGGCGAGTTGTAAGGCGAGCAAATGCCGTCGCTCTCCCAATGCTGCGAAGCAAACTTGCTCGACTCCAAACGAGCCGGAAAGCCCTCCTTGCACTCTTTGAAATATGGCGGTTGGCTAACCTCGATGGTTGTTGTCGTGCCACTTTTTACCTCCTTAACCACTATCGAGCCACTGCGTTTGCGTGTCGAGAAGTTTGGCTCAAACCATAGAGTGATATTCTGCTGACGTTTGGCCGATATGTTCTGGCTTCCGCCCACGATGCCGAACCATTGCGAATCGGTCGATACCGTCACAGCCTCCCGCTTTGTGGTAATCTTAACGGTGTGCGGTTCGGTGCTATGGGTTGGTAAAACGACATTCTGCGGTGTGTGTGATTTGGCCGATGCCTCGACGGTGAGGCCAAAAACCGAGATAATGGCGATGATGAGTAACAGAGCCTTTTTCATAGTGGTAGCGTTTTGTTTGTAGTGTAAAATTATAAAAAAGTGGCGAAATTGCAAAATCTTCTCTCTCTTGTTACTCAAAAAGTTGTATCTTTGTCAAAAATCCCAAAGCGATGAAACAACTAAAAGAGCGAATTTTGCGTGATGGTCGCTGCTTCGAGGGCGGCATCTTAAAGGTCGATAACTTTATCAACCACCAGATGGACCCGGTGTTGATGAAATCTATGGCGGTTGAGTTTGTTCGCCGCTTTGCTTCGACCTCGATTGATAAGATTGTTACGGTCGAAGCGAGTGGTATTGCCCCCGCAATTATGGTCGGCTATCTGCTCGAATTGCCTGTTGTCTTTGCCAAGAAGAGCGTGCCATCGACGATGGCTAATATGCTCTCGACCGAGGTCTATTCGTTTACCAAAAATCGCACCTATACGCTCTGCCTCTGTCGTGACTATATCTCGCAGGGCGATAGAGTTTTGTTTATCGATGACTTTTTGGCTAACGGTAATGCCGCGAAGGGTGTGCTCGACCTGATGAATCAGGCTGGTGCCGAGGTTGTCGGTATGGGTTTTCTTATCGAGAAGGCTTTTCAGGCTGGTGGCTCCTTCTTGCGCGAGCAGGGTATTCGCGTCGAATCGCTTGCGGTCGTCGAGAGTCTTGATGATTGTAAGATAGTCCTCAAATAGAGAGAAGCCGTCTAACAAGGTGATTTCTTCGTTACGGTTGCCAAGTCGAAACAGTCACATACGCCAAGTATGCTCCTGCTTCGCCTTCTCAACCAAGCCTTGAAATCCCTCTTGTTATACGACTTCTACCGAAGCGAGTGGCCTAACAAGGTGATTTCTGCGTTACGGTTGCCAAGTCGAAACAGTCACATACGCCAAGTATGCTCCTGCTTCGCCTTACCAGCCAAGCCTTGAAATCCCACTTGTTATACGACTTCTACCGAAGCGAGTGGCCTAACAAGACGCTTTCTGCGTTACAGTTGCCAAGTCGAAACAGTCCCATACTAACAAAAAATAGAATGCCCGAAATTTTCGGGCATTCTATTTTTACATCTCTACAAACGGCGTTGCCGAATCGGGCGAGAATTTGAACAGTTCGGCTCGGCCCGATTGCCAACCTTTGCCCTTCTGCTTTTTGGCTATATAGAAGCGGCCGTCGCCAAGCGAGCAGAGTCCTACCGAAGCGTCGAATGCCCAACCGCGAATAGCAGGGTTTGCAGGGTCTGCCACGCCAACCTCGGCAAGTGCAAGCACTCGCTCCTTGCCGGTGTAGTCGATGCCTTTTGGGCGGACGATTTTGCCCTTTTCGTTGGCCGAAACCGCAAATAACCGCAGGTCGGCAAATCCTGGCTTTCGACTCTCGTAAGTAGCCAACAACCAGAGCCTTGTGTGGGGGTCGTATTCGAGATTTTGCACGCCCCAATTCTTGTTGCCCGTATATACCAAGTAGCGCGCATCGGGCTGTGTAGGGCCGTTGCGATGCATATTTTCCTGCGAGAGAGGGTGCTCGTAGCGACTCCAATCGGAGGTGTCGTATTGGAGCAGAACTTGGTAGTCGTTGTCGCTGCGCGATGCGTCGCCATATATGCCGTAGGCTATGGTCAGGTAGTGCTTATTGTCGGCGCTTTTTCCGAAGCGAGGACCAAACGATATGCCGTCGAAGCCACTGCAACCGTAGCGATGTTTGAGGCTCTGGCCGCGATGCTCGACCGTGGCCTGGTAGTCGGCCAACACGGAGTGGAGAAAGACGGTTGTCATCACACCGTCGCGCTCGGCATTCATATCCATTCGGTCAATCTTATCGACATCGAAGATGGCGACATAGAAGCCGTCCTCGAAACGCTTTGTTACACCCTCCTGCTTCAAGATACCCTTGCCGATAGAGTCGTATTTGTATTCGAGCGAGCCATAGAGACGACCATCTTCGTCGTTAAACTCGATACAGCCGAGGTGTCCGAGCAATCCCGATACAGTGCCGATAATGTTGCCTTGCAGGTCGGTTTTGATGAGGATTGTGGTAAACGAAAAATAGATATGCTCGCGCTTGGTATCGACTGCAATGCCTTGAATATGGCCGGCCTTCCATTGTCCTGCCTCGATTTTGCTCGGGAGGGCTTTGAGGTCGGAGGTTTGTGCGTTTGCAAGTGTTGTGTGTAGTCCGATTATGGCCAATAGTATGGCAAGTCTCTTCATAGGGCTGTTATTTGTGGGTTTTGCTTAATGTTTTGCGGTGTTGTGGTCGATATCGCAACCTGCACAGTTGCCCGTGCAGAGCGCGTCGTCGGTGCAATCTTCGGCTGCCATATCCTCGCGAGTCTCCTGTACGGCGCACTTAATGCCAAGCCGTTGCATATTCTTATTGGTCGAGATTTCCGACTCGATATGATGCCCCTTAATCATCAACGTCAGCGACATTGCGACTACGAAAAATGCTACGGCTGCGACAGCCACTATAATTGTAACAAACCAACTCTCCATATTGCTGTTTTTTCTCTCTTATGAATGATTTTTGCGATAAAACGTTCTCTTATTTTGAAATATTGCTACAAATATATATATTTGTGGAATAATTTGCAAAATTATCGCTTTGATGATAGGAGGGGAGGGCTGATTTTGGCAGACTTCGCCTATGGGTTAAATGTAGAGATAGAGGATTATGAAGATTGTTATTGCGGGAATCGACGAAATGGGTCATCACTTGGCAAAGATGTTGAGTGGTAACGGCCACGATATTACGGTTGTCGATGAAGATGCGAAGATGCTCTCCGAGGTTAGTAACCTCGCCGATGTAATCACTATCGAGGGCGACCTGACCAACTTCTCGATTTTGAGAAAGGCGTCGGTGCGTAAGTGCGACCTCTTTATTGCGGTTGGCCCTATTGAGAACGATAATATTCTTTCGGCCATTATGGCCAAGCAGCTTGGCGCAAAGAAGTCGATTGCGCGTATCGACGATATCGAATATCTCGAACCCAACAACAAGGAGATGTTTATCAATATGGGTATCGACTACCTCTTCTATCCCGAGAAGGTTGCGGCCGACGAGGTGATAAATCTGCTTGGTCACTCGGCAACCTCGGAGTTTGTCGATTTTTCGGGTGGTCGTTTGTCGTTGGCGGTAATTCGTCTCGAACCTAACTCTCCGATTGTCGGCCGACAGATGTCGGGTTTTGGCAACGAGGAGGTGCTTAACTATCGTACGGTTGCCATCTCGCGCGACGGTAATACCATTATCCCAAAGGCTACCGATACATTTGCCGTTGGTGACTTGGTCTATGTTATTTCGCGACACGACTCACTTAGTGAGGTTATGGCCTTGTCGGGTAAGAGCAATGTGCGAGTAAATAATATGATGATTCTCGGCGGCTCGCAAATCGGCGTACAGATTGCGAAGGCTTTGCAAAACGATGTCAATATCAAACTCATAGACTACAATGCCGATAAGGCCTATCGTTTGGCAGAGGTGCTTGATAAAACGTTGATAATCAACGAAGACGGTCGCAATACCGAGGCTATGATGGAGGAGGGTCTGTCTAATATGGACGCATTTGTTGCTGTGACGGGCCGAAGCGAAACCAATATCCTTACCGCGATGCTCGCCAAGCGAATGGGAGCCAAGAAGGTTATTGCCGAGGTCGAGAATCTCAACTATATCAACTTGGCCGATAGCGTAGGTGTCGATACCATCATCAACAAGAAGATGGTTACGTCGTCCAATATCTTCCGCTTTACGATGTCTACCGATGTGTTGGCTATTAAGTGCCTTACGGGTAGCGAAGCCGAGGTGCTTGAATTTATCGTCAAACCCAACTCGCCTGCAACCAAGAGCAGTATCGCCGAGATGGGGTTGCCGGAGGATGTTATCGTCGGCGGTATCGTTCGAGGCGACAAGGTCTTTATTGCCGACGGCTCAACGCGAATCAATGCCTACGACCGAGTGGTGGTCTTTGCAATGCCTTCGGCCATAGGTTTGATTGGCGACTATTTTAACTAAACAACCAGCTCCGATACGAAGAAAAATAGAATAATATTATGTATATCGCAATTGCCGGAAATATCGGTAGCGGCAAGACAACGCTTACCGAGATACTAACCAAACATTATGGCGCAAAGGCCTATTACGAAGATATTGATAATCCCTATATCAATGACTTCTATGAGGATATGAATCGCTGGGCATTCCAGTTGCAGGTTCATTTCCTTGCCAGCCGTATTCGTCAAACGATGGATATGCTCTCCGATGGCTCGGCCTGCATATTCCAGGACCGTACGATTTATGAAGATGCCCATATTTTTGCCGGTAACCTTCATCAGATGGGTTTGATGTCGGGTCGCGATTTTTCGACCTATATGAAGTTGTTTGATATATCGACCAATCTGATACCGAAGCCCGATTTGCTTATCTATCTGAAATCGAGCATTCCGACTCTTGTTTCGCAGATTCGTAAGCGAGGCCGAGAGTATGAGCAGAATATCGATGTGGAGTATTTGGAGCGACTCAACAAAAAGTACGAGGATTGGATTGCTTCGTACGATGGCGATATATATATCATAAATAAGGATAACGAGGACTTTGTGGCCGATGCGTCGGTACTCGATGCCCTTTATGAGCGACTCGATGCCATCTACGGCAAGCGTCTCTTCTAATATGAAACGACCGCTACCCGAGGCCTTTTGTGAGGATATGCGACGTATGCTTGGTGCGTCGGAGGCGGAGCGATTGTTCGCTTCGCTCGACGATGTGTCGCCGGTGTCGATTCGTCTGAATCCATACAAAGCCGAAGGAGGGTGCGCTGTTTCAGGCGAGGTTGTGCCGTGGAGTTGCAATGGTCGCTATCTTGCCACTCGACCTCAATTTACGACCGACACCTGCTTCGCTGCGGGTGGCTACTATGTCCAGGAGGCTGGGTCGCAGTTTATCGATTATCTGCTTCGTCGAGAGGGCGTTGAGGGTCGAATGGTTCTCGATATGTGTGCAGCCCCGGGTGGCAAGACAACTATCTACTCGACGCTTGTCGGTGAAGATGGACTTGTCGTGGCCAACGAGTATGTTCGTTCGCGAGCCAATATCTTGGCCGATAATGTGCGCAAGTGGGGTGTGGGTAATGTGTTGGTTACCAATAATGACCCGTCGCACTTTTCGCCACTTGGTCAGTGGTTCGACGTTGTGGCTGTCGATGCGCCTTGCTCGGGCGAAGGTATGTTCCGCAAGGACGAGGAGGCTCGTGCAGAGTGGAGTGCCGAGGGGGTGAAGATGTGCGCAACGCGTCAGATGTCGATACTTCGCGAAGCGTGGCAGACGCTGAAAGCGGGGGGTGTATTGTTATATAGCACCTGTACCTTCAATCAGGTCGAGAATGAGGGGGTGGTGCAGGCGATGATAGATGAGTGGGGCGACGAGATTGAACCGTTCCAGGAGGTGGAGGTCGATGCGTCGTGGGGTATTGAGACCTCGCAAGTTGGTCCGTTCCGACTATACCGCTTCTTCCCTCACAAGGTCTGCTCCGAGGGTTTTTGTGTGGCTGTGGCTCGCAAAAGGGTCGATATCGGTGGTCGCGCATTGCGACCCAAG
The DNA here is from genome assembly GCA_045629905.1 of Alistipes sp. Lineage (GTDB taxonomy): Bacteria > Bacteroidota > Bacteroidia > Bacteroidales > Rikenellaceae > Alistipes. Next base: position 8,126 of record JAZQSA010000059.1, on the reverse strand, counting down.
GCTCGTAAGCAGCCGTTTGTCGAGGTGCCGAAGAGCGATGTTGCCGAACTGTCGTGTTGGGTCAAGGGGGCCGAACAGATGCGATTTGCTACGGTTGGCGATACGATTTATGGCTATCGTCGTTCGCGTTACGACGAGGTGCGACTCTTCTCCGAGCGACTTACGGTTATATACTCGGGCGTTGCTATGGGGCAGATTTTTAAGGGGCGACTAAAACCCGATTGGGCTTTGTCGCAATATGTCTGGCTCAACAGGGGTGTGGTGTCGGTGGCGGAAATCTCATACGATGAGGCACTCGACTATCTCCGTCGTCGCGATATAGTGCCGTCACAAAGTGTCGAGGGGTTGAATTTGCTCCTGCACGAGGGCCGTCCGTTGGGATTTGTAAAGAGAATTGGAGGGCGATGCAATAATCTGTATCCGCTCTCGTTGAAGATAAACAATTTGTAAAAGGTTTGGTATGGCAGAGAAGATATACTATTCGATGGGCGAGGTTGCCGAGATGTTCGATGTAAATCCATCGCTTATACGTTATTGGGGAACGCAATTCGATTCGTTGCGTCCGAAACGTAACAAGAAGGGAAATCGCCTCTTTACTCCCGAAGATGTGGAGCAGTTGAAACTGATTTACCACCTTGTCAAGGAGCGAAAGATGACGTTGGAGGGTGCGCGCAAGGCTTTGCGTGCCGAGCGCCTTGTCGGTTCGGAGGGTAGCGTTAAGGTCGATTTGCTCGAAAGGTTGCAGAGTGTTCGCTCGATGCTTATCGAGGTGCGCGACTCGTTGGGCGAGGGTGCTGCCGAGGAGTCTGTCGAGGTCGTTGCTCCGACTCCACAGCCACAACCTGTTGAGCCTGCCGAGCCACAGCCTTATGCTATTCTCGAAGAGCCTGTTTCGGAAAATTCCGAGTCGGACGAGCCGCGTCGCATAAAGTTCTACGAGCAGACACTATTCTAATCTGTTGCCTATGAAAATCAGAGATGTAGCCGCAGCTATCGAGGCTTTTGCTCCGCTCGCGTTGCAAGAGTCGTACGATAACGCAGGTCTTGTCGTGGGTCGCTACGACGACGAGTTGCGCGGAGGAGTGCTGATTGCCGTCGATGTTACGCGCGAAGTTTTGGCCGAGGCTGTTAGTCTCGGTTGCGGTATGGTTGTTACCCACCACCCGATAATCTTTCACCCACTCAAACGGCTCAACTCGCAATCCGAGGTTGAACGCTGTGTTGAGTTTGCGATAAAGAACGATATTGCGCTATACGCTTGTCACACCAATCTCGACTCGGCTGCCGACGGTATGAGTTGGCGATTGGGTAAGATGCTCGGCTTGCAGGGTGTGCAGGTGTTGGAGCCAACGAGTGAGGGGGCGGGCTTTGGCGTTGTAGGTACGCTTGCCGAGCCGATGGCTGTCGAGGCCTTTTTTGAATTGTTGCGCAACCGCTTGTCGGTGCGAGTAATTCGCCATAGTGCATTGGTGTGCGATGTTGTCGAGCGTGTGGCGATATGTACGGGTGCTGGTGGCTCGTGTATCGAGGCGGCTCGTGCTTCGCAGTGCGATATTTACGTTACGGCCGACCTTCGTTATAACGACTTTTTTGCACCGGCCGACGACTTCATTGTGGCAGATATTGGCCATTTTGAGAGCGAATTTTGTGCAATTGACATTTTATTTGATATTTTATCAAAAAAAATTACTAACTTTGCGCTCCATAAGAGCGCGTGTTCGAGAAATCCTGTATTTTATTCGCTCTAATTGAGTGATTTTCAGTTTGATATTGGGGTTTCTTGTCACATTTTGCGATTGATGCGAAAAATATAAAACACAAATATATGGCAACACAGAAAAAAACAGCAGAGGTAGATTACTCGATGTACGAGAAGATTATGGCTCTTTACGAGTTGCAGAAAATCGACTCCCAGATTGACGAAATTAACAAGGTCAAGGGTGAACTGCCTTTGGAAGTTGAGGACTTGGAGGACGAAATTGCCGGCCTCAATACCCGCCTCGCAAATATCAATGCAGAGGTTGAGGAGTTGAACAATCTTACGAAGCAGCGTCGCCGCGAAATTGACGAGGCGCAGATTCAGATTGCCAAATACAACGAGCAGCAGAATAATGTTCGTAACAATCGCGAGTACGATGCTATCTCGAAGGAGATTGAGTACCAGGAACTCGTTATCAGCCTTGCCGAGAAGCGCTTGAAGGAGTATGCCGCTGCAACAAAGGTGAAGAAGACCGCATTGGAGAGTGCCGAGGCTACTATCGCCGAGCGCAATATCGACCTTTCGGCAAAGAAAGCCGAGTTGGAGAGCATCGAGGTTGAGACTGCCGATCAGGTTAAGGAGCTTTCGTTGCTTGCCGATAAGGCAAAGGTTAAGATTGACGAGCGTCTGCTTGCAGCCTATGGCCGTATCCGTAGCAAGGTATATAATGGTCTTGCAGTTGTAACCGTTCAGCGTGATGCTTGCAGTGGTTGCTTCAACCGTATCCCACCACAGCGTCAGGTTGAGGTACGTCAGGGTAAGAAGCTTATCGTGTGTGAGTATTGCGGACGTATACTTGTGCCGGAAGAGTAATTTTGAGATTATAGCGGGTCATTTGCTTCCGCTAACAAAGAAAACGCCAATGGGACGTACATTAAGTACTACCCATCGGCCTATTTCTTTTGCCGAGCGTTGCAACTCCTCCACTCTAATCTCAAAATATCGTAGGTGCGAGTCATTTGCGGCCGCTATCAAAGATAATGTCAATGGGACGTACATTGAGTACTACCCATCGGCGTTTTTCTTTTGCCGAGCGTTGTGGTTAGCCAGAATTTGTTTGCTAAATATTTTATCGGCCATAGCCCCGTGTGTTACGAAAAAGTTATATCTTTGTAAAAAAATAACCCGATATGGATAGTGGTATTCTAATCTTTGTGGTGGCGGTTGTTGCTATTATTATAGGTGCTGTTGGTGGCTACCTTGTGGCCCGTATGCGTAGTGCGGTGATTTTAACTCAACTCGAACAGGAGCGCACTCGTGCCGAGGGGCTAAATTCGGAGTGCAACGAACTGCGTAGCGGTCTGATGGCCGAAAAGGTAGAGTCGGGGCGCTTGCGTGAGAAGTGTGAAGGCTTGCAGCACGAAATCGACCAGCGCCAAGAGGTCTTTGCCAAGGAGGAGGAGCGTCGTCGTGAGGAGTTTCGCCAACATCTCGAATTGGTTAAGGCTCAACTCAAAAGCGAGACGCATCAGGTCAATCGTGAATCTATTGCCGAGATACTGAAACCATATCGCGACCAGTTGGAGGAGTTGCGTCGTCAGAGTGGCGAGAGTCGTGCAACGCTCGAAACCCATATCAAGACGTTGGTCGAGACGGGTGGCCGTTTGAGTAGCGAGGCCGATAGGTTGGCGCGAGCGTTGAGTAGCGATGTTCGTATGCAGGGCAATCTTGGCGAGAAGTTGCTCGAAGATTTGTTGTCGGGCTCGGGCCTTATCGAGGGTAAGCAATACCTCTTGCAGCGTTCAATCCGCCAAACTGTTGGGTCTTCGTCGAAGAACGAGGATACGGGCCGTATGATGAAGCCCGATGCTATGATATTCTATCCAGCAACCCAAAGTGTGCTCTATATCGACTCCAAATTTCAACTTCCTGCCGATGTTGAGGAGGGTATGGACGCAGCGCGCGAGGAGGCGGTCTTAAAGGATTTCAGTACGCGTCTGCGTACGCAGGTCAAGAGCCTTGCTTCGCGAGGGTATCAGCGCTATAAGTACGAGAACTATGTCTCGCTGCCTTATGTGGTTATGTTTGTGCCGAGCGACAAGGCGCTGATGGCTGTAACTTCGTACGATAAAACTCTGTGGCTCGATGCCTTTAATAATAAGGTGTTTATCGCCAGCGAGCGACATCTGCTGATGTTGATTGAGATGGTCAATGTGGCTTGGGTTCAGCAACAGCAGCTCGATAATCAGGAGAATATTGTCAAGAATGCCGAGATTTTGCTCAATCGTGTAGCCGAATTTATTGGATATTTCGACAAAATAGGCCAGAGCCTCGACGATGCACAAACAGCTCTGCGTAATGCCCGAGAGAAGGGTATGGGTCGCGGTCAAACCATATCGGTTGCGGCCAACAATATCATTCAGTGTGGTGTCAAGGCCAAGACTCCTACCCGCCAAAACCAACTCGAAGCGCATCTGATTGGCGAAGGTCTGTCGGGTGGAGAGGAGTAGACTTTGGGTTGATTATGCGTAGATTATGCGCTCCATCAATATATCGTGTGGCTCGTCGGGGATTTCCTCGACGAGTTGCTCTTTGTAGCAGACTCCAATCTTGGTGGCACGAAATCCCTCTTGTGCCATATATCGGTCGTAGTAACCCCGACCTCGTCCGAGTCGTTTGCCTTGCAGTGTGAATGCTCGACCAGGTACTATTATGAGGTCGATTTCGGCAGGTGATATTCGCTCGTCGGATTGAGGCTCATCAATACCGAAGGCCCCGCGTTGCATCGACTCTTGGCTGTATGGATAAAAATCCATCTTGTCGCCATCGATGCGAGGCAATACAATGCGTTTGTGTGTGGCCGCCCATTGTATAAAATCGGCCGTCTGCGGCTCGTCGGCAAGCGATGCATAGAGGGCAACCGTTGCGGCTTCGCGGAATGGTTGCAACTCTATTATCTGATTGAAAATCAGTGTCGATTTTTCTGCCTTTACCTTTGCGTCGATAGCCGATATTTCGGTTTTGATGTGTTGGCGTATTTTCTGTTTCTCGGTCATAGTAAAATGTTGGCGCAAAAAGTCGCCCGAAAGTGTTGTTATTTAACAAACAATTATTATCTTTGTAGTGCTTGAAGTGTGCTTATACGTTAATGCAAATAATTTTTCACAAAAATACACATAACTAAATTTTATTTCAAATCATTATGGTTCGTTTTTTATTAAATTCGTCAATCGGAAGAAAAGTTGTAATGAGTGTTACGGGTGCTGCGCTCGTATTCTTCATTCTCTTCCACATGGCAATGAATGTTGTGGCAATCATTGAGCCAAGCGCTTACAATTGGATTTGTGAGATGTTGGGAGCAAATTGGTATGCTCTTGTTGGCACTGTTGGTTTGGCCGCATTGGTTGTGTTGCACTTTATCTATGCCTTTATTCTGACTTGGCAGAATCGCAAGGCTCGCGGTAATGTGCGCTACGCTGTAACTGTTACCGAGAAGGGTGTTGATTGGTCGTCGAAGAATATGCTTGTTCTCGGCATCATCGTTATCCTCGGCCTTGCTCTCCACCTTTCGCACTTCTGGGCGAAGATGCAGTTGGTAGAGTTGCTCGGTGGTCACGAGGTTGCTCTTGGTAATGGCTCTGTTGTTAAGCCTACCGAGGGTGCTGCAATTATTGCCTACACCTTCTCGCAGTGGTATAACGTAGTTTTGTACCTTGTATGGTTTGTTGCATTGTGGTTCCACCTTACACACGGTGTTTGGTCGATGTTCCAGAGCGCAGGTCTGGCAAACGATACTTGGCTTCCACGTTTGAAGTGCGTTTCGAAACTTTTGGCAACCGTTATCTTCCTCGGCTTTGCCGTAGTAGTTGTTGTCTATTATGTGGCACAGGCTTGCCCTTGCGTTGTAGAGGCTTGTCCTTGTTTGGCAAAACTTCTTCCAACTGCTGCGGAGACTTGCTGCGAGGCTTGTTGTGGTGTAGCTCCTGTTGTTGAGGCTGCTCCTGTTGTTGAGCAGGCTGTTGAGGCTGCTGCCGAAGTGGTACCTGCAAACTAATTCAAGAACAATAAAAATTAACAAGATATGGCATTGAAATTAGATTCCAAAATTCCTGCTGGTGAGTTGGCTCAAAAATGGAGCAACCACAAAGCAGCTATCAAGGTAGTTAGCCCTGCTAACAAGCGTAAGTTGGATATTATCGTCGTAGGTACAGGCCTCGGCGGTGCTTCTGCTGCTGCTTCGCTCGGCGAACTTGGCTACAACGTCAAGATTTTCTGCATTCAGGACTCGCCTCGTCGTGCGCACTCGATTGCTGCACAGGGTGGTATCAATGCAGCGAAGAACTATCAGAACGACAACGACTCGGTATATCGTCTCTTCTACGATACTATCAAGGGTGGTGACTATCGTGCTCGTGAGGCTAACGTTTATCGTTTGGCCGAGGTTTCGAACCTCATTATCGACCAGTGCGTAGCGCAGGGTGTTCCTTTCGCTCGTGAGTACGGCGGCTTGTTGGCTAACCGTTCGTTCGGTGGTGCGCAGGTATCGCGTACGTTCTATGCTCGTGGTCAGACGGGTCAGCAGTTGTTGCTTGGTGCTTATGCAGCCCTCAACAAGGAGATTGCCGCTGGTTCGGTTAAGTCGTATACTCGTCACGAGATGCTCGACGTTGTTGTTGAGAATGGCGAGGCTTGCGGTATCATCGCTCGTAACCTCGTTACAGGCGAAATCGAGCGTCACGGCGCACACGCAGTCGTTATCGCTACGGGTGGTTATGGTAACGTATTCTTCCTCTCGACCAACGCTATGGCGTCGAATGGTTCGGCTGCGTTCCAGTGCTACCGTAAGGGTGCTGGTTTCGCAAACCCTTGCTTCACTCAGATTCACCCTACATGTATCCCTGTACACGGTACACAGCAGTCTAAGTTGACCCTTATGTCTGAGTCGTTGCGTAACGACGGTCGTATTTGGGTTCCAAAGAAGTTGGAGGACGTTGAGGCTTTGCGTAAGGGTACAAAGAAACCTTCGCAGATTGCCGAAGAGGACCGCGACTACTACTTGGAGCGTCGTTATCCTGCGTTTGGTAACCTCGTACCACGCGACGTTGCTTCGCGTGCAGCAAAGGAGCGTTGCGATGCAGGTTACGGTGTAAACGAGACAGGTTTGGCTGTATTCCTCGACTTCAAGACCGCTATCGAGCGTCTTGGTAAAGAGGTTATCAAGAAGCGCTACGGTAACTTGTTCGATATGTACAAGGAGATTACCGACGTAAATCCATACGACGAGCCAATGCAGATTTTCCCTGCTGTTCACTACACAATGGGTGGTATCTGGGTTGACTACAACCTGATGACTACAATCCCAGGTCTGTATGCTATCGGTGAGGCTAACTTCTCCGACCACGGTGCAAACCGCCTCGGTGCTTCGGCTCTGATGCAGGGTTTGGCTGACGGTTACTTCGTATTGCCATACACTATTGGCGACTACCTCTCGAAGAAGATTCAGGCTCCGAAGGTTTCGACCTCGACCCCTGCATTCGACGAGGCAGAGAATGCTGTTAAGGCGAAGATTGAGAAGTTGCTCTCGATTAACGGTAAGCAGTCGGTAGACGATATTCACAAGCGTCTGGGTCTTATTATGTGGAACAATGTCGGTATGGCTCGTACGAAGGAGTCTTTGGAGAAGGCTATCGTCGAGATTCAGGCATTGCGCAAGGAGTTCTGGAAGGACGTTAAGGTTGTCGGTACTGCAAATTCGTTCAACGTTGAGTTGGAGAAGGCTTTGCGTTTGGTTGACTTCCTCGAACTCGGTGAGTTGATGGCTCGCGACGCCCTCAATCGTGAGGAGTCGTGTGGTGGTCACTTCCGTTCGGAGCATCAGACCGAGGAGGGTGAGGCACTTCGTCACGATGACAAGTTCGCTTATGCTGCCGTTTGGGAGTATAAGGGTATGGACGTAGAGCCAGAGCTCACAAAGGAGCCACTCGATTACGAGTTCACACACCGTGCACAGCGTAACTATAAGGACTAATTTGACGTTAAACTTTAATTTTAGAACACAATGAATTTTACATTAAAGATATGGCGTCAAAAGGACGCTAAATCGAAGGGCGAGTTCAAGACATACCAGGTTGAGAACATCTCTGCCGATACTTCATTCCTCGAGATGCTCGACATCTTGAACAACGACCTCGTACACAAGGGCGAGGAGCCAGTAGCATTCGACCACGACTGCCGCGAGGGTATCTGTGGTATGTGCTCATTGCACATCAATGGCCATGCTCATGGTCCATCACAGGCTGTTACTACTTGCCAGATGTATATGCGTAAGTTCAAGGATGGCTCTACAATCACTATCGAGCCTTGGCGTTCAGCTGCATTCCCAGTAATCAAGGACTTGGTTGTAAACCGTGGTGCTTACGACGAGATT
>JAZQSA010000058.1:0-63304 GCA_045629905.1 Alistipes sp. | reverse complement strand
CGACGTAACAAATCTCTCATTGCCAGTAGGAGAGGAGATTTCGATGGCTAAGGAGGGAACATTCGAGGCATTGTTCTTCGGTTTGGGTGCTGACGGTACCGTGGGTGCAAACAAGAACTCTATCAAGATTATCGGTGGCTCGACCGACAAGTATTGCCAGGCATACTTCTCTTACGACTCGAAGAAGTCGGGTGGTTACACCTCGTCGCACCTCCGTTTTGGCGATAAGCCAATCACTTCGCCATACTTGGTAACTACGCCAGACTTTATCGCTTGCCACGTTCCATCGTATGTCGATAAGTACGATGTTTTGAAGGGCTTGAAGGCGGGTGGCTCGTTCCTTCTGAACTCGGTACTCGATGCCGAGGCTACTTGCGCATCGTTGCCAACCCATATGAAGGTATTCCTTGCGAAGAACAATATCAACTTCTATATCATCAACGCGACCAAGATTGCAGCCGAACTCGGTTTGGGCAGCCGCACCAATACCATTATGCAGTCGGCATTCTTCAAGATTGCCAACGTCATTCCGTTTGAGAAGGCTGTCGAGGAGATGAAGAAGGCTATCTACAAGTCGTACGGCAAGAAGGGCGAGGATATTGTCAATATGAACTACGCCGCTGTCGATGCAGGTGCTACGGCAGTTGAGAAGGTTGAGATTCCTGCCGAGTGGGCTTCGCTCGTTGTTGAGGAGGCACAGGCGTCGGTCGATATGTCGCGTCCGGAGTTCGTACGCAATGTGGTTGACCCAATCAACGCATTGAAGGGCGATATGCTCCCTGTTTCGGCATTCAATGGCCGCGAGGACGGTACTTGGGACAATGGTACGGCCGCTTGGGAGAAGCGTGGTATCGCCGTAAATGTTCCACAGTGGGACGTTGAGAAGTGTATCCAGTGTAACCAGTGTGCATACGTCTGCCCTCACGCAGCAATCCGCCCATTCCTCGCAACCGAGGAGCAGGCTGCTGCCGCTCCGGAGGGTACTGCATTTAAGCAGGGCATTGGCAACACAAAGCAATATAAGTTCCGTATCCAGGTGTCGCCACTCGACTGTACGGGTTGTGGCAATTGTGTCGATGTCTGCCCTTCGCCAAAGGAGAAGGCTCTCGTTATGAAGCCGCTCGCATCGCAGATGGGCGAGGTCGAGAAGTGGAACTATATGCACGAGACTGTCGGCTACAAGAATATCGACCGTGAAAAGACCGTCAAGAACTCGCAGTTTATGCAGCCATTGTTCGAGTTCTCGGGTGCTTGTGCAGGTTGTGGCGAGACCCCATACATCAAGACCATCACCCAGCTCTTTGGTGAGCGTATGATGGTGGCAAATGCTACGGGTTGTACCTCAATCTACTCGGCTTCGGCACCTTCGACTCCATACTGCACCAACGAGAAGGGTCAGGGTCCTGCTTGGGCCAACTCTCTGTTCGAGGACAATGCAGAGTTCGGTCTCGGTATGCACATCGGTAACGAGAAGATTCGCGAGAACTTGGCATCGCTCGTTGGCGAGGCTTTGGAGTGCGAGAAGTGTTCGGACGAGTTGAAGGCCGTATTGAAGGAGTGGTTGGAGATTCGTCACCTCGCAGCCAAGTCGGCCGAGATTGCTCCGCGCGTCGTTGAGTTGTGCGAGGCTTGCGGTTGCGACAAGTGCAAGGCTATCCTCGACCACAAGGACTTCCTCGTGAAGAAGTCGCAGTGGATTATCGGTGGCGACGGTTGGGGTTACGACATCGGCTTCGGCGGCGTAGACCACGTTTTGGCTACGGGCGAGGACGTAAATATTCTGGTAATCGACACCGAGGTATATTCGAATACGGGTGGTCAGTCGTCGAAGGCTACACCTGTGGGTGCTGTTGCCAAGTTTGCCTCGATGGGTAAGCGTATCCGCAAGAAGGATTTGGGCGCTATCGCGATGACCTACGGTTATGTATATGTTGCACAGGTTTCGATTGGTGCTTCGCAGGCTCAACTCTTCAACGTCTTGAAGGAGGCCGAGGCTTATCCAGGTCCATCGCTCATCATCGCCTACGCACCTTGTATCAACCACGGTATCAAGGGCGGTATGACCCGTACGCAGGCTATCGGTAAGCAGGCCGTAGAGTGCGGTTACTGGCACTTGTGGCACTACAACCCACTTCTCGAAGATGAGAGTAAGAATCCGTTTGTACTCGACTCGAAAGAGCCTGATTGGTCGAAGTTCCGCGACTTCCTCTTGAAGGAGGTTCGCTACACCTCGCTCCAAAAGACCTTCCCACAGGAGGCCGAGGAGTTGTACAAGGCAGCCGAGGAGAATGCAAAGTGGCGCTACGAGGGTTATGTACGCCGCTCGAAGATGGAGTTCTAATTCCGACTACATATCGGATAAAGCCCGCACGTGTGCGGGCTTTATCTTTTTTGGTGCGCCATAAGGCAATTGATAAAAAAAGTTGGGTTGAGACTGTGATATTTACATTTTTTTTGTACCTTTGTCGCGATTAACTCAAAGTGGGTTAGCGTTTAACTAATTTTATTAACAAAAATTTTATAGCATTATGGCTGTTAAAATTCGTTTGGCACGTCATGGTAAGAAGGGTTATGCCTTCTATCACATTGTCGTTGCAGATAGCAGAGCGCCACGTGATGGTAAGTTTATCGAGAAGTTGGGTACTTACAACCCTAACACGAATCCTGCTACAATCGACCTGAACTTCGAGCAAGCACTGGGTTGGTTAATGAAGGGCGCACAACCTACCGATACTGCTCGTGCGATTCTTTCGTACAAGGGCGTATTGTACAAGAAACACCTGCTTGGTGGTGTTGCCAAAGGCGCTTTCTCGGAGAGCGACGCCGAGGCAAAGTTCAACAAGTGGCTTGGTGAGAAGGAGGGCAAGGTTGCCGCAAAGGTAAACAAGCTCGCTGCCGAGGCTTCGGCCGATAAGAAGGCTCGTCTCACTGCCGAGGCTGCCGTTAAGGAGGCTCGCGCTGCCGCTATCGCAGAGAAGAAGGCTGCTGCCGAGGCAGAGGCCGCTGCTGCTGCCGCAGAGGAGGCTACCGAAGAGGTTGCCGAGGAGACTGCTGCTGAATAAGCACCGACTCAAAATCCAAAGCAGGATGTTGGCGGTAGGTCGTATAAACAAACTCTTCGGAGTAGGTGGTCAGGTCAGCCTGACGCTTTATAACGACTTCCCCAACGATTTCGATTGGAAGGAACAACCACTCTTTACCTATGTGGAGGAGTTGGTTGTTCCTCTTTTTTGTGACAGTTTCGCTCGTCGCGGTGCTTCGGGTGCCGTCATCGAGTTTGCCGACATCGACACTCCAAAGCGTGCAGAGTTAATCCTCGGCAAAGAGATTTTCATCGCAACCGATGGCGATGAGGAGGACGACGAATTTACATTCGACGACCTTATCGGCTTCGAGGTGCGCATAGGTCGTGCGAAGGGCAAGATTGTCGATTTCTACGACAACGACCTCAACCCACTCTTCGAGGTTGAGTTGAAGGGCAAACGCCACCTTATCCCTGCCGTCGAGGAGTTTATCGCCGCAATAGACTTCGAGTCCGAGAGCATCAAGTTTGTCCTACCCGAAGGGCTAATCGAGTAGTCGGCCAGCAGTGTTCGACTCCTACAAAATTGGGATATTGCACCCATTTTGCTATATTTGCATCACCAAATAATATCAGACCCCTATGATTAGTTGGGATATTGCACCGCTGTTACTTATTCCGTTTGCCGGCACCTCTATCGGTGCTGCGATGGCTCTTGTGCTTGGCAACCGCTTTGCGGAGCGCATACATAGTGTGCTACTTGGCTTCGCTTCGGGTGTGATGGTTGCCGCCTCGGTGTGGTCGCTGCTTATCCCCGCTATGGAGGAGTCTGCCGCAATGGAGAGCCTTGCGTGGATTCCCGCCGCAGTCGGATTTATGGTCGGCATACTCTTTATGTGGCTGCTCGATATGGTAACGCCCCACCTCCACCTCGATAGCGATAAGCCCGAAGGTCCTAAATCTAAATTGGGCCGCTCGTCGATGTTGATTTTGGCCGTCACACTCCACAATATCCCCGAGGGTATGGCTGTCGGAGTTGTTGCCGCCGGCTCATTGACAGGCGAAACGAGTATGACTCTCGCAGGCGCTTTGGCTCTTGCCATAGGCCTTGGCATACAGAATATCCCCGAGGGCGCTATCATCTCGTTGCCACTCCGCACGTCGGGCAATTCGCGACTGCGCGCCTTTTCGTATGGCACACTGTCGGGCATCGTTGAGCCTATTGCCGCCATTATCACTATACTCTTTATCGAGTATCTGACCGGCATATTCCCATATATGCTCGCCTTTGCCGCAGGCGCGATGATATACGTTGTGGTCGAGGAGCTTATACCCGAATCGCATAGCGGCCGCCACTCCAATCTCCCTACCATCGCCTTTGCCATTGGTTTTGCGCTGATGATGGTACTCGATGTTGCTCTGGGGTAGGCGTTTTCTACATCTATTTACGAAAAAAACCGTCGATGGGTAGTACTTGTGGTACGTCCCATTGACGATTTGATTTGTGGCAGTATATGACCCGCGCCACCGTTTTGATGTCAGAGCGGGTTAGAGACAACGCTCAACTAAAAAACCGTCGATGGGTAGTACTTGTGGTACGTCCCATTGACGGTTTTTTGGTTAGCGGCAGTATATGACCCGCTCTAACATCAAAACACCTATATTGCGAACTCTTGGCGAATAATATCCACCGCGTCCAACTTCTCCCAACCGAAGAACTCAACCTCGCGAACAACCTCTTTACCCTCTTCGATAAAGGTTACAGGCTTGGTGTATGGGCGATTACCGAAGTGACCATACGAAGCTGTTGCCTCGAAGATTGGGTTTTTCAGGCCGAAACGCTTAACGATAGCGTGTGGTCGCAAGTCGAAGAGTTTTGCGATACGCTCGGCAATCTCGCCCTCGCTGATAGAGAGGTGATTAGTGCCATAGGTATCGACATATACCGAGAGAGGCTCGGCGATACCGATAGCGTAGCTCAACTGCACCAAAACCTCGTCGGCAACACCTGCGGCAACCATATTCTTGGCGATGTGGCGTGCTGCATAGGCAGCCGAGCGGTCCACCTTCGACGAGTCCTTACCCGAGAAAGCACCGCCACCGTGCGCACCACGACCACCATAGGTATCGACGATAATCTTACGACCCGTAAGACCCGTATCGCCGTGTGGGCCACCGATAACGAACTTACCCGTCGGATTGACGTGGAGGATATAGTCGTTGCCAATAAGTTCGGCAAGCGAATCGTTGGCACGCTCCAAGCGAGCCTTTACACGAGGAATAAGGATTGTGCGAACGTCCTCCTTAATCTGTGCAACATCGACCTCCTCGTCGTGCTGTGTCGAGACTACGATTGTATGAACACGCTGTGGGTGACGATTGTCGTCGTACTCGATTGTTACCTGACTCTTGGCATCGGGACGAAGATAGGTCATCGTCTCGCCCTCGCGACGAATATCGGCCAACTCTTTGAGAATAACGTGCGAGAGAATCAATGTTGCAGGCATCAACTCGCGGCTCTCGCGCGTTGCGTAGCCGAACATAATACCCTGGTCACCGGCACCCTGCTCCTCTTCGGTGGCACGAACTACGCCCTGATTGATATCCGACGACTGCTCGTGGATTGCCGACAGAATACCGCACGAAGCGGCATCGAACTGCAACTCGCTACGGTTGTAGCCGATGCGGTCGATTACTCGGCGAGCGGCAGCCTGAATATCGACATAGGCGTCGGAGCGAACCTCGCCTGCTACGACAACAAGACCTGTGGTACAAAGCGTCTCACAAGCGACCTTCGACTCGGGGTCGCGACGCAAAAATTCGTCGAGAATAGCGTCGGAAATCTGGTCCGAAACCTTATCTGGGTGACCCTCCGAAACCGACTCTGATGTAAATAAGAATCCCATATTGTATTGTTTTAATTACTAATTCAACCTCTGGCGAGGGCGTGGGATTGCGCGTACGGATAAAGAATGCTGTTTTAGCGTTTTTTATTGTGGTTGCAATCAGTCCAAATCCCTCCACATTCAATTTCGCCACAAAGGTAATAAAAAAGTAAGAACCCACAAAATATATAGCCATTTACAAGTCACAATCTTGGGGAGGTGGCGTTGAATGGCAAAGGGAAAAACTTTTCCGGGGAGAGTAGGGAGTGATGGGTAGAATGGGGGTTGCTGGGGAGAGTGGGTAGAATGAGGTTGTGCTGGGTAGAATGGGTTTTACTGTATTTCAGGCTACCCAGACTACCCAATCTACCCAGTCTACCCCTAACGCCCCTAACGACTCTAACGACCCTAACGACCCTAAAAAAAAGGCCACCCTCGGGCGACCAAAATTGCATTTTAGGCAAGCAGTTGCCAGGCTTGCGAAAATCCCCAAGGCAGGAGCATACTCGGCGTATGTGACTGTCTTGGGGATTAAGCATAACGCAGCAAATGCTGCATAAAATCAATTTTTACTTGTCGAAATACTTATTAAGCAAATACGCCAAACGATAACCAGCGTTACGCATCTGGGTACTTACGAGGTCGCGCGACAACTCAACAGTTTCAGGGTTGAGATTGTATGTATCAATCGGATTCCACTCCAAAATCGCTGCGCTATCCTCGCAAATTTCATGGACCCAAGTGTAGACATCGCCCTTCTGAATCTTCTTAATTTCGCCCTTTGAACAGTTGTCAATCTTCTCGGCTACAACATCGGCCTTTGTTTTAGGCCAAATCCACGACGGCATCTTGTCGTAGATGGAGTGGAAGGTCTTTTGTTTCTTACCCTTAAACTCACACGACCACTTATAGTTGCTGTTGTGAGGGTAGCCGTGCGTAGGGCAGTGGAGGTCGCCCACAAAGTGAATCAACATACGGATATTGAAGATAACTGCGCTATCGGTCAGCGTCTTATAGCGTTTCAAATTATAGTCGGCCACATTGAGTGCAAGCACGCAGTCGCCCTTGTAGAGGCGTGGATTTGGGTCGTACTCGTGGTTCTCGAAGGTGCTGTACGTATGCCACGACGAGGTATAAGCAATACCCTCATCACGACGATGCTCGTCCATCCATACGGCATCTTTTTTCAGGTCGTAATCAATATACTTGGCAATATTTGCCTTGGCTTTCTCTGTCAGGTGACGTTGTGCCACACCGACAATCGCCGCGTGACCCAAACGACCCCAACCCATTGCACTATTGGCACACATCACCACAGCGCACAAAACAAAGATAAGTTTTCTCATAGTTTTATAGTACTTTATCAAAATATTCGTAAAACTGCGTTGCCGATTAAATGATTTCGAATGCAATCTCCATCATATCGGTAAATGTCTTTTCGCGCTGCTCGGCAGTCGTATCCTCGTGGGTTACGAGCGAGTCGGAAATGGTGCAGATGCAGAGGGCCTGATTGCCACTACGGGCCGCATTCATATAGAGTGCCGAGGCCTCCATCTCGACTGCCAAGACGCCCATACGCTGCCAACGCTTCCACGCCTCGGGGTCGTCGTTGTAGAAAATCTCGCTTGCGAGAATATTTCCTACACGGTAGTTCACACCCAAAGCCTCGGCCTTATCGACCGCAGCACGCAGCATCGAGTAGTCGGCAATCGGCGCAAACGTACCAGGCAAGCGGTATTGGGCCGCATAGTTAGAGTTGTCGCACGCGCCCATCGCTATAACGATGTCGCCAACGTGGAGGTCGGGATGGTAGGCACCTGCCGAACCTGTACGGATTATACGCTTTACGCCATAGAAGTTGAAGAGTTCGAAGGTATAGATACCAATCGACGAGATACCCATACCGTGACCCATAACCGACACGCGCTTACCCTTATAGGTTCCCGTATAGCAATACATTCCGCGCACCTGATTGACAAGTGTCGGATTCTCCAAATAGCGCTCGGCCATAAACTTGGCGCGCAAAGGGTCGCCCGCCATAATAACTCGGTCGGCAATCTCGCCGCACTTTGCTCCAATATGAGGAGTTGGTGTTAAATCTGCCATAATGTTCTAACTATTTTGTGTAAAATTTATAAATACAGGTGTGCTTATAGACCTGACCAGCCTCCAAAACCACGCTCGGGAACGATGGTTGATTTGGGGCGTCGGGATAACGCTGTGTTTCGAAGACAAATGCTCCGCGATAGAGGATAGGCTTGCCGAATTTGTTGTTGTAGGAGCCATCGAAGAAGTTGCCGCTATAAAATTGCAACGCCACTTGGTCGGTATAGACCTCCATTCCTCGGCCACTCTTTGGCGAATAGACCTCGGCCACCTTCAAAATTTCGCCATTATCCTCGCGGTCGATAATCCAATTATGGTCGTAGCCTGCGCCCGCTTTGAGTTGTGGGTGCTCCTCGTTTATGCGCTCGCCAATGGTGTGTGGCTCATTGAAGTCGAACGGAGTATCCTTCACGCACATAATCTCGCCCGTAGGGATAAGAGACTCATTTACGGGGGTTATCGCATCGCTATTGATTGTCAGCAGATGGTCGAGAATAGTACCCTCGCCATCGCCTTCGAGATTGAAGAACGAGTGGTGCGAGAGGTTTATTACGGTCGGCGCATCGGTCTTCGCCTCGTACGACACCACAAACTCGTTGTTCGGAGTAAGAGAGTAGGTCATCTCGATTTCTCGGTTTGCAGGAAATCCATCTTGCCCATCTGGAAGCGTGCAGCAGAATACAATCTTGCTCTCGGTCACCTCTCTGACCTCCCAAACGATGCGGTCCACACCGAGCGTTCCACCGTGCAGAGTCTGCCCATTGTTGTTCTGCGGAAGGGTGTACTCCTTACCATTGAGCGAAAATTTACCATCTGCAATGCGATTTGCAACAGGGCCCACAGCGGCTCCGAGGTAGCGTTCGCCTGTGTTGTTAATGTAGCGGTCGATATTCTCGTAGCCAATCTCCACATCGGCATAGTTGCCATTGCGGTCGGGAACCCACAGCGACACTACGCGTGCGCCATAATTGGTCACCTGCATCGTCACATCTCCGCCCTGCAACGTATAGAGCGACACGGCCGAGCCATCGACCGTATGGTCAAAATTCGCCTTATCGATGAGCGTCACCGAGCCATAGGGGTTACGGCACGACGACAGCGACATCATCAACATCAATATCAATAGCGCTCTCTTCATAATCTTGGAGTTGTATTATTAGGTCTATACAAAAAAACAATCTGCTTACAAAGTTAGCAAATTTTTCGGGAAAATCCATTTTTTTACTACCTTTGTTTAACACTTAACCTTTTCAAAACGATGAATGTACGCATAGCCGAGGATTGGAAAGCAATCTTACAACCCGAATTCGAGAAGCCCTATTTTGGCAAGTTGGTCGATTTTGTCCGCACCGAGTATGCCTCACACACGGTATTTCCACAAGGCGGCAACATCTTTCGTGCATTCGACAAGTGCCCTCTCGACTCGCTCAAAGTGGTCATCATCGGTCAAGACCCATATCACGATGACGGCCAAGCAAACGGTCTATGTTTCTCGGTAAATGATGGGGTTAGGTTTCCGCCTTCGCTTATCAACATCTTCAAGGAGGTCTGCACCGACACAGGTTGTGCGATGCCCACAAATGGCAATCTCGACCGTTGGGCCGAGCAGGGTGTTTTGTTGCTCAACTCGGTGCTTACCGTACGCGCCCACGAGGCCGCTTCGCACGCAGGTCAGGGCTGGGAGCAATTTACCGACGCCGTAGTGCGAGCCATTGCCGAACGCAAGCAGGGCATTGTCTATATGTTGTGGGGAAGTTATGCTCAACGCAAGGGTGCGATTGCCGACCCTGCACGCAATCTGATTCTCAAAGCCGTACACCCTTCGCCACTCTCGGCATATCGCGGATTTTTCGGTTCACGCCACTTCTCGCAAGCCAACGAGTATCTGCTTGCAACGGGGCGTAGCGCAATCATTTGGTAGAGAGGCTAACCGTTAGGGCATCGCAAGGCTCAATTCGGCCGATAGTGCAAGGTCTTGACCACCACGCACCATCGCTATATCGGTAGTGGTATCGCCCGTACCGAAATCGTATTCCGTATCGAAAGTCAGATGCAGGTCGCTCGGCACGAAGCCAAAACGCGAATAGAGTCGTTGTGCCGTCTCGTCGGCAGCAATCAACATCGTGCAATCAAATCGGCCACTATTGTCAATCCACTCCAAAGCCTCGGTTAGCAACTCCGAAGCCAAGCCCCGACCACGATATTGCTCGGCCGTCGCAACGGCATAGATGTAGGCCACTCGCATCTGCGCACCAACCAACTCTACAACGTGCAACATCGCAACCATATCGTCGCCACTGCACCTCACGAATGTACGAGCCGAGTGGCGATAGCCTACCATAAACTCCTCGACAACGTGTCGTTCGTCGCCAAACACATCGCTCCACAAGCGCATCATCGACCTCTCGTCCGAGGTCAGCATACGGGCCGTCGATTTCTGCAACAACTCCACGGGGCGATAACTCTGCTTTGCAAAACGCAGCCCCGCAAGACCCATATCCTCCTCACGGTTTATATAGCGATACTCGTCGGCCACCGCTTCGGCCATCAGACGATTTATCATTGCCGACGCTCCATCGACCGTAGCATCGGCCTTCTCGACGTGAATACAGAATGTGTCGTGATTGATAGCCGACCCATAGGCAAACGCCACAGGTCGCTCATCGGCATAGAGGATTCGGCCCGATAGCGGCAGTTGGTCGAACGACGAAAAGACCCTCTCGACAGCCAAAGCCTCGACAACCTCGCCTCGACAATCGCTACAATGTGCCGCCAGCCAACCATCGTACACTGCCCTGCAATCGGCAATATTCGAGGTCGATATTGGCTCTACGCGCCAACCATATTGCGACGTAAAGCGGTTGATATGATTTCTTTTGGGTTGATATTTGCGACCAGGAAGGGTTGCCAAATCGGAGGCAAGATAGATATAGTCGCTCAACGAACGCGGAGCATACGATGCCCACTGCTCGGGGTAGTTTTCCGCAAGAAATTCGCACCACTTCGCATCGAGACCAACCATCACAAGGGCCTCGCCTCGCTCCGCAGCATCGGCCGCCAAAGCCTCGATAACTGCACGGCGACTACCCTCGCCTATGGGTTGCATAAAGGCCCGATGAGAGCCGTCGTAACAGAAACGGACAAGCAACCAACCACCCCACTCGGCCACCTCGCTCCGATATGTATCCTGCCAGCAATAGATGTTGGCGAAACTCATATCGCAGTTGCGAACGTCGCGCGATGCAACATACCTATCGAAGAGGCTCTTATCGGCTCTCGTTACTCGATGAAATACTATCGGGGACGATATACTCTTTTCGTTTTGCGTGTTCATAGTATTGCTGAACATAGGCCTTGATATGGCGCTCGACCTGCTCTGTTGGCACATCGCCAACTCGGTTACGGCTACGCTCCACATCGCCAATCTCGTAGACCTCGTTTATGCGGCCATCGGCAAAGATGTATATATATTGCTCGTCGAAGGCCTTGTATGCTCCATTGTCATAGACCACAACTATCGGCAGACGCTCGCGCTCGCCAAAGACATCGCGGCCATAGGCAAAGTATGGTTTATCGTACCCCATAACGCCCAACAGAGTCGGCATAAGGTCGATTTGCGACACAGGCTCCGTCACCTCGCCACGCAATGAGCCATCGGGCGTATAGATAAATCCGATGACGTGGAAATCGCCGGGCGAACAGTTGGTCTGCGGAGCATATCGCTCACACGACACGTGGTCGGCTACAAAGACAAAAATCGTGCGCGAGAACCACTCCTTATCACGATTGGCATCAAAGAAGCCTCGCACAGCATCGTCGAAATAGGCCGCACACGGCTGCATTGGTGTCTTACCCTCGGGCAGACGACCCTGCCACTCGGCAGGAACGACAAACGGGTGGTGCGACGAGATGGTAAATATCGATGCAAGGAACGGCTCTTTCATCTGCCCAACCTCGTAGCCCATATAGTCGAAGAATCGATGGTCCCAGATACCCCAATAGCCATCGAAAGCGTCGTCGGAGTAGCGAGCCTTATAGTCCTCCATACTCAAACATCGCTCAAATCCGGCCGAGACTGCATAGGCATCGAAACCCATCGAGCCACGCTCCGAGCCACAGAAGAAGGCTGTAGAATAGCCCTCGTCGGCCAACAATTTCGGCAGAGGTTTCGTGCGACCCAACGCCTCGGGCATCAGCACAAACGACTCAACAAGCGACGGAATCGACGACCACACCGACGGCAATGCCTGTATCGAACGCTTGCCGTTGGCGTACATACGGCGGAAGGTCAAACCCTCGCGCATAAGCGAGTCGAGAAACGGAGTATAGCCCTCGCGAACAGGCTCATCGGCATAGATTTCGCCGCACAGATGGGCCGAATGTTCGGCCGACATACTCTCCATAACAACGACAACCACGTTGCGTGGGCGAAAACGCCTAACCGAATCGGCACACTGCGACGGGAAGTGGTATGGCGTATATATGGCAGAGAGCTGGTCGGCCTCGAAATATCGAGGCACATCGACCTGACGATTGCCCGCCGTACGCAATATACAGAATGGGTTGCTCAACACGATATTGGCCTTATCGCCATCGGTCGCAAACTTCATCGCGTATGGTATGGCCGTAGGTCGTGCCATACGGCTAAATCCGCCACGGATACCTGCAATCGACATCGCAACAGCTCCGCACAACAGCACAAGCGAGACAACATAGTAGTAGACCCCTCGCATCAGTGCCACAGGCTCCGCCTTACGACGATAGCCAACCACCAACAGAGCAATCAATGCCACCCCCGCAACGACAAGATACCAATTTTCGAGTGCAAACTGCAAAACAAGCAGTGGCGAATTTGAGTTATCGGCAAAGAATATCTCCTCGGCCGTAAATCGCTTTTGCGTATAGCGGAAGTAGACCGCATCGGCCAAATTGACCGCCACGACTATCGCGCCAACCACCACATAGTACCAAAACAGCGCATTACAATACCACTTTCGTTCGCGCAAATGCAATGGCACAAGCGACGCCACAATCCACACCCCAAAGGCATAAACTATCGAGATAGTATCGAAGCGCAGACCGCCAACAAAGAGCAACGGCAACTCCGACCAACCAATCTCGCCAAAGAGTGATGCGTTGTAGAGCGCAAAAATCAGACGGCAAAGCATCAGCACCGCATAGAGCAGCACCACGCGCCACAGCGTAAGCAACGGATAGGTCTTGGCAAAGCGTCTCATATTCTATCGACCGCAGAGATTGATTTAGCAGGCTTTAAGCGACATATCGAGCGACTTAATCTGGTGGGTAAGCGCACCGACCGAGATATAATCGACACCCGTCAGGGCGTAGTCGCGCAGCGTTTCGAGCGTAATACCACCACTCGACTCGGTTTGGCAACGGCCCGCAACCTTACGCACAGCCTCGGCCGTCATCTCGGGCGAGAAGTTGTCGAACATAATTCTATCGACACCACCCGCAGCAAACACCTCGTCGATATCCTCCAACGTACGCACCTCGCACTCGATAGGGATATTCTTACCACGCTCGGCAAGGTAGGCCTTCGCACCCTCGACAGCCTTGCGAACACCGCCCGCAAAGTCGATATGGTTGTCCTTCAACAAAATCATATCGAAGAGGCCGATACGGTGGTTTTCGCCACCACCAATCTTCACGGCAATCTTATCGAGAACTCGCATACCGGGAGTTGTCTTACGCGTATCGAGAACCTTCGTGTGAAGGTCTTTGATGCGGTCGGCATATACTGCCGTCTGGGTTGCAACACCACTCATACGCTGCATAATGTTGAGCAGGATACGCTCGGCCTGCAACAACGACTGCAAACGACCCTCGACATAGAAGGCCACATCGCCCGGCTTTACGCGCGTACCATCTTCGATGCGCTGGTCAAGCACCACATTCGCATCGAGACGCTCCAACACTCGACGCGCAACCTCGATACCTGCAATGATACCCTCCTGCTTGCAGAGCAGACGCATACGGCCACGCTCCTCGGCAGGGATACAGCAGAGCGACGTATGGTCGCCATCGCCCAAATCCTCTTTGATTGCCAACTCAATCAGTTCGTCTACATAAGGGATATATTCGGCTTTCATAATATTAAGCTTTTAGATTTTTCACTGTATCGACTCCTCTACTCGGCCTTGTCGCCAAACGAAGCGTGGTAGATAACACCGCGGAAATTGACATCGAAGTCGAGGCGCACCGTATTGTCGGTCAAATTACCCTGGAAGTTGTGCATCGTATACTCCTCGCGTGGCACACCTCCCGACTTTGGCACAACCGAACCCATATTGAATACCCAAGCGTGGTAGAGCGGGTCGTTAGGGTCGTCGGTAGTCGAGAGCGAGAACTGCACATTCTCGACAAGGAAATCGACATCGGGCATCATCGGCACAAAGCGCACACCCTCGATTGTG
Source organism: Alistipes sp. (assembly GCA_045629905.1). GTDB lineage: Bacteria > Bacteroidota > Bacteroidia > Bacteroidales > Rikenellaceae > Alistipes. The sequence continues at coordinate 48,854 of JAZQSA010000058.1, read as the reverse complement.
ATATTCATATAAGGCTCGGTAATATCGCCCTGATAGATAATCACGCTCGCATTGTCCTCGCTCGCCACACCCGAATCGGTATTGGTCGTAGTCATTACGCCATCGTAGCGCTTGGTCCAAGTGGTGTTTCCCTCCGATTTGTCCATACACGACACTGCCATAACGATTGCAACAAGTGCAACCAACATCTTCAAAATCTTTTTCATTTTCATAACTTTTTTTGTTTCTATTATTTTTCAATTTTTGTCTAAAATTCCAATGCTACACGCGCCCCAAACGTACAAGGTCGGCCACGTTGCAGGAAGCGGTTACCCATCGATGCAAAGTAGAATACATCGTAAGGTGTCTGCGTTGCATTGCGCACCCAAGCCGACACAGCCCAACGCCTACCCTCGATGCCGAGCGAGCCACCAAGCAGCGCGTAGAAGGGTTGCGAGAGGTCGTTGGCCTCGTTCCAATAGATACGGCCTGCACCTGTACAATTAGCCTCAACCACAAATCGCTCGGCCCACGAGACCGACAACGGCACCGAATAGGTTGCACCGACCGACAACGTATGCTCGGGTGCATAGGGGATATGGTTACCGGCATAGTTCTCCGTGCCATCAACAAAGCGACGGAAGCGCGCGTTCGTATATCCATACGATGCCCAAGCGTGGAGGTTGCGATGCAGTTCGGCACGCAACGAAACCTCGGCTCCGAAGCTACGCGTACGACCCGCATTGGTCATCATTCGGCCCGTAGTCTGACCCTTCGGGAAGGTGGTGAGTTGCTGGTCGATGCACTCTATCCAAAATAACGCAACATCGGCCGTAAATCGTGCATCGCGAGTCGAAAAATGGCCGCCCAACTCAACATTCCAACTCTTCTCGGGGCGGTATGCTGTCAAGGCCTCGACATCGATTGTCTGCGAAAGACCCATAAACTTCTTCACACGACGCTGCAACACCTCCGAGAACATCTGCGTATTGAATCCGCCCGCCTTATAGCCCTTCGAGGCTGTCAGATACAGGCGATTGCGAGAGTCGATATCGAACTGCACCGACAACTTTGGCAACACCTCGACAAAGGTTTGCGACAACACATCGCTATCGTCGATTTGCATCGACACCTCGGTTGGGGCCTTCGATGTATCGTCCGGGAAGGCTGTATATTGGCTATCGACGCTATTGTGGTAGCGCATCGCGACACGCTCGCCATCGACACGAAGACCCAACGTAAAGAGCCAACGACCTGCACGCAGAGCCGATTGGTGGTAGAGTGCAAAGCCAAAGGTGCGGGTCGTAAAGTCGCTGCCGAGCAACAGCGAGTCGCCACCGTTACCCTCCTTATCGCCCCAACGATACACGCCTTTGTAGCCGGAATATTGGTTTACGTTGGCAAGAATCAGGCGGTCGATACCATCTTCGAGAAACTCGACCGGAGCCGACATCTTTTGGTCCTTATAGAAGAGAAACGCTCCGCACAACCACTCATAACGCGACTCACGATTGGAGCGCACCACAATATCCTCGGTGATGTCGTGCTGACGCTTTTTCTGTTGCAACGTAAAAATCGACAGCGGCAACAGGTCTTGGTCGAGGTGCATATCGTCGTTGAGGTATTGGTAGGTCGTTATCGACGAGAGCGACACTCGCGGCCAGTCGTAACGCACCGTAAGTCCGTCGCTCAAACCCAAACGGCGATACGAAGCCTCGTCGTTATAGCATATCGAGCCAATAAGGTCGGGAAACTCCTCCTTTGTCGCATCGGCCGCCCCAACATAGGCGTATGGATAACCACCCTGTCGCAGTGTGGTAAACGACAACGTATTGTCGATACTCAATGCTCGGCGACGATACTGCCACTTCATTCGCATATCGGCCGTATTCTCCTTGTCGCACAATGAGCCATCGTAACTATTGCGGAAGTAGCCGTCGTGGTGAGCAAATTGACCTGCAACCGAGAAGCCAAGCCCCTCGGAGAGTTTGTTGTAGACCGAAGCCGCGATGCGATAGGCATTGCGCGAGCCATATTCGCCACGCAGACGAACGCCCTGATAGCGAAGAGGCGATAGTGTATAGACATTGACTACGCCACACATCGTGTTACGACCATAGAGTGTCGATTGCGGACCTCGCAGCACCTCAATTCGCTCTATATCGGGCAGAGCCATATCGTACATATTTTTGTCTGCAATTGGTACATTATCGACATTCATACCCACAACAGGTTGGTCGATACGCGTACCAAGACCTCGCACATATATCGACGAAGTCATACGCGAGCCATAATCGGGGACAAAGAAGTTGGGGGCTGCCGTCACAATCTCCTTGACCGACGTGATACCTTCGCGCTCAATGCGGTCGGCATCGACTATGGTCGAGGCTGCCGCCTCACGCCCTACCGCAACGCCGTGCTTGATAGCCGTAACACACACAGCATCAACCACAACCGTCGTGTCGGCACCCAACAGCACCGGCAAAGATTCGCCCCGCGCCTCAACTCCGAAGCATAAGGCCAAAATCAATGGCAGGACCACATATCGCAACGACTTCAACATATCGGGAGCAAAGATAGTAAAAAATCCTAATTAACCGAAGGTTAAAGTTTTTTGTTAAGGGCGAGGAGCGGGAGCAAATGAAAAATTAAAAGTTAAAAATTAAAAATTTTGGCTGGGGAAAGTGGGTTGCACTGGGTAGAATGGGTTGCGCTGTATTTCAGGCTACCCAGACTACTCAATCTACCCAATCTACCCATTTTACCCCTAACGACACCCCCTAAAACAAAAAAGGCCACCCTCCGGTGACCAAAATTGATTTTAGAAGAGGCTTTGCAAGGCTCGGCGGTTTTGGCGGCGATGGGCTGTACTTGGCGTACTGCCCATTGCTGACAAAAGCGTTAGCGGAAGCAAAGACCTTATAAAATCGATTTTTACTCGACGTAAGCAACTTTACTCTCATCGCGAGGTTTAGCCTCGGGAGCCTCGTCGGGATAACCGACAGCAAGTGCATACTGCAACTCATAGCCCTCGGGGAGGTTGAGAGATGCAAGCTGTTCGGCACCGGCAGGCGAGTTGAGGAACGGAATCGGCATACCGAGACAGCAGGTGCCAAGACCCAATTCATAGGCAGCCAACATCATATTCTCGCCCAAAAGACCACAATTCACACCTGCATAGGTGCTTGGAGCGGCTGCAACGAAGATGACAGCCGGAGCGTTGCGATACATATTGCGGAAGTCGGGAGTGAGCAGATAGTCACCCGTCGGAGTACCCTCGATAGTAGGGATATAGGCTTTGGTCGAGCGGTCAATCCACTCCTTCGAATCGACAATGCGCACGGCCCAATCCTGACGATTCATTGCGCTTGGAGCGGCAATACCGCATCGAGCGATAATATCGAGTTTTTCGCGCTCCACGGGCGTATCCTTATATTGGCGGATACTGCGACGAGCGTGGATTGCCTCGATAACACTCGACTGCGAGTCGTTCGATGGGTTGGTTACCAAGTAGATTGCGCCAAGAGCGGTAGCGCACAAAAGCAATGTGATAATAATCTGTTTCATAGTTTTATTGTTTAAGGTTTGATTTGTTTTGGTTTTGATGCGACACCGCTTCGGCCACAATCTCCGACAAATCGCACACGCGGCGATGCTTCGAGGCGGCTCTCGCAATACTCTTTTTGCACAACGGGCAAGCCGTCACGATGGTTTGTGCGCCCGTAGCCTCCAACTCCGTTGTCATCTTTTGTGCGATGTGGAGTTGGGCGCTATCACCGATAACGGTATTGGCCAACGATGCGCCACAACAGAGTGCATTGCGACCATTATGTGTCGGTTCAATGAGTTTGCCAAGCGACTCTACAACTCGACGAGGGGCTTCATAGATACCACTGCCACGGCCCAATTCACAAGGGTCGTGATAGGTATATGTTGCCTCCTGCTCGAAGGTTGGACGCAGACGGCCCTCCGCAATCAATCGAGCGATATACTCGGAGTGGTGCAACACCTCGACACCCTCCAAATCGTACTCCTCGCGGAAGGTACGCAAGCAGATTGGGCACGAGGTAACGAGCGTAGTGATGCCGTGTTTGGCAAATAGCGAACGGTTGTACTCCACCATCTTTCGGGCCGAGTCAATCTCGCCCGAGAGTTTCAGCGGACGGCCACAACATACGCCCCCATTGCGGTCGGCCCACCAAACCTGCTCGCCTGCCGCCTCGAAAATACGCTCCATAGCCGAGAGCGTTCGCGGAGTGAGCATCGTCATACAACCGGCAAAGTAGCCGACACGACCCTCGCCTGCCGAGTGGTCGATATTGCGCAGATAGTCGTATCGTCGCTCATTGGGGATATTGCGCATCGTTGCTCGCGAGTTGAGACGCAACGAGTTAAGGTCGATACCAACAGGGCAACGGTCGGCACAACGGCCACACATCAGGCAGTCGAGCGCAACGCTCTGCGTCAGTCCATTCTGGCGACGGTCGCGCAGGAAATATACGCTCTGCACCGTCGTATGGTTCAAATCGGTGCGCAACTGACACGGGTCCAAACAGATTCCGCATCGCGAACACGACTGCACCTCGAAATTGTCGTACGACTTTTGTCGTGGTTCAACCCTCAAACGATAGCGACGCAGGAGGATTAACGGCACCTCGGTAAAGATGTGCATATAGCGCGAGAAGGGCATCGCAACAAAGAATCCGCCAAGCACTATTGAGTAGAACCACCATAGCGGCTCATAGCAGAAATCCAACACCTCGGTCGCAACAAAACGATGAAGCAACGCTCCGATATTACCGGTCAGGAAGCCTCCACCGCCATAGATTGCCGCCGTAACCGATTCGGCCACAAGGCGGGCAGGGAAGACAAACCACAGCAGACTCAACGCCACGCGGTCGCCCGTCGTATGGCGCGTAGTCGAACGCATACCAAAACGACCTGCACTCACACGCTTTTGCCAAGCCAGAGCAACGCCCGATAAGACAAAGAGCAGCAACAAATCCATAACGTGGTCAATCCAATGGATATGTTCGCCAAGCGAGGTAGCAAAGTATCGGAAAAATACGTGACCCTGCAAAGGCACAGGTTGCAAACCAAGATAGAGTGCTGTCTCCAACCAACCGAAGGCAATCAACAAAAACCAGCCAAAGGCGAGGCTCATATGCATATAGCCCAGACGAGGATTGGTGCGCCAAATACGAACGTGCAACAGCGACTCGCGAATAATCTCCCAAATCGCGCACAACGTCGCCACCGAGAATAGTCCCTTTGCTATCAGCCTCTTATCGCCACGCGGCAACTGCACAATCCAGCTCACATACCTCCAAGCGATGATGGCAAACATCACCACTGCGCCGACAATAAACGGCAATGTGAAATGGGCGTAGAAGGTCATATCTAAAAATCTCCCAATTTACGTTTGATAAGCATCACAACACCGCGCGTATTGATTCCGCGAGGGCAAACCAAGCGGCATTTACCACAAAGCATACACTTATTCATCTCCTCGTAAGCCCCTGCATATTCGCCACGACGCACAAGCGTATGGACCTTACGGAAGTTGTACGACGTAAGCGCACCAGCCGTACACGATGCCGTACACGAACCACAGCCGATACAGGTTTGCAGTTCGGGCATCTCGTACAATATATCGTCGCTCTTACGCAGATTGTTGCGGTCGATATCTATCACACGGGGTTTCGAGATTGTATATCCAAATCCGAATGTTGCCATCGCTACTCCAATGTGTTAAGGTAATTGACAATGCGGTCGGCAGCCGCAACAGCCTCGGTAAGCGACTCGCCGATGGTTTTGGGGGCAGTCACCGTACCCGCAACAAAGATGCGCGGATTGTGGGTCGCAACATTGTCGAGGAACATATCTCGCGAAGCGACAAATCCACTCTCGGAGAGTTGCAGACCCGCCGATGAGGCCATAAACGGATTGTCGCGATTGGCCTGTATACCGACCATCAGCACCAACATATCGACCGACATTCGGAGCGGACGACCCGTCAGCGTATCCTCGGCCTTAATCTGAACGCGCCCCTCCATAAGTTGGCTCGCCTCCGAGATACGACCTCTAATAAAATGGACGTTATAGTTTTGTTGCGCCACGCGGTATAGCTCCTCGTAGCCAGGGCCAAACATTCGCATATCCATATAGAAATTGAATACCTCGACCCCCGGACAGGCCTTTTTGAGTTCGATAGCCTGCTTGACACCTGTCACACAGCAGACCTTCGAGCAGTGCCGTTGGCAAACCTTCTCGTCGCGTGAGCCAACGCAATGCAATATCGCAATGCGCTGTGGCACATAGCCGTCGGCCATACGAACACCACCCTCGTTGAGCATACGCTCCACATCGACCGACGTAACGACGTTGTCGTAGATACCGTAGCCATACTCCTCTTTGATGCGGGCATCGAAGATTGTCGAGCCACTACACAGCGCAACAGCATCGCACTCAACGTGACGGCCATCGGCCAACGTCACACAATCGAACTCTATCGAGGCGACGGATTGACCCGTGCGCACCTCGATACGCGCAGCACCAACACGGCGTATGAGTTCGTTCACAACCTCCTCGGCAGGGGTAAACGAGGGAAAGAGCCGATGCCAATTTCGAACCTTGCCACCAAGCATTGCTTCACGCTCGATAATAATCGGCGTCACTCCACACTCCTTCAAGCGCAGAGCCGTCTGCATACCGGCTACACCTCCGCCCACGACAACAACCTTTGCCTGCATCATAGTTTTATATTGTATATATTATTTACAGCACTACAATTCACGGCCGCCTCCGCAGGCTGACCGATATACTTTCCGTTACAACCGAGATATTTGGTTGTCGGGTCGTACTCCACACCCATCTTGTCGAGCAGAGGCTCAACATCGACCTGATGCATCTGCAAGCCAAGTTTCCACGGGTCGTAACCAAGCACCAAACCGGCCATCTCCTCGTAGGTCAGCACCGGAATACCCGCGCCTCCCGCACCATAGGTCGTACCCTCCATCTCGGCAATGGCATACTGCCACTTATCGAGAAACATCGTACAACCAGGGCAGTTGCAGACGATAAAGTCGGGACGATATGGGGCCATACTCTCCAACTTCTTCTGCGAGTTGGCTATCGAGTAGCCACGATTGGCCTGCACCAAGTAGTTGCGGAAGCCGAAGCCGCAACAGTGGCGACGCTCGGGATAATCGACCACCTCGCCGCCCCACGACTCGACCATACCGGCCAAGACGTATGGAAATTCGGAGCCTCCGACACCCTTCTTCGGGAATATTTTGGCGTAGTGACACCCGATATGCTCGACTACGCGCAACGGCTCGCCCGTATGGACATTAACAAGCGGACGAACCATACGCTCGGCAATCTCTTCGCGCAGGTGGAACATCACATCGGAGGTGTGAGCCACATTTGCAGGTTTGACAAGTTCGCGACCCGTAGCCTTGCGCAGATATTCGCGAGTACGCTCCTCGGTCTCGGGGAACTCCTCCCACGTTGCAAGAATCTCGGTATAGATACCGAAGGAGGTGATACACGAGGTGATAAAGTTTTGGTAACCAGCCTCGCCCATCATAGCAAACTGACGCGCCACGACCGTCATAATCGTTTCGAGCGGAACAATATCGGAGTGGTAGCCGATACCCGTACACGATGTGTGTTGCGGGTCGTCGAACAGGTCGCGACCGAGACGACCCTTGACAATATCGATAAAGGCCTTCTCGCTGCCCGGAAAGAAGTTCTGTCGAATACAACTTCGGGCATAGTAGTAGCCGTCGTCGGCTATCGCTTTTTGGTACTCTTTCCAAGAAGAACGTTTCATCTCTACTCCTCCGCGCTATTTTTGGTAAATGTATCCATCATATATTGGTGGGTCGCCCCCTCGTAGCCCATCTCCTGCGCCTTACGCTCGGAGTGGCTCTCAATTATCTCGAAGAGCTCCTTGCCACCACTAACCTCGAAGATGCGGTGCAACTCTTCGAGCGAGCGGTCGTCGATACGACGCAATGCTCCCGCGCCTTCGCCTCGGTAGTTCGGATTGAAGAGCGAAAAGACCTCGCGGTCGTTGTCGTAAATCCACTGCCATACGGGGCCTTGCTCGGGGTGCATCTCGGGCGTGATGTTGCGAGGCACGAGGCAGTAGCCCGTACGCATAATATTCTCGCCGATAGTTCGTTTGAGTGCAAGTTGCTGTCGGCCCTTCTCGCTCTCGACAAACAGACCCGTACGTTGCGACAGTTGGCGCAGAGCCTGAATAATATAGCCGGGAGTATTGCCACGCGGACAGCGCGGACGGCACGACATACATTGGCCGCAATACCATATCGTCTCGCTACGCAACAGAGCCTCGATACGGTCGTTATCGCGCGACTGCACCGTCTCGGCTATTTGGCGCGGGTCGTAGTCGTAGAACTCGGCAGCCGGGCAGATTGCCGTACAGACACCGCAGTTCATACACGCTTTCAGTCCTTCGCGCATACGCACATCTCGCATCAACTCTTCAAAATAGTTCATATCGTCATCTTTCGGCGCGGAGTAACTACCACAGACACAGTGCCATAATACGACAGTTACACAACCGCACCTTTGCACAGCAAAGGTAGCGATTTTACGCCAACCGCATTTCGGTATAAATACCTAAATTGAATGTTTATGCAGAGAAAATCCGAACGAGCCTATCGACGTTCGTAGACAATAAAGGCAAACGGAGCATCGAACTCCTTGCCTCGCTCATATCGCTCACAAGCGACTTCGCGCCACTGCGACATATCGATTTGGGGCAGTGCTGCATCGCCCTCATAGTCGCGATATACGACCGTCAGATACAATCGGTCGGCAATAGGCAGAGCCTCGCCATAGATTTGCGCTCCACCGATAACGAATACCTCCTCCTCGGTCGGGAACAGAGCCACAGCCTCCTCCAACGAATGTACAACCGTACATCCCTCAATCTCTATATCCTGGCGCGTGATGACAACATTGTGACGCTTGGGCAGAGGTCGGCCTATCGACTCGTAGGTCTTGCGCCCCATCACAACGGGGTGGCCCGACGTCTTCGTGCGAAAATAGACCATATCCTCGCTAATATGCCACAACAGAGCGTTGCGGTCACCGATTATCCCGTTTTGGGAGGTTGCAACTATTACACTTATCATATCAGAACGACATTGGGGCTTTGATTGCAGGGTGAGGATTGTAGCCCTCCAACTCGAAATCCTCGTAGCAGAAGTCGAAAATCGAAGCCACATCGCGCTTGATGTGCATCGTTGGCAACTCGCGTGGCTCACGCGACAGTTGCTCGGCAGCCTGGTCGAGGTGGTTGAGATAGAGGTGCGTATCGCCCGTAGTGTGGATAAATTCGCCCGCTTCGAGACCGCACACCTTCGCTATCATCATCGTCAGCAACGCATACGATGCGATATTGAACGGCACACCGAGGAAGGTATCGGCACTACGCTGATAGAGTTGGCACGAGAGTCGGCCCTCGGCCACATAGAATTGGAACAGGACGTGACACGGAGGCAGAGCCATATCCTCAATCTCGGCAACATTCCACGCCGAGACAATCATACGGCGCGAGTTGGGGTTGTGCTTAATCATCTCAACAACCTCCGAGATTTGGTCGATAAACGCCCCATCGGGTTTTGGCCACGAACGCCACTGATAGCCATAGACGTGGTTCAAATCGCCAAAGCAGTACCCCTCGATTGGCGATGGGTCGGCCGCAGCAACCGAAGCCAGGAACGACTCCTTGTCGAGCGGCAAGACGCTATGACGCACGCACAACTCGTTGTAGTAGCGGAATGCATCGTTGTCCCAGATATGGACACCATTATCGACGAGGTATTTGATATTGGTATCGCCCTTCAAAAACCAAAGCAGTTCGTAGATTACCCCCTTCAAAAAGACCTTCTTCGTGGTAAGCAACGGAAAACCCTTGCTCAAATCGAATCGCATTTGGTGACCAAACACACTCTTTGTTCCCGTACCCGTACGGTCGCCCTTAACCACACCTTCGCGCTCGATGCGTGACAAAAGTTCAAGATATTGTTGCATAACTACTCTGTTTTTTGAGTTATATTACCGGCCTCGTCCATCTCCAACCAATTTGGCTGGTATGGCCAATCGCCGAGGAAATAGCATTGTGGCTGCTCGCTTTGCGAGACTATGTGCATATGTCCGAATATATAGCAATCGGTCTCGCCCCGCTTACTATCGTTGGCGGCAAACTCCTTCAACGGTGCGAGGTATCGCTCGTCTCGTTCGTCGCCGTGCGATTTACGCGAGGAGCCGCTCCACCAACGACCAAAGCCTACGGCAAGGTCGGGGTGAATCAACCACGAGAAGAGGAAGCGCAGCACTCGCGAACGAAACGCCCAATTCATCAGGCGCAACATAGGCTGTCGCTTGATATTCATATTATCGCCGTGAGCAAGGAAGAGTCGGCGCGACGAGAGTTCGACACGAATAGGCTTCGTATAGACCTCAATACCGCACTCGCGACGCAGATAATCGCCAACCCACATATCGTGATTACCGGTAATAAGCACCACCCTGATACCCTTGTCGGTCATTCGGGCCAAACGCCCCAAGACTCTGACAAAGCCCTGCGGAACAACCTTGCGATACTCAAACCAGAAGTCGAACACATCGCCAAGCAGAAACACACCTTTGGCCGTTGGCTCGATGGCATCGAGCCACTCCACAAAGCGGCGCTCCACAGCACGAGCCGTAGCCGTATCGCCTGCGCCTAAATGTATATCCGATGCGAAGTAGTATCTCATTTGGGTCGGTTAGAGAAGTTGTTGCAACTGTTTTTCGAGCGATGCGCCATAGAGGTCCTTACCGACTATGCGACCATCGCGGTCGATAAGGTAGTTGGCAGGCAGACGCTTAATGTTGTAGAGGCCGAGAAGTTGCGAGTTGCGACCCGCAAAGTCGCAGACCGAAATCCACGGCAGACGCTGCTCCTGCACGGTCTTAATCCACAACGCCTTATCGGCATCGAGTGCAACCTGATAGATGCGGAAGCCTCGACCCTCGTAGTGCTCATAGAGGCTCTTCATATCGGCATTGAGTGCATTGGAGTTACCCACCTCGGCCGACCAAAAATCGACCAATACCACATAGCCATCGAGCGACGAGAGGCGCACCTTCTCGCCAAACATATTGTCGGCCTCAATATCGGGATAGTCGCGCACTTCGAGCGACTGCATAAGGGCATTTTGAGCGTCCATACGCGCCACATCGTTACGCAGGGTGACAAGTAGCGGCGACGACGGATAGCTCTCGGTGACAGCATCGGCAACCGTGCGGAAATAGATAATATCGCTTGTTGCATCGACCAGATACTGCTCGCCCGAAAGACGCTGATAGAGGGCATAGATGGCTGCAATATGGCTCTTGTTGGTAACGATAAACGATATTTGGCTTCGCTTCACCTCGCGATAGAGCGCATTGTAGGATTGGGCTATCTCGCCCTTCTCCGACTCGCTTGCACGAGCATACTTCGAGAGCAGCGATTCGAGTTCCATCTTACCTCGGATATACTCCTGATTAAACTCGCGCAACAACTCCGACTCGTGCGAGCCACTGACCGTATAGTTGAGTGCCACACTACCCAACGAGCCAACCGTCAGACTCTCGCCACCCGAGAGGAGCAACGGGATACGCTCGTTATTATAGACGAGGTTGTAGATTGTCGGCGTTGCGGGAACATCGCTAACAACAAAGCGATACGAACCATCGGGCGCCAACTCAACCGAATCGAGCAGGGCCGGAGCCGCAACGCTCGAACGTTCGAGATAGATCGTCTTGGCATTCAGTCCGAGAAATTTACCCGATATTTCGACCTCCGTGCGACGACAACCACACATCACGACCGCCGCTATGGCTATTGCTACAAGATATTTCTTCATACGAGTTTGAATCTTTGTTAGGTAAAGATAGTAATTTTCTTGATAAAACGTAGTTTTATTTGTGACTATTGTGTCGCTGACCGTTTTTCGAGTGATTTTTTTGCTGACGGCCATTGTTCTTACCCTTCTGTTGCGAACGACGCTGTTGTTGCTGTCGTGACTGATGTGCTGCGTGGGCCGTTTTATACTCCGGACGGATATTATTCAGCGTCTGGCCATCAATCTTGATAACAGAATCGGACATAACCTCTATATCTTTTGCAACCACATCGTTCGACGGGTGCTCCTGGTTATACTCAAAGCTCTTGGTGCGCATATAGTGCGCCACATCGCTAACAGCCGCAGCACGCGAAGCGCAATCTGGCTCCTCGGCCAATCGCTTGATTATCTGGCCGACATACTTGCCATAGTGCTTGCGCTCGATACGACTTTGGGGATATTCCAGATGACGAGGCTGAACCATTATATCCTGACGCGTAGGACGAGGATATGGACTATCGACATCTAACCGAAAGTCGGACATAATGAATAGGTGGTCCCACAATTTGTGGGCAAAATCGGCCGTATCACGCAATAGCGGATTGAGGTTACCCATAACCGCAATAACCGCTTTGGCTTGACGCGTACGCTCGCGACGGTCCTCGATTTCGAACAACGAATCTACCATACTCTGAATATGGCGACCATACTCCGGAAGATAGAGTTTGCGACGTGTGTAATTATAGTTTTTTCTCATACATAAATCGGGTTTGCCTCGACCTCGGACCTCATCGGTCCATTTGGGCTAAACAATACCACAAACAGCCCTCGGCAATACCCCTTTTAGAGGTGATTTTTCGACTCTTTGAGGGGTTGAACCACAACCCCCACTTTGCAACATCTACGGAAGTAAAACGCTACTTTTGGTGCAAATATACATATTTTTTCACTTTTAGCAACTATGGCAAAGGTTTTAGTTTTGGAACAATCAAAAAGTGTGCGAAACAATCTGCGCGAGCGATTGGAGTTCGAGGGTTTTACGACAGATGCCGTGGCGACCGGTGACGAGGCCGCTGCATTGTGCAAGAGCAAGCATTTCGATGTAATTGTCGCCGACGATGCAACCTCGGTTCCCGATTGCGACACACCCTTTATCATCTGCCCGGTAGGGGCTTCGGTCGAGAGCGCCATCGACGCACTGCGACGCGGAGCCATCGACTTTCTTACGCGCCCGATAGATATGAATCGCCTGCTCGCCACACTGCGAGGCTTGACCGACAACGAGTCGGTCGAACGCGACCAACAACCCTCCACACAACGCCACCGAGGGACAACACGTCGCTCGACACGACCGAGCGACACGACCTCGATTGGGGTCGAACCTATAATCGGGGAGTCGAAGGCTATCGTACGCGTACGCACGCTGATAGATAAGGTTGCCCCCTCCGAGGCGAGAGTCTTGATAACGGGCGAGAATGGCACGGGCAAAGAGTTGGTGGCCCGATGGCTACACGCAAAGAGCAACCGCGCCACAGCCCCATTCATCGAGGTAAATTGCGCCGCCATTCCCTCCGAACTCATCGAGAGCGAACTCTTCGGACACGAGCGCGGAGCATTCACCTCGGCCATAAAGCAGCGCAAAGGCAAATTTGAGTTGGCCGACGGAGGCACACTATTTATGGACGAGATTGGCGATATGTCGCTCGCAGCCCAGGCCAAAGTGTTGCGAGCCTTGCAGGAGCGCAAGATTTCGAGGGTCGGCAGCGACCGCGACATCGATGTCGATGTGCGCATTATTGCAGCCACCAACAAACATCTGCCCGACGAGATTACGGCAGGTCGCTTCCGCGAGGACCTCTACCACCGCATCGGCGTTATCGTAATCGATGTACCACCGCTACGCGAGCGAAGCGAGGACGTTGCACTACTTGTCGAACACTTTGCCGAGCAGATTTGCAACGAGGCCGGACAGCCTAAAAAGCAATTCGACAGCGAGGCCATAGCACTGCTGTCGAAACGACCGTGGAGTGGCAACATACGCCAACTGCGCAATGTTGTCGAACGATTGATAATACTCTGCGACGATGTGGTTACGGCCGAAGATGTTGCCGCCTATTGCTGACCTGCGACGATAATCGACAGCACCTCTTCGGGGCTGGAAACGATATGCTCGGCACGATGCTCGACCAACTCCTCGCGCGAACGAAATCCCCACTCGACACCTATCGAGTGGGCACCGGCAGCGTGAGCCGTCTGCATATCGACCCCCGAGTCGCCTATCATATAGCAGTGGTCGGGAGTTGTGCCACTCTCCTCCATAATTTGGTGGAGAATTGCCGCATCGGGTTTTAGCGGAAAGCCGTCGCGATTACCCCAAACCGCCTCGAAACGAATATCGGGGAAGAATCGCCCAACAAGGCTCTTTGTCGCGGCATCGAACTTATTGGAGGCGACAGCAAGCCTAACGCCTCGCGCCGAGAGTGCCGACAACAGTTCGCCTATGCCATCGTAGGGTTGGGTATAGTGGTCGAGGTGCTCGATATAGTAGGCCATAAAGTCACGACGAGCCGAGGCGATATAGTCGCTCGTGCGCAACTCCTCGGGCAAGGCTCGCTCGACAAGGCGTGTGATGCCATTGCCGACAAAGTGACGATAGTCGGCAAGCGTATGCTCGGCAAGTGAGCGCGAGCGCAACATCGCATTGCACGATGCCGCCAAATCGCCTATCGTATCGAGCAACGTACCATCGAGGTCGAATACCGCCAAAAGTTGATTACTCCTCTGCATTGCGCCTAACAATTTTATATCCGACCGCCGCCACGATAATCGACATCAGCGGACTGACAAGGTTGAACAGACAGTATGGAAGATAGGTTACGGTCGCTACACCCAGCACCGTCGATTGGGTCATACCGCACGAGTTCCACGGCACAAGCACCGACGTCACCGTAGCCGAGTCCTCGACCGAGCGACTCAACAGACGACCTTCGAGGCCACAACGGCGATAGAGGTCGCGGAAGGTGTTGCCCGTGATGATAATCGAGATATATTGGTCGGCCGTAGCCATATTACAGAAGAGTCCTGCACATATTGTCGAGGCGACAACCGAGACCGTACGATGAACAACTCGCAAAAAGAGGCGAGCCACAGCCGCAAGCATACCACTACCCGACATAACTCCGCCAAAGCACATTGCGCACAAAACGAGCCACACCGTATTGAGCATTCCCGACATACCGACCGTCTTAACCAACTCGTCGAGTACAGCATCGCCCGTCGTAATCGCCGTTGCACCCGAGCAGGTGGTCATCAGCGCACGAAATGTTGCCAGGCTACCCTCGCCGCCAATTTCGGCAACAATGTCGCCCTGGAAGACGACCATCGCCACACAAGCCACCACAACCGCTACAAAGAGGGTTATGAGAGCCGGCAGACGGCGCACGATAAATATCGCCGTCACAATCGGTACGACAAACAACCACGGCGTAATCGTAAAGGTCGAGCGCAGCGTCTCCGACATCTCGGCAATACGCTCCGAGGCGTCGTATTCGGCCGTAAGGCTGACACAGAAAAAGACAATCAGTGCAATGACAAACGACGGTATGGTGGTGGTCAGCATATAGCGAATATGCTCGAACAGCGGCACACGCACTGCCGACGAGGCCAAGACCGTCGTATCGGACAAGGCCGAGACCTTATCGCCAAAGTAGGCTCCCGAGATTATTGCGCCGGCAATCCACCCCTCCGAGAAACCCTCGGCACGACCAATACCCATCAGCGCCACACCGATAGTCGCTATCGTAGTCCACGACGAGCCGGTCACAACCGACACAATGGCACAGATGATACACGCCACACCCAAAAAGACGCTTGGGTGGATAACCTGCAAACCATAGTATATGAAGGTCGGCACAACACCGCTCAACATCCACGTTCCGGATATTGCACCAATAAGCAACAAGATGATGATTGCCGAGGCCGACGTGCGGATATTATCGGTTATAGCCTCTTCGAGTTGCTGCCAGCGACAACCAAACAGGCCGATAGCCAACGCCGCTGCAACCGAAGCGGCACAAAGCAGAGCCACCTGACTGCCACCACCGTTAGCATCGGCTCCAAAACACTTTACAACCAGCACCAACATTCCGACCAAAACCGCCAATGGTATAAGCGCCGCCCATATCGGCACACGCGGCTCTGTCGGGGTCGAGGTTTCGGGAGTTTGTTTCATAATTATTAAATTTGGGGGCAAAGATACGATTTTTTTGTTATCTTTGCCTCCACATTTGCCCATTATGACTCGCTTCGCGACTCTCTTTCGGGCATAGCAATACTCTGCCCTTGTAGTTCAACGGATAGAACGAAGGTTTCCTAAACCTTAAATAGCAGTTCGATTCTGCTCGGGGGTACAAATAAAGGGGATTTTATCCCCTTTATTTTTTTCAATGGGTAGGCCTGGGTAACCTGGGGAGCTTGGGTAACCTGGGTAGGCTGGGGAGCCTGGGTAGACTGGGTAGATTATAAAAATCAGGCTACTCAATCTACTCATTCTACTCATTCCACCCATTCTACCCCTAACGCCTCTAACCGACGACAACTGACGCACGAAGCAAGAGCAGAAGCAAAATTTATTTTGATTATGCCTTGCAAGAAGGAAGAAAATGGAACATTAAGCCGAGAGCAGAGTGTGCTTGCACACTTTGCCGAGGCGCGAAGGAGGAGAAGCCCTCGAAGAGGGATTAACGACCCCCTAAAACAAAAAAGGCCACCCCTCGGTGACCAAAAATTGCATTTTAGGCAAGCAGTTGCCAGGCTTGCGAAAATCCCCAAGGCAGGAGCATACTCGGCGTATGTGACTGTCTTGGGGATTGAGCGTAACGCAGCAAATGCTGCATAAAATCTATTTTTACTTCTGGCGGAAATATATCTGCATCGGCACTCCCGCAAAATCCCAATGTTCGCGGATATGATTTTCGAGGAAGCGGCGATAGTTCTCGCGAATATACTGCGGAAGGTTGCAGAAGAAGACAAATTGAGGTGTCGGGGTCGGCAACTGCATCGCATACTTGATACGGATATACTTTCCTTTGGTTGTTGGAGGAGGTGTCTCCTCGATAATCGGAAGCATATAGTCGTTAAACTCCGAGGTCGAGATGCGACGCGAACGCGAGTTGCAAACACGGATTGCCGTCTGCAAAACCTCCAAGATACGCTGCTTATTGATGACCGACGTGAATATAATCGGAATATCGTTGAACGGAGCCAGACGCTTCTCCAACGCCTCGCGCCACTCCTTCATCGTATTGTTGCCCTTATCGACCAAGTCCCACTTATTGACCACGATAACGCAGCCCTTGCGGTTGCGGACGATAAGGTTGTGGATATTCAAATCCTGCGACTCCAAGCCTTGCTGTGCATCGAGCATCAACACACAGACATCGGAGGCCTCGATGGCGCGAATCGAGCGCATAACCGAGTAGAACTCCAAGTCCTCCATCGTCTTGCCCTTCTTGCGCATACCGGCCGTATCGACCAGGTAGAAGTCCATACCGTATTTGTTGTAGCGCGTGTGAATCGAGTCGCGTGTTGTACCTGCAATATTGGTTACGATATTACGCTCTTCGCCAAGCAGGGCGTTGGTCATCGACGACTTGCCGACATTCGGACGGCCCACGATGGTAATGCGAGGCAAATCCTCCAACTCATCGGCCGTGCAGTCCTCGGGCAGGAGGCGCAAAATCTCGTCCATCAACTCGCCCGTACCGCTACCCGACATCGACGAGATGCAGAACGGGTCGCCAAGACCGAGCGAATAGAACTCGTGCGACGAGTAGATGAGGTCGTAGTTATCGACCTTGTTGCAGACGAGCAACGTACGCTTACGCGCACGACGCAACACCTCGGCCATCATCATATCGAGGTCGGTAACACCCGTACCCACTTCAACCATAAAGAGAATCACATCGGCCTCGTCGATGGCGAGCATCACCTGACGGCGAATCTCCTCCTCGAAAATATCGTCGCTATTGACCGAATAACCACCCGTATCGATAACCGAAAACTCACGACCCGACCAATCGGTCTTACCATAGTGGCGGTCGCGTGTTGTACCTGCCGTCGAATCGACAATAGCCTGACGCTGACCAACCAAGCGATTGAACAGAGTACTCTTTCCGACATTCGGACGACCTACAATTGCTACCAAACTCATATCGTTCTATTTTGCTGTTTTTCGGCCACAAAGATAGTGCAAATCGTCGGCACCGCAAAATTTTAGCAAAGTTTCGACTCCCGAAAAGAGATTGTTTGCAAAAAAATCACTATTTTTGAGGGTTATATCGCCCGATTGAGGCACATTTGTTACGATTATGACCCGAAAAGTTCTCTATATAGCGATTACCATCATCTCGCTTGTCGCACTCTCGACCTCGGCCTCGGCCAAATCACGAGGGGTCGGAAGTCTGCGTACCGAGTGGGGTTTAACGGCAGGTCTGTCCTATCCCGTTGCTCGCTTCGATATGAACGGCTCGACCGCTTCGCTATCGGCGAAGTTGGGTTTCTCGGTCGGTGCGCATATGGCTCTACGCTTCGGCGAGGTCTTTGCCTTACAGCCCGAGATTAACTTTATGCACTCGAAGATAGCCATCAGCGACCCGACACAACACTTTTCGTCGACGATTCGTTGCAACACGTTGCAGATGCCGATACTCTTCTCGTTCAAGTGGTCGAAATTCCGCTTTCACCTCGGCCCTGTCGTGACAATCCTCGACGACCCGTGGTATGCCGACCGTGCCGGCGAGAAGGTGATGTTCGGCCGACTCTACCCGACCGTATCTTATGCGGTGGGTATGAGCCTATGCTTGTGGCAACGACTACTTATCGACGCCCGCTTTTCGAGCCGCTTCAACACCACAACCAACTTCCTGTCGTACGATACCGTTTCGCCAGGCACCGACATAAAATCGACTCTGCACCACCTCCAACTCAAAGTGGGCGTACTATTCTAAACCGATACACACTATATATGACACCAAACGAAGGCAAAGAGATTATCATCGACTCGGTAGACACTCGCGAACTCTACGGAGCGAAGAACATATACCTCGACCAAATCAAGGCTATGCACCCCGCTTTGCGAATTGTAGCACGCGGCCACACACTCAAAGTGCTTGGTGCAGGGGCCGACATCGAGCGTTTTGAGCGACAGATGCAGGGGCTGATTGCCTATTACGACCGCTATGGCCACATCTCGAAGGAGGTTGTCGAGCAATCCTTCTCGAAGGGCTTTTCGGCCGTTACGGAGAAGGCGCAGGCTATCGACAAGGAGGTTATCGTCTTTGGCAACAACGGCGTAATCGTCAAGGCCCGCACCGCCAACCAACGCAAATTGGTCGATTTGTACGACCACAACGACCTTATCTTCGCCACAGGCCCTGCGGGTTCGGGCAAGACCTATACAGCCATCGCTCTGGCCGTTCGTGCATTGCGCGACAAGCAGGTGCGCCGAGTGATTTTGACACGCCCTGCGGTCGAGGCGGGCGAGAAGTTGGGCTTTCTGCCGGGCGACTTGAAGGATAAGCTCGACCCATATTTGCAGCCGCTCTACGATGCGCTCAACGATATGATTCCACCTGCCAAGTTGCAGAAGTTTATGGAGGACGGAACGGTACAGATTGCGCCACTGGCCTATATGCGTGGTCGTACGCTGGACAACGCTTTTGTGATTTTGGACGAGGCGCAGAATACCACCCTCTCGCAGATTAAGATGTTCCTTACACGTATGGGACGCAATGCAAAATTTATCGTTACGGGCGATGTTACGCAGGTCGATTTGCCGCACAAGAGCGACAGCGGTCTGGTACGCGCGATGCACACGGTCGATGGTATCAAGGGTATCGGCTTTGTTGAGTTCAACAAGGGCGATATTGTCCGTCACGAATTGGTAAAACATATTGTCGAGGCTTTCGACAAAGAGTCAAATCAATAACACACACAATGAAAAGAGCATTATTTCTGATAGTGGCAATCGTTGCGACCATCGCTGCAACGGCAAAGCCAAAGCCGACCGATGAGATTAACCTCCGCATCGGCACCTACAACGTTTGGTCGCACCTGGCCCGCGAGAGCATTATCCGCAAAGGGCTTACAACCGACTCGCGTAATTGGGACAACTCCAAGAGGGCGGTTGCCGAACTTATCAAGAGCCTCGACTGCGATATTATCGGAATGCAGGAGGTAACAGACCTATGTCGCGACGACCTTGCTGCGCTCGTGCGCAAAGGCAAGGGCAAGAAGTACGAACTTTGGTGGCAGAACACCTATCCCGACGGGCATAAGCGCGTGATAGGCAACGCTATATTCTACAATAAGCGCGAGTTTGAGTTTGCCGAGCAGAATATCTACTACTTCTCGCCTACGCCGACCGAAATTTCGACAGGCTGGGACGAGGTGCGCCACTACCGCGCAGCATTAACCGCTGTCGTAACCCACAAAAAGAGCGGCAAGCGTTTCTTCTTCATCGCCACTCACGGCCCATTGAAGAAGGTAGCCAACGCCAATGCGGGCCGCATATTGGTCGAGATTGACCAGAAGTACAACAAGGAGGCGCTGCCGACCATCGTCGTAGGCGATATGAACGCACAACCCGACAAGGCCTTCCACAAGACTATGTGCAACCACTACGAAGATACGTTCCTCGTTGCCGAGAAGCGATGTGGCACAATCGGCACATTCAACGGCTCAAAGGGAGGCGACGAAAATCTTTCGCAGTCGAAACGCCGAATCGACCACATCTACATTCACTCGACCGACAATGGTCGCCTTACGGCCAAAGAGTATAAGGTCAATCGCGACAAATACAAGATTAACGGCAAACCATACTACCCTTCGGACCACAACCCTGTGGTTGTCGATATGACCCTGAAATAGAGTCGGCAGAAGCAACCGAATAAAATTATTAATCAGCATAAACCAAAGACTATGAACTACAATTTGGAACAACTCAAACCTGCATTGGTTTGGAAACACTTTAAGGCCCTGACCCAAATCCCACGCCCGTCGCACCACGAGGAGAAGGTGCGCGAGTATATCGTAGAGTTTGCAAAGGCTCACAACCTCGAATATTCGGTCGATGAGGCTTGCAACGTCTATATCGCAAAGCCGGCAACCGCAGGCTACGAAGGCCGCAAGGGCATCGTTTTGCAGGCTCACCTCGATATGGTTCCGCAAAAGAACAACGACAAGGTTTTCGACTTTGAGAACGACCCTATCGAGGCATATATCGATGGCGAGTGGGTGACGGCCAACGGCACAACCCTCGGCGCCGACAACGGCATCGGTGTGGCGGCTATTCTTGCCGTTTTGGAGGATAACACCATCGAGCACGGCGCAATCGAAGGTCTCTTCACCGCAACCGAGGAGACAGGTATGGACGGAGCTTTCGGTTTGAAGGCGGGTCTGCTCAAAGGCGATATTTTGCTCAACCTCGACTCCGAGACCGAGGGTGAGTTGTATGTTGGTTGTGCAGGTGGTACCGACGCCAACATCACCCTCCCATATACAGCCAAAGCAGCACCGGCAGGCTGGAAGGCCGTAAAGCTCGAAGTCAAGGGTTTGAAGGGCGGCCACTCGGGTATCCAGATTGGTTTCCAACGCGGCAATGCCAACCGTCTGTTGTGCCGTCTGTTGCTCCACACCGAGCAGAAGTGGCAACTCGCGTCGATTGATGGTGGCGGTCTGCGTAACGCCATTCCACGCGAAGCCCAAGCCATCGTTTTGGTCAAGAACGTCGAGGCCTTCAAGGCCGAGGCTGCGGCATACGAAAAGTGCTTGCAGGCCGAATTTGAGAATATCGAGGATTCGATTGCCGTTCTCGTCGAGGAGGTCGCTCTCCCTGCCGAGATTATCCCTGCTGCAACAGCCCAAAAACTCGTAAAGGCGGTTGTTGGCGCTCCTAATGGCGTCGTGAAGATGTCGGTCGAGATGGAGGGGTTGGTACAGACCTCGACCAACTTGTCTCGCGTCGTATCGGACGGCAAGTGCATAAAGATTCAGTGCCTGTTGCGCTCGTCGGTATCGAGCGAGAAGTTGGCTTTGGCCGAGGCTATCAAGGGTGTATTCGAGTTGGCCGGTGCCGAGGTCGAACTCTCGGGTTCGTACGACGGTTGGAAACCGAATATGGAGTCGCCAATCTTGAAGGCTATGTTGGCTTCGTACGAGGCTCTCTATGGCAAGCGCCCTGCCGTTACGGCAATCCACGCAGGTTTGGAGTGCGGCATCATCGGCGGTGTATATCCTGCTCTCGATATGATTTCGTTTGGCCCGACAATCTGCTACCCTCACTCGCCAGACGAGAAGGTCGAGATTGCATCGGTTGCGAAGTTCTACGACTTCCTGCTCCACACACTGAAAAATGCACCCGTAAAATAAGATGCCACAACTCGAAACATACGACAATCGCTGGTTTGTGATAGTCAATCCGGTTGCCGGCCACGGTCACGGATTGACCGACTACCCGCAAATCGCCAAACTCTTGCGCGATAACGAGATTGTGTGCGATGCCGTATTTACGGAGTATCGCTACCACGCCACCGAACTAACGGTCGAGGCTGCCAATCGTGGCTATCGCAACATTATTGTCGTCGGTGGCGATGGCACACTCAACGAGGTAGTAAATGGTCTGTTCATACAGCAAGTCGTAGCGCCCAACGAGATTCGCTTGGCACTCATAGCGGTCGGCACGGGCAACGACTGGGTCCGCACGTTCGGCACTCCATCGCACTACGCCGAGGCTATCCGCGCCATACGCGAAGGATACACCTTCCTGCAAGATGTCGGGGCAGTGACCTACACCGAGTCGAAGTTCCGCCAAACGCGCTATATGGCCAACGTCGCAGGTCTGGGCTTCGACGCCTATGTCATCTCGATTTTCAACCACTGGAAGGCAAAGGGCCACAAAGGCAAGAGCCTATACTTGGCAAGTATCCTGCGAGCCTATTTCAGTTACAAGTCGTCGGGAATGCGCATCGAGTGCGATGGCGTCGAGGTTCATAACAACCTCCTATTCAGCCTCGCGGTGGGCATCTGTAAATACAATGGTGGCGGTGTGCAGCAACTGCCCAATGCCGTTGCTAACGACGGGTTGCTCGACCTCACACTCATACGACCCGTACATTGGTGGCACATCATATTCCGCTTGCGCCGCCTCTTCAACGGAAGCATCTACTCCATAGGCCACGTCACCCACGCCCAGGCAAAGCACGTTCGCATCACCTCATCGCCACCGGTACGAATCGAGAGCGATGGCGAGTTGATGGGCGAGACTCCGGTCGATATAGAGGTTGTACCGCACGCCATCAGGGTTGTGGTAACCAAAGAGTTCCTCGAACGACACTCGTCATAGACGAGAGCGAAAGGTTTGACAAAAAACTCGGCAAACGTTTGATAGTTTGTCGAGTTTTTTTGTACCTTTGCAACGACATAAGGGGTGCTGATAAGAGTCTTGACACTCTTCTCGGCTGAGATTATACCCATCGAACCGAAACGGGTAATGCCGGAACGGGAGCGTAAGCATAATCGCTACATACCCCTTTTCAAACTCTTTAATTTATAAAAGTTATGAAAAGGTTTTTTGCATCTATGGGGGGCTGTATCGCCCTGCTGACATTGGCCGCAGCGGCCTCGGCGCAGCAAATCGATACACTGCGCATCTACTCTATCGACGAAGTTGCCGTAACGGCTACCCGAGCCGCATCGCACTCGCCAATCGCCCACACAAATCTCGACAGCGAGGCTATCGCCAGCCAAAACTATGGTGGCGACCTGCCGCACCTGCTGCGTATGCAACCGTCGGTCGTATCGACCTCCGAGTCGGGTAACGGTATCGGTGGTTCGGCTCTGCGTATTCGTGGTACCGACGCAACACGCATCAACGTCACGATGAACGGCGTACCGATGAACGATGCCGAGACACACTCGGTCTATTGGTACGATACACCCGACATCGCCTCGGCCGTCGGCTCAATACAGATTCAGCGCGGTGCAGGTACATCGACCAACGGCACAGGCGCATTCGGAGGCTCGCTCAACCTCACAACCGCACCGCTATCGACCTCGTTCGAAGGCTCGGCCTCGCTCTCCTATGGCTCCTACAACACCAACAAGCAGTCGGTAGCCATATCGTCGGGACTTATAGGCAAACATTGGGCTATCGACGCACGATTGTCGCACATCGGCTCCGACGGCTATGTAGACCGCGCCTCGTCGGACCTCAAATCCTATATGTTGCAGGCGGCGTGGTACAAAGGTCGCACAATGATTAAGGCTCTCTCGTTTGGCGGCAAGGCCCGCATCTACCTCGCCTACACAGGTCTTTCGAAGGAGCAGATGGCAGCCGACCGTCGCCAAAACCCCGAGGGCGAAATCATCGGGCCGATGCTCGATGGTGCAGGAAATCATCTGCTCGACGAAGATGGCAACATCGTCACAGGTGTTACGGGCTACTACAAGAACCACACCGACAACTATCTACAAATCAACAACCAGCTCATCGTAAATCACCACTTCGACAACCGATGGTCGCTCGGTGCAACCCTCCACTACACCTATGGTGACGGCTACTACCAGAACTACAAAAACGACCAGAAGCTCGCGAAATACGGCATCGACGCCAATGCGATTGGCGCAATGACGGCTCGCTCGAACCTCGTTCGACGCAAGTCGATGTTCAACCACTTTGGAGGCATCGTCGCTTCGGCTGGCTACACCTCAAAGCGACTGACCCTCTCGTTTGGTGCGGCGGCCAACATCTACGACGGAGCTCACTTCGGCGATGTTCTTTCGATTGTGGCAGCACCCACAGCCGAGCCTTTTGAGTACTACCGCAATCTGACAACAAAGTTCGATGCCAACATCTTCGCCAAGGCTGATTGGCGCGTAACCAACAAAATAAACCTCTTTGCCGACCTGCAATATCGCCATATCGACCACCGCATCACGGGCGTAAACGACAACTACGACGATACCACCTCGGCTCTGCAACAACTCGACATCGACCGCCACTACGACTTTATCAACCCTAAAATCGGTATAACCTACGCTCCCGCACCACAACACAGCATCTACGCATCGCTGTCGGTGGCACAGAAGGAGCCTACACGCAACAACTTTACCGACACCCACCAGGGCGAATACCCGACCTCGGAGTTGCTGCTCGATGGCGAATGGGGCTACCGCTACAACGGCAAGATTGTCGAGGCCTCGGCCAACTTCTACTATATGTACTACAAAGACCAGCTCGTACTGACGGGCGAACTCTCCGACACGGGCGAACTCCTATCGCGCAACGTTCCAAAGAGCTATCGTCGCGGTATCGAACTCGCCATTGCAGTAAAGGCTTGTCGCTGGTTCTCGTTTGGTGCAAATGCAACATTGAGCCAAAACCGCATCATCGGCTACACCGACTATATCGACGGCACGCCATTTGAGCGCGGAACGACAACCATCGCCTACTCGCCTTCGGTCATAGCCGGCACACTCTTCGACTTCCACGTCGGCGGTTTCCAGGCACTCCTGCAAACACGCTACGTCAGCAAGCAGTACCTAACCAATGGCCAATATGAGGACCTTACGCTCGACCGCTACTGCGTAACCGACCTCGACCTCTCCTATACGCTTACCACCAAGCGCATCAAGAGCGTTCGTTTCGGCATCGCACTCAACAACCTCTTCAATACGGCATACTGCAACAACGGCTACGGCGGCTCGTGGCTCGAAGGCCCAACCATCGCCGACCGAGGCTCGTGGGCGTGTTATTTTCCGCAAGCGAAGTTTAATGTCTTGGGAAACGTGACGATTAAGTTTTAAGAAGAATTTAATTACTACATTTGGGGTGCGGAAAATAACACGCCGTTGGCGTGAAGTATTTGACCCACCCCCAAACCCCCGCCTTGGGCAGGGGCTTTGCCGCAAGCGGCGAATGTTCCGCAAGCGAAGTTTAATATCTTGGGCAATGTGACGATTAAATTTTAGAATACAAAAAACATTCCTTTGGGCGGAAAATAACACGCCGTTGGCGTGAACAACCTCAATCAGCGGCAAAAGGTTGATGTAAGGATTGATATGGTGCAATTTCATACCTCCCGTTCGGAGCGCAGCGACCAAGTCCCCTCCCGAGGAGGGGATTTAGGGGTGGGTCAGATTTGTAAACGGGGCATTGAGCGGCGAGCAACGACCTTCGTCAGCGGTAAAAGGTTGATGTAATGCAATTATGTATATAAGTACCAAGGATAAATTATAGAAAATGGATATAAAATTACTACTGCAAATTATCGGTGTTGGGTTGGGATTGCTCTACCTATGGTTGGAGTATCGGGCCAATATTTGGCTATGGGTTGTCGGCCTCATTATGCCGATGGTGCATTGTGCGCTCTACTACAAATCGGGGCTATATGCCGACTCGGCAATGCAACTCTACTACATCGTGGCAGGATTGTATGGCCTCGGTGTGTGGCTTTTGGGGCGAAAGCGTAGCGCAGCTCCTCTCAAAATCTCGCACGCGCCATTGCGCCTAATCACACCACTTGTGGTAGCATACGTCGTGCTTCACGCGGCCATATACTTTATACTTGTCCATCTGACCGACTCATCTGTGCCATTTTGGGACGCAATGACAACGGCTCTATCTATGATAGCGATGTGGTTGCTCGCCCGCAAGTATGTCGAGCAGTGGCTCGTGTGGCTTGTGGTCGATATTATCACCGTCGGGCTATATCTATACAAAGGTATACCGATTACCGCAGCACTCTATATGCTCTATTCGGTCCTCGCAGTAGCGGGATATATCCGTTGGCGCAAACTCGTATAGCTCGGCCGTAGCGTGGCACAAAGATTGCGGAAGTGAGAGTCGAAACAAACTTCAAAAAATCAAACACAATGAAAAAATTTCTACTCTCGGTGTCGCTCCTGACACTTATGCTCTGTGGCTTTGTGGGCTGCTCGCAACAAAACAAATGGAGTCGCGAACAGCGTCAATCGTTGCGTGAGATGTTGCGCGACTATCGCAAGATGGTATATCTCAACGACCTGACCGAGGCCGAATATATGCTCTTCTCTGACGATGTCGCAGCAGCCATCGAGACCGACTATCCGGTCTACACCACCTTTGTCGAGATGCCTGCCGTAAACGACACGGTACAGGTCTATGTCGTGACGACTATCGTCGAGCAACTCTCGACCGATGCCTCGAATATGCGCCACCTCTACCCATATTCGTCGCTTGTAGCCGACAAAATCCTCCCTTCGGGATTGGACCGCGTGCAACAAAATGCCTTCTATCGTTGCTTGGCTGCAAAGGTCAATGCAACCTACCCCGACGTGACGAGTTTTGTCTATGCCGTCATCAACGACACAGGCGCAAACTCAACAATAGCACAACTCCAAAATCAATGCGCCAACGACCTCTTCGGTTGGACCATCGAGATTATCGAGGTCGAACAGTAGAGCCGTATCCGACAACAAAAGATGGGGTATCCGCGTTACGGATACCCCATTTATCATTAGAGGCGGGAAAGCCCATTAGTTCTTAAACTTGATAACAAAATATGGCGTCATTTCGCGATACTTTGCATTCTGGAACGAGCGTCGGCCTCTCTTCTCGACCTGGCCCTTAACCGTGCCGACAATATTCATCTGCCACGTTGGCGGATTCTTGCGGCCGCGGAATCGCTCCAACATCGCCTTGTTGATTGTAATGTAGATGGTCTTTTCGCGCTCTTCGGGCATAATCGATACGGGGTCGAGGGTAAACAACTTGCTTTTGTTACCCAAAACCAACTCGACAGGCTCGTTAAAGTCGGCACTCTTGTCTATCAGCACCTTAATCGGTATAACATCGTCGCGCCACGAGAAGACAACATCCTGCTCTATATCGAGGTCGAGCGACATACGGTATGGCGACGGCTCGGTCACATCGAGCGACAATTCGGCAGCCTTTATATAGTGGGTATAATAGAAGGCCTGCATCATATTATCAACCGGCAACACATCGGCCTGCGCACGACCATCGCCATTCGGATAATCCATCTTAACCTCTATCGGGAAGCGCTCAACCTCGGCACCAACCGGTGCTGTAATCGAGACATTCCATCGCTTACCGCCTCGAATATTGAGGCTACTTGTCGTGAAGCCCTTTGGAAGACCCTCGACCACCAAGTTGGCAGGTCGTTTGAGTCGGCCCGTCACATCGACGCGGAAAGCAGCCGTTCCACCCGAAGGTATCGTAATATTAGCAGGCGAGACAAAGGCGTTGAATGGAGGCATCTGCTTGTGAAGGCGCAACAAAAAGTGGTACTCCTTGCCATAACCCCTATGCAGGTCCTCGACTTCGAGCAGCAACATCTCGTCCTTTTTCGGGGTATATTTAAGCACCGGGTCGGCGTGGAATGTCATCAGGCCCTGAATCGGGTCCTCGGTATCATCAGCCGTGGCGACAACCTTACCATATTGGTTTTTCAATCGTAGCACAGCGTCGATTCTCGACTCATTGCGACGACCGATAAGTTCGACAATCACAGGCTCCTTCTTTTTAGCCGCAACAACATACTGCTTCACCTTCGCCTTCGAGGTCAGCGAGTCGGCTATTGCGGTTGTCGGGGTCAGCACGACCATCTTTTGTGGTGAGTGGAGAAGTTTCACACCCTTTGGCAGTGCGTAGAACGAAACGGCATTCGACGTACCCGTAGCATTGGTATATGAGAGGTGGTTGTAGCCCTCCTTGACGACCTTAACCTTCGCCTTGGCAGCCCCCAAATTAACACCCTCGATACTCTGCTCAATCCTCTTACCGACCACGCCATAGGCTGGGTAGCGACCCGTAACAAAAGGTATCGTGCCGAGTTGTATGCGATAGTTAAAGTCCTCGCGACCTCGGTATATCGCATCGTGTATAAGCAACGTATAGTCGCCATCTTTGGGCAACGTTGTGATGATAACGGGGTCTACGTTGTGGTGATAGTCGTCGGCATAGGCGACCTCTCGACCTCGCGAATCTACGATACGCAACACAGGCTGAAACCAACCCGGAACAGCATCGGCAATATATGGCACCAACTGTCGAGCCTTGACCGAAGCGACGATGGTCTCACCTTCGCGCCCCGTAAATTTGAAGTAATCCACGCCTCCCGGTGTAACATATCCGCACAGCACCGCAGGGAGCGACTCGACAACATTGGGCTTTTTGAGCGACGACTTTCCGCCTTCGAGCAGGTTGGGGTACGAAGCCACCTCAAACGGAAGCATATTCGACACACCCCCCGGGCCTTGCAGACGCAGGTCGTACAGTCCACACGGCACATTCGCAGCGATGCTGATATGAATCTTGACCCTATCGGCAAGTTGCGGGCTACTCTGGTCGTTGAGTCGGCGGCGCTTCTTCTTCTCGGCCGCACTCTCCTTGATATACTCAATCTCGCCCTTGATGCCATTGCTATTGAACAGCACCTTCGTCGCCTTGTTGATATTCAGACCTCCGGCCTCGATTACGACCGTAGTACCCACCTCGCCACCGGCTGGATAGAGGTAGCCGAGCGATAGTTTTTGTGCATATAGCGTTGTGGTCAGCAGCACAGATACGATGACCAGCAATATCCTTCTATTTCTCATAAGTCGGCTCTTTTATATCAATAATCTCGTAAAGCAAACCCTTGCTCTTACCCTTTTCGAGCAGCGAAGGGAGTATAGGCAAATCGCCCTCCGAGACGTGTGGCAACTTACCATAAGGGTCGATACCCATAAGCAGATATACGGTACCTATCAGGTCGCAAGGACGCACAGGGCGTTCGGCAACCTTCTCGCCCGTCTTGTCGCTCTTGCCGACAACCTTGCCACCGTGAAATCCGCCACCTGCAACCAAATAGCTGAACACTGTGCCAAAGTGAGCGCGACCACCATTCCACGGAGCCTCCCACAGCACCTTCGGTGTACGACCGAACTCGCCACCGCAAAGAACGATAGTGCTGTCGAGCAGACCGCGCGCGTCCAAATCGGCAATCAGGGCCGACAGCGCCTTATCGAGTTGCGGCAACATCGTATTCATCTTCTGAAAATGCTTCTTGTGGGTATCCCAACCCGTCATACGGACATTGACAAACGGCACACCTGCCTCGACCAATCGTCGAGCCACGAGGCACGACTGTCCGAGACGCGACTTTCCGTATCGCTGGCGCACAGAGTCGGGTTCGTTGGCGAGATTAAATACCTCGCGACTCTCACCCCAAATAAACTCCATATTGATATTACGCAGTGAGTCTATCTGCTGCTTATCCATTGGCAGGGTCTCAAAACGGTCGAGCAATGCCATACGTCGCTCCATTCGTTCGCGGTCGGTATATTGATTTACCACACCCTCGACCTCGTAGTTTGCCGACTCGGGTTTTCCGCCCGTATCGAACGACTTGTACTCGTTGCCGAGAAATCCGCCCTCGTTGAAGCGGCTATTGGCACTTGTCAGCGAAATGTAGCACGGCAAAACACCCTTGTAACTATCGCGCATCATATATGATATGACCGCACCAAACGACGGATAGACAACCGCGCCACCCGAAGTATCGCCCGTAATCATCGCATAGTGGCCCGTTTCGTGGGCATTGCTACCGTGAGTCAGGCTTCGGATAAGCGAATACTTGTCGGCCATAGTAGCCAGCAGAGGCAATTTCTCGCCAATCTCGATACCCTCGACATTGGTCTTGCAGACCCCCTTATAACTTCCGTAGTAGTTGCGCCCCTGACTCGGTTTGGGGTCGAACGTGTCGGTTTGCGCCGGGCCTCCGTCCAGATATATCAGAATTACAGACTTTGCCTTTTGGGCCTCGGCTCCAAAACAGATAGCAAGCAGTAACGTCAGTGTCAAATATACTCTCTTCATAGCGTTGTTCATTAGTGGTTATAGAGAAATTCGTTACTGTTTATCTGGGCCCACACAATATCGATCGCCACCTCGTCCAATGGCAACCCCGACTGCTCGGCATACTCCTTGTAGAGGGCCACCTCCTGCGGTGTTGCCCGCCTCGACAGCACCCTCAACGTGATGGCATTGGCAATGGATTCGATATTCGTGTTATTGAGATAGAGTTTTTGCAAAGCAGAACTTTTGCGGATACGTCGTTCGAGTTGCGACGAGTTCATCAGGTAGAGTAACTGTCGCGAGGTGATAGCGTTGTTGCGCTGGCTCTCCAACGACACGTCGCGCGACACCTTACCAAAGAGCTCCAACTCCGACGACGATACCGTCGCATCGCCCAAGTGGGTAGACCTTGTGCGTGGCGGATAGAAGGTAAATGGTTCGGGAACTCGGCTGCTATATGTACTCCAAATGCCCGTCACCGAAGCCAACGCATCGACGATAACCTCGGCAGGCAGACGCTGTGGCTGGTAATCGCCCACAGGTGCCGCAGGCGAGTTAAACTGCTCCGACAACAATATGCGCTTCATCAACGCCCTTACGTCGAAGCCGCTATCAATAAATTCGTCGGTCAGTTCTTTCAACAGTTGCGGGTCGGAAGGCTTGTTGTCGGCTCGCCAATCGTCGGGCTCATTCACGATGCCTTTGCCAAAGACCCAATACCACATTCTATTCACCATAACCTCCGCAAAGCGGCGATTATTGCGCGACGTGAGCCACTCGACATAGGCCTCACGCCAATCACTGCCGGCCGTCAGACGTAGCGTCGTACCGTCCTCCAAAATCGTACTCTGCCACGGCACGCTATCATAGTAATCGATATAGACTATCTCCTCCTTCCACTCTTTGGTCGATTTGTACCTAATCTGCGCAAAGCATTGATGGCCATTATCCGTACAATTTCTGTTACCCAGGAAGAGCAGGTTGATATTGGCATAGATATTTTTTGACGTTCGCTTCTGAAATCCGCGATAGAAGTTCGAGGCCGGAGCGCGGAAGTTGCTACCCTCCGACAAGAGCAACTCGCGCACCATCTTGTCGTATGGCACATTGTTGAGCAGCTGCTCATATATCCAGCGGTTGTATGCCTGCACACCGTTGGGCCACAAATTGCTCGGGAACTCCGACTTGATGCGCAGAATATCGCCCCAGCGCATCTGCATATATCGCAAACCGAGTTCGCTCGTCAGCAGTCGGTCGATAAGCACCTCACGCTTGTTGGCACGAGTATTATCGAGAAATTTCTCACAAGCCTGTGCCGACGGCAGTGCGCCCGTAATGGTCAGGTGCGCACGTCGGAAAAAGACATCGTCGCGACACCTATCCGCAGCCACGGTCTGCACCATAGCCAACAACAGACCAACAATCAACATTACAACTTTTCTCATAATATCACGAGATTAAAATACCCTCAATTTCAACCAAAAGTTCGCTTCGGCACACATCGGCTATCGTATAGACCGTTGCCACCTGCGGATATGCCTGCTCGACAACCGACCTCACACAGTCGTAATCCTCGGCACGCTTTATAAAGACTTGGAGTTTCGCGCAACGCAGGTCGTAGGCCTTGCAGCCAAACCGCACAAGATTCTCCTTCGACACAAGATATTCGATATTCTCAATCGTCTTGATGGTTTGCAGCCTTGCCGACGAACGGTCCACGCTCTCCTCACCTCGGATTGCCGCCGTACCCGACACAAAGCAACACGCACCATCGGTCCGCTCAATCAACTTTGCGCGCTCGAACTTCGGGGTACTCTTCACGGCATCGACCGCCTCGTCGATAAGCACACTCTTTGAATAGATGTGGGCCGCAACCTGCAACGGATTGTCGATTGGATATACCCCACCGCGCACACTCCGATAGGCGATAGCGCCAACAACGATTCCCTCGCCCGCAGCTCCTATACCCGTTGCCGCAGGGTAGCCGTTGCGCCACCCGCCCTTTGCGTAGTAGCGAGTGCGGGCATCGTTAAACTCCTGATAATTTTGCTTTCCGTCGCGACACGCGACAATATTGCCTATATAGTTCCATTGGCGCACGATGTCATCGACCTCAAACCCATTGGCCGACAGCACTCCGTCCAATCGGGCAAATACCTCCTCGCTTTGGCTGGACACACTCTCCGAGAAGTCGGAGGCCGCGATACCCTCGACAAAGAGCAGGCTCTCCTCGTCGCTATCCACTCGACCATAGCATACGCCATCGCGCTCCTCGATTTTAGGCTCGGAGGAGTGGTCGAGAGCGTAGATTTCGAGAGCAAAACCGCCTTTCGGCAGGAGAGGTTGGGGGATAAGTGTTACGGGGACTCTTCGGCCAAGCAACTTCGCAACAGCACTTTTCAGGTTGGAGAGCTGCGCGTGATACTCCATCTCGTCGCTTACACCACAGCATACAACTCCGCACACCGCACCCAACGGAACGTCGGCCAATGCCGCCCCGACACAAGCAAATTGTGGGTCGCAGACCTCTATGGTCGAAGTGTAAA
Source organism: Alistipes sp. (assembly GCA_045629905.1). Lineage (GTDB taxonomy): Bacteria > Bacteroidota > Bacteroidia > Bacteroidales > Rikenellaceae > Alistipes. The sequence continues at coordinate 15,519 of JAZQSA010000058.1, read as the reverse complement.
TCCTAAATCCCATAACACCGCAGTTGGTTCTTTATCATATAAGAGACCTTTAACCCTAAAAGGTTAAATCGACAACAAATTCTCGGACGCCCTATGTTGTGGTTACCGACTATTTGATTGCGAATGCCGCCTCCTTGAAGATTTCCGACACCGTCGGGTGAGGGAACACCACTCGCTCCAACTCTTTGAGCGTCATCTTCATCTCGATTGCCATACAAGCACCATAAATCATCTCGCTCGATGGATTGCCGAGCATATGCACACCCAGCACCACATCGTCGCTCTCGCCTACAAGCACCTTGCAGACTCCGTTACCGCGCTCATTCTCGGCAACAAAACGGCCCGCATAGGCCATTGGCAGCGAGGCAACCTTATAGGCTACACCTTTGGCCTTGGCGCTCTCCTCGGTCAGGCCGACACCGCTAATCTCGGGGTTGGTATAGACAACGCCGGGGATTGCATCGTAGCTCATCGAGTCCTCGACTCCCGTCAGGTTATTAACCACAACTTCGCCCTCGCGACTTGCCGTATGGGCCAAGAGAGAAAAGCCCGTAACATCGCCTGCGGCATAGACTCCTGCGACATTGGTGCGCATCTTCTCATCGACCTTGATACCACCCTTATACAGCTCTACGCCCAGCGTCTCCAAGCCAAAGCCCGAAGTTACCGCACGACGACCAACGCTGACCAAAACTCTATCGCCGACCACCGTATGCTCGACGCCCTCGCTATCCTCGTATGTGACCTCGCCTCCGTTGATTTTGGTCACACGGCAAGAGAGATTGAATGCAACACCCTTCTTGGCGTACATATCTCGCAACATTGCGCTCAACTCCTTGTCCAAGCCACCCAGAATCTCGGGCAACATCTCCACGACAGTCACCTTTGTTCCAAGGCTGTTATAGAGGCTCGCGAACTCCATACCGATTACGCCGCCACCGATAATAACAAGGCTCTCGGGCTGCTCCGTCAGGGCCAATATCTCGCGATTGGTCACAACAATATCGCCAGCCTCCTGCAACCCCGCGATTGGGGGAACAAAGGCCTCCGAGCCTGTACAAATGAGCAGGTTGGCAGCCTCAAAAAGTTCGTCGTTGCAACGAATTTTGATAGCCCCCCCCGAGCGGCCTTCGATTGTAGCCTGGCCCTTAACGACCTGCACGCCACAAGCCCTCATCTTGGCCCCTACGCCACCAACCAATCGACGCACAACCCTGTTTTTGCGCTCCATAATCTTACCAAAATCGAAGGTGGCATCTTTTGCAAAGACACCATATTTGTCGCCATTGACAGCATTGTCGTAGACCTTTGCGCTATAAAGCAACGTCTTGGTCGGGATACAGCCCTCGTTCAGGCAGACGCCACCCAACTCGCGCTTCTCGAAAAGCACCACCTTCAAACCTTTGCTACCAGCTCGCTCGGCGGCCACATACCCCGCAGGGCCTCCGCCAATAATTGCCAAATCAATCATCGCTATATAATTTTAATTTTTAGTGTTTATATGCATAACTACACGACTTCAATCCTTTGCCGCTGACAGAGGGCGCTCTGCTCGCGGCTAATGCCGCGTTTACAAATCTGACCCACCCCCTAAATCCCCCGCCTCGGGCAGGGGACTTGGTCGCTCCGCTCCGAAAAGAGATACAAAATTGGTGTAATTTTAATAATTACACATCTTCAATCCTTTGCCGCTGATGGAGGGTGCTCTGCTCGCGGCTAATGCCGCGTTTACAAATCTGACCCACCCCCTAAATCCCCCGCCTCGGGCAGGGGACTTTGTCCGCCATAGGCGGAAGCATAAGGAGATTTTACACAAGTGTAAAAATGGCCGATTATTACGATTTTCGCGTGAAAATTACGTTGGTTGCAGAAAAATAGTTATCTTTATCGACAAAATTATGGAACAACGCCTACTTGATATATTAAAGCAAACGTGGGGATACGACTCGTTTCGCCCTATGCAGCAAGAGATTATCGCATCGGTTATGGCCGGTCGCGATGCGCTTGCGTTGATGCCTACGGGTGGCGGTAAGTCGCTGACCTATCAAATTCCGGCGTTGGCCAAAGAGGGTCTTTGCATCGTCGTTACACCTCTTATTGCGTTGATGAAAGACCAGGTAGACCGTTTGCGCTCAAAGGGTATATCGGCTGTTGCCGTACACTCGGGTCTGTCGTATCGTCAAATAGATATTCTGCTCGATAATTGCGTCTATGGCGATGTCAAATTTCTATATGTGTCGCCCGAGCGCCTCACCTCCGAGACTTTCCGCCTTCGAGTGCAACGTATGCCTGTTTCGCTGCTTGCGGTCGATGAGGCCCATTGTATATCACAGTGGGGCTACGATTTCCGCCCCTCCTATCTGCGTATTGCCGAATTGAGGGAGATGTTGCCCGATGTTCCGGTGCTTGCACTGACCGCTTCGGCTACACCTCGTGTGGCCGACGATATTATGGAGAGGCTCGCCTTCGACCAGAAGCGGGTGTTGCGTAGCTCCTTTGCGCGCCCCAATCTCTCCTATGCAGTTCGTAAGGTTGATGATAAAAACGAACACCTGATGCGAATTGTAACCAATGTACAGGGGTCGGGAATTGTCTATGTGCGTTTGCGCGAGGCGGCCGAAAAGGTTGCGGCCTATCTGTGCGAGCAGGGTATATCGGCTGCCTACTATCACGGTGGCCTGCCAAATGCCGAACGAAGTATCAGGCAAGATGAGTGGCTGTCGGGCAAGGTGCGTATTATGGTGGCTACCAATGCCTTCGGTATGGGTATTGATAAGCCCGATGTGCGATTTGTTGTCCACTATTCGATGTGCGATTCGTTGGAGAGTTACTATCAGGAGGCGGGTCGTGCAGGTCGTGACGGTGTGCGGAGTTATGCCGTGTTGCTTGTTGCGCCCAACGATAGGGATAATATCGTGCGTCGCTTCGAGTCGGAGTTCCCGAAACTCGAAGTCGTAAAGCGTGTCTATGAGCGAATTTGCTCATATTTGCAGGTGGCGATAGGCGATGGCGCACAGGCTTCGTTTATCTTTAATATTCACGATTTCTGTCATCGCGAACACCTCTATGCTGGTACTGTTACCAATGTCTTGGCCCTGTTGGAGCAGAATGGCTATATGACCTTTATCGACGAACACGAAAACCCAGCGCGGTTGATATTCCGTGTCGGTCGCGACGACCTCTATAAAATTCGCACCGAGTCGCGCAATGTCGACGTTGTGCTGCGCGCCATATTACGCCTATATAACGGTGTGTTTACCGATTTTAGGCCGATAGATGAGATGGAGATTGCCGCTGCGAGTGGCTGCTCCCCGCGAGATGTTCACGAGGTGCTGAAATATCTGTGGCGCGCCAATATTATCCGCTACATACCGGCCAACCATTCGCCGTTAATCTACTTTGACGAGGAGCGACTGCCTGTTGCCGACCTCTATATCTCTCCCGACACATATACGCGTCGCAAGGAGATGGTGCGCGAGCGTTTCGATAATATGTTGCGTTACGCCTCCGAGGAGTCGGAGTGCCGAAGCGAGGTTTTGGAACGTTACTTTGGTGTCGAGGATTCGCAGCCGTGCGGAGTGTGCGATATATGTTTGGCGCGTAAGCGTCGTGACACAAAACGCGACGTCTCGGCCGAGGTCGAGGGTGCGTTACGGGCTGGGGCGTTGAGTGTTCGGGAGGTTGTCGCTGCGTTGCGATGCAAGCCCGAAGATATTACCTCTACGGTGAGTGCAATGCTTGCCGATGGTCGCCTTACGATGGGCGACGATGGACGTTTGCGATTGGTTGCACCTCGCAACTAACTCGACAGGGGGTCGGTAGAGTCGGTCGATGCCGTAAAATCGCCTAAAAACGGCCAAAAAACGCCAAAAAATAAATCTTTGCCCCGAAAAATCGAAAAATTGGTCTCTTAAATTGGGTAAATCGGAAAATAAATATTATTTTTGCGCGTATTATAATAGGGGGAAGAGTGGCTTTTTTGTTATCCATTTGCCGAGCCTTTTCCCGAATGTAAGAGTTAATAAGGAGAAACTTAAAAATAAAAGAAATGTTAACGGAAGAAGAAAAGAATGCAGGTTTGGTTGAACGTGTTGAGCGTATCAATATCGAAAACCAGATGAAGACTGCCTACATCAACTATTCGATGTCGGTAATCGTTTCGCGTGCTTTGCCTGATGTGAGGGACGGTTTGAAGCCTGTTCATCGTCGAATACTCTTCGATATGAGCGAGCATCTCCACCTCTATCACGACAAACCTTATCGTAAGTCGGCCCGTATTGTCGGTGACGTGTTGGGTAAGTTCCACCCACACGGCGACTCTTCGGTGTACGATGCAATGTGTCGTATGGCGCAGGATTGGGCTATGCGCTATCCTATGGTCGATGGTCAGGGTAACTTCGGTTCGTCCGATGGTGACCGTCCGGCTGCTATGCGTTATACAGAGGCTCGTTTGCGTAAGATTTCGAGCCTTATTATGGCCGATATCGACAAAGAGACTATCGATTGGAATTTGAACTTCGATGGTGTGGAGAAAGAGCCGGATGTTTTGCCTACGCGTATTCCACTCTTGCTTGTCAATGGTGCAAGCGGTATTGCGGTCGGTATGGCAACCAATATGGCACCACACAACCTCGGCGAGGTTATCGATGCTTGTTGCGCCTATATCGATAATCCGGAGTGCGAGTGCGAGGAGTTGCTCCACTTTGTAAAGGGTCCCGATTTCCCTACCGGTGGTATCATCTATGGCTACGCAGGTGTTAAGGAGGCGTTGCTTACGGGTCGTGGTCGTGTTGTTATCCGTGCGAAATACGAGATAGAGACCGCTAACAATGGTCATCAGTCGATTGTCTTTACCGAGATGCCGTATATGGTTAGCAAGGAGGATTTGTGTAAGCATATCGCCCAACTTATCCACGATGGCAAACTCGAAGGTATCTCCGATGTGAATGACGAGTCGTCCGACCGTGATGGTACACGTTTGGTTGTTCAGCTCAAACGTGATGCTGTTGCTAATGTTGTTGTCAATATGCTCTTCAAGCACACGGCTTTGCAGTCGTCGTTTGCGGTTAATAATATTGCCCTGGTTAAGGGTCGCCCAATGTTGCTCAACTTGAAAGACCAAATCAAGTACTTCATTGAGCATCGCCACGATGTTGTTCTTCGCCGTACGCGCTACGATTTGCGTGTAGCCGAGGAGCGTCTGCATATCGTGCAGGGTCTGCTTATCGCCCACGACAATATCGACGAGGTTATCCGCCTTATCCGTGCTGCGAAGAATCCGGAGGAGGCACGCCAATCGCTTATGGCGGCGTTTGGATTGAGCGAGTTGCAGGCTGCTGCAATTGTCGAGATGCGTTTGCGCTCGCTTACGGGTCTCGAACACGGCAAACTGACGGCAGAGCGCGACGAGTTGATGGCCAATATCCAATACTACAACGATGTCCTTGCCAACGAGTCGATGCAAATGCAGATTGTCAAGGAGGAACTTATCGCTGTGCGTGACGAGTATGCCGACGAGCGTAAGTCGGAGATTATCTACTCGTCGGAGGAGTTCAATCCAGAGGACTTCTATGCCGACGAAGATATGGTTATCACCATTTCGCACTTGGGTTATATCAAGCGTACGTCGTTGGCCGAGTATCGCACACAGAACCGTGGCGGTGTCGGCTCAAAGGGTAGTGCAACCCGTGACGAGGACTTTATCGAGCATATCTATGTAGCGTCGATGCACAATACGATGATGTTCTTTACCGAGCGTGGTCGTTGTTATTGGCTCAAAGTATACGAAATTCCGGAGGGAACACGTTCTTCAAAGGGACGAGCAATCCAAAACGTTATCCAGATTGAGCCGGACGACAAGGTGCGTGCCTACATCAACTGCAAGCGTTTGAACGATGCCGAGTATGTTGATAACAACTATATCATTATGTGTACGAAGGACGGTACCATTAAAAAGACCAAGTTGGAGGCATACTCCCGTCCGCGTGCAAATGGTGTGAATGCGATTGTAATCCGCGAAGGCGACCAACTTATCGAGGCTAAACTTACAAGCGGTCACGCCGAGGTGATGATTGCAACCCGTGAGGGTAAGGCTATCCGCTTCAACGAGGAGACGGTGCGTCCTGTTGGCCGAACAAGTATGGGTGTGCGTGGCGTTTCGCTCGAAGATGGCAACGAGGCTATCGGTATGATTTGTATCGAGCCTGATTCGAAGCAGGATGTATTGGTACTTTCGGAGAACGGCTTTGGTAAGCGTACCGATTTGGACGAGTACCGTATTACCAATCGAGGCGGTAAGGGTGTTAAGACCATCAATATTACCGACAAGACGGGTAAGCTTATCTCGATTCAGGCAGTAACCGACGAGAACGACCTGATGATTATCAATCGCTCGGGTCTGACTATCCGTACAGCCGTAGACCAAATTCGTCTTGCAGGTCGTGCAACGCAGGGAGTCAAGATTATCAACCTGCGCGAGGGCGATGTGATTGCATCGGTAACAGCCGTTCCAAAGACCGAAGAAGAGGAGGAGTTGCCTGTAACCGAGCAAGTTGAGGGTGCAGAGGGTGTTGAGGTTGTGGCAACCGAGCCACAAGCCGAGGCTGCCGATGCGAATAACGAAAACAAAGAATAACAAATATTAAATCGTTTACGATTATGAAAAAATCAATCTTAATGGTGATGGCTTTGATGGTGCTGGCAGTACCAACCGTCACAGGTCAGAAAATCAATGCAGAGGCTACTTTGGCAAAGTTGGCAAAGTGTGACGCTGATGTAGCAAACGAAAAGAAGGCTGTAAAGTCGGCAACTTGGATTAACCGTGCAAAGGTCTATTTCGAGGCTTTGGAGTTGCCAACCAAGAACTTGTTTGGTGGTTGCGAGACTGTGCTCATTATCCCTAATATGGGCGAGCCGGAGGAGACTACAACCGATAAGGCTGGTCGTCAGGTTTGGGTATATCCGTGGGTTAAGTTGTATATCGCAAATAACCGCCTCATTGGCTGGGAGCAGACTCGCGAAATCAAGGAGGGTCTCTACGATGTAATCCGCGAGGCTACCGATAAGGCTTGCGCTATGGACGAGAAGGCAGTATCGAAGGTTAAGCCTATTCTCGACAACCTTATCGACTACTACAAGACTCGTGCTGCTGCTGCCGAGGAGATTCAGAACTATCGTGTAGCTGTTGATTCGTATGTTAAGGCTGCCGAGTTGCAGGGCAATACTGCTATCTATTCGCAGGTAGACCCTCAATTCTACTTCTCGGCTGGTGGTTATGCTGCATTCTTGGGTGGCGAGGACGCTTCGTTCTACAAACTCGGTGAGCAGTACCTCAATAAGGCCAAGGAGTTGGGTTATGTAGATAACAATGGTAACCTCTACTACTTCCTCTTCCACTGCTACTATGGTCAGAAAGATGCCGACCGCGAGAATGTATTCAAGGCAAAGGCTATCTTGTTGGAGGGTATCGAGAAGTTCCCTACAAACGATAAGATTCTCGACAATATGGTGCAGCTCTACACTATGGAGGAGGGCGTTGGTGACCCTGCCGAGTTGGTTGGCACTATCGACAAGTTCCTTGCCGAGACTCCCGATAACCCAGACTTGTGGTTCGGTCGCGGTCAGGTGTTCTACAAATTGAAGAACTACGACGAGTGTATTGTTTCGTTCTTGAAGATTAACGAGTTGAAGCCACACGACTACGATACCAACTTCTATCTCGGTTACTTCTATATCACCAAGGGTGACGAGGAGAACCGTCAGCTCAATGCCAAGGCCGACACCTTTACAAGTATGGAGGAGTATCAGGAGGCAAAGCAGAAGGTTGATGCTGTTTATATGAACGCACTCCCTTACTTCGAGAAGGCTTTTGAGTTGAATTCGGAGAAGGTTGATTGCGCACAGATGCTTAAAGAGTTGTGCTTCCGTTTGCGTACCTACGATGGCGTGATGGATAAGTACAAAAAGTACAACGCTGCATACAAAAAACTCAAAGGTATCGAGTAATTCGTTCCATTAACCAATAGGCACTCATCGAAAGATGAGTGCTTTTTTTGTTTATTCTCGGAAAATTTGTACCTTTGTGATAACTAAAAGAATCAGATATGGGAAATAAAATTCACGACCCTATTGCCCGATTGATGGGTTTGCGCTACAAATCCCACCCGTGGCACGGTATCGAGGTGGGCGACAAGGCTCCCGAAGTTATCACCGCATTTATCGAAATGGTGCCAACCGATACCGTTAAATACGAGTTGGACAAAGTGAGCGGCTATCTTAAAATTGACCGTCCGCAGAAGTATTCCAACGTAATCCCTGCGCTCTATGGTTTTGTTCCACAGAGTTTTTGTGGTGAGAGCGTTGCCGAGTATTGTATGAAGCAGTGCGGTCGTAGCGAGATTGTTGGTGACGGCGACCCGCTCGATATTTGTGTGCTGACCGAACGCGACATTGCCCACGGCGATATTATCGTCAATGTTCGTCCTATCGGAGGTTTCCGTATGCTCGATGGTAATGAGGCCGACGATAAGATTATTGCCGTATTGCGTCACGATGTTACATATAGTGGCTATAACGATATATCCGAACTTCCGAAGGGTGTTATCAACCGTTTGAAGCACTACTTCCTGACCTATAAGGATATGCCCGATTCCGAACCACAGAAGAAGAAGGTTGAGATAACCCACGTCTTTGGTCGCGAAGAGGCCTACGAAGTGATTTCGCGCTCGTTGGAGGATTATAAGAATCACTTTAATGGGTTGGACGAGATTTTGCGTCACGTGTAAAAATCGCATAATAAGCAGTGTTTACTGCGTTACGCTTGCAAGGGGTGACAGTCACATACGCCAAGTATGTTCCTGCCACCCCTTACTGCGCAAGCCTTGTAACCACAGCCTCTTATGCAATTTTTGGTGGGCAGATTACTGCGTTAAACTGCGGTAGCAGAGTTGCGATGTGTCGGCAAAACAAAATAGCGGATTGCTCCAAATGTGCAATCCGCTGTTTTGTTTATATCGAATCATTCCCTACATAAATATATATTTGAGAATGAAGATTATGCTCAAAATGCATAGTGTGATATTTAGTCGCTTGAAGTTGCCGCAAATCAAATTTATCAGCACATAGCAGATGCAGCCCAGCAGTATGCCGTTCGAGATGGAGTATGTCATCGGTATTGCGATAAGGCATATGAATGCTGGAATGGATTCGGCATAGTCGTCGAGGTCGATTTTCTTTACAGGGTCGAGCATCATAAGTCCTGTAATTATCAATACAGGGGCTGTCGCTGCCGCAGGAATCGACAAGAAGAGTGGCGAAAAGAAGAGTGCAAGCCCAAAGCAGCACGCTATGGCAAATGTCGTAAGACCCGAGCGACCACCGATTGCTATACCCGAAGCACTTTCGACGTAGGTTGTTGTGGTCGAAGTGCCAAGTATTGCTCCTGCTGTCGTTGCTATGGCATCGGCCATCAGAGCCTGCTTGCCTCGATATAAGCTACCATCTTTATTGACCATATTGCTCTTGGTGCAGACACCTACAAGAGTTCCTATCGTGTCGAACATATCGAGGAAGAGGAATGTAAAGACCACGACAAGCATATCGAGCGTAAAGATATTCTCCCACTCAAACTGCAAAAATATAGGTTCAACCGATTGTGGTGCCGAGACTATGCCTTTGAAGTCGGTTATGCCCATTGGCAGACCTATAAGCATTGTGCAGAGAATACCCAGCAGCATCGCTCCCGGAATCTTTTTAACCCATAGCAGGGCGGTTATAATCAGTCCGATAAATGTTAGCAGTGGAGCTCCCGAGGTAATATCGCCAAGTTTTAGCAGGGTAGCATCGTCGTTGATTACAACGCCGGCATTTTGTAGACCGAGGAAGGCTATAAATAGTCCGATACCTCCACCTATGGCATATCGCAGATTTTGAGGAATGGCATTGACTATCGCTTCGCGGAGGTTGGTTATGGTCATCAATATAAACAACAAACCCTCGATAAATATTGCTGTCAGGGCGAATTGCCAACTCTTACCCATACCTATACAGACGGTAAAGACGAAGAATGCGTTAAGGCCCATACCCGGGGCTAATCCGAATGGGAGTTTGCCCCATACGGCCATTACAAGCGAACCGATAATGGCAGCCAATGCAGTTGCTGTAAATACTGCGCCTGTTGGCATACCGTCGAGATGTGAGAAGATGTCGGGATTGACGGCGAGAATATACGACATCGTCAAAAATGTGGTAATGCCTGCAAAAATCTCGGTTCGAATGGTTGTCTGCTTGGCATCGAAACCGAAAAGGGTGTGCAATACTTTGTCGAGCGTCATTTTGTCGATATTTGGGCTATTGACTAAAAGTTCTTAAACGTAGTCCACGAAGCGTTGGTCTCGGCCGTTGTCTCGATAGCGTCAGGGAGGTTGGCGAAGTAGTCAAAGCCTGTCCACTCTTCGACCTGGTCTACCGATACAGCATACTTGTCGTAGGTGTCGGAGTAGGCCTTGTTCTCGAACCAGAAACCAACGGTCGAGGCCGAAGTGACCGTACCTGCCGAATTGGTCGTTACCTTCAATACCACCTTGTAGAAGTAGTTTGGTACAGGAATGTTCTTCGTGTCGTCTTTGGCTGTGGTGTAGTTGATGGTCTTTGTCTCACCCTCTTTTGCAAAGGCTACACCTGTTACAACATAGACAATCTCGCTCTCGCCGATAGATTGTATTGCCGCTTCGAGATTGCTCCATATTCCGCTGTTGAAATTTTCGTGAATCTGCGGAACGGAGTTGGTGACGTAGAATGTTTGCAACTGCATATTCTTAATACCGTTGCGTGCCGCATTAGGAATCAAGTGGCCTCGTACATAGGTGCTGGTGTAACTGCGCGAGCAGAGATTGACCTGATATGCCTCATTGATGAGTGGGTTGTACGACCAATTATTTGGGCGCGAATAGGAGCCCATATGCTTTGCCTCGATTGGGTATGCGACCCACATCGTTGTATAGGTCGAAGTGTCGTAGTAGTGCGTATAGTTGCGCTCGCCCGACTCCATAACCTTATACTCGGCAGCATTAGGGTAGCGACCGTCGGTGCGTACGGCTGGAAGTTCGAGCCAACTCTCCGAAGGGGCGTTTGCTGCCGATTTAATGGTGAGTGTCGAGTGGTCGCTGTTGATTGTCGAGCCATCGGTTGCGGTACAAGTTGCATATACGTCGTACGATGCTGCGGCCAACGTGACGTTGCTAACCATCGCATAGGTCTCTGTGGTGCCTACGTTGTACGAAGCCGTTGTGGTAGAGCCGTTGCTCGATTTGAATACAAAACACACCTCTCCATTGGCGATGCTTTGCGGATTTTCGACCACACAACCGGCCCAAGCTTTGCTACCATCTGCTCCCGCTTCCAACGACGATAATACGGGCGCAGGCGTTGTGATGTCGCCCGAGCCACCGCCATCGACATTCTCCATATCGACAACGAACGACGAAACCTCGCCTTGCACGAAGTCGAGTGTGCGGCCGCTCATCGAAATACTCTTTGAGTATGTTTGACCGTTGGTGGCTGTAATCTCGATTTTCAGGTCGCCTTTGTTGCCAAGCGATGCTGGTGCGCAACCAAACCAAAAGATGTTGTCTTCGACATTTGTAGCGTTGAGCGTAATGCTATAAACATTGGCGTTGAGCAGTTGCCCTACGTTAGTGCCATCGTAATAGTAGTAGCAACTCTTGCCGGCAAGCGCAACGGGCGAGGTGATGGTTACCGATGCGATTGGCGTCGAGAAGTTGGCGATTTTCATCTTGCCATAGGCTGCAACGTGGCGGAAGGTCATCACACCCGACGAAGGCAAACCATTGGTGTAGTTGAGCGATGCTGTGAGCAGGTGAGCCGCCTCGTCACACGAGCCTGCGAGTGGTGTCTGCACGTCGGGAATAACGACGTAGAGGTCTTTGTATTTGGTGTTGATGCCCGTAAATCCACCCTTGCACGTTCCCGTAGTAGCGTATATGCCCTTTGGCGCGAAGGCTCTGATTATGCCGCTCGTTTTGCCGTCACTCGTAAGTTTTATGCTGAATTTAGCCGATGCTCCCGCACTGCTATTGGTGGCCTCTGCGAGGGTCGATGCACCATTGAGATTGAATAGGGCGGTCTCGTTTCCGCTCCAATTCGATTTGTAGCCCGTGCTGCCTTTGTCGCCAAAAGCGGAGCGGGTCAAATCCATATCAGCCGAGAGGGTAACAACAACACTTGGTCGCTGGTCGGCAAAGTTGTCAAATTCGCCCTGACAGCATACGGCACATATCGCCATTGCTACAATGGCAACAATCAAACCTTTGATATTTAAGCCTCTTTTCATACTCTTTGATGTGTTAGAATGAACCGTAATCCTTTTCGGGAGCCTCTTCGGTTGAAGTTGATGAGAAGTCGTAGCCTCGCTCTACGACAATGTCGATATTGGCGCATCGTGGAGCGGAGTAGGGCTGCGGAACGATTGGAAGGTTGGTTTTCATAGTTAATAATAGGTTTTTTGTGGTGTACTCTATCGTGTCACTCCTTTTAAGGAGTGAGCGCGTGTGTTGTACGCCGACAAATATACGCAAAAATATTGGTATTGTGAGCGATTGTGTCGAGTAGAGTGCGTTTTTGTTGTACAACGTCTAATAAAATAGGTGTGTTCAACCTCGGTTGAACACACCCTGATATACAATTCTAATGGTCGTATATTACCAGTTGAGAATCTTGTTGAAGTCGTAAGCCTCCGGATTTGCTACATACTGCTTTGCAGCCTCGTAGTCCTCCTCGGTGATATAGTGCATCACGTTGTTGATGACCTGCATAATCTTGTCCGACTCTACGTTTACGAGACGTGGCGGAATCTTGCCGGTTGTAGGGTCCTGCAAATCCTTCAAGTAGAGAGGCGATACGAAACCGTCCTGCGAGATATAAACCATACAGCCGGTCTTACCCTCCGAGAAGAGCTTGTAGACGCCCATACCGAGCTCCGAGCAGTAAACCAAGTCGTATGCGATAGGGGTCTGGCAACGAACCTCGTAGCCAATCTCCACAGGGCGCGACTTAACCTTCAAACCGAGTTCCTTAACCTTCTTCTCCAACATCTCGTTGAAGATGTGAGCCTTCGAAACCTTACCAAGCTCTGGGTGACCGTGGTCGTCGTATGTGAAGTGAACGCCACTCTTTGCAATCTCCTCGTTCGACAGAGCGTGGAACACACCCTCCGAAATCATTGCAACACCATACTCGATGCCCATCAACTTGCGCTTGATAATCGACGAAACAACCAAGTTTACAATCTTCTCGACAGTAATCTCGGTCTTGTTGAACATCTCCGGAATGACAATCATAGGGTAGTGGCAAGCCGAGCCGATACCAAATGCGAGGTGACCTGCCGAGCGACCCATCGCTGCAACTACAAACCAGTTAGCCGAGGTGCGAGCGTCGTTATATACGGCACGACCGATAACCGTACCACCCTCCTTTGCCGACTGATAGCCGAAAGTTGGCGAACCAGCTGGGAGCGGAAGGTCGTTGTCGATAGTCTTTGGAACGTGGATATTTGCGATAGGATACTGCTTTGCTTCGAGGAACTTTGCAATGCGGTTTGCAGTCGAAGCAGTATCGTCGCCACCAACGGTTACGAGCAACTTGATGTTGTTCTCGGTGAAGAACGAGAGGTTGAAGTTGTTCTCAAAATCGGCGTCAGTTGGCTTGAAACGGCTCATAGTGAGGTACGAACCACCCTGATTGAAGATGTAGTCAGCCTTGAAGAAATCGAGGTCCTCGTGGCGTGGATTAGGGTTGAACAAACCCGAATAGCCGTGGTGAAGACCGATTACACGATAACCCTTTGCAAGGAAGGTCTTTGCAACGCTACCTACAACGGTATTCATACCCGGTGCAGGACCGCCGCCTGTCAAAATTGCAATTGCTTGTTTCATAGCGTTTTGAATTATTTGTTGTATTGTAAAAAACCTAATTTGGCATAAAATCGCACAAAGATAACAAAAAACTTTGTTTTTTATTAAGAATTAAGGATTAAAAATTAAAAGTTGAGAGTCAAAGTTCAGTAGGGTAAAAATAATAGGGATAATCGCATTGTGGATTACCCCTATTATCGAATGATGTTGTGATTTTGTTGCCTATTGCATCTGTTGCAGTTCTTCGATTTGGCGCAGAATTTCGTCGGCCTCGCGCAGTGTGCGTTTGTGGGTTGCGACGCCGTATATTCCGCCAACAATACCACCAATAATACCGGCAGCACTCATAGCCAATAGCGCGGTGATGTCGCCTTTTGCGATATGGATAAACATCTCATATTCCCACCATACGAACCAAACCAACCCGATAGGAATGGAGATGTAGTGCCAATTCTTGTAAATTCTTCTCATTCGAGCCACCTCCTTGTAGGTTGTAACCAAATTGCCGTCGAGTATATCGCGCTTGCGAAGGCGGAAGTGGCTTATAATCATCGCAGCAAGGCTGATTGCAAATATGACCGATGTGGCACAGCAGAAAGGTATCGACAGCCCTTGCACACGAAATAAGATGTAGCCCAGTGGGATATATATGGCGCAAATGATGCTTGGCCATAGGGCGCGACGATTTATGCTTGACAGTTTGCGCGTCATCGTCTCCTTGATAAGTCGGTCGTTGATAATCTCTTGGCTTTCGAGTCGCTTTTTGAGTGCGGATAGTTGTTCGCGCATCTCGTTGAGTTCGTTTATTTCAATGCTATTCATAGTGGCGGCTATTTATCGTTTGACATATTTTTGAGTTGTTCGCGTATGCGTACGAGGCGTACCGATACGTTTTTAGCAGTGATGCCGACAATCGCACCAATCTCTTCGTAGGAGAGGTTTTCGAGCCAAAGCAGAATAATTGCGCGGTCGAAAACGCCAAGTTTGCCGATGCGCTCGCGCAGCATTTGCGCTTGACGGCTATCTTCGTCGGTGTCGGAGAAGAGGTTGATGTTCATGTCGAGGCGCACGGAGTCGGCACGGCGTCGTTTCTTGCGCTCGGCACTGATGCAGGTGTTGAGCGATACTCGATATATCCACGAGCGGATAGCACTTTCGCCTCTAAACGACTCAGAGCCTCGCCAAAGTGCGATTAGTGCCTCTTGGAAGAGCTCCTCGACCTCGTCTTTGTCCTTGGAGAACATATAGCAGACGGTATAGATTGTCGTCTTGTTCTCCCGTATAATTCGGGTAAACTCTTTTTCGGAATCTTTCATTTTTTTTGTCGGTTTTTTCTGTTAGACGCAGGTCGTAGCCCAAAAACTACAAAAATGTAGAATTTTTTTGACCAATCGGGTGTCGATGTGGCTAAAACGCAAACTCTTGTTGCGGGTCGATGTAGAGATTTGTGTAGCGGTGCAGGCTCTTCGTGGCGCGACGAACCGTATAGGCCGTTCCGCCCTTCGAGCCGTCGAAGTAGGCGATAAGAGCCGACGAGTTATCGACCAAAAAGTCGTTGCGACGATGGAAGTCGGAGGCCAAGCGGTCTTAG
>JAZQSA010000057.1:0-29628 GCA_045629905.1 Alistipes sp. | reverse complement strand
TACCGTCGGCACCCAAACCGAAGAACAGAGCCTCGAAAGTACCCTCCTTTGCCATCGAAATCTCCTCGCCAACAGGCAACGAGAGGTTGGTTACGTCATCGACGATACCCACGGTAAAGTGGTTCTTTGGAGTCGAAAGTGCCATATTGGCAAATACGGCCAACATCTGCGCAGGGGTAGTATCCTTCGACGAAAGACCGTAGCGACCACCGATGATTGCTGGCTGCAACTCGTGACCATAGAATGCATCAACGATATCGAGGTACAAAGGCTCACCATTTGCTCCTGGCTCCTTGGTGCGGTCGAGTACGCAGAGGGTCTTAACCGACTTTGGCAATACGTTGAAGAGGTACTTTGCCGAGAATGGACGGTAGAGGTGTACGGTTACGACACCAACCTTCTCGCCACGCTCGTTGAGGAAATCGACGCACTCACGCAAGGTCTCGGTAACCGAACCCATAGCGACAACAACGCGGTCGGCGTCTTCGGCACCATAATATACGAATGGCTTATACTCACGGCCCGTAATCTTTGAAATCTCGGCCATAGTCTCTGCCACCATATCAGGCACTGCATCGTAGAACTTATTGGCAGCCTCACGAGTCTGGAAATAGATGTCGGGATTCTGCGCTGTACCACGAGTTACAGGCTTCTCCGGATTGAGAGCACGCTCGCGGAACTGCTTCAAAGCCTCGCGGTCGAACAATGCTGTAAGCGAAGCCTCGTCCATCAACTCGACCTTCTGAATCTCGTGCGAAGTGCGGAAACCGTCGAAGAAGTGGAGGAATGGAACGCGCGACTTCAAAGCCACGATATGAGCAACACCGGCCAAGTCCATAACCTCTTGAACCGACGAGGTTGCCAACTGTGCAAAGCCCGTCTGACGAGCAGCCATAACGTCCTGATGGTCGCCGAAAATCGAGAGCGACTGCGCTGCCAATGCACGAGCCGAAACGTGGAATACGCCCGGAAGCAACTCGCCCGAAATCTTGTACATATTTGGAATCATCAGCAACAGACCCTGCGAAGCGGTGAAGGTCGAAGTCAAAGCACCGCCCTGCAACGAGCCGTGTACTGCACCCGCAGCACCTGCCTCCGACTGCATCTCAACAACCTTTACGGTCTCGCCGAAGATATTCTTGCGGCCTTGTGCTGCCCACTCATCAACATACTCTGCCATAGTCGATGATGGCGTAATAGGGTAGATGGCTGCTACCTCCGAGAACATATAGGCGATATGTGCTGCGGCGTAGTTACCATCACAAGTAATAAATCTCTTTTCTGCCATAATTCTATATTTTAGTTTGTATTATTCTGCTATTGCTCCGCAGACGTGTGTCTGTCGGGATTTGTGGCTCATACTTTTAGTATGAAAGTACCCCAAAAATCAGGCAAAAGTACAAAGATATAGTTAGCAAACCAAGAAAAAAATCTGTTAGTTTTTTAACAGCGTAAAAATAGGCGACGAGAAGTCGTTTTTTGAAATTGGACAGTTTGCGTTTGGGTTGTGTTGATGGGCCGCTCGACCAAATCGCAAATAAAAAGAGCATAGGCCTATCGATGCTCTGCGACCCAACGAGTGAGTTCGACGAATTGTGCGACCGACAACTGTTCGGCTCGTTGCGTGAAGAATGGGTGTTCGGCTCCGCCAAAATCGCCAAAGACCGAACGGAGCGAGTTGCGCAACATCTTGCGACGCTGGCCAAACGAGGCCTTCACGACCTTGACAAATAGTGCCTCGTCGCAATCGAGCGTTGCGGTCGAGTTGCGGCGTAGGCGAATAACGGCACTCTTGACCTTTGGTGGTGGGTTGAATACACCCTCCGAAACGGTAAATAGGTATTCGACGTCGTACCAAGCCTGTAAGAGTACGCTCAAAATGCCATATTCGCGTGAGCCAGGTGGCTCGGCAATGCGTATCGCTACTTCGCGCTGAATCATTCCGACACACTCGGGTACGATGTCGCGCGACTCGATGACCTTGAAGAATATCTGCGACGAGATGTTGTACGGGAAGTTGCCGATGATGTGCAACCCCTCGGGAAACCGCTCGTGCAGGTCCATTTTCAGAAAATCGCCCTCGATTAGGCGAGGCGACAGTGCAGGGTAGTGGCGATGCAGATACTCGACACTCTCGGAGTCGATTTCGGCTGCGTGGGTGACGATGTCGCTACGCGTCAGCAGAAATTGGGTGAGTACGCCCATACCCGGGCCAACCTCCAAGACATTGAGTGGTTGGTCGGGCGAACCTCCCGAGAGAGAATCACATATCTTGCGTGCTATATTCAGGTCGGTCAGGAAGTGCTGACCAAGAGCCTTTTTTGCTCTGACTTCTGCCATCTGTCGTGAGTATTAGTTGCCCGCCTCGCAGAGGAATTTGATGCGCACAAGTCGAATCTCCTCCTCGGAGTAGTCGCTACCCAATTCGGCCACCGCCTCGGCAAGCGAATCGCTCTCGGCGTCCTCCTTGAAGTAGAGGTAGATGTCCTCGATTTTGTCCTCGTCCATATAGTTGTCGAGGTAGTATTGTATGTTGAGGTGAGTACCCGAATTGACGATAGCCTCGATTTCGGTAATCAGGTCGTCGAACGATAGGTTCTTGGCACGGGCAATATCCTCGAAATCCATCTGGCGGTCGATGGACTGAATGATGAAGATTTTGTTGCCGGCTTTGTTGGCGACGGCCTTTACGACCATATCTTGTGGTCGGATAATCTCCTTCTCCTCGACATAGGCCTTGATGAGGCGGATAAACTCCTCGCCAAACTTACGGGCCTTACCTGCTCCTACACCCGAGATGTTCTGCATCTCTTCGATGGTGATAGGGTATTGTATGGCCATATCTTGGAGCGACGGGTCTTGGAAGATTACAAACGGAGGCAGATTGTGCTGCTTTGCAACCTTCTTGCGCAAATCTTTGAGCATTGCAAACAACTCCTCGTCGGCCGCTCCACCTCCCGCAGGGGCAACTGTCTGCTCGCGCTCCTCCTGGTCGTAGTCGTGGTCCTCGGCAATCTTGATTGTCGTAGGGTGTTCGATGAATTTCAGACCGGCATCGGTAATGCCGATGAGGCCGTAGTTCTCGATATTTTTGTTTATCAGACCCATAATGAGGCCCTGACGAATAACTGCATTCCAAAACGAAGCCTCGCGCTCGCGACCACAGCCGAAATATTGGTTTTTGTGGTGGCTGTAACTCTTGATGTTGGCCGTATTCTTGCCGAGCAAAAGCGTTACGAGATGGTCGATTTTGAACTTGTCGCCAATCGACTGCAACGCTTTGAGTGCCATAACAAGCTCCTTTGTGGCATCGACACGAGGGCGCGGATTGCAACAGTTGTCGCACGAGCCGCAATTCTCCTCCTTATACTCCTCGCCGAAGTAGTGCAACAGCGAGCGACGACGGCACATACTGCTCTCGGCATACGATTGCGTTTCGAGTAACAGCAACTTGCCAATCTCCTGCTCGGCCACAGGCTTGCCCTGCATAAACTTTTCGAGCTTCTGTATATCCTTATAATTATAAAAGGTAAGGCAGTGACCCTCGCCACCATCACGACCGGCACGGCCCGTCTCCTGATAGTAGCCTTCGAGCGACTTCGGAATGTCGTAGTGAATGACAAATCTCACGTCTGGCTTGTCGATACCCATACCAAAGGCGATGGTTGCAACGATGACATCGATACCCTCCATAAGGAAGGCATCTTGGTTGTCGGCTCGCGTTTGGGCGTCCATACCTGCGTGGTATGGCAGTGCCTTAATGCCGTTGGCAACCAACAACTCGGCCAACTCCTCGACCTTCTTGCGGCTCAAACAGTAGATGATACCGCTCTTGCCCTCGTTCTGCTTGATGTAGCGGATAATATCGCGGTCGGCATCGTGCTTCGGGCGCAACTCGTAGTAGAGGTTTGGTCGGTTGAACGACGACTTGAATACCGTGGCATCTGTCATACCGAGGTTCTTCTGTATGTCCAACTGCACCTTTGGCGTTGCTGTTGCGGTGAGGGTAATCAGCGGAGCCTGACCAATATCGTTGATGATAGGGCGGATACGGCGATACTCGGGGCGGAAATCGTGACCCCACTCCGAGATACAGTGTGCCTCGTCGATTGCATAGAACGATATTTTGATTTTGTGCAGGAAGGCGATGTTGTCCTCCTTCGTGAGCGACTCGGGGGCAAAGTAGAGCAGTTTGGTCTTGCCGGCCAAGACATCTTCGCGCACCTGCTGCACGGCATTCTTGTTGAGTGACGAGTTGAGGAAGTGGGCGATGCCCGGATTGTCGGAGAATGTACGCATTGCATCGACCTGATTCTTCATCAGTGCAATGAGTGGCGAGATGATGATGGCTACACCGTCCATTATGAGAGCCGGGAGTTGATAGCAGAGCGATTTTCCGCCACCCGTAGGCATCAGTACGAAGGTGTCGCGACCCGATAGAAGGTTGAGAATAACAGCCTCCTGGTTGCCCTTGAACGAGGAGAAACCGAAGTGTTCTTTAAGTGTTTGATGTATCAACTCTCTGTCTGTCAGCGTCTGCGCCATTGTTCCGATTGTAATAGATTAAACCTTTGTGGGTAAAAACTTACTCAAAGATAGTGAAAGTTTGTGAAAAAACCATAACTTTGTAGAAAAATTAGAAATTTTTAATTTGTAATATGCGTCTTTATACAAGCGAACTTGTCAAGAAATATGGCGCTCGTACGGTGGTAAATCACGTCTCGATAGATGTGCGACAGGGCGAAATTGTTGGTCTTTTGGGTCCGAACGGAGCGGGAAAAACGACCTCGTTCTATATGATTGTGGGCCTGATTAAGCCTAACGAAGGTTCGATTTATCTCGAACACGACGACGGCCGTGTCGATGACCTTACGAAGTTGCCGGTCTATAAGCGTGCGCAACTTGGTGTGAGTTATCTGGCGCAGGAGGCTTCGGTCTTCCGTAACCTCTCGGTCGAGGATAATATCAAGGCCGTATTGGAGATGACACGCTATACGAAGGAGTATCAGCGCGACCGCCTCGAAGCGCTTATCGAGGAGTTCCGTTTGCAGAAGGTTCGCAAGAGTTATGGTAATCAACTCTCGGGTGGCGAGCGTCGTCGTACCGAGATTGCACGTGCCATTGCTATCAATCCGTCGTTTATTCTGCTCGACGAGCCGTTTGCGGGTGTAGACCCGATTGCGGTTGAGGATATTCAGAGTATTGTAGCGACGCTCAAACAGAAGAATATCGGAGTTGTTATCACCGACCACAATGTCGATGAGACGCTTGCGATTACCGACCGTACCTACCTTCTCTACGAGGGTAAAATCCTGAAAACCGGTACAGCCGAGGAGTTGGCGGCCGACGAGATGGTGCGTCGTGTATATCTGGGCAAGAACTTCGAGTTGAAGCGCAACCATAAGTTCTCGCTTACGGAGGAGCAGGAGTAGCGGCTCTTTTGTTGGCTCAATAATCCCTAAAAAATCTGACTATGGATAAAACTCTCTTGTCGGGGCGTGTCGAAGGCCGTGTGGTGTTGCCTTGCTCGAAGAGTTATGCACAGCGTGCGCTTGCTGCGTCGCTGCTTTGTCGTGGCCGTTCGACGCTTCGCAATATGGATTTGTGTTGCGATACGCAGTCGGCTTTGCGATGTATCGAGGCTCTTGGTGCGAAGGTCAATCGTTTGTCGGAGACCGAGGTCGAGGTTTGCGGAGGCCTTGCACCTGCGCAGTCGGTGCTTTATGTTGGCGAATCGGGCCTTGCAACCCGTCTGTTTACACCTATCGCATCGCTTTGCGATAGCCCTATAACCATCTGTGGCGAGGGTACGCTTCTGCACCGACCTATGGAGATGATGGTCGAGCCGTTGCGTCGGCTTGGGGTCGATGTGCGCGATGGCGGTGGCCGTCTGCCTATCGAGGTTTGTGGCCCGATGCGTGGAGGTGAGATTGAGGTCGATGGCTCTATATCTTCGCAATTTGTTACGGGCCTGTTGCTGGCTCTGCCTTTGGCTGCGGAGGATACGGTTTTGCACGTTCACGGGGCTGTATCGCGCCCATATCTCGATATGACAATCGCCACGGCAGAGTGGTTTGGGGTGCGCATACAGCATAGCGATTACGAGGAGTTTTTTGTCGAGGGTGGCCAGAGTTACCAACCTGCCGATGTGACTATCGAAGGCGATTGGAGTGCTGCGGCTTCGATGCTTGTTGCGGGCGCTGTTGCGGGCGCTGTCGAGGCAACAAATCTCTCGCTTCTGTCGCGTCAGGCCGATGTGGCAATATGCGAAGCGTTGGTGCGTGCCGGAGCGTCGGTCGTGAGCGACCAACACTCGATAAGGGTCGAGCATCGTCCGCTTCACGCCTTTGAGTTCGATGCGACCAACTCTCCCGACCTCTTCCCTGCACTTGCTGCACTTGCTGCTGTGGCCGAGGGTGAGAGTGTGATAAAGGGCGTCTCGCGCCTCGAACACAAGGAGTCAAATCGTGCCGAGGCAATCCGTAGCCAATATGGGAGGTTGGGTATCGAGGTCGATTTGTCGGGCGACGACGTGATGAAGATTCGAGGCGGTCGTATTGTGGGTGGAGTCGAGTGCGATAGTCTGGGCGACCACCGTATGGCTATGTCGCTTGCCATCGCTGCACTTGTGAGTGAGCAGGGATTGAAGGTGCGCAATGCCGAGTCGGTAGCCAAGAGTTATCCGCGATTCTTCGACGACCTCGACTCGCTGATGGTTAAATAGTTCAAAAAGTATCCGTTATGGAGATGCATAATAGTTTTGGAGAGCGTTTTCGTATAACATTCTATGGGGCTTCGCACGCTCCCGAGATAGGGGTCTGTATAGATGGAGTGCCGAGTGGTATTCCGCTTGCGGAGGCCGATTTCGAGTGCGATATAGAGCGTCGTCGCCCTAACGCGGTCGGTACAACATCGCGTCGCGAGAGTGATGTGCCGCATATCGTTTCGGGTGTGTCGGAGGGTGTTACGACAGGCGAGCGTATCGAGATAAAGTTCCGTAATGCCAATGTGCGCTCTGCCGACTACTCGCAATTTGAGGTCCACCCGCGTCCGTCGCACGTCGATTTGACGGCGCGCACGAAATATGGTCCGGAGTTCGACCTTCGTGGTGGCGGTATCTTTTCGGGCCGTATGACTCTGCTTATGGTCGCTGCGGGTGTGGTTGCCAAGCGTATTCTGCCCGAAGCCCGTTTCGATAGCCGATTGGTCGAGGTGGGTGGCTGCCGTGCGAAGGAGCAGTTTGCCGAGGTTGTTGCGCAGGCTATGCGTGATGGCGATTCGGTTGGAGGTGTGGTGGAGTGTTGTGTCGAGGGGGCTGGCCGAACTCTTGGTGAGCCATATTTCGATTCGGTGGAGAGTGTTGTTGCCCACCTGCTATTCTCTATTCCGGCAGTCAAGGGCGTTGAGTTTGGTAGCGGATTTGAGGGTGTCAGGTTGCGTGGCTCGCAACGTAACGATGCGATAGTCGATGCCGACGGACATACCAAGACAAATAACGAGGGTGGCGTGAATGGGGGAGTGTCGAATGGCAATCCGATAGTCGTGCGCGTCGCCATAAAGCCTACGGCAAGTATCGCAACTCCTCAAATGACCTATAACTTCGACCTCGACTGTGTGGCTCCTCTAACTGTGACGGGTCGCCACGATGCCTGCATAGCCTTGCGTGCTGCAGTGGTGGTTGAGGCGGCTGTGGCGGTCGCTTTGGCCGAGTTGAAGATGCAAAAGATGGCAACCGAGAATCTCAAATAACCATATTTCCGTTTATGACCCTTCGTCAGACCATACACCTTATTCGCGATGCGATAGAGCCGCAGTATGGAGCGCGCGAAGCCGAGAGTGTGGCTCGTATGGTGGTATGCAATAGGCTGAAATACGACCTTTCGCAACTTGTGGCTCGCTACGACGAGTCGTGCGATATTGCCGACCTCGAAGCCCTTGTCGGCGAGTTGCGTGCTGGCCGTCCGGTGCAGTACGTGCTGGGTGTGGCGGAGTTCTGCGAAATGGCATTTGAGGTTGCGGAGGGGGTGCTTATTCCACGTCCCGAAACCGAAGAGTTGGTCTACCGTATCGCAAGAACGGTAAAGTCCGGTGCGCGTATTCTCGACGTCGGCACGGGTAGCGGTGCAATCGCTATCTCGCTGGCCAAGTTGGTCGAGGGTGCGGAGGTCGTTGCTGTCGATATTTCGCAGAGAGCCTTGTCGATAGCGCGACGTAATGCCGAACGTCTTGGCGCGCAAGTGGAGTTTCGTGAGGCCGATGCGTTGGGCGATATGAGCCACCTCGGGGAGTTCGACCTGATTGTCTCCAATCCGCCATATATTCCACGCTCCGACGAGGCGACGATGTCCGACCACGTTTGTCGTTATGAGCCTCACGAAGCGCTCTTTGTGCCTGATGATGACCCGCTTTGCTTCTATCGCTCGATAGCCCGTAACGCCAGGGTGATGCTCAACGATGGGGGTGAGTTGTGGTTCGAGATATATACCCACTATGGCGAGCAGATGTGCCAAATGCTTCGCAAAGAGGGGTATCGCGATATTGAGTTGCTTGACGATATGTTTAATCGACCGCGAATGGTATGGAGCCGAAAGTGAAACGAACGAAGACCCCGCAGCAGGCCACTACGGCATTGATGAACCTGTGTGCGCGAGCCGAACGCTCGTCGGGCGATGCCCTGCGATTGATGCGAGGTTGGGGAGTGTCCGATGCCGATGCGCGTGAGGTGCTGGCCCGATTGCAGCGCGAGCGATTTATCGACGATAGCCGTTATGCAGCAGCCTTTGTGCGCGACAAGATGCGTCTGGCTGGCTGGGGAGCATATAAGGTCGCCACGGCCTTGCGGGCAAAAGGTGTGTCACGCGATATTATCGAGGAGGCTCTGCGCGAGGTTGGTGACGACGAGGTGCGCGAACGACTCATTGCGCTACTGATGCGTCGTGCAAAGACGGTTAAGGGGAGTTCGGCGGCCGATGTTAGGGCCAAGTTGTTGCGCTTTGCAGCAAGCCGTGGCTACGACTACTCTCTTGCTCGCGAATGTGTGGAACGCGTGGTTGAGGCCGACGATGCGGAGCCGATGTTTTAATCTTACCGATGCACTTTTTGTGGGCGAAGTGCTGTTATAATCGATGTTTGATAACTCTCATTGCCGATATTTCGTGGCAAAGATTGCATAAGTTCGAAAAAATATATACTTTTGCAACGCCTTATCGTTAAGGTCGGTTTGGTTCCGTAGCTCAACTGGATAGAGCAACAGCCTTCTAAGCTGTAGGTTTTGGGTTCGAGCCCCAACGGAATCACAAAAAAGGAGTCGATTTTTTCGACTCCTTTTTTGTGATACGAGTATTGTCATTCCCCCTAAATCCCCCTTTGTCAAAGGGGAACTTGGTCGCTTCGCTCCAATTACTCCTCTCCCTATTATTGCCGAGCCGACGCAGTGAAAGACGAGCGAAGCGAAGTCAATCACATTTCAGGCAATGCTTGCGCTCTCTTTGCCGAGGATTCCAAGGGAAAGGCGTTAAGCGGAGCAGACTTTGTCTGCGTAGTAGCCAATCCCGCCAAGAGATTAAAATAGGTTGTTAGCTGTTAGATTTTACTATTTGATATATCTTAATACTCATTTCATATAGCCAATTGAATGCATTCGCCCAATTGCTTTTATCGTCTATGTCGCAATGTTTGCTAACAAGTATGCGTTTATGTTTTCTATCTCCTCGCCACTCGACGGTACCAGATAAAAGAGTCTCTATTTGCGTTTTGTTTGATAACAAGTTATCATATGTCTTATCTCCATCGGTGCAATAAATACCAGCAGTTATTTCCCTCTTTTGTCTGCTGGCAGTAAGGCATATATGACACACTGACGAGCCAATGCTAATATCATACCAATGTTGTGGGTATGGCTTTCTCATAGAGAATAGTTGGCTAAATGTGTCATTTGTATATGTATTTTTGATAAATTCAGTCCAAAACGCAAGTTGTAGGTTTGCGGTGTCTGAAATAGCACTTTTTTGCTTTAAGCCATTTTTTGTAGTATTTGTTTCAGGGTCGACAGGTTGGTTGTTTTCATATTCCTCGATCTCCGCATCGTCGAGCATTGTCGCCATTCGTTTGAGAATATTCAATGCTTCACTTGGGGTGATATTAAAAAACTCGCGGTTTTGACGAATACGCAAATCTGTCAAACTATCAATAGTTTGATGCACAGCTCGTTCAACCTCCGAATACTTTACCGTTTTAAGCGTTGCATAAATCTCAAACGGTAGAGGTACGGCAGTATTATCCAATTCCTTCGAGCGAATATCTACGGGGCGAGAACTTTTACCAATTTTTACCCAATCCTCCTTGAAACTCGGATTGGTAAGGATGTATACATAGCCGGCTTCTTTCATAATAATTGAGATTTGAATTACACAAAATTACTCAAAATTTGTAATTATTCAAATTTGCAACTTCCGCAATCCGATAAAATCGAGCGCAATTCGATGCAATTCCTCTCGCCTGACAATTCCATTCCCAAAAGAAGAGTCTCTCGAATGGATACAAAAAAGGCGAGTTGCCCCGCCTTGAATGTTTTCACAACGGACATCGGCTATGCGTTCCGTGACCAAACGGTGTGTTTGATATGTCAAAGATACAAATTTAAAAGCAAATAACGGTCAGTGTATACGCAGAAAAACCATATCTCAAAATATTATTTTGTGGTCGGTAGGAATTTCGCAACTTTTTTATAATTTTGTATCTACTTATTGAGCAATCAATGCGTCAATATCTGCACTGGCTGATATTTTTCGGGCTGGCGTTGTAGGTCGTTGAGATAACAAACAAGAAATTATATGACACAATTTGCCAAATTGATGAGTCTTGCACTATTTGCAATGTCTGTTGTAGGCTGTTCGGATAATACAGCCGAGGAGCCACAAACTCCATCACTCCCAACGCCGCCAACTATCGGCAAGGAGACTATTCACGCTGAGATTGTTTGCCCCGACGCAGCCTTGGACTTGGAGTGTATGGATTCGTATTGGACAAAGGGCTGCACTATTGAGGTCTTTTCGGAGCTCTCCCGTTCGAGATATACATTCAAAGGCGCTACGGGCGACTCTGTCGGTGACTTTGTAAAGATAAAGGATTTGGATAAGGTTAATTGCACCTACCGTGGAGCCTATGCAATGTACAACTGCAAGAGTTGCGGTACATCGAATGGCTCGCTCCTTTTGCAATATACAGTGAGCGATAAGCAGACCTATGCGGAGGGAACATTCAACCATCAGCACGACGTGCTATATGGAACAAGCGCAGATGGCGACTCGTTTGAGTTTGCATCTTTGTTGGGTACTTTGCAGGTCGGCATTACCGGTAATGAAGTTGTCAAAAGTGTAACCCTTATGGGTAATAACAACGAGTCGATTGCCGGCGACTACTATATCGATGTGACGGCCCCCGAGAAGGTGATAAACAAGAATAAGGTACAGTCGATAGTCCTCTCTTGTGCAGGTAGTGGCAAACTCCTATTGGCCAACGAGGCGACATTCTTTAATTTCTTGGTGTTGCCAACAACCTTCTCAAATGGTTTTACTGTTAAGGTTACATTTATCGATGGCTCGACGCGCGAGATAGTCTATTCCGACAAATGTACAATCAAACGCAATCACGTTAGTAAGGTTGCGATCAGTTCGGTCCTCGACCCTGATATACAACTTCTCTATCTTCTCCACAAGGGAAGTTCTATCCTGTTGCCGGTATTTAAAGGCAACAGTATTGATACCGTTTCTGCATATATGGGCGATGGCAACAGCATCTCGCTATCTGGTACTGCTGTTACGCGCTACGACTACGATGGTGTGGCAGAGCGAGAACTTGTATTCAAGACAAAGGGAGCCACAAATGTTTACTTTGAGAGTTTAGGTGGTATATCGAAGATAGATTTCTCCAACATTTAATACAAACGACAAATGAAAAGACTTATCATACTTCCACTTCTTTTTCTTGCAGTTAATCTTTGTGCCGCACCTATCAGCGAGCCGACTGCAAGAGAGATTGCCATAGAGTTCTTCTCGGCCGGAGCAACGCGTTCCTCGGCCGTTGGGTTGGAGTTGGCTTGGGCGGGCAGTGATGCAATGAGTATATCGGTCTCACGCAACCAAAGTTCAGCGACAGAGTCGGCGCTAATGTATATCTACAACCGTACCGACCGCGATGGCTTTGTTATCGTTGCCGGTGACGATTCGGCACCACGACCAATATTGGCCTTCTCCCACGACAACAGATTCGATACGCAGGACGTAGCCGATGGCGCTCGCGGATTGTTGTCTGATATGTGCAACTATATTAAGGCCGTGCAGAGTGGCTTGATACAGGCAACGCAGCTCTCTACGCGAGCCGATACCGGCAAGGTTGTGTGTGAGTACGAGACCGCTTTATGGGGTCAGGGCGCACCATTCAAGGATAAAAGCCCGGGTGGTAGAATTGGCTGTGTTACAACAGCCCTCGCCATTGTTACTTACTATAACAAATGGCCGAGCGAGGGCGTCGGAACAACTCCCGAATATAGTTACACAGGCTCGGACGGACAAACCCACACAGTTCCGGCAAATAAGCTTGGACATAAGTATGACTACAATAATATGCTTGCCAAGTATAAGGGGGTTAATTATACCAATGAGCAAGCCGATGCAGTTGCTACCTTCTTCTATGATATTGGAACTGCGGTCGGTGCAATGTTTGATGAGAATAATACCACACCGATATTCGATTGGGCTTTGGGTATGTCTACACATTTCAGGTATAACAAGGGTGCCATAAAGTTGAGTCGTGCGTCATATACCGAGCAGGAGTGGTTGAGTATGCTTAAACGCAACCTCGAAGATTATGGTCCAACGATTTATAGAGGAACTCATGCAGCAGATAATGGTGGTCACGCCTTTGTAATGGACGGATATACCGATGCCAATTATTTTAGGTTTAATTTTGGTTGGGACGGCAAAAGCAATGGCTACTATCTGTTGGATAAAATTGATTACCCACGTTTCCAGGCTGCAATATTATATATGTATCCCGATAAAACAGATACCTCGACCTATAAGGATTTGGTGTCGTTGGTTTCGTTTCAAAACTCTTCGTCGGGTATTCAATACCAAGGAATACATACCAACGCAACCAACTATATGAGTGGTGAGCAGTTTAAGACATACGTTGGATTGATGAATGTGGGAAATGTCGAGTTTTCGGGTAGCATAGGTATTGCCCACTGCGACAAGGATAATAACGTGAAGAGTATCCTGGCGCAACAAACAATAACTTGTGCTGTCGGAAAAAAGATTGGCTATACTGTCAACATACAAATATCTCCGAGCAATATAGCTTTGGGCGATAAACTGCGATTAGTCTATAAAGGCGACTACTCGTCGGATTGGCAGATTGCACGAAAATACTCCGACTTGAAAAATCAGAAGATTGCCTACGAAGAGGTGTTGCTCAGCCCTACGGTAGAGCAGGTCGCCGAATCTATTCGACTTCAATACTTCAAAACTGACAAAAGGCTGACTTTGCGTTCGACGCTTGCCGTTAGTTACAAACTTGTGGATAGCAATGGCGTCGAGATGTATAGTAAAGAACTTCCATCGTTTACCTCGTGTGAAGTTGATATATCCTCTTATAAGTCGGGTGAATATAAGTTAGTGTGTAGCGGTGCCCAAGAGTCGTATGTTTTGACAATCGTGCTGTAAGCATTTGCTTGCAACAACCCTCATAGCCTCCCCTCGAAGGTCTATGTACCTATGCCCTCGCTTCGGTGAGGGCTTTTTGTTTACGGCTCGATAGTATAGGAGCGAGATTGGCTTATGCAAAGGTAAGCGACCGTTGATTGGCATAGTTTTGGGAGTGTCGGTATTAAATCAATCAAAAAAATACCGATATGAAACAGAACGACAAAAAACACCTTACGGCCGAGAATGGCCGTCCCATTGCCGACAACCAGAACACACAGACCGCAGGTGTGCGAGGCCCTATAACGCTTCAAGACCCTTGGCTGACCGAGAAGTTGGCCCACTTCGACCGCGAGGTATTCCCCGAGCGTCGTATGCACGCCAAGGGCTCGGGTGCGTATGGTACATTCACCGTCACGCACGACATCACGGCCTACACCCGTGCCTCAATCTTCTCGGAGGTGGGCAAGCAGACCCCTTGCTTTGTCCGCTTCTCGACCGTTGCTGGCGAGCGTGGTGCAGCCGATGCCGAGCGCGATATTCGTGGCTTCGCGATGAAGTTCTATACCGACTCGGGCAACTGGGACCTAGTGGGTAACAATACCCCCGTATTCTTTCTGCGTGACCCGCTGAAATTCCCCGACCCCAACCACGCCATCAAGCGCGACCCTCGTACGGGTATGCGCTCGGCAAACAGTAATTGGGACTTCTGGACACTGCTGCCCGAGGCGCAACATCAGGTCACGATTACGATGTCGCCACGCGGTATTCCCGCCTCGTTTCGCCATATGCACGGCTTTGGTAGCCACACATATAGCTTTATCGACGCCAATAACCGCCGCACTTGGGTTAAGTTCCATCTGCGTACCTTGCAGGGTATCAAAAATATGACCGACGCCGAGGCAGAGGCTGTGATTGCAAAGGATAGAGAGTCGCATCAGCGCGATTTGTTCGAGGCTATCGAGCGTGGCGAATATCCGCGTTGGCTGATGCAGGTGCAACTAATGACCGAGGAGCAGGCACGCAAATATCATATCAATCCGTTCGACCTTACGAAGGTGTGGTATCACGGCGATTTTCCGCTGCACGATGTCGGCGTCTTGGAGCTTAACCGCAACCCCGAGAACTTCTTTGCCGAGACCGAGCAGGCGGCATTCAATCCGATGAACATTATCGACGGCATCGGTTTCTCGCCCGATAAGATGTTGCAGGGGCGATTGTTTTCGTATGGCGATGCGCAACGCTACCGCTTGGGTGTAAATCACCACCTGATACCCGTAAATAAGCCTCGTTGCCCCTACCATTCGTACCACCGCGACGGCCAGATGCGCACCGATGACAATGCTGGTCGCACGATAGGCTACGAGCCTAATAGTTATGGCGAGTGGCGTGACCAGCCCCACCTCAAAGAGCCGCCTTTGTCGGCCGCGGGTGAGGTCTATAACTACGACGAGCGCGAACTCGATAGCGACTACTTTACGCAACCGGGCAAGTTGTGGCGACTGATGAGCGACGAGGATAAGGTTGCCACCTGCGAGAATACGGCTCGTGCTATGGGCGACGCGGAGGTGTTTATCAAGCAACGCCATATCCGCAACTGCCACCGTGCCGACCCCGCGTATGGCGAGGGCGTAGCGAAGGCTTTGGGACTCTCGCTTGCCGAGGCCCTCACTGCCGAAGACCCTGCCCGCCCAGCGTGGGATTGGAGATAAAAAGGGGGTGTCCAAAATCTTTGGACACCCCTTCTGTTAGAACTCTTTTTACCTGAAATGTTTGGACTACTCCGCAGCGGTTGCGTTGGCCTTTTGAGCCAAATAAGCCTCATACTCGGTACCTGTGTACTCCAAACCCTTGATAATATTCCAAACGACCTTATCCTCGATAACAAGCTTGAACGATGTCTTCTCTGTGTTGTATACCGCATACTCGTATGGTTGGAAAGCCAACCAATAGCCGGCTTTGAGGACCTTGGTTGGTACTAACTCGTTACCATAATCGTTTGTACCCTTTGTAAATCTGTATTTCAGACCCTTGATGTCGTATGGGGTCTTGTTCGTAAGCTTAACGTGCTCGTAGTGGGTTACGTTTGCATAGCATACGGTTGTCTTACGCTCGATGGTAATATTATCCTCCAACTCCTTCTTGATTTTGTCGAAGTGCTGCTGACGCATCTGCTTCGCATCGTTCAATTTGGTTGCAATCTGAACGTCGCTAACGTCTTTGAGCTCGTTGAGACAGCCGGTAATAATAGCATAGTTGTACAATGCGCTTGTCTGGTCGAAGATAAAGATACCGAAGCTGTCGCAAACGTTGTAGCCACCCTCCTCGTTCTCGGCAAGGTAGACCTTTACGTTCTTCTGCGAAGCAGGCTCGTAGCGACCTGCGATGTACTCCAATACAACATCTACACAGATGCCCTTATCGTCCGATTTAATCTCGCCGATAGTGTACTTCGTAAACTCCTGGAACTTGTTGTGGTTGGCCGTCTCGGGGTAGATTTGGTTCAACAAAGCCGTTTTCTGACCCTGAATGCACGAAAAGAGTTGGTTGGTTGTTTCGGTGGCAGCCTCTTTGTTGATGCCACACGCGGTCATAATGCATAACGAGATGCACGCAAAAAATAATTTCTTCATAGTTTTGTTAGAATTTAATGGTTAATATCTCTTTATACCTTTATAAATAGCCTCGTTTTTTGGTTTTTTACCCCTTATATAAATATATAGTACCCGATGGGGAGAACTCTTAAAACAGCCTGTAACGGCCCTTCTCCCGATGGGATACACAAAGGTATAAGTAAATAAGAGACAATAGTTCGATTTGCTGTTGTCTTTCGTTGTCTTTTGGCTACTTTGCACAATATGGCCGATATGGCTTGCGCTCTTGAAGCAACGCATTATAAAACCTTTGCTCGACAAGAGGGAGGTTGCTTTTGTGCATCACAGGCAGGGCATTTGTCTGCTCCCAAAGACGGTTGTGATACTTGTTGAGTGTATGAGTATAGACATTTGTTGCAAGAGCATTCAACTCCGCATCGGCAATCGGAGCGATATGTTCGCCCTGATACTTCGCAAGTTCATCCCAGAACGACACGATATGGTTGTTGGCAAATTCGTAATAGACCGCCCGAGAGATAGAGTCGGCAGTAATCGCATATATCTGCTCGACATCGTGCTCGATTTGCCGGAACAGCTGCTCTCGCTCACGCTTTTCGTTTCGCTCGGCGAGTTTCATCTGAACCAAAAAGATGAAAGGTAGAGCAAAAATTGTGGCTACCACCACTCCAAGCAGCACTTTCTGCGGAAGATTACGATTGCGCCAAGCCCGTTGCAGTGCCGATATATTTTCGTATCGCTCCTCGGCATTGGCACGGCAGCATCGCTCGGAGATGCGGTGGTAGCGTGTGCCAAATATCTCACGCATCAGCACGCCAATCGAATAGATGTCGCTGCGGGCATCAATTCCGCTTCGTTGCTCTCGCAATTCGGGCGAGGCGTAACGAGGCGTGCAACCGAGCGTACGCATAGCATACTCGGCATCGCTGTCGGCCAGACCGAAGTCGATAAGTTTTAGCGAGTTGTCGGCTCGTGCGATAAGTATATTTTCGGGCTTGATGTCGTTGTGAATGACGCCTCGCTTATGCAGGTATTCGACTGCCGACAACAGCTCCGCAAAGATGCGCTCTCGTTCCTTTTTTTGTCTGTTTTCGGCGAGGTATTCGGCAAGCGTTCGACCCTCGATATACTCCATCACGATAGCTGCTCCCACCTCCAAATCGGCCTCATAGGTGTATGTGTGTATAATGTGTGGGTGGTCGCAACTTATTGATAGTTCATACTCGCGACGCAGCTGTCGGATTTGTCTTTCGGAATTGTCTTTTGTTGTCTTTATCAAGAAGCGTTTGCCCTCTTTGCAGGCCAAATACAAATGTGAGTATGCCGTGGCTCTCAACAACTTAAAGTCGTAAAAGCCCCGTTTCGCCTCCGATTGTTCGGGTGCGTGCTTCAAGATTACACTCTCGTCGGCCATTTGCGGATTTTTGATTGTCAAAGATAAGTATTATTTTTGTAAAACGATGAGCATAAGAAGAGATATACCACAAGTAGTCGCTCTGCGAGAGCGTGTAGAGAGCCGTTTTGGCAAGAGGTTGGTCGTTCACGCCGACTTTTTGGCATTGGTTGCCGTTATTGAGATGGAGCAACGCAAGCATATATCCGAAAGCACATTGGAGCGTGTTTGGGGTTACTCGACACGCGGATACAATACCATCTCGCTCCATACGCTCGACGTGTTGGCTCAATATGCCGAGGGTTGCGATTGGGTCGATTTTTGCGAACGACTCCACGCCGAGAGTAGTTGCGAGTCCGACCTCTTCAACGTGGAGTGCATCTCGACAAGCGACCTTATGGTCGATGACCGCTTGTTGCTCGGCTGGTTGCCCGACCGCATCTGCGAGGTACGATACTTGGGCGACAACCGTTTTGTGGCGGAGCGTTGCGAGAACTCGAAGATGCAGGTTGGCGACACCTTCTCGTGTTTGCAATTTGCGCTTGGCAAGGAGCTTATTTTGAGCAACTTCTTGCACGCAGGCTCCGATATTGCACAGACCTATATCGTCGGCCAGACCCACGGCCTGACTACATTGCACCATATACACCGATAGTGGTAGCAGAGTTAAGCATAAGGGGGTGTCCAAAATCGTTGGACACCCCCTCTTTGTTTCTGAATTACTACAACTCTAAATCGGGCTTTTGGCCGCTACTCAATTCCGAGTTGATACTTGTAGTTCGCAATATCTGCCTTTGTGCCGATAGCCTTGCCCGCTACGTCGCTCAACTTGACACAGCCGTAGATTGGTTGTCGCTCGTTGATGCGACACCGCTTCAACTTCATCACGATATTCATTGGTCGCACACCCTCAATGTCGCAAGTAAGGTTGGTGCCGATGCCGAACGTTACCTTGATGCGCCCCGCAAAATACTCCTTAATCTCGGCTGCGCTCTCAAAATCGAGGCCGTCGGAGAATACAATGGTCTTGCTCAAAGGGTCGATGCCGTACGACTCATATTTCTTGATAATTTTATCGCCAAAGAGTTTGGGGTCGCCGCTGTCGTGACGCACTCCATCGTATAGTTTGGCGAGCTTCATCGAAAAGTTGCGCAGAAAGGCATCGACCGTATAGGTGTCGGTCAGCACCGTACCCAGATTGCCGTCATAGACATCAACCCATCGCTCCATCACCTCGTAGTTGGCCTCCTTTGGGGTATGAACTGCGGCCTGGAACATAAAGCACTCGTGTGCCATTGTACCGATAGGTCGGAGGTTGTACTTCATCGCAAACGCGACGGTCGATGTACCCGTAAAGGTCGGACAGTGCTCTCTCATATACTCGATGGCAACCTCCTCGGCAAGCGTGCTGAAACGACGGCGCATACCGAAGTCGGCAAAGTAGAGGTTATGCTTGGCGGCAATGGCAACCTTGCGCTCCATTCGTGGGGTCATCGCTGCGGCAAGAGACTCGCGGTTTTGGTATCCGTCGCCGATATGGCGATGATAGAGTTCGGAGACAATCGCAAGAATCGGAATCTCGTAGAATGTGACCTTGTACATCGCATCGGCCACCTCGATATGCAGATGGTGCTTCTGGTCGAGCCACGTCTTTATCTTCGATGGCTCAAATCGAAATTGGCGAAGCCACTCCCAAAAACATTGAGGGATATAGTTGATGCACTTTGTTGCCCAATCGAACTCCGAGGGTTGCAGCGACAGGGTCGCAAGCGAGGCAAACTCCTGGTTTAGGGCCTCGACAAACTCCTCGTCGTATTCGGTATCGTTGCGGTCGTGGAAGGTAAATTCGCCCCAAGCATTGGGGTAATGCACCTGATAGTAGTGGGACATCGAAAATTTGTAGAGGTCATTTTCGAGGATTGAGCGAATTATCATAACTCTGTCTTTTGTTGTGCAATTTACCCCAAAGATACAAATTATTCGCAAATAATGAGCGAAAGCCGCCACTTTTTGCCCGCCTCTCTCTTGAAAAACCGACAGCCACCGTATAAGCGGTGGCTGTCGGCCCTATTGGGTGGATAGTGTGGATTACTCCACAATTTTGTAAATCGAGCTTACGCTGTTGGCTGTAATGCCCGAGAATGCTTTGCTTGCTGCGTTGGCCTGGGCGTAGTCGCGCTGTGCGGCTGTAATAGAGATAGCGCCATTGCCAAAATTGCTCTCATAGACATACAACTTTTTCAGATGGTTGTATGCAGTCAAATCGAGCGTGCGCACTCCCGAATAACTCGACAACGACAACTCTTCGAGTTTAGGGAATACGGTGGCCGACGGAATAGTCCTAATATACTTGCCATAAGAGACCGAATAGTAGGTCAATGATGGATATTCGGAGGCCCCAAACGAAACGGTGCCATAACTACCCGTATCGACAGTCAAGCGTTCGAGCAGAGGGTATGCACCGAGTATGATTGCAGGCTCGTTTGTGCCGGCCTCGCCGATAAGATATAACTCCTTCACGGCTGGGCCATTGCCAAGCGTGATGCTGCCACGAACGCTGTTGATATGTATGGTTTCGAGTGCTGCCGTAGGGTTGAATGTTAAACTGTTCTGAATGGTGAGGTTGAGCGTCTTTAACGATGGCGGAGCGATAAACGAATTTATCTTTTTTACCAGAATATCGACACTCAATAGCGAGGTCATACCCGACAAGTCCAATTCGTCAAAGCACCACTCGCCAGCCAAACTACTCTTGTTGATAATGATGCTTTGGCAGCCGGTGAGGTTTGACCAGCCCGACGGAAGGTTTGTACCCTCGTTGCAATATATCACAAGCTCCTTGACGCTTGCTTGTGCCGATGTGAAGACCAAGTCGGGGAACATTCCGCCACACTCCAAATACTCGATTTCGGTCATCTCGCCAAATTGTGCGCTCATAGAGGTATCGGTGTCGTATGGCCCCGACAGATACAGCCTCTTGACGCCCCTTGGTGCGCCCGAAGGGAATGGTGTGCCGGCAAAGTTGTGCAACTCCTCAACCGAGAGGTTAGCGCTATTTACCGCGTCGAGATTTGGCAAAGATATATTCAGTAACGACAATTGAAGATTCGACAGATTTAGTGTGCCGTATGGCTTAAAGCTGTTAATATCCACATTTTTCAGGGTTGGGCATACCGAGAGGTCGAGTTCAAAGCCATTTGGAGTCTCGCCAATACCAAACGCCTCCAAGCAGGTTAGTTTTTCGAGTCCGATAATCTTTTCTAATTGTGGTACTTGTCCCAGGGAGATAGTTTTTAGTTTGGTGTTTGCCGAGAAGTCGATGCTTGGCACCTTTGTCATCATAATACTGAACGATTCGAGCTCTTTGAGTGTGCCAAACTTCAACGCGCGCAACGACATTGCCGGGTCGGTATCGCTGCCCAGATTGACGTCCAACTGCTTCAATCCCGTAAAGTATTGCAGACCGTCAAGCGAGAGGGCGTTGTTCATCTGTATTGCGATATTCATCGAGGTCAATTTTGCCGCCTCGCTGATTTTGATATAGCAGCCTGTTGTGAGTTGCACCTCCCAATTCTCGCCATCAAATAGAGGATATGGTTGTAATTCGAGGTCGTAGAGTGGGGTGTAGCTGCCACCGATAAAGTTGCCCTCCTCGTCATATACATCGCCTTCAATGTTGCCATAATAGAGGATATTGGCAAAGTTGGGGTCGCTGACGTATGCGTAGTCGGCCAACAACTTCTCCGAGGTGAGTTCAAAGCCCTGACGATAGACATTGCCGGCAACAAATCTCGTGTTGAAGTTGGTGTTTTGCACACGGAATACTCCTGCCGAGGTGTTTACCATAATGTCGGCCTTTCGTCCGTCGCTATTGCCGGCCGTAAAGTCCAAAGGCATCATCCACATCCACAATGTTGCTGTTTGGCCTGGTTGCAGAACAATATCTTCGACTTCGAGTACAGCCGAGTTGCTCGGTGGAACGCCTCCCCAATCTCCCTTGTTATCCAAGTCCAACAGACCTGTTGTGGCATCGAGGCAGAGTGTACCTTGCATAATATCGTCCTCTTTGGTTGAGCGATAGACAAGGCTGTTGATGTCGAGAGGCTTGTCGGTGCTGTTCTTTACCGTAAAACGCATCTTCGCAAAGATGTGGCCGAACTCCATCTCCAATCGTAAGTTGCCCTCCGAGTCAAAATGTTTCTCTTCGAGCGTGATAGGGCGCGAATACATATAGTCGCCGTGATAGAGATGCTCGGTGTTGTTGTCGCCCTTTTGGAGTAGCGAGCCGAGCGAACTTCTCAAATAAGGTTTTGATACGTTGTACCAACTCGACACGGCCGAGCCATACGGATAGTAGGCAACAATCGTTTGGCCAACTTCTAATTGTGGCAATTCGAAGTATTGGTCGGGGTCGGCGTCGTAGACAAATACCGCTTTATCGCCATCGGTTGTGTTCGAAAA
The DNA here is from genome assembly GCA_045629905.1 of Alistipes sp. Lineage (GTDB taxonomy): Bacteria > Bacteroidota > Bacteroidia > Bacteroidales > Rikenellaceae > Alistipes. The sequence goes on along the minus strand of JAZQSA010000057.1, from coordinate 7,459 downwards.
ACGATAGTGGTCGGTCTCCCACCACTCGTCGTAGGAGTCGGAATGGCCAAGTAGGAGGCCGATTTTATCGACACCCTTCTGCCAACGGAACGAAGTGTGCTCCTCCTCGGTGCCGTGTATTGCTCGCGAGTCGGCCGCTTCTACTGCGTGGATAACAACCTCCTGCTTTTGCTGTGGGCGCTGTGGCTCCACAATCTCGTCTATATCGCTTGTTGTACAGCCGCTCAATGCGCATAGCGACACGATAGTCCATAATAATCTGCTGCGTTTCATAATTTTCTCCTCCGATAAATTAACTAAAACCATTGCTCCCCATTGTCGCCATAATCCATCGACGGGGTCTTTTCGTATTGCAGTGGCGAACTTGTTGCAAAGCCAGCCTCACTCACGATAGAGAGTGCTTTTGTACAAGGAGGTTGATACTCCCTTAATCTCTTCTCTGCTTTCATAATTGCTATGTTTTTTGTTGTTGATGTATGCGATTTGTCGTGCGCTCTCACAAGGGTCGGGTAGCGCCAATATCAAAGGCGTGAGGCTGCACGGCAGCTCCACGGCAGATTGTGGGTTTTGAGCCTGATTGAATAGAGCAAAACGGCTCGCGCCCCGTATCTATAACACGAGGTAAATCTATCTTACGAGAGTAGCATAAGATGCCAATGGGGGGGTATTTGCAAATAATCCCATAGTGCAAATATAGTAAAAGTTTTGCAAATTACCAACTTTTGTGCCTGAAAATCACTTATTTCTGTCTGAAAATTCGCCTCGGAGTCGATGCGGTTGCACGACAAAGAGCCGACGGTTGTGTTGCAATTTCGGAGAGCATTTTCTTGTATTGCACTATGTTTTTTTTGTCGGCAAATGGTTGGATTTGCAATATTTATTTATAACTTTGCAATCAATTATAGGATAGGGATTTGGCATCACCCTGCCGAATAGAAATAATTTGCTGCTCGATGTCGGCAGACGTAAAACTCTACTAAAACTATGGAGAACAACAACATTCCAGCACAGAAACCCGACAATAATCTCGTTTGGGCAATCCTTACAACTGTTCTTTGCTGTATGCCACTCGGTATCGTGGCAATCATTAAGGCTTCGAGCGTCGATGCGCTTTGGGTTGGTGGTCACCATCAGGAGGCTATCGAGGCTGCCGCTGCTGCAAAGAAGTGGGCTATGATTGGTGCAGGTGCAGGTGCCGTGTTTATCTTCCTCTACATCGTTCTTTACGTTGGTTTGGTTGCTGCCGGTCTTGCTGCAAACGCTTTCTAACAACCGCACAAACCAAAATAACAGATAGGCTGTCCGACATAGTGTCGCGACAGCCTATCTGTTTTCTATTCGGCCTCTATTCCGCGGGATATTCCTCGGCGCATACGCATCAGATAGCGACCCTTTGCAAGGCGGAACGTAAGCGCATAGAAGAGCGCAAGCAGCCACGTTGCAATTCGTTTTAGTCGCTCGTCGCGTCGGAGCGCATCGACTCTGCCCGCGAGTTCGGCACGCACGCGCTTACTGCGACCGACGTTGAAACTCAAACGGTCGAAGTAGTCGTCGGTGAGTTTTTCGTCGGGGATATGGTGAAAGATTGCCGCATTGGGTACAAAGTATAGCGGCTCACCTTCGCGACGCATACGCTCGAAGAGTTCGTTCTCCTCGCCACCTGCAAGTGATTTACCATTGCGACCCAGTAGTGGATTGAATACTCCAAATCTATCGAACGCCTCGCGACGGAAGGCCATATTTCCGCCCGCAGGTACTCGGTGCGCAGGGAAGAGGCAGACTACAACGTCGAGGTCCAAAGGGTTGGCAATCATCTGCTCGGTGTAGCGCGATACCCACTTTGGTCGGCGACTCTCGTAGCACGGCACAACTGCACCACCTGCTACAATGGCCGATGGAAAGGCCTCGAAGAAGTCGATATACGACTCTACGAAACTCTCTTCGAGCGTCTCGTCGTCGTCGATAATTGCAATATATTCGCCCCGAGCAGCGGCAATACCGCAATTTCGGGCATTGGAGAGTCCCTGTTTCGGCTCATCGACCATACGCAGGGCAAACTCCTTGTGAGCCTCGGCAAACTCGGCAAAACGGGCCGCAGTGTCGTCGGTCGAGTTGTTATTTACAACGATGCACTCCCAAAGCGTTGCATCGGCCGTTTGGCGAACGACCGACGAGAGCGCGCGCACAAGCGACGCCGAACGATTGTAGGTGGCTATGATTAACGATAGTTTCATCGGTGCAAAGATAGCGGTTTTCGATTAAATATATCAACGCAACAGATAAATCGGGCCTACACACCCTCTTTATCGCACTCAACCTCCTCGGCTTTGCGGTGCCAATTTGCAAGTGGCAACAAGAACGAGATGACCGAGGCCACAAGCCAAAAGATGCCGACAGCCGTAAAGTCGTATTGCTTGTCGCCCGTAGCGGTGAGGGTCGTATTATCGTTTATCAACCAGCCGCTGACCATATCCTGTACGCCGGCTGCAATATACGAGGCGATGCCGACAATACCCAACGCCGTACCCGTCGCTTTGCGTGGTACAATATCGACAGCCATCAATCCGCCGAGGAAACATATCAGCACACCGATAGCTACCCCAAAGAGGACCATCGCCAAGATATTGACCCACACCGCGTCGCCTCCATAAAGGAACAGAGCCAACGCCACCGAGTTGAGGAGTCCGAATATCAGTGCCGGCCATCTGCGGTCGCCCTTAAACAGCGAATCGGAGAACCAGCCCGACAAAACCGTACCAAACACACCCAAAAGGGCATTTATCGAGATGATGGATATGGCAGTAGCGTCCGACATACCCTTCGCCTCCTGCAAGTAGAGTATGCCCCAGCCGTTTATCGCATATCGGCTCATATACATAAACGCACTCGCTGCGGCCAAAATCCAGACCGCAGGCATACGAATCACTTGGCGTTGAATATCCCTAACCGACTCGCCCTGCTTCCGCTGTCGTTCGCCGGCAATCTGCTCGATTGGAGGCAACCCCTTCGATTCGGGTGTGTCGTGCATAAAACGTAATATCAGCACAACGCCCACAACACCCGCAACGGCCGAACCGACAAAACCCCACTGCCACCCGGCTGCCGATACAATCAGGCCGACAAACAGGAAGGAGAGAAACTCGCCAATATTGTGGCTCGCCGAGAATATGCCGTAGAACGTTCCACGTCGCGAGAGCGGAAACCATCGCGACAGCGATATGATTGCAGGAGGCGCACCCATCGACTGTACCCAGCCGTTTGCGCCCCACAAGATAGCAAAGCAGATAAAGATGACCGACGTCGGGATAAAGGTGGTTGCCATACCGCAAAGACCCATCGCAAGATTGGCGATAAGCGACACAACAAGTCCCGTCGCCATAAAGCGTTTGATGTTGCAATAGTCGCAAATAAAGCCATTGACGAACTTGCCGATAGCATAGGTAAAGAGCAGTGCCGAGCCTATATCGCCCAAATCGGAGGCGTCCAACACTCCGCTGTCGATAATCGGCTTCTTCATCACGTTCAGGCTCGTACGGCAGACGTAATACAGGCTGTATCCAAGCGTTGCCGCGATAAACGATTCAAAGGCCAATCGCTTGTAACGACGCTCTCCATCGGGTGTTGTCGTATCCTCGGACGGAGGTTGCGGCGCAGAGATGGAGTAGAAACGAGATATGCGGGAGAAGAGACCCATAGCCCTGCTATTCGAGTGTATGACGACCCTTCTTGGTTAGATACTCGATAAGCATTGCAGGACGGTCGGTCTGAATCATCGAGCAGCCAAACGACAGCACCTTGCCATAGATTTGCTCCTCGTTGCCAACAGCGCGGTCGTCCTCCAAACCCTCCTTCTCGCCACCGCAGAGCGAATCCCATAGGGTGTTTATCCACAACTTTGCGCCACTCTTCACAACGCGACGGAATATCTGCTCCTCGCCCGAGAGTGTGCCGTTCCAGCAGATTTCGTATGCCGTAATATCCAAGCCGCTCGCGAGATATGCCTCGAAAAGTGGCTCGTGGCGTTCCCAACCCTTGGCCGTATAGTTGATAATCGGCATATAGAGCATATTGCGCGAATGTGAGGCAAAGCGCGAAGCGATAGTCTGTGGCTTCTTGCTGCTCTTGATGATGACCTGCTCGACCATATTGCGCTCGATGAGCATCTCCAAAATTTGGTCGTAGTAGTCGTATCCCTTGTCGATATTTATCATCACGCGGTCGCGACATACGTCCAAAACCTCGGCAAGCGTCGGCATACGATACTTCGGCATACGCACACCGTGACCCGCACGAAGCGAACAACGACGAATCGAATCGAGCGTGAGTTCGGCTATCTTGCCCTTGCCGCTCGTCGTACGGTTGATGGTCTTGTCGTGACAGACGACAAGGTGGCCGTCGGCTGTGCGATGAACGTCAATCTCCACCACATCGACACCCATACGGATTGCCGACTCGACAGCCTCAATCGAGTTCTCCGGATAGTTGCGCCAATCGCCACGGTGGGAGATTACCACGACGTATTGCGATTTGGGATTACGAATTTCGCGCAGAATGCGCTCTGCACGACTCTGCGCATCGGCTGCAATGGCCGCCAATGCCAATACCGAAAAAAGTAAAAATCTCTTCATCGTCCTATACTTGTTTAACAAAATTATCAATTATTTCGATAATTTCCAAATGCGTAGAGCCGTTTCGGAGAGTAAAAGGTGGGCCGAAGTGTTTGATTACCGAAATTTTTGCTACCTTTGGGTAGTTTTAATCCAAAAAAGAGGCAAAGTATGAAAAAACTATCTCTCGTGCTGATGCTGTTGTTCGTTGGCACAATCATCACCTTCGCACAGCCGAAGCAGTCGTTTGTCAAGGTTACGGTCACTCCCGACCACGTCGAGGATTGGCTCTACAAATGTGGCGAGAAGCCTCGCTTCGAGGTTGCTGTGACGACGTGCAGCAATACGCCGATAAAGAATGCCGAGATATACTACGAGATTTCGGAGGACTTTCTCGAACCTCTCAAAAAGGGCAAGATGACCCTCAAAAACGGCAGCACAACCCTCTCGGGCTATACGATGAATAAGCCGGGCTTCCTGCGCTGTCGCGTTTGGGCTACGGTCGATGGAGTCAAATACGAGGAGTGCGCAACGGCAGGCTTCGACGTCGAGAATATCAAGGCTACGACCATTATGCCCGACGACTTTGTGCAGTATTGGCAGGCGGCCGTTGAGCAGAACAAGAAGTTGGCAATGTTGCCTCAACTGACGCTCGTTCCCGAGAAGTGTACCCCGACCGTCAATGTCTATTCGGCAAGTTTCCAGAGCTACAAGAAGGGCTCGCGCATCTATGGAACGCTCTGCGTGCCTGTTCACCACGAGGGTCGTTGCCCAGCATTGCTTATCGTGCCTGGTGCGGGTTGTCGTTCGCGCAAGGGTTATATCAGCGAGGCCGAGAAGGGTTTTGTTACCTTCGAAATCGGTATTCACGGTATCCCGACCGTCCTCGAACCCGAATCGATATACACATCGCTCAAACAAGGCTCGTTGCTCAACTATCAGTTCTCGGGCATCGACGATAAGGATAACTATATCTACAAACGCATCTTCCTCGGTTGCGCTCGCGCTATCGACTTCCTTGCCGAACTCGACTTTGTCGATGGCGACCATATCGGCGTGATGGGTGGCTCGCAGGGTGGTGCGCTCTCGATAACCACAGCCTACCTCAACCCGAAAGTTAAGTGTGCCGGTGCGTTCTATCCCGCAATGTGCGACCTGACGGGTTACCTTCACGGTCAGGGAAATGCGTGGCCTTATGTCTTTAAGAACAAGGCCCTTGCAACCAAAGAACGCCTCGAAACGGTAAAATACTACGACGTGGTGAATTTTGCCCGCCTGATGAAGCAGCCGATATTTGTATCGTTTGGTTACAACGACCTCGTTGTATGTCCGACATCGATTCAGGCCGCTTGCAACGCTATCGAAGCACCTATCCACCTGATGATTGTACCTCAATCGCGCCACTACACCTATCCGGAGCAGATGAAGGCTCGCTCGGCGTGGATGATGGAGAATGTTGTGAAATAGAGCTAAACCTCCTGCGCTATGAGACGTATCTTGCTATCCATTGTGGCGGTTTTCGCACTCTGCGCTTCGGCTTTTGCCGACGAGGGTCAGCTCACACAACACACTCTGCGCCACAAGGGCGTCGAATATACCTATTGGCTCTATTTGCCGGCCAATTTGCCTGCCGACGCTCCGCTCGTGGTCGTGTTTCACGGCTACGGTTCGCGCAATATCCCGTCGCTAAAATATGGCTTTAACGCACTTGCCGACCGCAACGGTTTTGCTGTGTGTTATCCGCGCGGCACGCAGGATTTTCGCGGCAAACATTGTTGGGACGTGGGCTACTCGTTCCACAAGGAGAAGGGGTGGAAACGCGACGAGGTGGGCTTCGCTTGCCGCCTGGTGCGCACATTGCAAAAGGAGTATGGTTTGAGCCGTACCAACGTCTTTGCTACGGGCCACTCCAACGGTGGCGAGATGTGCTACCTGCTCGCCTATACGCGCCCCGATGTCTTCGCTGCCGTAGCACCCGTGTCGGGTCTTACGATGGAGTGGATGTATCGCGAGTTGGAGGCCAAAAAGCCTATACCGCTATTAGAAATTCACGGCACCGAGGATAAAACCTCGGCCTGGAATGGCGACCCGACCAACAAAGGGGGCTGGGGTAAATATATAGCCGTGCCGCGCGCTGTGGGCTATTGGGCCGCAGTCAATCGCTGCACCCACGAGCAGGTCGAGAAGTTGCCGTTGCGCCGCAATCAGGTCGTCGCGCACCGCTACGTCGGTGGTACCGATGGCACCGAGGTTTGGCTCTACGAGGTTGTCGGGGGCAAACATTCGTGGGCCGAGAAGGACCTCGATACGGCACAGCATATATGGAACTTTTTTTCAAAATATCTTAAATAGAGATAACAGTTTGGTGTTCAGTGTTGTATGCACGTCTGCGCAACGCACTGTCCGCTATATTTGAGAAAAAAGTTTGGAGTTACGGTTTTTTTGCACTATCTTTGTGCCAACAAACAGCGAAACTTCGCCATAAGGCAAGTAACGATACATCGCGGGATGGAGCAGTTGGTAGCTCGTCGGGCTCATAACCCGAAGGTCGTGTGGTTCGAGTCCCACTCCCGCTACCTTGAAGCAGAACAAACGTTCTGCTTCTTTTTTTTGACGCTGGGACGAGAACCGGCTTATTGGCTTATTGGGGCTTATTGGTCAGAATCCAAGACAAATCGCTGCAATTCGGATTTTTCTTTTATAAAAAAACAGGCGCCCCGTTTGGGTAGCCCTTTTTACGGAATATATAAATAGGTATTCCAAAAACTATTGATTGACAAGGTGTAAAGAAGATAGACAAGTACGGATTATCCGTATAAATCTCGTCTTAACTTTAATTTTTCGAAGATCCT
>JAZQSA010000056.1:0-41460 GCA_045629905.1 Alistipes sp. | reverse complement strand
TCCGTGCCGATGCTTTTTTTTGTGGGGGGGGGTAGGGGCGTTAGAGGCGTTAGGGGTAGAATGGGTAGATTGAGTAGAATGAGTAGATTGGGTAGTCTGGGTAGCCTGAAATCCAGCACAACCCACTCTCCCCAGCCTACCCAGCACAACCCAGCACAACCCATTCTACCCAGCCAAACCCAGCCAAAATTTTTAATTTTTAACTTTTAATTTTTAATTGGCGTTCCCCTAACGCCATTAACGCCATTAACGACCCTAACGACCCTAACAAAAAAAAAGCCGCCCTGCGACATAGTGCAGGGCGACCTCGATATGCGAGTAACGCGTGCTACCCGAAATCCTATCTACGGACTATTTTGCCAACTTTGCCTCCTCCTCGGCTGCAATCTCTGCTGCTGGGATAGGCTCCTCGAAGTGCTTAACGCTGAGGAGTTCAACCTCAAATTCGAGAGCTGCGTTAGGGCCTACCATTGGACCTGCACCACGCGAACCATAAGCCAAATCCGATGGAATGTAGAGGATAATCTTACCACCAGGGCCGACAAGCTTCATACCCTCGGTCCAACCCTTAATAACGTGGTTGAGCGGGAATGTTGCAGGGGTATTCTCCTTGATGTTACCCTCCTCGTCGAAGCGGTCAGGCATATAGGTCTTCATCTCCTTCTGACGCGACTCCGGAAGATTCTCGAAGTACGACGAGTCGAATACCTTACCCTCGCGAGTGCGGCCGGTGTAGTGAACCGTAACCTCGTCGCGGTCGTCGATAGCAGCGGCACTCATATCGCCCTCCTCGACAACTTTGTAGAGCAAGCCGCTCTCGGTCTTCTTAACGCCACTCTTCTTGGCAACCTTCTCCAACCAAGCGTCCGACTCCTCCTTCTGCATCTGTGGATAAACCACCATAAAGAAGTTCTGCAAGTAGCTGCCGATAGCCTGACGGTCGAGCTGTGTATTAGCCTCGATACCCTCCTTCAAACCGAGCGAGAACCAATAGGTCTTGATTGCAAGACCGCTCTCACGCATACCATAACCGAAATCGACACCGAACTTGTAGGAGATGTTGTTGCACTCCTCGTCGTTCTCGAACATTGCAACAGGCTCCTCGGTCGAGGTCGAATCGGCAGCAATAGCCGCATTCTTCTGACGACGCTCAAAAGCGGTCTGTGTAAGGAATGTGCGAACCTCCTCGATAGCCTCCTCGCGGGTGCAACCTGCCTTATCGAAAGCGGCAGCCTCAAAACCCTTCTGCATCTGCTCTACGTTGAACGGAATGTCGCCCATACGCATCGAAATCATCGAACCATAGTCGGCACCAAGGCAATACGACAGGGTATCCATCTGCGACTTGTCACCCTTTGAAATCTTCGTGCTGTCACACGAAGTCAATGCCACTGCACAAGCGAGTGCAAGCGTGGCCATAAAAATCTTTCTCATTGTTTTTGTTTGATATTTTGGTTGTTATACTCTTTTTTGCGGAGCAAAGGTAATAAACATTCGATAATTGACAAATGTTTACATTCGGTTTTTCTTGTTGTGGTACTTTATGTCGGTAATATCGACCGTATAGCGCAACAGTTGGTCAGGCCCAATACCCTTCTCGGCATTGCCCAGACTGCCATAGGCCGTAGTCGAAGGCAACCAGGCATCGACCTTACCTCCGTTACCCGTAATACGCACCACCTCACGCAGACCATCAAGCAGATTGTTGTACGAGGTGCGGAGCGTATCGTTCTCGAAGAGGACCTCGCCCGCCTCGTTGTGCGCCGCAAGCACAAGCGTCAGCGTATCGCGCGAAATGAGCGACTGGATACTCTGGTCGCCAAGCTTCAAAATCTTGTAGGTCACGCCACTACGCAAGCGAACAAACTCGCGGTCATTCTTACTCAAATCGGCCAGGAAGCGCTCCTGATAAGCCAACGCCTTCTCGTGAACAAAGTAGGTCTTTTGGCCAAGATAGTAGTCGCGAGCCTCGGCGAGCGTCATCTTCTCGCGCTCGGCATAGACATCTTTGATGGCTCGACACACAACATCGACATTGAGCGTCGAGTCGAGTTGCATCAACTCGCTACCGACGTTAAGACCAATAACATACGACAACGAGTCGCGCTCGTCCTCCAAACGGTTACCGCCACCATTGCAGGCCGTCATCATTGCAAAAATCGCTGCAATGGATAATATGGTTATCGCAAAATTCTTCATAATTCTACTCCAATTACTCGCCCCTCTTTGAGCCACTCTTTATCGCTGCCGCACTCAACTTAACCAGCAGTCGCGCACCAATCGAAGCGTCGATGCTCGATTCGATTTCGGGAACAATCTCCGCAATATCGAAACCGACAATCTCGCGGCCCGACTCAACCACAGCCGCAATCAACGCCACAGCCTCGTCGAACAACAATCCTCCGGCAACCGGACTCTTCGTGTGAGGGCAATGCTCCGGCGAGAGGGCGTCGATATCGAACGAGATATAGACGTGGTGAGGCAACTGCTCCACAATCGAGTTGCAGATTGTCCGCCACGACTCGCCACCATAGTAGGCCGCCTTCATCTGCTCGGCATAGCACATCGTCAGGCGAGGATAGTGCGAAGCGGCCTCGACATCGGCTGTCGAGAGGTCGCGCACGCCAACGCAGACAACCTTTTCGAGTTGCGGAATCTCCTCCAACATATTGCGGACAACCGACAGATGCGAATAGTCAAAGACGTTGCCACTCGGACGCAAATCGCAATGTGCATCGAACACCAGCACACCCAAATCGGAATGCAACTCCGACAGAGCCTTCACCGCACCGAACGACACCGAGTGGTCGCCACCGATAACACCTACACGCTTGCCCTTGTTGGCGAAGTGCCAAACCTGCGCACATACGCTGCTGTTCATCAGGCGGAAGCCATCGTTGATACGATTGATTTTACGGGTAAAGTATTCGCCCGACAAGACTCCTCCGTCCTCGACGTGGTCCACAATCTTCGCGGCATCGCCACCCAGATATTGCGAACTCTCCTGAATATCGTAATTCACCTCGGCTGTTGCCACTCGACCCTCAATCGACACTCCACTCAACACGTCGTAGAGTCCGACCTTTGTCGAGGCGTCGATTATCGCATCGGGAGCATAGGCAGCACCGCTACCATTTGCCGACGTAACAGCCCACGGAACCGACACCAACACAACGTCGGCATCGTCGGTCGAGACGGCATCGCGGAAGTAGTATCCGCCATTGTCGCTGCCACCGAAACCTATTCCAAAATCAAAAAAGTTCTTTAAGCCCATACCACAAAAAACTCTAATTTGCCACAAAAATAGGAAATTATCGCAAATATTCAGCACTCGTTACCGAGTTATTTATATATTTGTGGGAAATTGTATGCATTTTTGCGCGACCGAAAACTTTGGAGGGAAAGGTAATGTACTATTTTAGTGTGCTGACCCACCCCCTCTTATCCCCCGCCTCGGGCAGGGGAAGATTGTCCGCCATATAAGGCGGAAACAAAGGATGTTGCGCACACTGTGCGCATATATTTTACGGGAAAAGTGTGCATTTTTGCGCGACCGAAAACTTTGGAGGGAAATGTGACGGACACCTTTTGCACACCAACCTTAACAACAAAACGACCACATTATGAAGATTATTGCCGACCGAGCCATACCGTTTATCGAAGATGTATTGACTCCATACGCCGACGTTATACGCCTCGATGGCGACGCATTTACGGCCGACATTGTGCGCGATGCCGATGCGCTGATAATCCGCACACGCACCAAGTGCAACAAGGCTCTGCTCGAAGGCTCGCGCGTGCAATTTATTGCAACCGCAACCATCGGCTTCGACCATATCGACCTCGACTATTGCCGCACACACAACATAGCCGTAAGCACAGCCGCAGGGTGCAACGCCCGAGGCGTATTACAGTGGGTTTCAGCCGCTTTGGCCCTGCTTGCCCGACGCGACGGTTTCTCGCCCGAGGAGCGCACGCTCGGCATTGTCGGCGTGGGCAACGTTGGCTCGCTCGTCAAGGAGTATGCCGAGGCGTGGGGTTTTCGCACCATCTGCTGCGACCCTCCGCGTGAGGAGCGCGAGAGGCTCGGATTTGTCGATTTGGAGTCTCTTCTATCGCAATCCGACATCGTCACGCTCCACGTTCCGCTCGACAGCACGACGCGCCACCTCATCAACCGCACCTCGCTCGCTGCTCTCCGCCACGGAGCTACCATCATCAACGCCTCGCGTGGCGAAGTTGCCTCGACCGAGGCCCTATTACGCGACGACCTCACCTGCCTGATTGACGTTTGGGAAAACGAGCCTAATCTCGACCCTCGACTTCTCGACAAGGCACTCGTGGCGACAACCCACATCGCAGGATATTCGGCACAAGGCAAGGCCAACGCTTCGGCTTTGAGTATCAGGGCTTTGGCCCGCCATTTCGGGCTACCGCTGACCGATTGGTATCCGAGCAAAGTCACCCCATCGCAGCCTCGACCAATCCTCTGGCAGACGATGCTCGACACCATTGCCGACCACTGCGACCTTGCGACCGAGAGTCGCAATTTGAAGGCCAACGCCGACCATTTTGAGGCTATCCGCAACCACTACAACTACCGCGAAGAGTATTTTTAGAAAAAATTTACTACCTTTGCGTTTGGAATAACGACCACTACAATGTTCCGAATACTACGATTTCTAACCCCCGTAATTGGCGCAGAGAGGGCACACGACCTTGCCGTCATACTACTTCGCACACTTGGCTATATCCCTGGTGCAAAGTGGCTTATGCGTAAGTTATACTCGGTAGAAGACCCCTCGTTGGAGCGCGAAGTATTTGGTCTGAAATTCAAGAATCCGATAGGTCTGGCCGCAGGTTTCGACCGCAATGGCGACCTCTTCGATTCGCTTGGTGCGCTCGGTTTCGGTTTTGTCGAAATCGGCACCGTCACTCCACTTCCACAACCAGGCAATCCGAAGCCTCGCCTTTGGCGACTCGACGACGACGGAGCAATACTCAACCGCATAGGTCTTGCGAGCAAAGGCTTGGAGCGTGCAATATCGAATCTCCGCCACGGCCACGAGAATATCATCATCGGTTGCAACATCGGCAAAAATACGATTACTCCGCCCGAAGATGCCCCACAGGACTATCTGCGCGTATTCCGCAACCTCTACCAATATGTAGATTACTTTACGGTAAACGTCAGCTACAACACGACCTTCAAGCAGTACGTTCCACGCACCGAGGAGAGCATACGAAGCATTCTCGAACCGCTCTTCGACTTCCGCCGTGGTCAGAATCAGTACCGCCCTATTTTGCTGAAAATATCGCCCGACCTGCCGAACGAGAGTATCGATATGATGACCGACATTATGATTGATACCCCACTCGACGGCATCGTGGCAACCAACTCAACAACCCGCCCTGCCAACCTCAAAACCTCGCCCGAGCGACTGAAACGAATCGGAGCGGGTGCAGTAGGCGGCCGTCCGCTGACCAAACGCTCGATAGAGATTGTCCGCCGCATCTACAAGCGCTCCAACGGCACATATCCGATTATCGGTGTAGGCGGCATTATGACTCCCGAAGATGCCAAGGCGATGCTCGATGCAGGTGCAACACTCGTGCAGGTATTCACAGGCTTTGTGACCAACGGCCCGAACTTTGCGGGCAACATCTGCCGCCACCTTATCGACCAGGCAACCGCAACAGCGACCCCCGAGCAACAAGAGCAATAATAGCTTATGAAATCGACAATCATAACCATTGGCGACGAGATTCTCATCGGTCAGATTCTCGACACCAACTCCCGCCACATTTCGCAACAACTCAACAGCGCAGGCATTGTTGTCGGCGAGCGCACCTCGATTGGCGACGATGCCGAGCAGATTACCGCCACTCTCGACCGAGCCTTACGGCAGTCGCAAGTGGTTATCATCACGGGCGGATTAGGCCCAACCAAAGACGATATAACCAAGCACACGTTGGCCCGCTATTTCGACTCTCCGCTACGTTTCGATGCAACCGAGGCGGCACACATCGAGTCGTTACTCGCGGCTCGCAACATCGCCTTCAACGAACTCAACCGCAGTCAGGCGATGGTTCCCGAGTGTTGCACCGTACTCCACAATGCCCACGGCACAGCTCCCGGTATGTGGTTCGACACGGCCAACGGAGGGGTTGTGATTTCGTTGCCCGGCGTACCTTTCGAGATGGTGCATCTGATGGAAGACGAGGTTATGCCACGCCTCAAAGAGCGTTTCGCACTACGCCAAATCGTCCATCGCACGATGATTACATCGGGGCTTGCCGAGTCGCTGCTTGCCGAGCGCATCGCTGCGTGGGAGGAGGCTCTGCCCGAGGGGCTGAAACTCGCCTATCTGCCCGCTCCGAACATCGTTCGCTTGCGATTGTCGGCCTACGAGGTCGATGGCACAAGTCTTTCGAAGATTATCGACTCCGAATTTGCAAAACTCTACGATATTATCCCCCAACACATTGTCGGCTTCGAGGAGGCGAGCGTCGAGGGTGCTGTACACCGCCTGCTCATAGAGCGCGGTGAGAGCCTTGCCACAGCCGAGAGTTGCACGGGCGGCCGCATTGCATCGCTCTTTACGGCCCAAGCAGGTGCTTCGGCCTACTTTATGCTCGGAGCAGTCACATACAGCAACGAGTCGAAATGCCGCGTTTTGGGCGTAAATCCATCGACCATCGAGGCTCACGGTGCAGTCTCGGAGCAGGTCGCGTGCGAAATGGCCGAGGGCGCACGTCGCACGGCCGACACAACCTACGGCATCGCCACAACGGGCATCGCAGGGCCAAGTGGCGGCTCAAAGGCAAAGCCTGTCGGCACGGTTTGGATAGGTATCTCGACCCCAAAGCGCACCTTTGCCGTATGCCGCAACTGCGGTACCGACCGAGGTCAAATCATCGCTCGCGCTTCGGCCTATGCTGTTGCGATGCTCCACGAAGAGATTTTAGCCTCAAAACGATAGAGGCCGAGAGCAACATCGCGCACGATTGGAACAAGTTTTGCGATTACAATAAGATTTACTATATTTGCAAGTTGAAAACTCTAAACAGAGATACGAGATGATTGAGACACTGAAATTCTACAAAAACTTCCCAAAGGAGGGTATCAATTTTATCGACATAATCCCTTTCCTTCAATCGCGAAAGGCTTTCAGCGAGGTTATTGACCGTCTGAACGAGGTGACTACCGCCCCTAATGTGGCTGCACCGGAGGCTCGCGCATTTCTCTTTGCGGCACCGTTGCTCACCCACGACGGAGTTGTGGAGAATATTATCCCAATGCGCAAGAGCGGCAAACTGCCATTCAACGAGGGCGACCTTATCGAGGTCAAAATCGTCAAGGAGTATGGTTTCGACCGTCTCTACTATCGTTTGAGCGACATCGCGGCAGGCGTTCCTACCGGCGACACCTTCGAGGTGACGATTCTCGACGACGTGTTGGCTACGGGTGGCACAGCCGAGGGTGTGGCACAATCGCTCTCGCAGCTGACCGTATATCGCGACGGCAAGCCTTATAAGGTGCGCATCAAGGAGTTTGTCTTCCTTGTCGGTATCCCCGAAATCGGTGGCCGCGAGCGCTTGGAGAAGATTGCTCCCGTAACAGTACTGATGGAGATTTAGTCGCACGATAGCCCCGAAAACCCATATTGGCCTGTCTTTAATCGCAAAGACAGGCTTTTTTATCCCCGTAAGTAGCGCGTAATCCGATAAAAATTTCTAACTTTGCACGATTTATAATCGTGCGGTAAAGAAACGAACAAAATAAACAAGACAAAATATGAAATTCAAGGAGTACAAAAATCTCGATTTGCCGGCCCTCTCGGAGAGCGTTCTCAACGAGTGGGACGCAGAGGGTACGTTTGACAAGAGCCTCACGACTCGCGAAGGTCACCCGACATTTGTCTTTTACGAAGGCCCACCATCGGCCAACGGTATGCCGGGTATCCACCACGTTATGGCGCGTACCATCAAGGACATCATCTGCCGATACAAGACCCAGCAAGGCTTCCAGGTTCATCGCAAGGCTGGTTGGGACACCCACGGTCTGCCCGTAGAGCTTGGTGTCGAAAAGACGCTCGGCATAACCAAAGAGGACATCGGTAAGAAGATTACGGTCGAGGAGTACAATCGTCGTTGTCGCGAGGATGTGATGAAGTACACCGACGTATGGAGTCGCCTGACCCGCCAGATGGGTTATTGGGTAAATCTCGACGACCCATACATCACCTACGACAACAAATATATCGAGACGCTGTGGTACTTGTTGAAGCGACTCTACGACAAGGGTCTGCTCTACAAGGGCTACACCATTCAGCCATACTCGCCTGCCGCAGGTACGGGCCTCTCGACTCACGAGCTAAACCAGCCCGGTTGCTACCGCGACGTGAAGGATACCACCTGCACGGCACAATTCCGCATCGTGCGCAACGCCAAGAGCGAACATCTGTTCGAGGGCATCGAGGGCGATTTGTTCTTCCTCGCTTGGACAACCACTCCGTGGACCCTTCCGTCGAACACTGCGCTCTGCGTAGGCCCACAGATTGAGTACGTTCGCGTCAAGTGCCAAAACCCATATACCGAGGCTCGCCAGACTATCATTATGGCCAAAGAGCTTGTCGGCACCTACTTCGGCAAGAAGCAGGAGGGTACGTTCGAGGTCGAGGAGCAGACACTCCGAGGCAAGGAGTTGGAGGGCATTGCCTACGAGCAACTCCTCCCGTGGGTTAAGCCTATGGGCGATGCGTTCCGCGTAATCGTTGGCGACTATGTAACCACCTCGGACGGTACGGGTATCGTACATATCGCACCTACCTTTGGTGCCGACGACGACCGTGTTGCTCGCGCTGCTGGCATCGCACCACTCTTTATGGTCGATACCGCAGGCAAGAACTGCCCTATGGTTGACCGCTCGGGCCGATTCTTCCGCTTGGAGGATTTGGACAAGGAGTTTACCGAGAAGTATGTCGATGTTGCGCTCTACAACGAGTGGGCAGGTCGCTACGTCAAGAATGCCTACGACGCAGCGCTGGCCGACAGCGACACGACACTCGATATTGATATTTGCGTAGCACTCAAAGGCGAGGGCAAGGCCTTCAAGATTGAGAAGCACACCCACTCGTACCCACACTGCTGGCGTACCGACAAGCCTGTGTTGTACTACCCTCTCGACTCGTGGTTCGTCAAGGTTACCGACCTCCGCGAGCGTATGATTGAACTCAACAAGACCATCAAGTGGCAACCCGAATCGACCGGTACTGGCCGTTTCGGTAAGTGGCTCGAAGGCTTGGCCGATTGGAACCTCTCGCGTTCGCGCTTCTGGGGCACACCGCTCCCAATCTGGGCTACGGAGGGCTACTCGGAGGTTAAGTGTATCGGCTCGGTCGAGGAGCTTATCGCCGAAATCGAGAAGTCGGTGGCAGCAGGCGTGATGAAGGAGAATCCGTTCAAGGATTTCGTTGTGGGCGATATGTCGAAGCAGAACTACTCGACCGACCGCATCGACCTCCACAAGCCTTATGTCGATTCGATTGTCCTCATCTCGTCGAAGGGTGAGCCTATGCGCCGCGAGAGCGACCTTATCGACGTTTGGTTCGACTCGGGTGCGATGCCTTATGCGCAGTTGCACTATCCGTTCGAGAATGCCGACCGTTTCGACAGCGTATTCCCTGCCGACTTTGTTGCCGAGGGTGTAGACCAGACCCGTGGTTGGTTCTATACGCTCCACGCCATCGCAGCGATGCTCTTCGACTCGGTTGCCTTCCGCAACATCATCTCCAACGGCTTGGTTTTGGATAAGAACGGCAACAAGATGTCGAAGCGACTCGGCAATGCCGTAGACCCATTCGAGGTCCTCGACAAGTATGGAGCCGACGCAACACGTTGGTATATGATTTCCAACTCGCAACCGTGGGATAACCTCAAATTCGATGTCGAGGGTGTCGATGAGGTGCGTCGTAAGTTCTTCGGCACACTCTACAACACCTACTCGTTCTTTGCACTCTATGCCAATGTCGATGGTTTCACGGGCAAGGAGGCCGAGGTTGCTATCGAGGCTCGTCCCGAAATCGACCGCTGGATTCTCTCGTGTCTCAACACCCTGACAGTTCGCGTTACGGAGGCTCTCGATAACTACGACCCAACCCCTGCGGCTCGTGCTATCCAGGAGTTTGTTGGCGAGAATCTCTCGAACTGGTATGTACGTCTTAACCGTAAGCGCTTCTGGGGTGGCGAGATGAACGACGACAAGCTCGCTGCATACCAGACACTCTACACCTGCTTGGAGACCGTTGCCAAGTTGGCCGCGCCATTTGCTCCATTCATCTCGGACCGCATCTACCGCGACCTGAACGCCGTAAGTGGCCACTGCACCGAGCAGTCGGTACACCTTGCCGAGTTCCCGAAGAGCGACGCTTCGCTTATCAACAACGACTTGGAGGAGATGATGTCTATCGCACAGCGCGTATCTTCGATGGTACTCGCCCTGCGTCGTAAGGTCAATATCAAGGTTCGCCAACCACTGACAAAGATTCTCATTCCGGTACTCGATGCCGAGACCGAGCGTCATATCGAAGCCGTAAAGCGACTGATTATGAACGAGGTTAATGTCAAGGAGGTAGAGCTGTTGCACAACACGACGGGCGTTATCACCAAGCGCATCAAGCCTAACTTCAAGACCCTCGGCCCACGCTATGGCAAGTATATGAAGCAGATTGCCGCTATGACGGCTCAATTCTCGCAGGAGCGCATCGCCGAAATCGAGGCCGCTACCGAGATTACGCTCGATATGGGTGCCGAGCAGATTACCGTAACCCCTGCCGACTTCGAGATTACATCGGAGGATATGCCGGGCTGGTTGGTAACGAGCGAGGGCAAACTTACCGTCGCACTCGACATCACCATCACCGACGAGTTGAAACAGGAGGGTATTGCCCGCGAGTTGGTTAATCGAATCCAAAATATCCGTAAGGATTCGGGCTTCGAGGTTACCGACAAGATTTGTGTCGAAATCGAGGATATTGATTTGGTACACACCGCCGTTGCAACCCACAGCCAATATATCTGTGCGCAGACGCTCGCAGTCAGCACCGTAACATCGGCACAGGTTGCAGGTAAGGTTATCATCGACTCCGAGGTCGATGAGATACCACTCCGCATCGCAGTAAGCAAGGTCGAGTAACAACCCAACACCGATAGCAAGGGAGCGCCGAACATTTTTTGGCGCTCCTTTTTTATTGCCCTCCGAGCCGTTCTGGCCACCTATTTCGACCAAAATCTCTACCCAAAAGGCCACAATCGGCCACCTCTGCAAAACAAAATTTAGGCAGATTATTTGTAAGTGTCAAAAAATATCTCTATCTTTACTAAACAATTAAAACAAAAGAGTATGGCAGAGAACATAAAAACGAGATACAGCGACGCCGAACTCGCCGAGTTCAAAGAGCTGATTATGCAAAAACTCGCATCGGCACGTGCCGACTACGAGGAGTTGCGTGCAACCATAACACATTCGGCAGACAACGACACCGAGGATACCTCGCCAACATTTAAGGTTCTCGAAGAGGGCGCGATGACTCTCTCGAAGGAGGAGAGCGAGCGTTTGGCAGCCCACCAACTCAAATTTATCAAGAATTTGGAGTTGGCTCTGGTGCGTATTGAGCATAAGACCTACGGAGTTTGCAAGACCACAGGCAAGCTTATTCCGCGCGAGCGTCTGTTGCGCGTACCTCACGCAACGGAGTGCATCGAGGCAAAAGAGGCCCGCAGATAGCGGTTGTACCCATATAGACCGATAGGTTGCCACATTGCGAGGCAACCTATCTTTTTTGCCCGATGGCAGAAAAACAAAATGGTGTGTTCAAAGATTTTGAACACACCATTTCTATTGAAAGTGATATACTATCGAACCTTAAACTCTGGGTCAGCCTTCATAGGGATAGGCATAGCCGCATAGTCGCCACGCTCGAACTTCTCGCGAACTGCCTTGAATGCGTTGATTGTGTACTCAACGTCCTCCATCGTGTGGGCAGCCGTAGGGATAACGCGGAGAATAATCTCGCCCTTTGGAATTACAGGATAGATAACAATCGAGCAGAATACGCCATAGTTCTCACGCAAATCGACGATGAGGTTGGTACCCTCCTCGTTACCGCCCTTCATATAGACCGGAGTCACAGGCGACTGCGTTACACCAATCTCAAAGCCGTTGGCCTTGAAGCCCGACTGCAAAGCGCGGGTAATCTCCCACAACTTCTCCTGATACTCTGGGTGGTTACGAATCAACTCCAAACGCTTCAACGCACCAATAACCATCGGCATTGGCAACGACTTTGCGTAGAGCTGCGAACGCATATTGTAGCGGAAGAGGTTTACAAGCCAACGTGGAGCAGCCACAAATGCACCGATACCGGCCATCGACTTTGCAAAGGTGTTGAACAACACATCGACACCGTCGATTACGCCAAAGTGAGCAGCCGTACCGCGACCACCAGGACCCATAGTACCAAAACCGTGAGCGTCGTCTACGAGCAGACGGAAATTGAAGTCCTCCTTCGCCTTAACGATTACGTCGAGGAAACCGAGGTCACCCTTCATACCGAATACACCCTCGGTGATAACCAACACGCCACCACGCTGCTCGTCAGCCAACTCGGTAGCGTGACGCAACTGCAAGCGCAACGACTCCTCGTCGTTGTGACCATAGACAAAACGCTTACCCTTGTGCATACGCAGACCATCGATGATACAAGCGTGGCACTCGGCATCGTAAACCACAACGTCGCGAGGCGAGAGCAGACAGTCGATAATCGAAATCATACCCTGATAACCGAAGTTCAAGAGGAATGCGTCCTCCTTACCAACGAACTCGGCAAGCTCACGCTCCAACTGCTCGTGGTACTTCGTCTGACCACTCATCATACGAGCACCCATAGGCGCAGCCATACCAAACTCGGCAGCACCGGCAGCATCGGCCTTACGCACCTCTGGGTGGTTGGCCAAACCCAAATAGTTATTGAGGCTCCAATTGAGCATCATCTTACCGCGGAAACGCATATGCGGGCCAATCTCGCCTTCGAGTTTTGGGAATGCGAAATAGCCGTGTACGTTCTGCATGTACTGACCGATAGGTCCACCTGTGTTTCTTTCCAGGCGTTCAAAAATATCAACCATATAAAATTAAGTTTGTGAAATTTCAACTTTATCAATGCAAAGATAGTAAAATATTAGACATTTTATCCTTTTCTTGCTCTTTTATACCAAGAAAAGCAACAATATCGGCCACACCCCCTCATTATATAATATAGGTATAGGGGCAAAAAGGGCAAAACGTCACTTTTTTTTACAAAAATTACCCATAGTTTTTCATATTTCGCAAAACTATTCTATCTTTGCAGTCGATTTTGTGCCTTGTGTGGAAGGACTACCCCTCCGCCAAAGGCTCGAAAGCCAAAAGGTTCTTTGATTGAGAAGAAATTTGCGTCAAAATTTTGCAAGTTTATTTTTTTCGCTTATCTTTGCACTCCGATTGGTAGTTATCTGCCGATGTAGCTCAGTTGGCCAGAGCAGCTGATTTGTAATCAGCTGGTCGGGGGTTCGAATCCCTCCATCGGCTCAAAGAGCAATAGAGACACACCAATCGCAAATTTGGGAAGATACCAGAGTGGCCAAATGGGGCAGACTGTAAATCTGCTGGTTTTTACCTTCGGTGGTTCGAATCCATCTCTTCCCACCAAGAGTCAAGCGAAGCTTGCTATGACGACGCAAATGCGGAAGTAGCTCAGTTGATAGAGCATTAGCCTTCCAAGCTAAGGGTCGCGAGTTTGAGCCTCGTCTTCCGCTCTCGAAAGATTGTTCGCAATGCACCTTTGAAACCAAAGGGTGCATTGCTTGCATCGTATAAAGAAACCTTAAAACTTACTGCATAATAGTAACTTTTATAAAAACTTAATACTTAAACACTATGGCAAAAGAAAAATTTGACCGCTCGAAACCGCATGTGAACATCGGTACTATCGGTCACGTAGACCACGGTAAGACTACCCTTACTGCTGCTATCACCACCGTACTTGCAAAGGCAGGTCTTTCGGAGTTGCGTTCGTTCGACTCGATTGACAACGCGCCAGAGGAGAAGGAGCGTGGTATCACCATCAACACTTCGCACGTTGAGTACCAGACTGCAAACCGTCACTACGCTCACGTAGACTGCCCAGGCCACGCCGACTATGTGAAGAACATGGTTACCGGTGCTGCGCAGATGGACGGTGCTATCCTCGTAGTAGCTGCTACTGATGGTCCTATGCCACAGACTAACGAGCACGTGCTCCTCGCAAAGCAGGTGAACGTTCCTCGTATCGTTGTATTCTTGAACAAGTGCGATATGGTTGACGACGCAGAGATGCTCGACCTCGTTGAGATGGAGGTTCGTGACCTCTTGGCGAAGTACGACTTCGATGAGGAGTGCCCAATCATCCGCGGTTCGGCTCTCGGTGGTCTCAATGGCGAGCCACAGTGGGAGGAGAAGATTATGGAGCTCATGGCTAGCGTTGATGAGTACGTTCCAATCCCAGCACGTGAGAATGAGAAGCCATTCTTGATGCCTGTTGAGGACGTATTCTCGATTACCGGTCGTGGTACCGTTGTAACTGGTCGTATCGAGACTGGTATTATCCACGTTGGTGACCCAGTTGAGATTGTAGGTCTCGGCGAGAAGACTCTCACCTCGACTTGTACAGGTGTTGAGATGTTCCGCAAGCTCCTCGATGAGGGTGAGGCTGGTGACAACGTAGGTCTCTTGCTCCGTGGTATCGACAAGAAGGAGGTTAAGCGCGGTATGGTCGTTGCGAAGCCAGGTTCGATTACCCCACACACCAAGTTCACTGCCGAGGTTTATATCTTGAAGAAGGAAGAGGGTGGTCGTCACACTCCATTCCACAACAAGTATCGTCCTCAATTCTACCTCCGTACTATGGACGTTACCGGTGAGGTATCGTTGCCACAGGGTGTAGATATGGTGATGCCAGGTGACCACGTAACTATCACTGTTGAGCTCATCTACCCAGTTGCGTTGAACGAGGGTCTTCGTTTCGCAATCCGTGAGGGTGGCCGTACAGTAGGTGCAGGTCAGGTATTGTCGGTAATCGAGTAATTCTCGAACCTAAAATACAACGGGAGTGGTTCGCCACTCCCTATTTAGGAGCATAGTTCAAGGGTAGAATAGCGGTCTCCAAAACCGTTGATGGGAGTTCGAATCTCTCTGCTCCTGCTCGAAATAAAAAAGTAAGAAAAATGGGATATATTAAAAACTCGTATAAAGAATTGGTAGAGAAGGTCTCGTGGCCTTCTTTCAGTCAGTTACAGAGTTCTGCAATCGTGGTTATGATTGCATCGTTTATCTTCGGTGTTATAGTTATGATTATGGACGTCTCGTTCAAAGAGGTGATGGAGAACGTCTATGGATTCCTTACCAATCTCGGTAAGTAAAAAAAGCCCAGCTATGAGCGAAGTAAAGAAGGAGTGGTATGTTGTTCGTGCAATCGGCGGCAAAGAGAACAAGGTAAAAGAGTATCTCGAAGCCGAGGTTCGTCGCAACAATTTGCAGGATAGCATATCGCAAATCCTTATCCCAACAGAGAAGGTCTATACCATTCGCAACGGAAAGAAGGTTTCGAAAGAGAAGGTTTCTTATCCGGGTTATGTGTTGGTAGAGGCCATATTAGACGGACAAATTCCATATATCATTCGCAATACTCCAAACGTTCTCGGCTTTCTTGGTGACACCAAGGAGGAGAGTCGCAAATTGAAGGCTACGCCACTCCGTCCACAAGAGGTGGCCCGTATCCTCGGTCGTGTCGATGAGATGAACGAGTCGGAGGAGGAACAGGATATTCCATTCGTTGTTGGCGAGGTCGTAAAGGTTACAGACGGCCCATTCTCAAGCTTCCAAGGTACTATTGAGAGTGTCAATAGCGAGGCAAGGAAACTCGTTGTTTCGGTGAAGATATTTGGTCGCAAGACTCCAATGGAGTTGAGCTTCACACAAGTAGAAAAAGAATAATAAACCAAGGAAAATTATGGCAAAAGAGGTTGCTGCATTTATTAAATTGCAGATTAAAGGTGGTGCTGCCAACCCTTCTCCACCGGTAGGTCCGGCTTTGGGTTCCAAGGGAGTCAATATTATGGACTTCTGCAAGCAATTCAATGCTCGTACCCAGGACAAGGCGGGAAAGGTTCTCCCAGTCATCATTACAGTTTATAGCGATAAATCGTTTGATTTCATCGTAAAACAGCCACCGGTAGCCATTCAGCTCAAAGAGGCAGCCAAGGTTAAGTCGGGTTCTGCGCAGCCTAACCGTTCGAAAGTCGGTGAGGTAACGTGGGAGCAAGTTGCAGAGATTGCAAAAGACAAGATGCCTGACCTTAACTGCTTCACTATTGAGGCTGCAATGCGTATGATTGCTGGTACTGCACGCAGTATGGGTATCAACGTAGTTGGTGAATTTCCTAAAATGTAATTACAAAGATGAGTAAATTGACAAAAAATCAAAAGATTGCCTACGCAAAGATTGAGCCTAACAAGGCTTACAAGCTCAGTGAGGCCGCAGCTCTTCTTAAAGAAATTACCTTTACGAAATTCGATGCTTCGGTTGATATTGACGTGCGTTTGGGCGTAGACCCACGTAAGGCAAACCAAATGGTTCGTGGCGTTGTTACTCTTCCACACGGAACCGGTAAGACCGTACGAGTTCTCGTATTGTGTACTCCGGAGAAGGAGGCAGAGGCACAGGCCGCTGGTGCAGACTTTGTAGGCTTGGACGAGTATGTTGAGAAAATCAAGGGCGGTTGGACCGACGTTGATGTTATCATCTGTACTCCAAACGTGATGGGTAAAGTAGGTGCGCTCGGTCGTATCCTCGGTCCACGCGGTTTGATGCCAAACCCAAAGACTGGTACTGTAACTATGGAGGTTGGCAAGGCCGTTCAGGATGTGAAAGCCGGTAAGATTGACTTCAAGGTCGATAAGTTCGGTATCGTTCACACCGCTATCGGTAAGGTTTCGTTTACCGCAGAGCAAATCGAGGAGAATGCGAAGGAGGTACTCGGAACAATCATTAAACTCAAGCCATCGGCAGCGAAAGGTACTTATGTTCAGAGCATCTACCTCTCGACAACAATGAGCCCAGGTTTGCAGGTTGACCCTAAATCAGTAGACATCAAATAAGAGGAGGATAGACAATGACCAAGGAACAAAAAGCACTCGTTATCGATAACATTGTTGCTCAACTCAACGAATATCCTCACTTCTATGTAACCGACATCGAGGCCCTCAACGCAGAGCAGACCGCAGCGTTGCGTCGCAAGTGTTTCGAGAGCGACATCAAGTTGATTGTCGTTAAGAATACTTTGCTCGGTAAGGCTCTCGAAAAGGTCGACAAGGCAGACGCCGAGTTGATGAACGTACTCGCAGGTCCTACCTCGATTATGCTCGCCAACACAGGTAAAGCCCCTGCTGTACTCATCAAGGAGTTCCGCAAGAAGTGCGACAAACCGGTTATCAAGGCCGCTTGTGTTGAGGGTTGCCTCTACATTGGCGACAACCAGTTGGATACGTTATGCAACATCAAGAGCAGGGAAGAGCTCATCGGCGATATTGTATCGCTCTTGCAGTCGCCTGCCAAGAATGTTATCTCGGCATTGCAGGGTAATGCAGGCCAAAAAATCGCGGGTCTTGTTAAGACTCTCGAAGAAAGAAACAATTAATCAACAAGAACAAAACAAAAATTTAATAATTAATTACAACTATGGCAGATGTAAAAGTATTGGCAGAAGAGTTGGTAAACTTGACTGTTAAAGAGGTAAACGAATTGGCTACCATCGTCAAAGAGGAGTACGGTATTGAGCCAGCTGCTGCAGCTGTTGCTGTTGCTGCTCCGGCTGCTGCTGGTGAGGCAGCTGTTGCCGAGAAGACTTCGTTCGATGTAATCTTGAAGAGCGCAGGTCAGGCAAAATTGCAGGTTATCAAGGTCGTTAAGGAGGTTGCAGGTCTTTCGCTCGGCGACGCTAAGGCTTTGGTAGACGGTGCTCCAAAGGCTGTTAAGGAGGGTATCTCGAAAGAGGAGGCTGAGTCGATTAAGGCTTCTTTGGAGGAGGCAGGTGCAGAGGTTGAGTTGAAATAATTCACTCTCATCACCCCACCTAACATTTCAGGTATAGGGCTTACTACTGCAGTGTAAGCTCTATGCCTTTTGTGGTCTAAAAATCGGGAGTGCCGACTTGTGCTGTGCCCGGTTTTTGGAAGTTTCAATGCTCTCGAAGTGTAATATGTTTACGTTGAGGGCATTAGCGGCATCAAATAATGTCGCAAACAGGGGTAGTTTTTCCCCTTATAGGAGTTGGTCTGTAAGCAAGATTTCGAGGGTTCGCCCGCTTTCCTTATACGCGCACGCGGCCAAGTGTGCGAGGGCAGGCGCAAAGGGCCGAGCCACAACCAACGCGAAAGACTCTTTCCGCCATCTCCACTGAGTACTCACAAAAACAAAATGGATTAACAAATGTCCACTACAACACAACAACAAAGAATCAGCTTCTCCACAATCAAGAACAGAGTGCCTTACCCTGATTTGTTGGAGGTACAGCTTAAATCGTTCAGGGACTTCTTCCAAATGGACACGACGGCCGAGAATCGTAAAAACGAGGGCCTCTACAAGGTGTTCCAGGAGAACTTCCCAATCACTGACACACGCAACAATTTCGTCTTGGAGTTCCTCGATTACTACATCGACCCTCCACGCTACACCATCGAAGAGTGTTTGGAGCGCGGCCTGACTTACAGTGTGCCGCTCAAAGCCAAGCTCAAACTCTATTGCACCGACGACGAGCACGAGGATTTCGGTGTAGTCGTACAGGACGTATATTTCGGAACTATCCCTTATATGACGGAGCGAGGCACCTTCGTCATCAATGGTGCAGAGCGCGTCATCGTATCGCAGTTGCACCGTTCGCCAGGCGTATTCTTCGGTCAGAGCATTCACACCAACGGTACGAAGCTCTACTCGGCCCGCATCATTCCTTTCAAGGGTTCGTGGATTGAGTTTGCAACCGACATCAACAACGTGATGTATGCCTACATCGACCGTAAGAAGAAGTTGCCTGTAACTACTCTGCTTCGTGCTATCGGCTACGAGAACGACCAGCAGATTCTCGATATATTCGACCTTGCCGACGAGGTAAAGGTAACCAAAACCAATCTGAAAAAGGCTGTAGGCCGCAAACTCGCTGCGCGCGTTCTTTCGACTTGGGTCGAGGACTTCGTAGACGAGGATACCGGCGAGGTTGTATCCATCGAGCGTAACAAGGTCATCGTAGACCGCGAGACGATACTCGAAGAGGAGCACATCGAGGCTATCATCGAGAGTGGCGTTAAGACCATCATTCTCCACAAGGAGAATCCGTCGGGCGTCGATTTCTCGATTATCTATAACACATTGCAGAAAGATACCTGCAACTCGGAGGTTGATGCCGTTCGTTACATCTACCGTCAGTTGCGTGCTTCGGAGGCTCCGGACGACGCTACTGCTCGCGACGTAATCGACAAGCTCTTCTTCTCGGACAAGCGTTACGACTTGGGCGACGTAGGCCGTTTCCGTATCAACAAGAAACTCGACCTCGGCATCGACCCTGCAATCCGTACGCTGACCCGCGAGGACATCATCGCCATCATCAAGTATCTGATTCAGCTCATCAACTCGCGTGCCGAGTTGGACGATATCGACCACCTCTCGAACCGTCGCGTTCGTACCGTAGGTGAGCAGTTGTCGAACCAATTCTCGATTGGTTTCGTTCGTATGGCCCGCACTATCCGTGAGCGAATGAACGTTCGCGACAACGAGGTATTTACACCGATTGACCTCATCAACGCCAAGACATTGTCGAGCGTTATCAACTCGTTCTTCGGTACCTCGCAGCTGTCGCAGTTTATGGACCAGATTAACCCACTCGCCGAGGTTACCCACAAGCGTCGTTTGTCGGCACTCGGTCCTGGTGGTCTGTCGCGTGACCGTGCAGGTTTCGAGGTTCGTGACGTTCACTATACCCACTACGGTCGTCTCTGCCCTATCGAGTCGCCGGAGGGTCCAAACATTGGTCTGATTTCGTCGCTCTGCGTCTATGCGAAGATTTCGGATATGGGCTTCATCGAGACCCCATACCGTAGCGTTGAGAATGGCGTTGTAGACCTCGATAATTCGCATATCCGTTACTACTCGGCCGAAGAGGAGGAGGGTCAGATTGTAGCCCAATCCAATGAGCCTCTGTCGGACGATGGTCACTTCCTCCGCCCTGACCGTATCAAGGCTCGTGAGGGTGCCGACTTCCCTGTTGTTCACGACAAGGACGTAACGCTTATGGACGTTGCCCCTAACCAGATTGCATCGATTGCAGCATCGCTCATTCCATTCTTGGAGCACGACGACGCGAACCGTGCGCTGATGGGTTCGAACATGATGCGTCAGGCAGTACCATTGGTAACCTGCGAGTCGCCTATCGTCGGTACCGGCATCGAGAAGGATATGATTATCGACAGCCGCATACAGATTGTAGCGACAGGTTCGGGCGAAGTTGTCTTTGCCGACGCAACCAAGATTCAAATCAAATACGACCGTACACCGGAGGAGATTATCTGCTCGTTCGAGCCGGAGATTACCACCTACGAGTTGCCACGTTACCGTCGTACTAACCAGAACACTTCGATTACGCTCAAACCAACCGTACTCACTGGCGAGCGCGTAGAGAAGGGTCAGATTTTGACCGAAGGTTACTCGACACAGGCCGGAGAGTTGGCACTCGGTCGCAACCTCAAAGTTGCGTTTATGCCTTGGAAGGGTTACAACTTCGAGGACGCTATCGTAATCTCGGAGCGTATCCAGCGCGAGGATATCTTCACATCGGTTCACGTCGATGAGTATATGTTGGAGGTTCGCGATACCAAGCGTGGTGTCGAGGAGCTTACCTCCGATATTCCGAATGTCAGCGAGGACGCAACCAAGGATTTGGACGCCAACGGTATTATCCGTATCGGTGCCAACATCAAGCCTGGCGACATTCTCATCGGTAAGATTACACCAAAGGGCGAGAGCGACCCTTCGCCGGAGGAGAAACTCCTTCGTGCCATCTTCGGCGACAAGGCCGGTGATGTTAAGGACGCATCGCTCAAAGCACAGCCATCGTTGCACGGTGTGGTTATCGACACCAAGTTGTATAGCCGCGCAGCGAAGGTCGATAAGAAGGGCCGCAACGCCGAGAAGCTCCAATTGGAGAAGCTCGACGAGAAACTTGCACAGCAGGTAGCAGCACTTACCAAGGTACTCGTATCGAAACTCTGGGCATTGGTTCAGGGCAAGAGCACTACCGGTATCCGCGACTACTTCGGTGTTGAGTTGTATGGTCCTGGCGTTAAGTTCACGCAGAAGATGCTCGAAGAGATTGCCCGCAAGACTATCGACGAGAAGAGCGGTCTTGCACTCGGTTACCTCAACCTCGGCACTTGCGATTGGACACAAGACGCTCACCTCAACAGCCTTATCGAGACCACTGTAAACAACTATACGCTCGAAATCAAGAAGACCGACGCCGCAATCAAGCGTGAGAAGATTAACCTCACCAACGGTGACGAGCTTCCACAGACGGGTGTTATCCAGTTGGCGAAGGTCTACATCGGTAAGAAGCGTAAGTTGAAGGTCGGTGATAAGATGGCAGGTCGCCACGGTAACAAGGGTATCGTTGCGAAGATTGTCCGCGATGAGGATATGCCATTCCTCGAAGATGGTACAATCGTCGACATCTGCTTGAACCCACTCGGTGTGCCTTCGCGTATGAACCTCGGTCAGATTTACGAGACCGTACTCGGTTGGGCAGGTAAGGAGTTGGGCTTGAAGTTCGCAACGCCAATCTTCGACGGTGCATCACTCGACCAGATTAACGAATATACCGCACAGGCAGGTGTTCCACGCAGCGGTCGTTGCTACCTCTACGATGGTGGCACGGGTGAGCGTTTCGACCAGCCTGCAACCGTGGGTGTTATCTATATGCTCAAACTCGGTCATATGATTGACGATAAGATGCACGCACGTTCGATTGGTCCTTACTCGCTCATCACCCAGCAGCCACTCGGTGGTAAGGCACAGTTTGGTGGTCAGCGTTTCGGTGAGATGGAGGTTTGGGCGCTCGAAGGCTTCGGCGCAGCAAATATCCTCCAAGAGATTCTCACCGTTAAGTCGGACGACGTTACCGGTCGTGCCAAGACCTACGAGGCAATCGTTAAGGGCGACAATCTTCCAAAGCCGGGTGTTCCGGAGGCGATGAATGTCCTCTTGCACGAGTTGCGCGGTTTGGCTTTGTCGGTAAAACTCGAATAATATATAAGTAGGTATAAATAGAAAAACTGTATAGAATTATGTCAATCAATAAAGACAATACAACCGGTTACAACCGCATATCGATTAGCCTTGCCTCTCCCGAGGAGATTTTGGCTCAATCGAGCGGTGAGGTGCTGAAACCAGAGACCATCAACTATCGTACCTACAAGCCGGAGCGTGACGGACTCTTCTGCGAGCGCATCTTTGGTCCTGTGAAGGACTATGAGTGCCACTGCGGTAAGTACAAGCGTATCCGCTACAAGGGCATCGTCTGCGACCGATGCGGTGTTGAGGTTACCGAGAAGAAGGTACGCCGTGAGCGTATGGGCCACATCTCGTTGGTTGTTCCGGTAGTTCACATTTGGTATTTCAAGTCGCTTCCATCGAAGATAGGCTACCTGCTCGGTATCCCATCGAAGAAGTTGGAGACTATCATCTATTACGAGCGCTACGTTGTCGTAAATCCGGGTGCGGCCGAGGCACAGGGTATCACCAAGTACCAGACCCTCGCCGAGAAGGAGTATCTCGACATCTTGGAGGCACTTCCAAAGGGCAACCAGCAGCTTCCAAACGACGACCCTAACAAGTTTATCGCTATGATGGGTGCCGAGGCTATCAAGACCCTCTTGCAGGAGGTAGACCTCGACCGTATGTCGTACGATTTGCGTGACCGCGCATCGCGCGAGACCTCGCAGCAGCGTAAGAGCGAGACGCTCAAACAGCTCAACGTTATCGAGTCGTTCCGCGCATCGCAGGGCAAGAACCGTCCGGAGTGGATGGTACTCGACGTTATTCCGGTTATTCCACCGGAGTTGCGTCCTCTCGTGCCACTCGATGGTGGTCGCTTCGCAACGTCGGACCTTAACGACTTGTATCGTCGCGTTATTATCCGTAACAACCGTCTGAAACGACTTATCGAAATCAAGGCTCCGGAGGTCATTCTCCGCAACGAGAAGCGTATGTTGCAGGAGGCTGTCGATTCGCTATTCGACAACTCGCGTAAGAGCAACGCCGTGAAGAATGAGAGCAACCGACCATTGAAGTCGCTCTCCGACTCGTTGAAGGGTAAGCAGGGTCGCTTCCGTCAGAACTTGCTCGGTAAGCGTGTCGATTACTCGGCTCGTTCGGTTATCGTCGTAGGTCCGGAGTTGAAGATGCACGAGATGGGTATTCCGAAGGATATGGCTGCGGAGTTGTACAAGCCATTTATCATTCGCAAGCTCATCGAGCGTGGTATCGTTAAGACCGTTAAGTCGGCCAAGAAGATTATCGACCGCAAGGACCCTGTTATCTGGGGTATCTTGGAGAACGTCATAAAGGGTCACCCAGTATTGATGAACCGTGCTCCTACGCTTCACCGTTTGGGTATCCAGGCCTTCCAGCCAAAGCTCATCGAGGGTAAGGCAATGCAGTTGCACCCACTCGCTTGTACGGCGTTCAACGCCGACTTCGACGGTGACCAGATGGCGGTTCACTTGCCACTCGGCAATGCCGCAATCTTGGAGGCACAGCTCTTGATGCTCGGTTCGCACAACGTCCTCAACCCTGCCAATGGTGCGCCTATTACCGTGCCTTCGCAGGATATGGTCCTCGGTCTGTACTATATCACCAAGCCACGTCCGGGCGTTAAGGGCGAGGGTCTTGTATTCTACGGTCCAGAGGAGGCTATCATCGCCTACAACGAGGGTCGATGCGACATTCACGCACAGGTTAAGTGTGTAGTTCGCGACCTCGATGAGAACGGCAACCCTGTTGAGGTTCTCAAAGATACGACCGTTGGCCGTATTATGGTCAATCAGGTTGTACCAGAGGAGGTAGGCTACATCAACGTACTTCTGACGAAGAAGTCGTTGCGCGATATTATTGCCGACGTGATGAAGAAGGCGGGTGCCGACAAGGTGGCCAAGTTCTTGGACGATATCAAGAATATGGGTTACCAGATGGCATTCCGTGGTGGTCTGTCGTTTAACCTCGACGCAGTGGTTATTCCTGACGTTAAGGAGTCGCTCGTTCAGGAGGGTTACGACAAGGCCGACGCCATTATGGACGACTATAATATGGGTCTTATCACCAACAACGAGCGTTACAACCAGATTATCGACGTTTGGACCAACGTAAATAACAAACTCACCAAGCAGGTGGTTGATACCCTGACCAAAGACCAAGATGGTTTCAACCCTGTATATATGATGCTCGACTCGGGTGCGCGTGGTTCGCGAGAGCAGATTCGTCAGCTCTCGGGTATGCGTGGTCTGATGGCAAAACCGCAGAAGTCGGGTGTTGAGGGTGGTCAGCAGGTTATCGAGAACCCAATCTTGTCGAACTTCAAGGAGGGTCTGTCGGTGTTGGAGTACTTTATCTCGACCCACGGTGCTCGTAAGGGTTTGGCCGATACCGCGTTGAAGACTGCCGATGCAGGTTACTTGACCCGTCGTTTGGTCGATGTTGCACAGGACGTTATCATCACCGAGGAGGATTGCGGCACGTTGCGTGGTTTGACTGCTACGGCAATCAAGCGTAACGACGACGTTGTCCAGACGCTCTACGACCGCATCTTGGGCCGTACGGCACTCAACGATGTTATCGACCCTATCTCGGGCAATATCATCTGCAAGGCCGGTGACGAGATTACCGAGAGCATCGCTGCGGCAATCGAGGCATCGCCAATCGAGTCGGATGATATTCGTTCGGTACTCACTTGTACGTCGCGTCGCGGTGTCTGCGCCAAGTGCTACGGCCGTAACCTCTCGACTGCCCGTATGGTACAGAAGGGCGAGGTTGTCGGTGTCATCGCAGCCCAGTCTATCGGTGAGCCAGGTACACAGCTTACACTCCGTACGTTCCACGTCGGTGGTGTTGCGGGTGGTTCGACCGTTGAGACCAACGTTGTATCGAAATACGAGGGTCGTCTCGAAATCGACGAGTTGCGTACCGTTAAGAGCAAGAACTCGCAGGGCGAGGCTATCAATATCGTGATTTCGCGTCAGTCGGAGTTCCGCATCGTAGACCCGAAGACCGAAATCGTACTCTATACCCACGCGTTGCCATACGGTGCTACCCTCTTCGTTGAGGACGGTGCAACCGTTAAGAAGGGCGACCTCATCTGCGAGTGGGACCCATATAACGCAGTTGTTATCTCGGAGTTCGACGGTAAGGCGGCTTACGAGAGCGTTATCGAGGGTGTTACCTATCGCGAGGAGCGTGACGAGCAGACTGGTTTGTCGGAGCGCGTGATTGTCGAGTCGAAGGACCGTACGAAGAACCCTGTTATCAAGATTATCGACAAGTCGGGCGAGGAGGTTAAGGCCTACAACCTTCCTGTTTCGGCCCACGTTGCCGTTAAGGATAACGCGAAGATTCACGTCGGCGATATCCTCTTCAAGATTCCGCGTGTTGTAGGTAAGAGTGGTGGTGACATCACCGGTGGTCTGCCACGAGTAACCGAGTTATTCGAGGCTCGTAACCCATCGAACCCTGCTATCGTATCGGAGATTGACGGTGAGGTAACATTCGGTAAGATTAAGCGTGGTAACCGCGAAATCATCGTGACCTCGAAGAGTGGCGAAATCTGCAAGTATCTCGTACCACTGTCGCGCCAGATTATCGTTCAGGAGAACGACTACGTTAAGGCCGGTATGCCGTTGTCGGACGGTGCAATCACACCAAGCGACATCTTGCGTATCCTCGGTCCTACGAAGGTTCAGGAGTACATCGTGAACGAGGTACAGGAGGTTTACCGTATGCAGGGTGTGAAGATTAACGACAAGCACTTCGAGATTATCGTTCGTCAGATGATGAACAAGGTTCAAATCGAGGACCCGGGAGATTCGCGCTTCTTCGAGAACCAGATTGTCGATAAGTGGGAGTTTATGGACGTGAACGACGAGTTGTACGACAAGGTAGTCGTAACTTCGGCCGGCGATTCGCAGAACGTATATCCGGGTCAGATTATCTCGGTACGCAAGTTGCGTGACGAAAATTCGGCCCTCAAACGTCGCGATATGAAGACCGTCGAGGTTCGTCCAATCGTTCCTGCAACATCGAACCAGGTGCTTCAAGGTATCACCCGCGCCGCATTGCAGACATCGAGCTTCATCTCGGCTGCATCGTTCCAGGAGACCACCAAGGTCCTCAACGAGGCTGCAATTCAGGCAAAGGTCGATTACCTCGAAAACTTGAAGGAGAACGTTATTGTCGGTGGCAAGATTCCGGGAGGTACGGGTCTTCGCGAGTACGACAATCTCGTTGTCGGTCTCAAATCGGACTTGGAGTTTCTCACTGCAAACAAATAGTTTGTAGCACAATAGTCGAAAGGGCTGCTCAAAAGAGCGGCCCTTTTTTGTTGTTTTAGGTGAGGAGGGGGTAGTATGCTCGTTAA
Organism: Alistipes sp.; assembly: GCA_045629905.1. Classification (GTDB taxonomy): domain Bacteria; phylum Bacteroidota; class Bacteroidia; order Bacteroidales; family Rikenellaceae; genus Alistipes. The sequence continues at coordinate 14,655 of JAZQSA010000056.1, read as the reverse complement.
TCCCTCTTCGAGGGCTTTTCCTCCTTCGCGCCTCGGCAAAGTGTGCAAGCACCCTCTGCTCTCGGCTTGGCGTCGGTTAGAGGCGTTAGGGTCGTTAGGGTCGTTAGGGGTTACAGACTACTCATTCTACCCAATCTACCCAGGCTACCCATCACCCCTAACGCCCCCCAAAAACAAAAAAGGCCACCCCCAGGTGACCAAAAATTGATTTTAGAAGAGGGTTTACAAGGCTCGGCAAAATTTATCGACGATGGGTTGTACTGTGGGTACTACCCATTGGCGGAAATTTTGTTAGCGGCAGCAAACACCTTACCTCTCCTCACCCAAAAATTGATTTTAGAAGAGGGTTTGCAACGCTCGGCGGTTTTGGAGGCGATGGGCTGTACTTGCCGTACTGCCCATTGCAGACAAAAACGGTAGCGGCAGCAAACACCTTATAAAATCAATTTTTCTTGAAGAAATAGGCCTTCTGCCTACGCTTATCCTCCTGCGAACGAGCCACAAAGACCTTCTCACCCGTGTATGGGTTTTCGCCTGTGTAGAACATCACCGACGAGAGTGTCATCGGCGTAGGCGTAAGGTCCTGCACCTGCTCCAACGTGAAGTGCAACTTGCCCAACACCTTCTGCGACAAGGCTCGCATATCGGCCTCGCGACAACCAGGGTGCGAAGAGATAAAGTAAGGTATGAGTTGATAGCGCAGACCATTGTCGCGACAAATCCTCTGAAAATTGCGGTTTAACTCCTCGAAGAGCGAGAACGACGGCTTACGCATCAACTGCAACACTCCCTCCTCGGTATGCTCGGGAGCAACCTTCAATCGGCCCGATGTGTGATGCACCACCACCTCGCGCAGATAGTCCGAGTTGTCGAACAGGTCGTAGCGAATACCACTACCTATGTAGGCGTGTTTCACCCCTTTGAAGGTGCGAATTTTGCGGTATAGGTCGAGCAATGGGCGGTGGTCGTTATTGAGATTTGGGCAGAGTTTCGGGTGGAGACACGATGGGCGCACACACTTGGCGCAGGCCGCTTTATTCTTACCTCCCAAGCCATACATATTTGCCGATGGGCCACCTATATCGGTTATCGTACCTCGGAAATCGGGCATCTTGGTCACCGCCTCAACCTCGCGCATAATCGAGGCCTCGCTACGCGACGAGATAAACTTACCCTGATGTGCCGAGATGGTGCAGAACGAGCAACCTCCGAAGCAACCACGGTGGATATTGACCGAGTGCTTAATCATCTCCCACGCAGGTATATCGCCACGCCCCTTGTAGCGTGGGTGTGGCGCTCGCATATATGGAAGGTCGAATGCCGAGTCGAGCTCCTCGCTCGAAAGAGCCGCGTGCATAGGGTTGATTACGACATAGTCGTTGCCCGTGCGCTCAATGAGTATATTTTCGCTCGCGAGGCGGTTACTCTCGGTCTCCTCCTTCGCGAAGTTCTCGCCAAAGGCGCGCTTATCTTTTCGGCACTGCTCGTAGGAGTGCAACATTATCGTTCTGTCGCTCGGCAGCGCATCAACAAACTTTTGGTCGGCCACGAAGCCCACCTGCTTCAATCCACGCAACAACTTGGCATTGTAGCCGTTGCGCATCGCACGTGCCACCTCGCGGATAACGCGCTCGCCCATACCGTAGAGCAGGAAGTCGGCCCCACTCTCGACCAAAATCGATGGTTTCAGCCCCTCCTGCCAATAGTCGTAGTGGGTAAGTCGGCGAAGCGACGCCTCGATACCGCCAATCAACACGGGCGTTGTCGGGAAGAGATTTTTGAGGATTTTGGTGTAGGTCGTAACCGCATAGTCGGGGCGGAAACCTGCTGCTCCGCCAGCGGTGTAGGCGTCGTTGCTACGGAGTCGCTTGTTGGCGGTATAGTGGTTTACCATCGAGTCCATAACACCTGCCGTCACGCAGAAGCAGAGGCGTGGCGTGCCGAACTTTTTGAAGTCGCGCAGGTCATCTCGCCAATTTGGTTGTGGCACAACCGCCACGCGCAACCCCTCGTCCTCAAAGAGGCGCGACCCCACCGCCCTACCAAACCACGGGTGGTCGATGTAGGCATCACCCGAGAAAAGGACTATATCGACATAATCCCACCCGAGAGAGCGCATCTCCTTGACAGTTGTTGGCAGAAAAGACATAGCTTTTTTTGTTTTGGGGCGTTAGGGGCGTTAGAGGCGTTAGTGTAAATCAATTCTCAATTCTATATCCTCAATTCTCAATCTATTCAACAGCACTCGCCTTTGAGTAGTTCTCCCACTTCTCGATAACCGCCTTAAAGTCGGCCGGAAGGTCGAGCGTAAACTCCTTGTACTCGCCCGTTGTTGGGTGTTCAAAACCGAGTAGGCGGGCGTGCAGGGCGTGGCGAGGCATTGTCTCGAAGCAATTTTCGATAAACTGCTTATACTTCGAGAAGGTCGTACCCTTCAATATCTTGTCGCCACCATATCGCTCGTCGTTAAAGAGTGGGTGGCCGATATATTGCATATGAACACGAATTTGGTGTGTACGGCCCGTTTCGAGACGGCACTCCACGAGTGTCACATAGCCGTAGCGACGCAACACGCGATAGTGCGTAACGGCGTGCTTGCCCTCCGAGCCATCGGCAAAAACATACATCTGGTGGCGATTGCGCGGATTACGACCGATATGGCCCGTAATTGTACCCTCGTCATCGGCCAAGTTACCCCACACAAGCGCGATATAGCGACGCTGTGTCGTATGGAGGAAGAATTGGTGCGAGAGGTGCTGACAAGCCTGCTCATTCTTGCCGACAACCAAGATACCCGAGGTATTTTTATCAATTCGATGCACCAAGCCTGCACGCTCGTTGCCCTGCTGGAACATCGGGTTATCTTTGAGGTGGAAAGTCAGCGCATTGACCAACGTACCGCAGTAGTTGCCGTGGCCGGGGTGTACGCACATTCCCGCCTCCTTATTGACCACGATAACGTCGTCGTCCTCGTACATAATGTCGATTGGAATATCCTCGGGTGTGAGCGTGACCTCGTAGCGCGGAAAGGCCAAGCGCATCGAAATCTTGTCGAAAGGCTTAATCTTGTACGACGCCTTTTGCGGACGCTCGTTCACAAAGACGCCACCCTCGTCAATCGCATTCTGTATACGGTTACGCGAGCAATTCTCGATATGGGTCGTGAGGTACTTATCGAGGCGCATCATCGACTGCCCCTTATCAACCGTTATGGCGTAGTGTTCGTATAGGCCGTTCTCGTCGGGCTTCTGGTCCGAAAGGAAGCGGCGCGGCATCACACCGACACCCACCTCTTCGTCGTCCGAATCCTCGAAATCGACCTCAACGTCGTCGAACAACTCCTCGTCTATATATTTTTGGTCTGCCATCGTCTATCAATTAAAAGAAGAAGTTATCCTCCTCGCTCTGCTGTGGAACGACTACCGCCTCCTTTGCCTCCATAATCAGGCGCAACGAATCGGCCTCGACTGCCGCTAACGAGTCGGCCAACATACGGGCCTCCAATGCCTCACGCAGACGACGCTCGCTCTCAATCTCGCCCTCGCTAATCTTCACGGCATCGAGCGTAAGGCGGATAGATATTCGGCTACCGAGTGCCACCTCCGAGGTCTGCAACACCGACTGCTCGTAGACCCTCGCATCGCCGCGGTTGAGCATCGTGATACCCTCATCGTAGGTTACCTCGCCGACATTGAGACCCACCTCCCAAAGGCGGCTCTTCGCATCGAAGAGTTGGCGACCGATAAGTTTTGGTACGGCCGTCACACCGCTACCGCCCTTGACACCAACGGTCAGCACCACGCCACGACCCTTCTCGACCAACAACTCGGTCTCGGGGGTTATCTCCTCGCCCTCGAAGTGCTGCGAAAGCACATAGTTGGTTGCAATATCATCGACATAGACCAACTCGTCGATACCGAAGCCCGCGACCTCCAACATATTCTTGGCTTGGCGCAACGAGCGACCCGCAACATAGGGCATAGCCACACGCTTCTGGCTGAACGAGTTGATTGTAACATATATCTTGCGGCCCGACTTTACATCGACACCCCCCGCAGGCAACTGTTCGAGAACAACACCGCCAGGGAATGCCGCCACATAGAGCGAATCATTGACAACCAACTCTAACCCCTCTCTATCGGCTACACGCTCGGCATCGGAGAGCAACAGCCCCTTAAACTGTGGCACGGTGCGCTTCATTCCGTGGCGCGTGCCGACGGCCAACAGCAGATGGGCCACCACAAACAGTGCAACCAACGTCGTCGCAATCAACAGTAGATTGTATAGAATCGGGCGGCTTTTGAGTCGGGTCAGCCACGATTGTTTGGTACTCTTTCTCTTTGTCATATCTGTTCTATCCAATTTCGTTATAGTGGGTATCGCGCTCAACGGCCCTCATACCTGCCGCAGCGCACATACGTTCGATTTCGGCTATGGTGAGGCGCGGACGAGTGTCGGCAGCACCGGCCATCGAGTAGATTTTGGTCGAGTCTTCGATTGTACCGTCGATGTCGTCGGCACCGAAATTGAGAGCCAACTCGGCCGTCTGCTTACCATACATCACCCAATAGGCCTTGATGTGCGGAATGTTGTCGAGTATTATGCGGCTCATAGCCAGCGTGCGCAAATCGTCCGTCGTCGAGGTCTCGCCAAGCGTCGAGAGGGCATTGTGCGCACTGCGGAATTTGAGCGGAATGAAGGCGTTGAATCCTCCCGTACGCTCCTGCTGTTCGCGCAGACGCATCAGGTGGTCGATACGATGCTCGATGCGCTCGATGTGGCCGTAGAGCATCGTAGCATTGGAGTCGATACCCATACGATGTGCCGCATCGTGTAGCGCAAACCACTCCTCGGCCGTACCCTTCTGTGGACAGATTGCCATACGTACCTCGGGGGCAAAAATCTCGGCACCGCCACCGGGAATAGACTCCATACCCGCCTCGCGAAGCAACGCAAGGCCCTCGGGTAACTTCATACCCGCCTGCTTAATCATATAGTTCAGTTCGACAGCCGTAAAGGCCTTGACACATATCGAGGGCCACAACGCCTTGATACGGCGAATCATCTCGGCATAGTAGTATATGTCGTGGTCGGGGTCTACGCCACCAACGATATGGACCTCGGTTGCGCCACTATCGCGATGCGACTCGACCATCGCCAATATCTCCTCCATCGAGTGTTGCCACGCACCCTCCTCGCCCTTTGAGCGGCGATAAGAGCAGAATTTGCACTCAAAGAGGCAGATGTTCGTCGGCTCGACGTGGAAGTTGCGATTGAAATAGACCTTGTCGCCACTCACACGACGCTTGGCCTTCGTTGCCAACTCTCCGAGCAACCACAGCGGAGCCTCGTGCCACATCGTGGAGGCTTCGTGGGCATCGATGCGCTCGCCACGCTCGATTCGTTGTGCTATACGCTCTATGTCGGTCATTGCAGTCACTATTTTGGGGCTTTACGATAGAGGTATATGCCGATAACCAGGAACAACAAGTTCGGCAACCACACGGCAAGCATCGTCGGCATCGAACCACCCTTTGCAAACTCCTGGAAGATACGGTCGAGCATAATGTAGGAGAAGCACAACGCTATACCGATACCGATATGCAGACCCGTACCGCCTCGCACCTTACGCGACGAGAGCGACACTCCGATAAGCGTCAGGATAAACGTACCGAACGGGAAGGAGTAGCGCATATGGTGTTCGACCTCGATTTGGCGCAACGAGTCGGAACCTTTGGCCCGCTGTTGCTCCATAAACCGATTCAGTTCGACAATGTTCATCGTCTTCAACAATTCGTTCAGACGACCCAACTCCGCCACTTCGAGGTTGATAATCGTATCGAGGTTGCGGTGCTGCGAGAAGGTCTCGTTACCCTGCTCGTCGAAGGTGCGGCAGATATATCGCTGACTGCTCCAACGCTTTGTCTCCGCGTTGAACCTCACGTCCGACGCTTCGAGCGCACGAACCATACGGCTACCCTCGTACTCTTCGAGTGCAAAGTAGGCTGCGGCCGAGGTGTGGCGGCTATAACCACGAACATAGGCGAATGTTCCCGGCTCGATTTGGCGGTAGATGTGGCGGTCGTACATATCTCGTGTACGGCTACGGATATACTTCTGCTCAAAGGCCACGCAGTTGCGCTGCGAAATAGGTATCAGCCACAAACTCAACAACAACGACACGGCCGTAATCGCCATCGCACCGAGGAAATAGGGCCACATCAGTCGGCGGAAACTCATACCGCCCGACAACATCGCGACAATCTCGGTCTGATAGGCCAACTTCGAGGTAAAGAAGATTACCGCAATAAAGGTAAAGAGCGCCGAGAACTGATTGACCAGATATGGCACAAAGTTGAAGTAGTAGTCGAAGATAATCTCCGACACGGGGGCGTGCATCTCCGTAAAGTCGTCAATCTTCTCGACATAGTCGAACACGACTATCACCACGACAATCATCGCAATCGCGAAGATGTATGTTCCCAAGAACTTGCCGATGATGTAGCGGTCGAGTCGCTTAAAACCCGGCCACCAATTTCGACCTTTTATGTATTGCGGTTCCATTTTTTAATGCAAAATTCAAAATGCAGAATGCAAAATGCAAAATTAGTTTTTCGTTTATTACAGTCTTCGTCCGAGTTTCTCGACCATCACACCCTTCCACTCGGCGAAGTCGCCTGCTATAATGTGCTTGCGAGCCTCGCCAACCAACCACAAATAGAAGCCTATGTTGTGTAACGATGCAATCTGCGCCGCAAGCATCTCGCCACACACGACGAGGTGGTGGAGGTATGCCTTTGAGTATTGGCTATCGACGAAGGTCGTACCGTTGGGGTCGATAGGCGAAAAGTCGTTCTCCCACTTTTTGTTGCGGATATTGATAACACCCTCGCTCGTAAAGAGCTGGCCGTTGCGACCATTGCGGGTCGGCATCACGCAGTCGAACATATCGACACCGCGAGCAATACCTTCGAGGATATTGATTGGCGTACCGACACCCATCAGATAGCGCGGTTTATGCTCGGGCAGCACCGCATTTACCACCTCAATCATCGAGTACATCACGTCGGTCGGCTCACCCACAGCCAAACCACCGATAGCGTAGCCGTCGGCATCGTACTGCAAGACATTCTCGGCCGCCTTCGTACGCAAATCGGGATAGGAGCAACCCTGCACAATCGGGAAGAGCGATTGGTAGTGGCCATATTTGGGTTGGGTCTTGTGGTATTGGTTGAAGCAGCGGTCCAACCAACGCTCGGTCATTGCCAGCGACTTTGCGGCATACTCCTTTGGAGCATCACCCGGAGGGCACTCGTCGAAGGCCATCATAATATCGGCTCCGATAGTACGCTCGGTATCGATTACACTCTCGGGCGTAAAGAGGTGGCGCGAGCCGTCGATATGCGATTGGAAGTGACAGCCCTCCTCCTTCAACTTACGGCACGCCGCAAGCGAAAAGACTTGAAAGCCACCACTATCGGTCAGCATCGGGCCCTCCCACGTCGAGAAGCGATGCACACCGCCCGCCTCCTCCAAAATCTTCATACCCGGACGAAGGTAGAGGTGGTAGGTGTTGGCCAATATGATTTGGGCGCGGGCCTCGTCGCGGAGGTCGCGATGGAATATTCCCTTCATTGCGGCAGCCGTACCTACGGGCATAAAAATCGGGGTCTGGATTACGCCGTGGTCGGTCGTAATTTCGCCTGCTCGGGCCTTGGTTGCCGTATCCTTATGTTGCAATACAAATTTCATAACGGGCAAAGATAATCAAAGTTTGGCTGACGGCAAACTTTTCCTACGGAAAACGGCTCAATGCGAAGTTTATTGCAGGTCAGCAATTTTTATTGCCACGACGAGCGCAGAGTCTCGAATTAAATTCTTAACTTTGCAAGGTTATATCGACTTTTATGGATTTTTTGAAAAACATACTCCTTCCGGCCTATGGCATCGAGGGCATTGCTATCACCCTCATCGCCCTCATTCTGTTGATTTTACAGATTGCACACTACGCACGTTTTGCCCGCATCGCAGGCTTCCGTCTATCGCGTCGCAAGCCTATTCGCGATGCCGAGCCACCCGTATCGGTTATCGTCACGATGTTCTCCGAAAATTCGGATTGGCTCGAAACGGGTCTACTCTCGCTCCTGGCCCAGGACTACCACCACTTTGAGGTTGTGGTGGTCTATGTCGGCAACGACGACAACTTCTACGCCGACCTTGCGCAGTTGCGTAAGACCTATCCACATCTGAAAACGACCCAAATCGACTACTCGCCACGAAACCCTATATCGAACAAGATTGCCCTCAACGTGGGTATCAAGGCCGCCGAGCACGAGTGCCTTATCTTCACAACAACCGAGGCTTTGCCTTCGTCGGAGCATTGGCTCTCGCTGATGGCAAAGGGCTTCCTCTATGGCGATATTGTGCTTGGCTACTGTGGTTTGGAGCGCAAGGGCGGTCTGCGCAATCTCTTCTGTCGCAAATACCGCTTTATGGAGTCGTTGGGCTGGATTGCCGAGGCCATTGCCGACCGACCATTCGGAGCGTCGCGCCACAACTTTGGCTTCACAAAGAGCCTCTACTTTGGCGCACGCGGTTTCAGCCACCTGAATATGAATGTCGGCGAGGACGACCTCTTCGTACAACGCATCGCAAGCAAGGGTAACGTCAGTGTCGTCATTTCGCCTCGCGCCCGTTGCACCGAACTCTATTGGCGCGGTGCAGCCCGCTGGATTGACAACGTCCATCGCACACGAGCCACACGCCGCTTCTACGCTATCGCCTCGCGCAATATCGAGACGTGCGAGTTGATTTGCCGCTACTCACTATTTGCGGCCACCGCAGCGATGATTGCACTGCTCCCCCTCGAACTCAAACTCGCGGCTGTCGCAATTTTGGCGATACGCTACCTCGTCGTTTCGTTCTCGCTGATGCGGGCCGCCAACCGCATAGGCGAACAGGGTATCGCACCGTGGAGCATACTCTTCGACCTGGTCGAACCTTTGGTGCGAGGCTGGGTGCGTCTTACCCAAAAAAGCAATGAAAACGGATGGCGATAATCGAATATAAGAGTCTTGACGACCGTGCGCTTGCGCAGTTGGTAGTCGAGGGCGACAACGCAGCCTTCGATGCCCTCTTCACGCGCCATCGCGATACTCTCTACTCGATGCTCATCAAACGCTCACGCAACGCCAACGATGTCAATGACCTGTTGCAGGAGTCGTTTATGAAGGCCTATCTCCATATCAACAGTTACAGCCCTTCGTACGACTTCGGTGCCTGGATTTGCGCAATCGCCAAGAACGCACTTGTAGACCTGCACCGTTCGCGTCGCAACAAGCCGCTCAACCCCAATACAAACCTCTCGCTCGACGGCAATCAAATCCCTTCGCCATCGCCCGAAGAGAGTTTTATCAGCGCACAACGTCAGGCGCAAATCGACCGCTATATAGCGATGTTGCCCGACGACTACCGCCACCTCTTCAAACTGCGTTTCATCGACGAATACTCCTACGAGGAGATTGCCGAGGCGTTGAAGATGAAACTCGGCACGGTCAAGACCCGCATCTTCCGCGTGAGGGCAATGCTATGCCGAATGATTACCGAAGGCGACCAACTCGAATAAAACCAACTACTTATGCTCCATACCGCACAACTTATCGACAAATATTTCGCCGACCTCTCGGAGCGTCAGCGCGAACAGTTTGCCCAACTCTACGAGGTCTATGCCGAGTGGAATGCCAAGATAAACGTCATCTCGCGAAAGGATTTCGACGCCTTCTATCTGCACCACGTTCTCCACTCGCTCGCCATAGCCAAGGTGTGTCGTTTTGCCGATGGGGCGCGACTGCTCGATGTTGGTTGCGGAGGCGGATTTCCGAGCGTTCCGCTCGCCATACTCTTCCCTTCGGCCCACTTTACGGCCTGCGACTCGATTGGCAAGAAGATTCGCGTCGTCGAGGGGGTCTGCAAGGCTGTCGGCATCGACAATGTGCGCACAATCAATGGCCGTGTCGAGCAAATCAACGAGCGTTTCGACTACGTCATTTCGCGAGCCGTGACCGATATGTCTACATTTGTCGGCTGGACGTGGAGCAAGATTGAGAGGGGTGCGTGCGGAGAGTTGCCAAACGGCATTCTCTACCTCAAAGGAGGCGACCTTACGGCCGAACTTGCCGCCACCTCGCTCGCGTGGCAACGCTTCCCTATAAGCCAAATCTTCGACGAAGAGTTTTTCGAGACCAAAGAGGTTGTCTACACCCCTAAAAAATAGCCGCCTATGCGACCTATCCACCTTATCATCGCACTCGCACTGCTCCTGCTGCCTTCGATGGCCGAGGGTGCAAAATCGACCAAGCGCAAGAGCCTACCCCCTGCGGGCATAAATGTCTTGGGCCAAGTCACTTGTGAGGGAAAACCCGTCGCAGGAGTTACGGTGTCGGACGGCGCACTCATAACCAAGACCGACTCGTTGGGTCACTATCAGTTTGCATCGCTCAAATTCTATGGTTGCGTATTTATCGTCACCCCTTCGGGCTATGAGCCAACGTGCCGACGAGGTGTGTTACCTCAATTCTGGGCCTCGCTCGACAGCCGCAAACCCGAGAAGGTCGAGTACCACGATTTCGAGTTGCGACGCGTCGATAATCGTCGCCACCGCATCATCGTATCGGCAGACCTGCACTTGGCCAACCGCAACGAGGATATGTTGCAGTTTAAGCGACTCTATATCCCTGCCGTAAAACGAGTTGCCGAGGAGGCAAAGCGCGACTCGCTACCCGTCTACTCCATTCTGCTTGGCGATTTGAGTCTCACCCAAGCGTGGTACTCCAACGAGTTCGATATCGACGATGCGCTCCACTCTCTCGTTGCGTGTCGCTACCCTACGATGCTCTATACCGTGATGGGCGAACTCGACTACGATGGAGCAATACCAGCCTCGCCACTGACCGACTACCGTGCCGAGGAGATGTATGTCGCCTCGTGTGGTCCGCGCTTCTATGCCATCAACATCGGCGATGTACACTACATCGTACTCGACTCGACCATATTCCTCAACGAGCCGGGCGACGGCAAGTATCCGACCGACATTGTCGGCAAGCGCAATTTCGACCGACGCATCAGTGCCGACCAACTCGCTTGGTTGCGTCGCGACCTGGCCGAGATTGACGACAAGAGTCGCCCCGTAGTGGTCTGTATGCACCACGGAGCCTTCCGCGCCAATGCCAAAGGCGTCATCTCGCGCACCTTCACAAAGCCCGAATATACCGACTCGCTGACCGCCTGCTTCAAGGAGTTTACCAACGTCCATTTCCTCTCGGGCCACACCCACCGTCGCCAAGTATCGAAGGTCAAGGAGTTGCCCAACATCACAGCCCACAACATTACCTCGGTCTGCGGAAATAATTGGGAGAGTGGCTTCAACTTCTACCCCCACATCTGCTCCGATGGTATGGACGCAGGCTTCGAGCTCTTCACAATCGACGGGCGCAACATCTCGTGGCAGAGCCGCTCGATAGAGCACGACAACCGCACCTTCCGCGCCTACGATATGACGGCTGTCGGCAAATACTACCGTCGTGATGCCGACGTGAAGAATATGTTGCGCGACATCAAGACCCGAATAAACTACGGCAACGGCTCGTTCCGCGACTATATCTACATCAACTATTGGGGCGAAGAGCCTGGCTCAAAATTGGAGGTTATGGCCAACGGCAAGCGCCTAAAACCCAAGCGAATACTCCAAGACGACCCACTCTTTACCATCGCCTCGGCGGTGGTGCGTCATCGCAACAATCGAGGCAAAAAGTTGTCGCTCGGCAAGAATAGTGCGCAGCATATGTTCCGTGTCAAAATCGACACGACGGTAACCCGCGTCTTTATTCGCGCCACCGACCCCTTTGGTCGCATCTTCGAGGATTCGGTTATCCGACCTTCGCGCTGGGTACCGACAACAGACCGTCGAGCCAAGCGACGATAGTCGAGGCTTTTCAAAAATTATTTAAGGGAGATTTATTCGGGGCAAACCACCGCAACGCCACCCGCTACGCACTCAATCGTAAGCGGAAAATCGGCACTGCGCTGACCGTCCATATCGGTCGTTGGCGAGAGAGGCGAACGCATCTCGATATGCGACGAACGGATATGACGAATCGCAAAATTTGGTCGGCCATCAAGCAGGTAGAGCAACATCGCCCACAGCATCGCAAAGATATTGCAACGACGCATAATCACGCAGTCGAAGATACCGTCACGCACCGAGGCCCGACGCGCAAGACGAAAACGACCAGCCGTTTCGCCATTGAATACCAACGCGATAACGCTCTGAACATCACACGCCTCGCCCCCTTCGTACTCGACGTGAAGCGGAGTCGGCTTACTCGTGAAGAACTCCTTTGCGCCCTCGACCAGATAGGCCAACTTACCGAAGCGGTGCTTCACGGCATCGGAGGTGTGTTGCGAGGTGGTCGTAAACATTCCGAAGCTAAACACGTTGATAAAGTAGAGGTCGTTCACTCGGCCACAATCGAGACGCTCGATGTGACCCTCAACAATCTGTCGCGCCGCTTTCAGATGGTCGGAGGCCATACCCACAGCACCTGCAAAGTCGTTGGCCGTACCCGCAGGGATTATACCGAGCGGAATATCGAGCGAACGAGCCTTCATCGAGTTGATAACATAGTTTATCGTGCCGTCGCCACCGCACACAACCACCATATCGGGTTGCTCGGCAAAACCATCAAACGGATTCTCGCCAAAACGCAGATGCGTCGGCAGCGGCTCGTAGCCCGCTTGGGCAAAAATCGCGGCTATATCGTCAATCTTGCGGGCAATTTTACCGTGACCCGCCTGTGTGTTGTATAGTATGCAAACTCTCTTCATCTATCTATTCTTTAAGAGTAGTAAATATCTCGTATTCTTCGCCTTGTCCCTTCTCGGCAGCAAGTATGAAATAGACCTGTACACGGTCGCGCATCTGCTCGGCCAACTCGATAGCCTTCGCCTCGCCTACGGCCATAAACATCGTCGCCAAAGCATCGGCCCGCACACATCGGTCGGTAACCACCGTAGCCGACAACAGTCGCGACACCACACTGCCACCCGTGCGAGGATTGAGCGTGTGGGCAATCTTGCGACCCGACTCGTCGATATAGAACCGACGATAATTACCCGACGTGGCCATAGCCTTGTCGCTTATCGCAATAACCTTCTGACAATGTTGGCCCGATGAGTTATTACCATCGAACGGAGTATCGACACCAACCCTCCACTCACGACCCTGACGATTGCGACCTTTGGCACGAATCTCGCCACCCACCTCGACAATGTAGTCGGTGCAGCCTTCGCGTTCCAAGCGGTCGGCCAACAAATCGACCGTATAGCCCTTGGCAAGCGAATTGAGGTCGAGTTGCAATCGACTGTCGCTCTTGACAATACGATTGCCATTCACCGCAAACTTGTCGAAGCCGACAAAGTGCATAATCGAGTCGATATTGGGTTTCGCATCGCGGTTGCGGGCGGCAAAACCATAGGCCTCGGTCAGCGGTTTGACGGTAATATCGTAGAGGCCGCCACTCAACGCATTAACCTCGGCTGCAACGGCTATGTTGCGCAACAGATGAACGTCGAGCGAGTCGGTGCGGTTGTCGTTGATTTGCGAGAGTAGCGACTCGGGGTCAAAAATCGACATCGAGGCCTTCGCCTCGGTATCGACCTCCATCGCTTCGGCAAAGATTTCGGAGGCCGAGAGTGGCAACGCAGCCACGATGTGGAAGGTCGTTCCGAGCATCGGGCCATCGACCGTAACATACTCCCTATGCGGTTTGCACGAACAGAGCGCAACCACCGCACAAAAAAGCATATAAGCCAAACGCAACCTCATAACAATCGAATATTGACGAGTGCAAAGTTAATATTTTTTGCTCACATACGAAACCTTTTGGAGGCATCATCGCGGAAAGTGTCGCAAAATCAGCGAGTTTTTTTCGCGCGCGCTTGTTTATTAAGTATATAATTCCTACCTTTGTCGCGCTTTAACGCTATCCGCGTAAGGAGGATGCGAAGAAGTATTGAATTAACTTTTTATAAATTTTCTAAACATTTTCTATTATGGCTTACTTAACAGCAGAGAAAAAGGAGGAAATTTTCGGTCAGTACGGCAAGTCTAACAAGGACACTGGTTCGCCAGAGAGCCAGATTGCTTTGTTCTCGTACCGTATCAGCCACCTTACAGAGCACCTCAAAAACAACAAGCACGACTTCGGCACCCAGCGCTCGCTTTTGCGCTTGGTAGGTAAGCGTCGTCAGTTGTTGGAGTACTTGAAGGAGGTTGATATCGAGCGCTACCGCGCAATCGTTAAGACCCTCAACCTTCGTAAGTAATTCTACGAGGCAAGGAGCCTGTCTAAAAATGTGGACAGGCTCTTTTTTACCCGAAGCGAAGGGTGGCGAAGCAGGAGCATACTTGGCGTATGTGACTGTTTCGACAGACGAGCAGAAGGCCGCAAAAACCGATTGGAGCAAGGCCAGAACCCCGACAGAACGAAAATCGTATAAATCGGGAATTTGCAACGCTCGCGAAGGGTGGCGAAGCAGGAGCATACTTGACGTATGTGACTGTTTCGGCAGACGAGCAGAAGGCCGCAAAAACCGATT
>JAZQSA010000055.1:0-24174 GCA_045629905.1 Alistipes sp. | reverse complement strand
CAGGCGAGCAAATCTCGATACGTTATGCCAAAAACGGCTTTGGAGATACCGAGGTCTTATATGGCGTAACCTACGGCTGGCACCCTACTCGCGGGCGAAATTCCGAAATCCAGCAGCGTATGGCCGAAATATTTGCCGACGCAGTGAAAACGATTGAGAAGTAAAGAAACAAAAACGGACTGCATATCTTGCAGTCCGTTTTATTAAATCCAAAAATCGACTATGCGTTGGTTGCGCTCAATTTCTCGAACAACTGACCAAACGATGCAGCCATCTCCTGACGCAATGCTGCGTAGTACTTACGAACAAGCGAAGGGTTGTGTGGCTCGGTAGGATTGTTTGCCTTTGCATAGAGTTGGTTGCGAAGTTCAACACCCTCCTGCATCAATGCGAAAATCTCTGCCTCCTTGTTTGGCTGGAAATAGATTGCCATATCGCAATCAAATACAAACTCTTCGAGACAATAGTCAATCTCCTTCTTCAAAATTCTCAAATTTGCCATAGCAGTTATTATTTAAGTTAAATTTACATACAAACGTATAGGCAAAGATAACAATAACTTGTGACTATGCAAACTATCTGGGTATTTTTTTATCATTTAGCAACCCTATTTTGAACAAAATTCCCATATTTTCGTTGCCGACTATCGTCTGCGACGCTTATGTTCCTTCTGTGGGACCTCTATTATTATACCCGTCTCCTCCTCTTCGACAATAGCGACAGGTTGCGGAGCGGCGGTCTGTGCGGAGGGTGCAGGAGCCACAGCGGGTGTCGGTTTTGGGGCAGGGGCTGGAAGGCTCTTTTTCACCTCAAAAACAGCATCTATACTATACGCTATATTAGCCTCGGCCTTACGCATCGTCGGTAACAAGTTGTGGGTCATAATACTCCACGCCTTTGGATAGTGTTTCAACTTCTCCTCCTTTTCCGACTCCGACAAGTTGCTCGTCAATACAGCCACAACCTCGGACTGATTTGAAATGCTCGAAGCCTTTACAGCATCGACTACATCACTCCATCGAAACGCCTTCGACTGCTGGGTAATGGCTACATTCGGCCACGCCTTCTGAATATGTGCAGCCAATGCAGCAGCTCTATCTACGGCAAGTTCCTTGTTCTTTGCCACCACACCATCGGGCGAAGCGTAGCCGGTCACCACAACCGACACTACGTGAAACATCGTATCGGCACTCTTATCAAGCAACTCCTGCAAGGCCTCGATATGCGGAGCATTATCGCCAAATGTCGCCTCGATTTTCGACACATCGAGAGGAAACATCAACTTCGCCTCCGCACTCTTACAATCGCCACCACGAACAAGATAGCGCATCGTCACCTCGTTGCCATTTCGCTCCTCGCCAAGCAGCAGTGTATCACACTTCGCGCTACAACACTTCTGCTCCGAGGTTTGTGCCGTAGCCACCGACGACAACAGCACCACTCCTAAAATCAAATTCACTCTTTTCACAACAATATTATTTTTGATTTAACACATCGCAACATTTCAACAATCAAGCCAAATAAGAGATTTGACTTTTCGGCTTTTTTGCATATCTTTGTATTCGATATGGCAAAGCATAAGGTAGACCCAAACGATATGACCTTCTTCGAGCATCTCGACGCAATGCGTCCGGGACTTATTCGCTCGTTCATTGCAATAGCCCTGCTTTTTGTGGCGGCGCTCATATTCAAGGAGCAGATAATGGCTATCCTTATGGGGCCTCAATCGCCCGATTTCCCGACCAACGCCATTCTCCGCCATTGGGCCGAGCAAAGTGGCAACGACCTGCTACGCATCAACAGCGAGCCTCTGACGCTGATAAATACAGCGATGTCGGGCCAATTCAATCTCCATATGATGATGGCCCTATACACGTCGCTGATTCTATTGGCTCCATATCTACTGCTCGAACTTTGGATTTTCGTGCGCCCCGCATTGAGTAGCGAGGAGCAGAAGGGTTGCTACTCACTTCTCGGAGCAGCAACCGTCTGTATGGCCATCGGTGTCCTGTTCGGTTATTTTATTCTCACCCCGCTATCAGTCGATTTTCTCTCATCGTATCGAGTAAGCGACCAAATTCAAAACCTCATTGATGTTGGCTCATATATACACATTGTACTCAATATGTCGCTGGTTAGTGCGCTGATATTCGAACTGCCGATTGTCGTTCATTTCCTATCGCGCATAGGAATATTGAGAGCCTCGTTTATGCGCCACTACCGTCGTCACGCTATCGTTGCGCTCTCCATACTCTCGGCTATCATCACACCACCCGATGTTATGAGTATGATTTTGGTCGTTATTCCTCTCTATATGCTCTACGAGGTTAGTATTTTTGTCGCCGCGTATAACGAAAAGCGTCGCCAGAGCGAAAAAACCGCGTAAATTTTATCCACAAACAGAAAATATTTGTATATTTGCACTTGATATGATTTCAGGGCAGGGTGAAACTCCCTACCGGCGGTTAAAGTCCGCGACTCCCTCGACTTGGCAACAAGGCGTGGGACTGAATCGGTGAAACTCCGATACCGACGGTTAAAGTCCGGATGGAAGAGGTCGTATATTTACCCAACACCACCCGCATTGGGAGTGGGCGTTGTTTTGTAAGTATATAAAGTCCTGATTTCTATATTCGGGACTTTATTTTTTTATTTAGATATGTACAAAAGATTATTTACTATTCTGCTCGCACTATCGGCAACACTCCAACTTGCCGCACAATCGACCACATCTTCGCTGACAGGCGTTGTCACAACAACCGACAAAGAGCCACTTCTCGGCGCGACGGTTGTTGCAACCCATACCCCATCAGCCACAACCTATGGTACGATAACCGACTCTAACGGAGCATACCATATCGACGGTATGAGAGCCGGAGGCCCATACACCATCGAAATCTCATTCGTAGGTTGCCAAAGCGTCATATTCCAAGACATTACCCTCGCTTTGGGCGAACGACATATAACCGACGCCACACTCAACGAATCACAAGCTATCGACGCCATTGTCGTTACCGCCAACCGCTACACCGATAACCAAACCGGTGCCGGCTCGCACTTCGACAACAAGACAATCGAGACTCTACCGAGTGTATCGCGTTCGATTTACGACATCACCCGACTCTCGCCTTTTGCCTTATCGCAGCAAGGCGGAGGCGCTTCGATTGCAGGAGCAAATAGCCGTTACAACACATTCCAAATCGACGGCACAGCCAACAACGACATATTCGGCCTCACTTCGAGTGGCACTAACGGAGGTTTAACCGACGCCAACCCTATCCCGCTCGATGCTCTCGATGCTATACAGATTGTCGTTGCGCCTTTCGACGTTCGTCAAAGTGGCTTTACGGGTGGAGGTATCAACGCGATTAGCAAATCGGGAACTAACACCTTTACCGGCTCGGCATACGCCTATTACAACAACAATAATTTCTATGGCAAAGGTCCTTCGCAGAGGGCTTTATCAAAGCAGTCGTCGCAAATCTACGGAGCTTCGATTGGCGGTGCTATCATCAAAGACCGACTCTTCTTCTTTGTCAGTGGCGAATACAACCGCGACCTCTCGCCATCGTCGTACTACCCAGGCTACGACGGTTGCTCGCTAACGCTCGACGACGTAAAACAAATCTCCGAACGATACAAAGCCTTGACAGGTTGGGACGGCGGAGGTTACGGAGAGCGCGATGTCGAACGATATACAGGCTCACTCGTTGCGCGCTTGGACTGGAATATCAATTCGCGCCACAATCTGATGTTGCGATACAATATGCTCGATTCAGCCAAAGACTCCTACACCAACGATGCCGCAACTTTCTCATTCAACGGCACGGGATATGCATCGACAGCATCGACCCACTCGATTGTCGGAGAGCTTAACTCACGCATATCGGAGCGCACCTACAATGAGTTGCGAGTGGGCTACACCCGCGTAAAAGATGGCCGTGACTGCGAGCGTCTGCTGCCATACGTTCAGATTAAACGACTCCGCGACGGCGACGGCACAACCGTAAATATCGGTACCGACCCCTATGCCGGAATGAATGGGCTTACGCAAAACTCAATAACTCTGACCGATAACTTTATGTTCTATGCCGGCAATCACACGCTGACAATCGGTACGCACAATGAATTCTTCGTAGCCAACAACCTTTACGTTGCCAACTCTTTGGGCAGCTATACATACAACTCGCTCGACGACTTTATGGCTGACAATACGCGTAAATATGTCCGCAGCTACCCAATCGGTGAACCTGCGATACGTTTCTCGACGGCTCAATTCGGTCTCTATATTCAAGATGAGTGGCGCAAAGATAATGTAACCCTGACCTATGGCTTGCGAGCCGACCTCCCTGTTGTATTCAACACTCCGCTCGAAAACAGCACATTCAACGAGTCGGACGTTGCCAAACGTTACGACCTTAAAACCAATCGCAAGCCGCGCACCAACGTACTCTTCTCGCCTCGTATCGGCATACGCTGGCAAGCCGTCAAGAGCCAAGACTACTCATTGCTTGTCAGGGGTGGCATTGGTCTGTTTACGGGCAAGATTCCTTTTGTTTGGATTACCAACTGCTACTCGAATACGGGTATGACCCAACGTAGTTATACGCTCGACAGCAGCAAGGGTCAGACCATTCCTGCCTTTGGCGACGAGCCTTCGGGCAGTGAGGGCGTATCGTCAAATCCGGCAATCAACACCGTCAATCCGAAGTTCCGTTACCCACAGACCCTGCGTACCAACATCGCCATCGAGCAGATGTATCGTGGTTGGAACTTCACGGTCGAAGGTATATACTCAAAGAATTTCAACAACCCTCACATCTACAACATCGTTGCACAACGTAGCAACCAATCGCTTTTGGCCGTTGACGAGCAGCATCGTACGGCAAGCAACGCAACAACGCTCTACGAGACATCGCTGGCAAAGCAATATTCATCGATTTACTACCTTACAAACACCAATCGTGGATACTCCTATGCAATAAGCGGTTCGATTGCCAAGAGTTTTGATTTCGGATTACATCTATCGGCAGCCTACACCTATGGTCGTTCATATAGCGTAAATGATGGCGTCTCTTCGCAAGCATCGAGTACTTGGGGCAAAACCTACGCAACAGAGTCGGACAATCAGGCACTCACCTGCTCGATTTTCGACACTCCGCACAAAATCACAGCATCGCTCTCCTACTCAAAGCGTTACGCCCACTACTTCGGCACGACCGTATCGCTCGTATATCAAGCCTATTCGGGTATGCGATACTCGCTCACATACGGCTCTTCGACCGACGTTAATGGCGATGGCTATTATGGCAACTCAACAATCTACGTTCCAACCACACAAGAACTCGCCGCAATGCATTTCGAGAGCGAAGAGCAACGTGCAGCCTATGGTGCATTTATCGAGTCGGAGAAGGCTTTGCGTGACAACCGAGGCCGCTACCTGCCCCGCAATGCTATGCAGGCTCCATTCGAGCACCATTTAGACCTTCACATTGCCCAGGATTTCTACTTCGGAAAACGAACCGAACGCAAGTTGCAGCTGACGCTCGATGTGACAAACCTCGGCAATCTCCTATGCAAGGATTGGGGCGCATACTACTATCTCAATAATTGGCGTTTGTCGCCTCTCGAAGTCTACGACACGGAGAGTACCGCCAACGGAGATAAGGTTGCCAAATACCGATATATAGGCTCGAAGGTGTCGAAAAACGACATACTTTCGCGTTGGCATATGCAGATTGGTGTAAGAGTAACCTTCTAACAAATCGGATATATCGCAAAATATCGTATCTTTGTGACCCAAACACAAAAGACGATGAAAAATATAGTTTTTGACTTGGCAGGTGTGGTTTTCGCCCGCAACGAGGAGCGCTGTCCACAAGAGTTGATGCAGTTCTTTTCGTTTATCAACTCGGGCGAGCCTATGCCCCCGTTCTGGAACGACTACGACCGAGGTACTGCAACAATAGATGAAGTTGCGACCGCATTGGCTCAATACCGAGGAGTCGATTCGGCTTTTGCAAAGAGTATGATGCTTCGCGCAATCGAATACCAGGAGGAGATTGAGCCGACAAAACGACTTATATGCGACCTCCGCAAGGCTGGTTATAGGCTCTTTGTACTGTCGAATATGTCGCTCGAATATATCGAGTTCCTTCGTCGCAAAGAGGTCTATGCCTATTTCGATTTTGAGGTTATTTCGTGCGAAACGCACTACATAAAGCCCGAGAAAGAGATATACGAGTACCTGCTTTCGCGATACGGACTCGTAGCCGACGAGACTCTATTTATCGACGACCGCGCCGAGAATGTCGAGGCCGCTGCACTGCTGGGTATCAATCCTTTCCACTTCGACCGCAAGTCGCCCGATAGCAGTTGCCGGCAGTTGCGCGAGATGCTCCTATAACAACAATTACACGGCAAAGTGTAAAATAATTTACCTTTTTGATAAATTCCTTACGATTTTATCGTAACTTTGTACATTATGGACGAAAAAAACATCATTATAGAAGAGCCTCTAACCAACGACGATTACGATGTCATCGTTATTGGTGGTGGCGCAGCGGGCCTTATGGCCGCAGGTACGGCAGGCCGATGCGGTAAGCGGGTGCTATTGCTCGAAAAGATGGAGAAGCCAGCTCGAAAGGTTCGCATCACAGGTAAGGGCCGTTGTAACCTCACAAATGCTCGTGGCGAGGAGGAGTTCAATGAGAACATTCGCGCAAATGCCTATTTTCTACGAATCGCCTTCTCCGAGTTCTCAAATCGCGCCACTATGCGCTTCTTTGAGCGTATGGGCGTAAAGTTAAAGACCGAGCGCGGTGAGCGCGTCTTCCCCGAGAGTGGCAAGGCAGCCGATATAGCCAACGCTTTGGAGTTTTACTGTCGTGACTACAATGTAGAGATACAGTGCGACTCGCGAGTTTCGGAGATTGTAACTATCGGCAACCGCGTATTGGGCGTTAAATATTTCAATAAGCGAGGCTTCGAGCGCAAGGTCGAGGCCGCCAATGTCATCATCGCCACAGGTGGTGTATCCTACCCTCGCACAGGCTCAACAGGCGACGGCTACCTCTTTGCCGACCGTATGGGCCACAAAATCGAGGATTTGCGACCATCGCTGACCCCACTCGTCACATCGCACCCACAGGCAAAATATATCAACGACGTTCTCTTAAAGAACACCAATGTTAAGTTGGTTATCGACGGAGAGGTCGTACGCGAAGAGTTTGGCGAAATCAGTTTCTCCGACCGTGGTATCGAGGGTGCTACCACTCTGCGTTTGAGCCGCGACGCTGTCGATGCGCTGCTCGAAGAGCGCAAGGTAAAACTCGAACTTGACCTCAAACCGGCCCTGACCGAGGAGATTTTGCGCGAGCGAATTAAGCGCGAGGTTGCCGAAATGCAACCCGAAGAGTTCTTTGCCGAGCTTGTGCGCCGACTCGTTCCAAAGCCATTGGTTGTACCTATCTGCAAAGAGTTGGACGTACACTCGCGACTCTACATCAGCAAGGTATCGGACAATGAGTTTGAGCGACTGATAAAGGTTCTCAAAGGCTGGTCATTCCCAATATCGGACTACGCTTCGTTCGACTATGCGGTTGTAACAGCCGGAGGTGTTGATTGCTCGGAGGTAAACGAATATACAATGGAGTCAAAAATCGTCAGCGGCCTCTATTTCGCAGGCGAGGTCCTCGACATCGACGCCAATACGGGTGGCTACAATCTCCAAATAGCCTTCTCGACGGGCCACCTTGCAGGTCTACTCAAAAAGTAGTAAAGTAGCAATGAAAGAGAGCGGACGCAACATAAAACGCCGACTCTACGCCCTATCACTCATAGGCGATAGATTTTCGCGCGCCAAACATTTCAGAGGCCACGGCGTACACTCGCCGTTTGTCTACAATATGGTCCGCAAAGTTTTTATGCGTCGAGGAGAGCTACTTGGCCCCGACCACGCACTATTCGACTCTTTGGTCGCAATGGGCATCAGCCGACGTCGCGCTGCGGAGCTGCAAAACTCGATGGCATACTGCAACGCCACAACATTTGCAATCGACAACGCCACCTGCCTGGCCGATTTTAACATCTTCACCGAAGAGTTCCCGTTTGCCGACCTTGCAGAGGTTGCAAAGCACGCAGCACAGAACAGTGTTGCTTTGGTTATCATTTCGCCTTATAAGACTCGCGAACGAAACAATATTTGCAACGAGATAGTCGAGCAACACACATCGACGAGTATCGACAATCGCGCATACCTGATATTGCTGAACAATCATCTGCCAAAACAACATTTCAGATTATGAAATTATATACAAAAGGTGGCGACAAAGGCCACACCTCACTTATCGGAGGCGAGCGCACCTCGAAATGCGACTTGCGAGTCGAAGCCTATGGCTCGGTCGATGAACTCTCGGCATTCACTGCGCTACTGCACGACCAAATAGCAGAGCGCCACAACGACATATCGTCAGCCTACACCGCCGACTTGGTAGAGATAAATCGTACACTTATGAGCGTCGAGGCCATACTTGCGTGTGGCAGCGAGAGCAAGGACAAGATTGCACCTATACCGACCGAGCAAATCGAGTGGTTGGAGAGTCGCATTGATGCATTACAGGCAGCAACTACCCCAATCTCCTACTTTACAATCCCCGGAGGTTGCTCAACGGTATCGCTGTGTCACGTCTGTCGCACCATCTGTCGCCGAGCAGAACGCGCCGCAATCAAAGCCTCCGAGCAGTACGACACAGACTCATCGGCACTCGTCTATCTCAATCGCCTTTCGGACTATTTCTACGCCCTCGGCCGACAACTTACCGAGTGCTTAAAGGTCGAAGAGATTTTGTGGAGGCCCTGATTTTTTTACATAAATATTTGCATATCATATTTTTTTTATATTTTTGCGGGCCGAAAACAATAGCATTGCCGAGTTTTCGTTTGTACTGGAAATATTGACAACTTAAACTATTTATAATTATGTATTGGACTCTTGAACTTGCATCGAAACTTGAAGATGCACCATGGCCAGCAACAAAAGAGGAGTTGATTGACTACGCAATTCGCTCTGGCGCACCTCTCGAAGTACTTGAAAATCTGCAAGACATCGAAGACGATGGCGACATCTATGAGAGCATCGAGGAGATTTGGCCCGACTATCCATCGAAAGACGATTTCTTCTTTGATGAGGAGGAGTATTAGTCGCGCATAAAAACCAACAATAGCGATTGCAATCCAAGAAACGGGTTGCAATCGCTGTTTTTATACCGCAAAAGTGCATATAAATAGCACGCCAAGTCGCACAAGATTGCATTTTTTATCATTTTTATTTGTTTTTTAGCTATCATTGGCATACCTTTGTTTTATGATTTATGCATAGAGAAGGCAATAATCATTATTACAAACTTTACCATTGGCAATTATGGCGAAAGACCAAGTCAATCTCTTTTTGAACACAACGGCCGAATTATTCCCTGTGGAGGACCTCCAACAGATTAAAAACTTTATGGAGGAGAACCCCGACAAGGCTCAACTCGCGTTGGGTTTGAAGTATAAAAGACCCAAGACAGCAACAATATTGGCAATCACGCTTGGAGGCTGGGCTATCGACCGCATCTATCTCAATCAGCCACTTACGGCTATTGTAAAGGTGTTTACTTGCAGTGGATTTTGGGTTTGGTACTTTTGGGATATATTTTCGGCAGCCAAACGCGCTCGCAAATACAACAAGGAGTTGCTATTCAATGCGGTTGGCTTCTAAATATTTGCAATTTATTGCAAAAACTTTTAACTTTGTGAAATGATTTATCGAAACATAAACCAAACAAACAATAAATAAATTTACAATTATGGCACTTATTAACTGTCCATCGTGCGCTGCCGAGGTATCGGATATGGCGCTGACTTGCCCTAAATGTGGAGCTCCTCTTAAAAATGCAACTTCGCCGATTGAGGATAAGGTAAACCTCTTCCTTGCAACACACTCGTCGCACCTCCCTGCGGCTATGATTCCTCAAATCAAGCAGGCGTTGTTGGCAAGACCTGACAAAATTGATGCTGCAATGGCTGTCGATTTCAAAGACCCGATGATTGCATTCATTCTCTGCTTTGTTCTCGGTGGTTTTGGTGTTCACCGCTTCTTTATCGGTGATATGGGCATTGGTGCTGCACAGTTAATCCTCACTTTGGTTCTTTGCGGAACTGGTGGTTTGTGGGCCTTGATAGACCTCTTCCTTATCTGGGGTGCTACTCGTCAGAAGAACTACGAGAACCTGATGGCTGTCATCTCTTACTAATCAACCAATAACACAAAAGATAGGCGTAATTCAATCGCAATCAGATTGTTTTACGTCTATCTTATTTTCAACAAAAAAGTCGTGACAGCAAAAAAGAGGTGGTTGATATTGTGCGGGCTATTGACCGGAGTCGGAGCGATAGCGCTATGGATACGCTATCCCGAAATTGTCGGTTTTGGACCTTTCTGCCCATTTCACAAAATCACAGGCATACCCTGCCCCGGCTGTGGCGGAACTCGTGCAACCGAAGCCCTTATATATGGTCGTATCTGGGAGGCCATAACAATCAACCCCGTCGCAATCGCATTTGATGTAACCGTTGCCGTACTTGTCGGGTGGTTTGCCCTCGACACTCTGCGAGGCAAAGACACACTACTGCCGCGACTGCTCAAAAAGTGGAATCCGTGGCTTACGGCAACCATCTTAACGATTATAACCATCAACTGGATATGGACAATATATAAAGAGTTTTGGGGATAACCCAAAACTCTTTATCATTTGCGTCGCGCGATTATCGCCTACTCTACATAAAGCACCAAGCCCTTTAAGTACTCACCCTCGGGGTGATAGATATTTATCGGGTGGTCGGTCGGCTGGGTGAGCTGGTGCAGAATACGAACTTTGCGACCTGCGATGGCTGCTGCCGTAAAGACCGTGGTGCGGAACAACTCCTTCGGCACGGCTTGCGAGCAAGAGAATGTAAAGAGTATGCCGCCGCTCTTAATCTGCGACAACGCTCTTGCATTGAGTCGCTTGTAGCCCTGCATAGCATTGCCCAGGACTTTGTGATGCTTGGCAAATGCCGGTGGGTCGAGAATTATCATATCGTATTTATCGCCAATATTTTTGAGATACTCGACAGCATCGCACGCCAACGATGTGTGGGGTGCATCGGCTCCGAAATTCAACGCCACATTGGCATCGGCCAACCGCACAGCCTTCTCCGAAGCATCTATCGAGCAGACCTCCTTTGCACCGCCCGCCAACGCATAGACCGAGAAACCGCCCGTATAGCAGAAGGTATTAAGAACTGTACGACCCGCGGCATATCGTTCGACAAGCTCGCGATTAAATCGCTGGTCAATAAAGAAGCCCGTCTTTTGTCCCTCCTCCCAATTTACGAGGAACGAATGGCCATTTTCGAGTACGACATTATCCTTCTCGGCAGAGCCATAGAGATAGCCATCAACGGGATTGAGGTTGGCCTTAAACGGCACGGTCTGCGCACTCTTGTCGTAGACGGCCGTAATTGCACCATCAAAGACCTTGACAATAGCCTCGGCAATAGCCTGACGCGAGCGATACATACCTACCGAATGGCACTGCACCACCGCTGTCGTACCATATATATCTACCACAAGACCTGGCAACGAATCTCCCTCACCGTGGACAAGTCGGTAGCAGGTGGTCGATGGCGAGTTGGTTACCCCAAGCGTACGACGCACATCGTAAGCCGAAGCGATACGGTCGGCCCACCAAGCTGCATCGATAGCCTCCTGTTCAAACGAGAGAATACGCACAGCGATTGAGCCAATCTGGTAGTGGCCACAAGCCAGAAAATCGCCCTTATGCGAATATACATTGACTATTTCGCCCTCCATCAACGTCTCCTCGTCGCTCTCTATTCGGTCGATTGCGCCCGAAAAAATCCACGGGTGGCGACGCATCAACGACTCCTCCTTACCTCTGCGTAAAAAAATCTTTGTTGCCATAGTCTCTATATTTGGTCGATGCAAAGTTACAAAAACAGACGAGAACCCGCAACAGATTAGAAAAAACCTTGCATCGTGTGCGCTTTTTTATGGCCAAACCCTTCGCCATTCCGCAAAATCTTACTATTTTTGTGCGCAAATAAACCAAAAACGTTCTGAATTATGTTGAGTAGACGATTGCTCAGAGTTAAAGTTATCAAAGGCGTATATGC
Organism: Alistipes sp.; assembly: GCA_045629905.1. Taxonomy (GTDB): domain Bacteria; phylum Bacteroidota; class Bacteroidia; order Bacteroidales; family Rikenellaceae; genus Alistipes. The sequence goes on along the minus strand of JAZQSA010000055.1, from coordinate 11,955 downwards.
CCACCTTCAATGCGAAGCCGATAATATCACCGCATCGGAGAAGAGCCTTGTCGCCACTATTGACAAAGCATACGAATTGTATTTCCATATACTCGCTCTCGCACCCGAATTGGTACGATATGCCGAGCAACGTCAAGAGATTGCCCTCAACAAGATGTTGCCCACCTACGAGGACCTTCACCCAAATCGCAAATTTGTCGAGAATAAGGTTATTGCCCGTATCGCCGAGTGTGAGGCCATCGTAAATTTCAACGCCAAACATTCGCTCTCGTGGGCAGCATACCCCGAACTTATCAAGGCTATCTACACGGCACTCTGCGAAGAGGAGTTCTTCAAGGCCTATATGGCATCGAGCGAGCGTTCGTGGCGCGAAGATGCACGACTTGTAGCCGACATCTATCTCAATTTGCTCGAAGAGTTCGACCACCTCGAAACCGTATTGGAGGAGCAGTCGCTGTTGTGGAGCGACGACCTCGGCTACGTTCTCACAATGGCTGCGCGCACCGTAACCTCGATGAAGGAGTCGCACGAGCAGATTAAGTTGTTGCCAAAATTCAAGAGCGACGAGGACCTCGAATTTGCAAAGAAGTTGCTCCGCGACTCGATTGTCGGATATGAGCGTAACCGCGATGTCATCGACCTCTATGCTCGTAACTGGGACGTTGAGCGTGTTGCAATGATGGACAACATCATCTTGGCAGTCGCTGTTACCGAGGCCGAGTCCTTCCCGTCGATACCTGTCAAGGTTACCCTTAACGAGTATATCGACATCGCAAAGTATTACTCTACACCATCGAGCAGCACCTTCATCAATGGTGTATTGGATAAGATTACATCGAAGATGCTCGAAGATGGCAAAATCGTAAAATCGGGCAAAGGTTTGTTGTAAATAGGTCAAAAAGAGGTTGAAAAGATTTTGAAATTTTGAACTTTCGGCAATCTTTACTACCTTTACCCAACACAATAAGATTTTTTTGTTAAACAGATAAAAAACCAAAAACTATGTTTACTTTATTTCAAGCCGAAGTTACAGAGGTGGCACAAGAGGCTGCTGCCCCAGTAGCTACTCCTGCACCAGAGACTCTTGGTGAAGCTGTTCAGGTTGCAACCGAGACCGCCAGCGAGCAAGCTGTTGGTGGTATTGATTGGACTTTCTGGGCATTGATGGGTGGTATGATTCTCATCATCTGGCTCTTTATGTGGCGTCCAGAGGCAAAGCGCCGCAAGGAGATGGAGAAGTTCCGCAATTCGCTCAAAAAGGGTGACAAGATTATCACCGCCGGTGGTATCTATGGCATCATCAAGGAGGTAAAAGAGACTACTCTTCTTATCGAGGTTGATAGCAACGTAACACTCCGTATCGACAAGAATATGGTTGTTGCCGAGCCTATCGCACAGGAGAAGAAATAACGAGACGATGGCAAAGAGTTTCGTATACTACCCTACCGGAACCTGCTCGCAGGTAATCCTCACCGAAATTGAAGGCGACACAATCGCACAAGTTCAATTTATTGGCGGATGCAGTGGCAATACACAAGGCATCGCGGCATTGGTTCGTGGTATGAAGGTTGCCGATGCTATCGAGCGTCTCGAAGGCATCAACTGCGCCGGTCGTGGTACATCTTGCCCCGACCAATTAGCCAAAGCACTGCGCGAAGCATCGAAGTAACCGTAAAGGGTAGGTATCAAGTCGAGCCGAGGTTTAAGCCTCGGCTTTTCTTTTCCCCGAAAACCTCTACAACGACTTTTCGGACCAAACAACAATGCGCTTGGCACTATGGTTGTAGGTTTGCAACAAAAAAAATCTACGACTATGAAAATCAACACCGGAAAGGGCTACATATCGTTAGCCGCACTACTTGCCATTTGGTCGGTTTCGGCCGTCACATCACTCCCCGGATTGGCCATATCGCCCATTCTCGGCGATATGAACTCCATCTTTCCAAAGGCCTCCGACTTGGAGATACAGATGCTCACGTCGCTACCCTCGCTGCTCATAATTCCGTTTATGCTCCTCTCTGGACACTTATCGGCCAAGAGAGGCAAACTACCGCTACTCGCTACGGGTCTGCTGATATTCTTTATCAGTGGCGTAGCCTGCTTTATAGCCAAGAGTATAGCGACGCTGATTATCGCAAGTTGCACGCTGGGTATTGGTGCGGGAATAATCGTGCCACTATCGACCGGCTTGGTCGTTGATTATTTCACGGGAGCGAAGCGAGTCAATCAGCTCGGTTACAGTTCGGCTATCAACAACCTAACCCTCGTTGCAGCAACTGCTCTAACGGGCTACGTTGCCGATATAAATTGGCACCTCTCGTTTATCGTCTATCTTCTACCAGGCGTCTCGTTGATTATGATTTTGGCTCTACGCAACACATCGCCTGCACCAGAGCCACAAGATAGCGACCAACTGAAACAGCAGAACATCAACCTCAAACACCTTGCGCTACTCACGTTGTTTTACTTTGTCATCACTTTCGTTTCGCTTGTCGTGACATTCGACCTTGCATTTCTATTCGAGAAGTACCATATCGAGCAATCGCTATCGGGAGTTGCAATCTCCATCTTCTTCCTTTCGATTATGCTGCCGGGATTGTTTCTCAATCGCTTAATAGGCATAATGCGAGGCTTTACGAACATCATCGCTCTTGCGCTGTTGGCAATCGGTCTTTTCGTCATCGCTTGGTCACACGACGCTCCATTGTCGATTCTCGGAGCCGCACTCGCAGGTCTTGGTTATGGCGTGATGCAGCCTATCATCTACGACAAGGCAGCCATCATCGCACCGCCTCGATTGGCCACAAAGGCATTGGCGATAGTTATGTCGGCCAACTATCTCGCCATCATACTCTGTCCTTTTATCGTCGATGCAGCTCGCTACCTACTCCACGACCAGAGCAAAACCTTCCCATTTATGTTCAATGGTATTGTTGCCGTAGCGACACTTATCATCGCCCTACTTTGGCGCAACAATTTTGTCCTCGGACTCGATAATTCGTACTACACCGAGCGCAAGTAGCCACTTTTTGGCTATCTTTGCGGTATGAATCGCTACATTGAGATATTTGCATCACTCGGTCAGGCACTTACCAACTTCGGCAAGGAGGCCCGTTCGCGTGCCGTAATAGCCGAAGCGGAGTCCGAAAACGGTTGGTTTACTGCAACCGACATCTGTCGCGCCATCGAGGCTATTCGTGTGCAGATGCTCAACCCCGACCTCTTGCGAGAGTGGCTTGATGCCTACAAAGTTGAGCCACACGCACCCAAGCGCATCGGTCTTATCCTCGCCGGAAACATACCGGCCGTTGGATTTTTCGACCTGCTCTGCGTCGTTGCAAGCGGCAATACAGCCCTCGTAAAACTTTCATCGAAGGACCGTGTTGTAATGCGTTACATCATATCGCTCTTGCAACAAATTGAGCCAAACATCGCTATCGAGGAGTGGGACACAGCGACTACGGTCGATGCTATTATAGCGACAGGCGGAGAGAGCGCTAACCTCCATTTTCGCACCACCTACAACGCTATACCCCACCTCCTGCGAGGTAGCCGCCACTCGGTTGCCATAATCAGAGGCGATGAGGGCGAAAGCCAACTCTCGAAACTCGCAACCGACATCTTCGCCTATTCGGGGCTTGGGTGTCGCAACGTTTCGCTCATATTTGCGCCCGAAGGTTACGACCTCACAATTACACCGCCAGACCTTTGTCGTAGCTATCGCAACAACTATCGCCAAACGCGCGCATTGCTTACGATGCGTGGCGAGAGATTTATCGACCTCGGCTCGGCTGTTATGGTTGAGTGCGAAGCCTCGTTCCCGCGCGAAATCAGCCGCATAAATATTGCTCGTTACAACTCACTCGACGAAGTTGAGCAGTGGCTCGAAGCCAACGACAGGCAGTTGCAATGTGTTGTCGGCTCACGTCTCAACCACCCTCGAGGTGTCGAATTCGGTCAGGCGCAATATCCTCGATTGGTAGACTATGCCGATGGCGTCGATGTTATGGAATTTTTACTATCTTTGCATTAAACTTAATTGCATAAACCAATGAAAAAACTACTATTTACACTCTGCGCACTCCTCTTCTTGGGCAGCGCAGCTGCACAACCACCAATGGGACAACATTCGGGTCACGGCGGTCCGGGCCAAAAGAAGAGCCCTGCCGAGCGAATTGCCCACATCACCAAAGAGTTGGGCCTCACTGCCGAGCAAGCCGACAAATTTGCCCCTATCTACCTTGCCTATCAGAACGATGTGCGCAACATTCGCAAGGATTTGAAAAAGTTGATGGACTCGTACAAAGGTCAGGATATTGACGAAAAGGTCGCATTCAAACTTGTTATGGCGCAGCTTACGGCCGATGCCGATATTATCGCCTGCAAAAAGGAGCATATGCGCGTCTTTAAGAACTATCTTACACCCGAACAGATGTCCAAGATTTTCATCGTCGAGAAGCACCGCCCACAGCGTCAGCCTCGACCACAAGGCGACAAACCAGCCGAGAACAGATAGTGTTATATGCAACAAAAAAACGCGTTCCAAAGAGTTGGAACGCGTTTTTCGTACTATATATCGTGCGACAATGCAGGAGGCACACAACAACTGACATCGTAGTCGCCCCAACGCTCGGCAACCGAATCGAGCGTAGCGTGAAGTTCTGCAATATCGGTCAGCGTCACAAGGCGCATACGCGTATCCTTAAAGTTGGGCAGACCCTTAAAGTAGTTCGACAAATGGCGACGCATCTCAAATACACCAACCTTCTCGCCCTTTATCTCGACCGACTTATCGAGGTGCTCTTTGGCAATAGCGACTCGCTCTATAACCGACGGTTGCGGTAGGAGTTCGCCCGTCGTAAGATAGTGGCGCACCTCACGAAAAATCCACGGACGGCCATAGGTTGCACGACCAATCATCACTCCATCAACCCCATAACGGTCGAACATCGCTTTGGCCTTCTCGGCCGAATCGACATCACCATTACCGATAATCGGGATATGAATCGACGGGTTATTCTTTATTTTACCTATCAACGTCCAATCGGCCTCGCCCTTATACATCTGACAGCGCGTACGGCCGTGAATCGTAAGGGCTGCAATACCTACATCTTGAAGTCGGAGTGCAATCTCCTCGATATTCTTCGACTCCTCGTCCCAGCCCAAGCGCGTCTTAACGGTAACAGGTTTCTTAACGGCCTCGACAATCTGGCGCGTCATCTCAACCATTAGTGGCACATCGCGCATCATACCCGAACCTGCTCCACGGCCTGCAATCTTTCGCATCGGGCAGCCGAAGTTTATATCGATAACATCGGGATTTGCAGCCTCGGCAATACGGGCAGCCTCAACCATCGGCTCGATTTGATTGCCATAGATTTGGATTGCAACAGGGCGCTCAAAATCGGATATATTGAGTTTGGCTCGCGACTTCCACGCATCGCGTATCAGGCCGTCCGACGATATAAACTCGGTGGTAACCATATCGGCGCCAAAACGTTTACACATATATCGGAACGACGGGTCGGTAACATCCTCCATAGGGGCGAGCATCAACGCTTGCTCACGAATCTCCACATCGCCTATCTTCATAAATCGCGTTTTTTATAGAGTTGATACGAATTTACAATATTCTGCCATAGTATATATGCCGTAGGCGCTACACACGACAACGGGTTGAGAAACGATTGTGCCAACCAAACTGCCAAAACAGTATTTTTTTGGCCCAACGACTGGCCGCCCGCAACGACATCGCCCCAACGACGGCCTATGAGACGACCCAGAGCAAATTGCACCACGCAAATCACACCGGCAATAGCGGCCAACAACAACTCGGTACGACTTTCGACCGTGCCGGCATCGATAATAAAGGCTGTTGTGCGACCAACTATTATCGTTAGCGACACTAACCAAACATAGAACGACAATCGGCCGTGGTCGGCAAACCATCGAGCAGCTCGCGGAATTGCCAATCGGCAGAACTGACCTGCAACGAACGGAGCCAAAAGCAACGGTGCCACCCTCGACAAAATCTGCCATAGCGTACACTCGCCATTACCCGTAAGGCTCAACACGGTTGGAGCAACAAGGGCAGTCGCGAGGTTGCAGACGAGGCTATATGTCGCCATATTCTCGATATCTGCACCCAACATTCCGCCAATCACAACGGCCGCCATAGCGATTGGCGCAAGCGAACAAATCATCGCACCTTGTGCAAGGGTCGTATCGACGGGGCGCAGGAGCAGATACAATGCCACAGCCAGGGTTATCTGCGACACAAACAGCCACAGATGCATCATACTCAACCGCATACGACGCACATCAACACGGCAATAGGTAAAGAAGAGCATCACAAATATCAACGTTGGAGTCAATATCTGCCCACTCCACTCATCGACCGCCACAATTTGACGACAAAACAACGCCCCGACAGCCATACCAAAAGGCATAGCTGCCGTACGCATCGTATGTGATGAAATGTGCATATCTCCGATTGCTTTTTAGGATTGCGTAGCCTTATTACTCAATGCCGTTAAAGAAATATGGTGCGTAGTTCCACTGTTCGTGGTCGTAGAGTTTACGCAAGATGTGCATACGTCTTGCAAAGTCGGAGTAATCCTTGCGCGGATACGACCAACCTACCTCCGATATGGCCGCCAAACGAGGCAAAAGCATATGTTGAACGTGGTCGAAGGTCGAGATATACTCCGTCCAAAGATTAACCTGAACGCCCTTAATAAAACCTCTCTCCACCTCGTTGAGGCCCTCATACGGGTCAAACGAATAGGTGCGTGCAAGAGGTATAGGACGACGACCATTACCAAGTGGCTCTTTGTTGGCCACAGGATCGGAAGTCTGATAATAGTCGATATAGCAATAGGTATTTGGTGTCATTATCACATCGTTACCCAACTTGGCCGCCGCAATACCGCCCTTTGTTCCACGCCACGACATAATTGTTGCACTCTGCGTGATACCACCTTGAAGAATCTCGTCCCAACCAATAATATTGCGACCTCGTTCATTGAGCCAACGCTCCATTCGTTGCATAAAGTAGCTCTGCAACTGATGTTCATCTTTCAAACCCTCGTCGGCAATACGCTTTTGGCAAGCAGCGCACAACTTCCAAGCATCTTTCGGACACTCGTCACCGCCAATATGGATATATTTCGACGGAAAAAGGTCCAAGACCTCGGTCAATACATTTTCGAGAAATTCAAATGTACTCTCCTTGCCGGCACAAAACACCTCCTTGCTTATACCCCACGTTGTACGCACCTCGTATGGGCCGCCCGTACAGCCAAGATGCGGATATGTTGCAAGAGCCGCGACTGCGTGGCCCGGCATTTCGATTTCGGGGATAACATCGATATAGCGCTCCGTAGCATAACGTACAACCTCACGCACCTCGTCTTGTGTAAATATTCCGCCATAGGGCTTACCGTCATAGGTAGTCGATTGACGATATTTGCCAACAAGCGTCTCCTTGCGATATGCTCCAATTTGTGACAACTCGGGATAGCGCTTGATTTCGATACGCCAGCCCTGGTCCTCGGTAAGATGCCAATGCAAACGGTTGATTTTGTGGAGTGCGAGAATGTCGATATACTGCTTAACCTCATCGACCGTAAACTTGTGACGACACACATCGAGCATCGCTCCTCGATAGCCGAAATGAGGTTTATCGGCAATCTTCATTGCTGCTATGGCCAACCCCTTGCCGCTCTTATTTGATGCAGCTATAATCTGACGCAGGCTCTGCAAACCATAGAATACAGCCGACTCCGAGCCACCTTTTATCACAATTCGCTGTGGCTCAATCTGCAAGGCATACTCCTCTGTGGCCAACTTGCTATCAACTGCGAGGTTGATAGCGCCCTTACGATTGGCTGCACAACGTATTTTCAACTTACCACCCACAAAGCCATCTACATAATCGGCAAAAATGGTAGCAGGCGCAACCAAATCTTTCGTCTCGACACATATCGGCGTACGCGACGAAAGGATAAACTCTCCACTCTCCATTTCGCAAACAAGCGGACGAGGAACAACTACCGAAGCAACGTCGGCCTTTGCGGTCAAACAAGCAACCAACAAAGTTGCAATAAACAACACTACACGTTTCATATCATCTATCTATTTGGTTTATCATTCAAAAAATCGACAACTCCACGCATCAACTCATTGCGAGCTTCGACACCGGCCACCCCCTCAAATGGAAATCCCATAACAACTACCGCTCCACTGCCTCGATAGCCGACAGCAGCACAAAGACCACTATCTTCGTATCGCATAAGTGGATAAGCACCCTCTCCAACAGGCATCAGGGCATCGACCGAATTTATGGCATAATGGTCGGGCGAATATTGGGCCGACAGTTTATAGTCGGATTGTGGAAGCGTCACTGATAATCGACTACGAGTTGTCACAACGTAGGAGCGGGTTGCCATATTCGTAACCAATGACAAGTGCAGTACCTCTTTGGCAAACCGCTCGTCGGCTTTGGTTACACCGACCGACTCAAACAAATCGGTTGCGACGTATGCTCCCGAGACCATCATTGCACCTCCGCCTGCAATATATGCCTCGACAGCAGATTGCATAGCAGGGGTAAAACAACGATACTTAATCTCCGCAAAGTCGCGCCCTGCCTCTGTTGCTCGCTGCTTTCCAAGCACCAAATCGACAAAGTCGTAATCGGCAAGTTGCACATCTCCACGCTCAACCGATAGAGCCGAAGCCGACACAAACGAATAGCCACACTCAACCATAGAGCGGCCGTGCAGTGCAGGATAGTCGAAAGCGTTACCGCCAACTATACCACCCTCGTAGTTATTATGCGATGCTCCAAAGGCCATATATTCGTTACGCAAGCGACGTTTTGAGGCGTCGTGAATACGCTGCTCGCCAACAAAAGCCACATCGCGCAAATAAGCCACACCGCTATCGAACTCGTTGTGAAATCCATCGGACTTCATTGCCGGAGCCGCAACGCGATTAAAGCCATTGACAATCAATGCACAAGGAGCATCGTCGGACACAAGGCAAGCCGAAAGTATTTCGCTAGGGAAGCTCTCTCCTCCGTCATTTATGGCGCATACACGATAGCCATATACAACACCGCGCTCCTGCTGAACCAGAAGAGTTGTATCCTTAACAACTACTCCGCCATCAAAACCCTTGTCGTCACGACGAGTATAGACCACGTAGGCAGTTGGTCGCGCCGATGCTTCGAGCGAGTCCACCGTTGGCGACCACGACAATCGAACAGCACCACCCTCACGCTTTGCCGAGAATACCTCGACAGGCAATGGCGCAACACAATAAGGGCGATTATATTGTGCCGACAAATAGCGCAACACAGCCTTATAAATAGCTCTCGATACGGTAAATTTGAACATTGGGTCGCTACCAAGACGCATATCTGCCTGGTTCTGATGCGACAGCAGTTCGAGCAACATCGCAGGTACCGACGGCACTCGCGCCTCGAAATAGGAGCGATTCCACATACCGCGTCGCGACCAATCGCTATCGTGACTACGACGTACATCGGCTACAATTTGCGACATAACCATATCGGTCAGGTCGCGCGAATGAGTACGTTTTTCGCCATCTTCAAAGCGACCCTTATCGAGTTTGGTGTAGTAAATACCAAGCGTACCGATTGTTGCATCGTTGTCGGTAACTCCCGCATCGGAGTGAAATGCCAACGACATATCGATAGGCACACCAAGGCCATCTCTCTTCGACAAACGATTAGAACCACCCATCAGGGCATTAACCCATTCGCCTCGCGACTTATAGTCATCTTTATAGTCGTCGCTATTGCGATGCTGATTATATACCTCTTCGGAGAAACCGGCCCACTGCAACCAATAGCGCGCCCCCTCGCAATAGCGTGGCATACCACTAACTATCGGCGTATAGTCGCCACCTGCAACCTGCAACGAGTCACATACCGTACGGGCTATATTACCCATACCGCCACCTATCTTCACCGCATCGGCCGACACTATTCGGCCCTTTTTTGCCGAGAGATTAGAGAGTGTAACAACCTCGTAGTTGCGACCCGACTCAAAATGGTAGGTTCCGACATAGACCCAAGTTCCGCCTCCGATACGCTGATTAACTCTCACACGACTCGCACCGCCCGAATGGTTTATGGTATAGAGAGCGTCGGAGGCACTCTCCGCAAACGAACAATATGACACATAGACTGCATATTCGCCCGACTTTGGAAATTCGACGCTCCAAATGGCTCGGCTCACCTGCCTACCATTATCGACCGTCGTTGCAAAGCGGCTCGTTCCATCGGCAAAAGGATTTTCGCCCGAAACATAAACGCTCTTACGATGAGCAAAACCGCGATTATGGGTCTGCCACGAACGCAACCCCACACCCTCGACATATCTCGAAAGCGAATCTACCGACTCGCGGTCATTGTCGGCAATAAGTTCTATATCCTGAAAGTCGCGCTCACGAGGCAGCAACACCGTTGCTCCTGCCGATTCGAGCATCGGAACAAGGTATGGCAACACATAACTCTGGGTAAAGAGGTCCTCAACCGTCTGCCACAATAGTGGTCTTTGCCAGCGCCAACCGTTGCTCTTATTGTCGAAGTAGCGGCCGTGACTCTGCCATATCGCAATATGGCGACCTTCGAGACCTTTGGTCAAGGCGAATGGTCGCTCCCGACGAACAAGCGCTCCACCCTCGGCTCTATTTATAAAGGGCTTTATGCCCCTACGCGACGAACGATAATAGAGCGGAATATTCGAGGCAATATTCGACCCATCGGCCATCACCTCTATCTTGTGACGACGTAGGTCGGCAGGTAAAAGAGAGCGCAACGAGTCGTAGAGTGCCACCAAGTTATCTTCGCGCACCGGATAGTACGACATCGGTACCGATGCCGATATAACCACTCGCCCGCCCTTTACCGCAGCACTCTCAACCTTCACAGGGCAACGCGACACTTCGGTTTGAGCGATACGTGTCAGTTGCTCCGAAATACGGTCGCACACCTCGGGTGGCAACTGCCGACCAAAGGCGTGCGTCGATAGAATAATCAGTGCTACAATTAGGGTTGCTATATACCTAACTACAAGTTTCATCGAATAGGCGGTTTCTTCTCTTGTGCGGCTATTTCACACGTTTCAAAACATCGAGCAACAACAGCCAGAACTTCTCAACCGTAGCTATCTCTATACGCTCGTCGGGCGAATGAACACCTCGCAATGTCGGGCCAAACGAGACCATCTCCAACCACGGATATTTCTCCAAGAACAGACCGCACTCCAAACCTGCGTGGATAGCACGCACCTTTGCCTCCGAGCCAAAGAGGTCGCGATGCGAAGCACAACACACCTCCAAAAGTTGCGATTCGGGATTAGGCGCCCAGCCAGGATAGCCGTCGGAGTGGAGAACTTTCGCTCCTGCAAGTGCAAACACCGATGCCACCGACTCTCGCGCATAGAGTTTAGCACTCTCAACCGACGAGCGTTGCGATGTTGTCACGACAATCTTATTGCGACCCTCAAATTTCACCGATGCCAAATTGGTCGAAGTCTCAACCAAGCCCTCCAAGGCAGCCGACATAGCCAGCACTCCGTTTGGAAGACCGACAAGAGCGCGAAGCAATGCCTTTTGACTCTTTTGATTTATCACATCGGCACCCTCGCACTTTGCTATTGCGAATTTCATATTTGGCTCGGTAATTCTATACTCATCAGCCACTGCCACAGCAAACGCCTTGGCCAGAGCCTCAAATTCGAAGGCCTTCAACTTTGGCACGGCAACGACTGCACTCGCCTCGCGAGGAATGGCGTTGCGAAGATTGCCACCATCGAATTGGCTTAAACGCAATTCACAGCTCTCTTCGGCAAGCAACAACAGACGCGCGAGTAGTTTATTGGAGTTGGCTCTACCCTTATCAATATCGTCGCCCGAGTGGCC
>JAZQSA010000054.1:0-9237 GCA_045629905.1 Alistipes sp. | reverse complement strand
GGGAACTAAACAAAAAAAAGTGCGGACTAAATTCGTCTATTGGAAATTGAGGTCTTCGACTACCTATGCACCCAAATATACGGAATAAAGCCCACACCAAGTATGATGTGAGCGTCAAACCTTATTCCACGGGTGCAATTTGAAAGTGTCGAAGTTTCAATTTCCCGAAATAAAACTAACGCTTTTTATGTCTATATGTTCCTATTGTCTGTTATTCTACCATAGGCATTATCGGTTTTAATATTCACAATCGCAAAATTAGAATTTTATTTCAAAAAATGCAAGAGTTGTGTAGAGTTGTGGAGGCGTAGCGGTGGCAATGAAAGCATAGTTTGCCCGAAAAACAAAGTTTTCTGCCGAGAATTGACAATAGTCAATTATTTTTTGTATTTTTGTCGATTATGCGCGTATGTACCCCTAACCTTTCAGCAGGCGGAACATTCGCAACATAAGAGCAAACCGATTTTGAAGAGATAAAACAAATAAAGAGATAGAACTATGGCAAAAATTATCCTCACAGGCGACCGTCCGACCGGACGACTCCATTTGGGCCACTTTGTCGGCTCGTTGCGCCGTCGCGTAGAGTTGCAGAACTCGGGCGAATTCGACAAAATCTTCATTATGATTGCCGATGCGCAAGCCCTGACCGACAATGCCGACAACCCCGAAAAGGTGCGTCAGAACATTATCGAGGTAGCGTTGGACTACCTCTCGTGCGGTCTCGACCCCGAGAAATCGACAATTTTCATTCAGTCGCAGGTGGCCGAGTTGTGCGAGTTGGCGTTCTACTATATGAACCTTGTGACGGTGCAGCGTCTGCAACGCAATCCGACCGTAAAGACCGAGATTAAGATGCGCGGTTTTTCGGAGGAGGCGGCCGAAGGCGACACAACACAGCGTCAGGGCATACCTGTCGGCTTCTTCACCTACCCTATTTCGCAGGCCTCGGACATCACGGCCTTCCGTGCCACGACCGTACCTGCGGGTGCCGACCAAGAGCCAATGATTGAGCAAGCTCGCGAGATTGTCCACAAATTCAACACAACATACGGCGAGACACTTGTCGAGCCTTCGATACTTCTGCCGAACAACGCCGCCTGTATGCGACTTCCGGGTACCGACGGCAAGGCGAAGATGTCGAAATCGCTCGGCAACTGCATCTACCTCTCGGATACACCAAAGGAGGTTAAGCAGAAGGTGATGTCGATGTACACCGACCCAGACCATCTTCGCATCGAAGACCCGGGCAAGGTCGAGGGCAACTGCGTATTTACCTATCTCGACGCATTCTGTCGCAACGAGCATTTCGAGAAGTATCTGCCCGACTACAAGAACCTCGACGGGATGAAGGAGCATTATCGCAGAGGTGGCTTGGGTGACGTAAAGTGCAAGAAGCTCTTGATTGCCGTATTGGAGGAGATGTTGGAGCCTATTCGCGCACGCCGCAAGGAGTGGGAGCAGAAGATTGAAGCCGTATATGCCATTCTCGAAGAGGGAACACGCGAGGCTCGTGCCACGGCCGCCGCAACGCTCCACGATGTACGCGAGGCTATGCGCATCAACTACTTCGAGGACAAGGCCCTGATTGCCGAGCAGGCCGAGAGATACCGCGCGGCTAACGCAAATTAAAAATTAAAAATTAAAAATTAAAAATTACGCCGAGACAATAAGTTTTCATTGTTAATTGTTTTCTGAAATGCAATGATTGAAAACTCGAACTACATAAACAAAGTAAACCGAGAGAAAATCTATCGCTGGTTTTTGCGCATAACGCAACGGTTTAGTGAGCGACAAATGCTCGCTATCCTCGCTGTTGTGGTCGGTGCATTAGCCGGTATAGGCACCTACCTGTTCGAGGTTTTGTTACACCTCATCAAGGCGGCATTGGTTAATTGGTTTGATGTCGATACCTTCCATTTCCTATACTTCATCTACCCTGCCATCGGTATTATTTTGGCGACTCTCTTTGTCAAATATATCGTCAAGGACAACATTTCGGAGGGTGTCACACGAGTTCTCTATGCGATGTCGAGTCGCGGCTCACGCATTGCGGGCCACAACTGTTGGACCTCGATTGTCGGAGGTGCTACGACCATCGGTTTCGGTGGTTCGGTTGGTCCCGAGGCACCTATCGTATTGACGGGTGCAGCCATAGGCTCGAATGTCGGCAAGCTCGCACAGCTCAACTACCGCAACATCACGCTGTTGCTCTGCTGTGGTGCGGGTGCGGCAGTAGCCTCGATTTTCAAAGCACCAATCACGGGCGTAGTCTTCGTCTTGGAGATTTTGATGCTCGACATAACCTCGGCCTCGGTCATTCCGTTGCTCATATCGTCGATTACGGCCACGACCATAGCAATCGTCTTGCGTGGTTTTGACCCGATAATATCGGTAACGCTAACCCCTGCCGACGTATTCCAAATCAAGCACATTCCGCTATTTATACTACTCGGAGGCTTGTGCGGTCTGATGTCGTACTACTTCACACGCACCAACTCTTCGATTGGCCAAAGTATCGGTCGCATCAAGAGCCAATATACGCGTTGGGTGGTTGGTGGACTGATACTCGGTGTGCTGATATTCATCTTCCCTCCGCTCTATGGCGAGGGTTACGAGGCCTTTGTATCGCTTATGCACGGCAACAAAGAGAGTATCTTCGACCACTCACTCTTCTACAATTTCCGCAATATCGAGTGGGTCGTATTGCTATACGTCGTAGCGGTTATGCTCTTTAAGGTTATCGCAACGGCAACGACCAACGCTTCGGGAGGTGTCGGAGGAACATTTGCCCCTTCGCTCTTTGTCGGAGCATTTACGGGCGCAGCCCTGGCACTGCTCTACAACCTCTGCATCGGCTACTTCAACGAGTGGTTTGGTTGGGAGGCGCAAGCCGTATCGATAACAACCTTTACGCTGGTCGGTATGTCAGGTGTGATGGCAGGAGTAATGAAAGCTCCTCTCACGTCGATATTCCTTATCGCCGAGCTGTCGAATGGCTATGGATTGTTTATTCCGCTGATGATTGTAGCCTGTATTGCATTTGCCGTCGGTCACTACCTCGACCCCGACTCGATATACACCAAGCGTCTGCGCGCACGAGGCGAGTTGCTCACCCACGACAAGGACCAATCGGTACTCGTATTCCTCAAACTTGCCGACCTGATGGAGACCGACTTTATACGAATCCGCGAACACCACACGTTGGGCGACATCGTGAATATCATCGCCTCGGCACGACGTAACATCTTCCCCGTTATCGACGACTTTGGTCGCTTGGTCGGCATCGTTCAACTCGATGACCTGCGCGAAGATATGTTCAAGCGCGAAAAGTGGGGTCTGCCCGTTTCGTCGTATATGATTCAACCACCCGACAAAATCCTCGAAAAGGAGCAAATTCAAGAGGTTCTGCCCCGTTTCGAGAACAACAATACCTGGATGCTGCCTGTCGTAGACAAGGAGAATCGCTATCTCGGCTTCATATCGAAGTCGCGTATCCTCAACTCCTACCGCGAGCAGTTGGTTAAAATTTCGCAATAACAGCTATGGCGCGATATTATTGTGTTCTATTCGATTTCGACGGCACGACAGCCGACACTATCGGGAGCGTACTGCACACCTTCCACCACGTCTTTACCAACGGAGGCTTCGAAATCGACGACGAGTTTATCTCGACAAATATGGGCTTCTCGTTGCGCGAGGCCTTCACCTATATCATTGGCGACGACAAGGAGAGGGTGGCCGAGTGCATACGACAATACGAAGCCTTCTACACGAGCGAAGCGTGGCGATTGATTCGACTCTTTCCGCACGTCCTCGAAACTCTGGCCCGACTCAAAAAGGCCGGCATTACGCTCTGCATCGCAACCAACAACCTGCATCGCATCGTAGACCGCATCTCGGAGCATCTCGGTATGGCGACCTATATGCAGACAACCGTATGCCTCGACGATGTAGTCAATGGCAAACCTGCTCCCGACATCGCTTTGGAGGCTCTACGCCGAACGGGGTACACTGCGGCCGAGACTTTGGTTGTGGGCGACTCGTCGTTCGATGTGGGAATGGGCCAAGCAGCGGGCATCGACACCTGTGCCGTAACCTATGGCAGCCACGACCGCGCGACATTGAGCGAAGCGGGCGCTACCTATATTATAGACTCATTCGACAAACTTGTCGATATTGTTTTGAACGATTAGACTATGCCACAAATCACGATATACACCGACGGCTCTTCGCTCGGCAACCCTGGTGCGGGAGGCTATGGTGTTGTACTTATCAGCGGTCCTCACCGCAAGGAGCTATCGGCAGGCTTTCGCCTTACGACCAACAACCGTATGGAGTTGATGGCGGTATGCGTCGCGCTCGAAACGCTCAAATTCGAAGGCTCGGACGTTACGCTCTACTCCGACTCTAAATATGTGGTCGATGCCGTCGAGAAACGATGGGTGTTCGGCTGGGAGCGCAAGGGTTTTTCGGGCAAGAAGAACCCCGACCTTTGGGCGCGTTTTCTGCGCGTATATCGCCGACACAACGTTCGATTTGTATGGGTTAAAGGGCACGCCGAAACGGTCGAGAACAACCGTTGCGATGCGCTTGCCGTAGCCGCAGCCAATGGCCCTGCACTCAAAGAGGACGTTGGTTATCAACCCGAATAGGCGACACACCTATATATAATATCGGCCACCCACTTTGGGCGAGTGCCAAAGGAAAATAGCAGGGTGCATACTTTGATGTATGCACCCTGCTATTTATTATCAGTGGAGCAATAGCTCTATTTCAAAGCTGCGAGTTGCGCCTGAATAGCGGCAATCTTTGCCTCGGCATCGGACTGCTTCGCACGCTCGTTGGCTACCACCTGCGCAGGGGCCGACGAGACAAAGCGCTCGTTCGACAACTTCTTCATAACCGACGCAAGGAAGCCCTCGTAGTAGGCCAAATCCTTCTCCAACTTGGCAATCTCCTCCTCAACATTGAGATTATCGCCAAGCGGAATAGAGTATTGCGTTGTCTTAACGATAAAGGCGGCGTCCATAGGGTTCTTCTCCTCGACGAATGTCACAGCCGAGAGGTTGGCCATCTTTGCGATGACTGCCTCGTACTCCGACGGATAGTTCTCGTCGCGAACGACCTTCAACTCCAAAGCCTCCTTTTGTGGCAAATTCTTCTGCTTGCGAACATTACGCACAGCCGAAACAACCTCCTGCGCCAACGCAAAGCGAGCCAACGCAGCCTCATCGACATCGCCCGCCTTCGGCATCAGAGCAACGCAGATAGATTCGCCCTCCTTACGCTCGGCCAAATCCTGCCAAATCTCCTCGGTCACGAATGGCATAAATGGGTGAAGGAGCAGCATCAGCTGCTCGAACATCTGCTTGGTTGCAGCCATCGTCGCAGCGTCGCAAGGCGAGCCGTATGCTGGCTTTATCATCTCCAAGTACCAGCCGCTGAAATCGTCCCAGAAGAGTTTGTAGGCAACCATCAGGGCCTCCGAGATGCGGTAGTTGGTGAAGTTATCCTCGATTTCGGCCAATGCAGCGTTGAAGCGGTTGGTAAACCACACTACGGCCTGCTTCGAGCAGTCGCTCTGGGCCAACTTTTCGTCTACCTGCCAGCCGTTGATAAGGCGGTAGGCGTTCCAAATCTTGTTACCAAAGTTACGACCCTGCTCACAGAGTGCATCGTCGAACATCAGGTCGTTACCGGCCGACGAGCAGAGCATCATTGCAACACGCACACCATCGGCACCATACTCGGCAATCAGGTCGAGTGGGTCGGGCGAGTTACCCAACTGCTTCGACATCTTGCGACCAATCTTATCGCGCACGATACCCGTGAAATATACATTTCCAAACGGCTTCTCGCCACGATACTCGTAGCCCGCCATAATCATACGCGCCACCCAGAAGAAGATAATATCGGGACCCGTCACGAGGTCGTTGGTCGGATAGTAGTAGCGAATCTGCTCATTATCGGGGTTGCGGATACCGTCAAACACCGAGATAGGCCACAACCACGACGAGAACCAAGTGTCGAGTACATCGTCGTCCTGACGCAAGTCGGCAAGCGTGAGCGATGCGTCGCCCGTCTTTTCGTGAGCCAACGCAAGAGCCTTCTCGGCAGTCTCTGCCACAACATAGCCACCCTTTGGCAGGTAGTATGCAGGGATACGCTGACCCCACCACAACTGACGCGAGATACACCAATCCTTGATATTCTCCATCCAGTGACGGTAGGTATTCTTATACTTCTCCGGCACAAAGCGGATAACGTCCTCCAAAACAGCCTTTGTTGCAGGCTCGGCAATCTCCTTCATCGACATAAACCACTGCATCGACAACTTCGGCTCGATAGCCACACCCGTACGCTCCGAGTAGCCAACGTTGTTGGTATATGGCTCAATCTTTTCGAGCAAATCGGCATCGGCCAAATCCTTCTCAATCTGCTTACGGCAGTCGAAGCGGTCTACGCCGACATACATACCGACCTTGTCGTTGATTGTGCCATCGTCGTTGAAGATGTCGATAGTTTCGAGTCCATATTTCTCGCCGAGCATATAGTCGTTTACGTCGTGTGCAGGGGTTACCTTCAACGCACCCGTACCGAACTCAATATCGACATACTCGTCGCGGATAATCGGAATCGAGCGACCCACGAGCGGAACAATCACACGCGCACCCTCCGGCACGTCGGCATAGCGCGGGTCGTTCGGATTGAGGCAGACAGCCGTATCGCCCAGGATTGTCTCGGGGCGGGTTGTAGCAACGATGATGTTGCGGTCCGAGCCCTCCAACTTGTAGCGCAAGTAGTAGAGCTTACCCTGCGACTCCTTATATATAACCTCCTCGTCCGAAAGGGCTGTTTTGGCCGATGGGTCCCAATGCACCATACGCACACCACGATAAATCTTACCCTTGCGATAGAGGTCGCAGAATACCGAAATCACGCTCTCGGTACGCTCGGGGTCCATCGTAAAGCAGGTGCGGTCCCAATCGCACGATGCACCCAACTTGCGCAACTGCTTCAAGATGATGCCACCGTGCTTCTCCTTCCACTCCCAGGCGTGGGCAAGGAACTCGTCGCGCGTGAGGGTCGATTTGTCGATACCCTCGGCCTTCAACTTCGCCACAACCTTTGCCTCGGTTGCAATCGAAGCGTGGTCGGTACCAGGCACCCAGCAGGCATTTTTGCCAAGCATACGGGCGCGACGCACCAACACGTCCTGCAACGTATTGTTGAGCATATGGCCCATATGGAGCATACCCGTCACATTTGGTGGCGGAATAACGATAGTATAGGGCTCGCGCTCGTCGGGCTCGGAGTGAAACAAATTCTTCTCAATCCAGTAGTCGTACCACTTCTGTTCGATTTCTTGTGGTAAATACTTGTCTGCAATTGCCATAGTTCGATATATTTTTTGTGTTTTATATTTCCAAATATTTTCAACCTGCAAAGATAGCAAAACAATTCGGATTAGCCATATTTTTCGACCACTTTTCTCCCTTTTTATAACTATGGTATCGCCAAGACTCGGCCCATCGACAAAAAATCTGATTTAAGCAAAAGTTTTATGTTTTTTATTGGTTTATTAGAAATCTTATTGCTACCTTTGCGCGACTTTTTAGGTGTTAGCTCCGTTGCATATTGCACAGATATTGATAGAGAGCAATTTAGGACGGAGTCTGTGAGGGAGAAATAATTACTATTATTTAATTTTATAAATTCAATTATGAAGAAAAACTTTTACACCACACCAAGTGTGCGTTTCTGCAACGTCCGCATCGAATCGGGTTTTGCAGTGAGCGTCGAATCGCCTTCAATCAACGATTGGGTTCGCGATGAAGATGACTCGATTGAATTCTAATGTCAAACCCTAAAAAACAAGAAACAGAGATGAAAAAGATTTTTGCAATGGGTTTGATGCTCGTAGCACTCGCCCTTACCAACTGCGCAAAGAACGACGAGATTGCAGTTGTAGAAGAGAACAACGTCAATTTGTATGCTAACGTAGACGCTCGTACCACCAACGACGGCCTTTCGACCGCCTGGGCTTCGGGCGACGCTCTCACCGTATTCTATGCCGTAAACGGTACAACTACCTACTCGGCTAACACCAAGTTCACTGTAGCAGACGCTGCAACTGGTCACTTCACCGGTACTGCAACTCTTGCCGCTGACACCAACTACGACTGGTATGCATTCTACCCTTACAACACGTATATGACCGACCCTAAGGGTTCGAAAGGTTATTTTGAGGTTGGCGCTAAGGCGGGTGCATCGCAGACCCAGAAGGGCAACAACTCGATGGCTCACATCGCAGGTGCTTACTTCCCTCTCGTAGGTAAAGCCCTCAACGTTGCAAGCAACGAGGCTCCTGTTCTCACTATGAGCCACGCAAGCAGCCTTATCGAGTTCGAGGTAACCAACTCGCTCGACAAAGACATCTATATCGACTCTATTGCATTCACTTCGTCGGAGGATATCAATGGTACATACTATTTCAACTGGGCTGGTGATGAAGTTGTTTTGACAGGTTCGGGTCCAGGCTATGTATCGCCAACTGCAACCCTCGAAGTATCGAACGGCGAGGCTATCGCAGCAGGCGCAAAGGCAACCTTCTACTTGGCTATTAAGCCTCACACCGTTGCTGCTGGCAAGACCCTCTCGATTATGGTAAATGCTAACGATGGCACAAACGATGGCACTTTCGAGAAGAGCATCAACGTTACTAACGCAACTACCTTCGCAGCAGGCACGATTAAGACTATCCCTGTTAACTACAACACCCCTATCGAGGCCGAGGTTGTTAAGGTTGGCAAGTATGTTAAACTTACCGCTGCTCCTGCTGATTGGACCGGTAAGTACCTTATCATTATGTCTGACAACAAGATTCACAGCGCTCTTTCGGGCAAGGACTTCATTGCACAGTGCACCACCGTTTACAACCCTGCAAGCGTTACCGAAATTCCTTCGGCAGATGTAGATGCATACGCAATGACTGTTGCAGCTTCGACTACCGCAGGCAAGTACACAATGAAGTACCCTGATGGCAAGTACTTCGGTATCACCACAAAGAACTCTTCTGGTGCTGTGACTACACCAATGGATATTACATTGGAGTACACCACTTCGGGCGTTAAGATGAGCTTGGTTCTTTCGGGTACGACTTACTATCTCTACTCGAACACTAACAACGCTTCTGCGCCTTGCTTCCGTTGCTACACTTTGAAGAATCAATCTACT
>JAZQSA010000053.1:0-15929 GCA_045629905.1 Alistipes sp. | reverse complement strand
AGGCTACCTTCTTCGTGCTGGGCAAGAATGTCGAGATGTATCCCGACCTCTATCAGCGCATAGTCGAGGCGGGTCACAAGGTCGGCAACCATACCTATTCGCACCAAAAGGGGTGGGGTATGTCGCTCGAACGCTATTTGGAGGATATCGCTTTTGCGGGTACGCTGGTCCACTCCGAACTCTTCCGTCCGCCCTATGCCCGCGTGACGCCGTCGCAGATGCGGGCCGTAGCCAAGCACTACAAGATTGTGATGTGGGATATTGTGTCGCGCGACTACAATCGTGCGCTCTCGCCCGAACGCTGTCTGCAAAACGTCGTGAAGCACGTCGAGGCGGGGTCGATAGTGGTCTTTCACGATAGCGAAAAGGCCTTTCGTAATATGAGTTATGCCCTGCCGCGCACGTTGCAATATCTGCGCGAAAAGGGTCTGAAATGTAAAATAATCGAACTGTAAGATGAAGATTGTCGTTGCCGTAACGGCTGCAAGTGGCGCCGTATATGCTCGCGGATTGCTCACGCAACTTGTCGCTTGTGAGCGTGTCGAGCAGATTGCTTTGGTGTATAGTGCCAATGCTCGTGCCGTTGTCGAAGCCGAGGGGGTGGAGCTGCCTCGCTCGCCCAAAATTGTGGAGTTCGACAACGACGACCTCTTTGCCTCGCCTGCAAGTGGCTCGGCAAGGTGGAAGGCGATGGTTATCGTGCCATCGAGCGTCGGCACGGTGGGTCGCATAGCCTCGGGCATCTCGCAGTCGCTTATCGAGCGTGCGGCCGATGTGATGCTCAAAGAGCGTCGCCGACTGATTGTCGTCGTGCGCGAAACGCCACTCTCGCTCATTCATCTTCGCAATATGACAACCCTCACCGAGGCGGGGGCTGTTGTCTTGCCCGCTTCGCCATCGTTCTACTCCCGACCACAGACTATCGAGGCTCTGACGATGACCGTCGTCGAGCGTATCGTTGCCCTGCTTGGCCTCGAAATGCCCCACTACGAATGGGGTGCAGAGTAGCAAAAAATTGTAAAAATCTGCTTAACTTTCTTGTTTTAAGTATATTTTTGTAATTTTGCGGCGGAAAAAAAGTATAAAACACTAAATATTTTACAATTATGACAATTACAGCAGCTGATATCAAAATCGGTATGTGTATCGAGATGGACAACAAGACCTTCCTCGTTGTCGATTTCCAGCACTGCAAGCCGGGCAAAGGCCCTGCTTTCGTTCGTTCGAAACTCAAAAACTTGGAGAATGGCCGCGTTCTCGAAAACACCTTCTCGTCGGTAAGCCAGAAGATTGAGCAGGTTCGCGTTGAGCGCCGTCCATACCAGTTCACCTATGAGGACGATTTGGGCGCACACTTTATGCACTGCGAGACCTTCGAGGAGATTAACATCGAGAAGAGCCTCATCAACAACTACGACCTGATGGCCGATGGTCAGGTTGTCGAGGTTATGTTCCACACCGAGAAGGAGACCGTTCTCTCGGCCGAGCTTCCGCCAATCGTCGATATGGAGGTTACCTACACCGAGCCTGGTATCAAGGGCGACACCGCTTCGACCAACTCGCTCAAACCTGCAACCGTAAACACCGGTGCAACTATCAAGGTGCCTTTGTTTATCAATACAGGCGACAAGATTCGTGTTGATACTCGTACTCGTGAGTATTACGAGCGCATCAAGTAAAAATTGATTTTAGGCAGCATTTGCTGCGTTACACTCAATCCCCAAGACAGTCACATACGCCAAGTATGCTCCTGCCTTGGGGATTTTCGTAAGCCTGGCAAATGCGTGCCTAAAATGCAATTTTTGAAAATCGATTGTATGCGGATTCTACTTCCGCTAACAAAAAAGCGTCAATGGGACGTACACCAAGTACTACCCATCGTCGCTTTTTTTTTGCCGAGCGTTGTATAATCCTGCCTACAATCAATTTTGGCCACCCGAGGGTGGTTTTTTTTGTTTGTTAGGGTCGTTAGGGGCGTTAGAGGCGTTAGAGGTGATGGGTAGATTGAGTAGATTGGGTAGCCTGAAAACAAACTACCCAGCACAACCTATTCTACCCAGCCAAGCCCTTTCTGCCCAGCCTCCCCAGCCCGAAGACTGCTAATACAGGCTTTTGGTTTTGACCTCGATTGTGGCGTGGTGGCGGCACAATTCACCCTCGTCGGTGATACCCTCGACGACGATGTCGTAGGTGCCACTGCGGTCGGCGGTATAGAACGAGACGATAGCACGACCCGAAATGTCGGTTCTGACGAGTGGCTCCCAAGCGATAGTCGAACGCATATCCTGGATATTGGTCAGACGCGATTGGAGGGTAGGGTATTTAGGTTTATAGAACTCGGCAGGTTTTTGGCAACCACGCACCACAACGCGAGCCATAGAATCGCTCGTTACGGTGTTGTAGAGACCCTCCTGGCTGACCTCCATCAAGATAGCGCCCGCAGGTGCGGCCAAGCCGAGCATATGTGCGCCTCGGCCATCGACAAACGAGAGTCGCTCGATATACTTGGTGTCGTATTGGTCGATTATGCTGATGTCGGAGATATTGCCGTTGATGTATAGTTCGGGCGTGTTGAAGTCGGTGTCGCTTGACGGTACCTCTTGCATAAAACTTACGTCCGAAACTTCGTCGCTACCTCCGTTGAGGTCGATTGACTCCTCGTGTGCAAGGCCGACGCTAATCGAGCGGTCGGAGTACTCCTTACGGGTGGTGATGGTGCCTCCCAATACGTCCAACTCCTTGAAGGTCATCAGTGCATCGTAGACCGTCGCAAAGCGCGAGAGGTCGCCGTGCAGCATACTGCCCATATTGCCCGTTGCGAAGAATGGTGAGGTGCGCTTACGGCCCAAAACGACAATCTCCTCGATGTCGATAATGCGCTCGCCACCCTCGTAGAAGTAGCGCTCTTTGGCACGCGAGAGGAAGGCGTCGGGAATCTGCTGTGTCGGGCGCTTATAGTGGTCGCGACTATGGTCGGTTGCGATGACAGGGAAGTTCTCGGTCTCGATTTCGATGCGCACCGAGCGGTCCTTGCCCTTCTTGTTGAGGGCCTGCACCAGATAGGTGTTGGTCTCTGTTGCATCGAGGCCCGAGACGATAAAGTTGTTGTGCTCGTTCAGCTCGAATTGGTTGAACTCTTTGGTCTTGGTGTCCATAACCACGATGCTCGGCTTCTTTGCACGGCCGAAGAGTCCGAATACCGAACCAAGAATGCGAGGCGAGTCCTCGATAGGGTACATTATGCGAGGGAACTTGTGGGCGATAATATCTTCGAGCGAGTAACGACGCCAGCCGTTGGTCATCATCACAAGGTCGAGGTGTGCCATACGGCTCTCCGAGTTGTCGATAAAGTAGTAACCTGCCTCCTCGACATCGCCTTTGAGGTCCGACGAGAGCAGCATATAGGAGAGGATATTCGGAGCCGAAGGGTTGAGCTTGACGAGGTTGTTGTCGGTGACTGTCATCGAGAAGCTGCCACTTGCAGGCTTGCCCTCCGAGTCTTTGACGTCGAGCGTCAGGAATACCTGGTCGCGCTGCTCGAAGATGCTCTTCTCGGTTTGTATATCGGCTTGCGCATAGCGGTTGTCGCGGACGTAGAAGAGTCGCTCGGCAACGACGCGGTGCGAGACGCGATTGACAATCGAAACCTGCGCGATACCGTCGAAGAGGTCGCGGTTGAGGATTCGGGCCGGACGCGAGAGGTCGTTGATGATTGTCATCACGGCTCCGCGGGAGTGTATGACGGCGACATAGTCGGCAATGTTGAGCGATGGGGTGGCTTGTGCCAATATCGTATGGGAGTCTTTGCCGCGAACGACTCGCAACGCAACACCGTCGGTGGCTACCTGCGGCAGGTTGAAACGCTTGGTAAGGCCATCGGGTGATGTGACCTCGGCATAGTATTGGTGGCCGGCTTCGGCTCGCATAATAAGGCGACCCATACCGTTATGCTCGCTTTTGATTTGGGCAATCTCGCTACCGTCGGCCGCGTCGCAAATGCGACCCGAAACCTCGACCGACTTGCCATTGCTACCCTGCGCCTTGAAAGCCGTAACTTGTACCATTCCTGCTATCAGATTACCGCCCTCGGGGCAGAACTGTACGTCGAAGTCGTCGGAGAACGAAGGCATTGGGATTATGCGCGTCAGGTCGCGACTGTTGGCTCGCACTTGGAGTTCGATAAAGTCTTTTTGCTCCTCGCTTGGGCGGAATTTGACCTCGATTGTGCCATCTTTGCTTGTACGAGCCGAGCCGTTACGCGACTTGTCGTCGAGTATGGTGCGGTAGCGTACGGGGGTCGATGCTATCGGCAGTGCGTTCTGGTCGGAGATACGGATAAAGGCCGAAACTGTGCCGTTGTCGTGGGTCTGGTAGCTTACCGACGTGAGGATTGCGTCGTCGATGAAGTTGCCGATATAAATCTCTTTTGAGAAGAAGTAACCCATATCGAAATTGGTCATCCAACGTGTGTAGGCACGCAACGTATAGCGACCCGATGTAAGGCGTGGCGAGAGGTTGAATGTGCCGATAAACTGCCTCTTGGTTGAACTGATTTTGATGCGCTCAATGAGTCGTCCTTCGGGGCTGATAAGTTCGGCATAGACAAAGGCACTCGACGAGATGCGCGTCAGGAGTGTTGCGTGGACGAGGTGGCCACTGAAAAAGATGGTTTCGCCTGCGCTGTAATAGGGTTTGTCGGTCATCAGGTACAACTTCTCGAAGATGCCGCCATTCTGATAGAATTGGGTGTAGTCGTCGCGCAGTTGTTCGCCAAAAGGCTTGGGTGGAGCAACCGTTTCGGGCGTACCCTTTGAGCCTTTGCTCGATTGGGCCAACACGCTTGTAGTGAGGGCAAAAGCCAATATGATAAATGCGAAAAGTCGTTTCATTGTAAGCAATATTTTTTCAAAGATAAGCAATTTTGTCGATTCTTGGTGCGTTATCATATAAAAAGATGCAAAAAGTCCCCGAAAATTAAATACAGATGTAATAATTTACCCAAAATGGGGTAAATACCCGAAAAAGATATATCTTTGCAAACAGATTGAATCAAACCAACATTTTTGTTATGAAAAACTTAAAACGTATTCTTGTAGCAGTCGTGATGCTCATCTCGGCTGTTTGTGTTTCGGCGCAGGAGCAGAAGCCAACAGGCCTCATCTTGCCATCGGTTGTTAGCGACAATATGGTGTTGCAGCAGAACGAAACAGTTAATATTTGGGGTTGGGCAAAGCCAAAGGCGAAGGTTACTGTCGCTGCCGATTGGGTTGCTGGAAAGCCTATTCAGACCAAAGCCGACAAGGAGGGTTTCTGGATTGTACCTTTGGAGACTACGGCTGCAAGCTTCACCCCGCACACTATCGTAATTACCGCAGGTAAGGAGAGTGTAGAGTTGAAGAATGTCCTCTTTGGTGAGGTATGGCTCTGCTCGGGTCAGTCGAATATGGAGTTCAAGGTTGGCAAAACGACCGACTTGAAGGCCGACTTGAATGGTGATATGAACACCGCTATCCGCCTCTTCTGCACGGGTCGTATCTCGTCGGAGACTCCGCAGAACGATGTTCCGCAGCACAACGACGGTAAGGGCAACTACAACACCAAGTGGGTTGAGTGCAATGCTACCGATTTGGCTGTATTCTCGGCTGTGGCTTATGGCTTCGGTAAGGAGTTGCAGGAGAAACTTAATGTGCCTGTCGGTCTGATTGACGCTTCGTTTGGTGGTACTTTTGTTGAGGGTTGGATTAAGAAGGAGGTTATCGATGCCGATACCAAAGTCTTTGCCGACTGCAACAAGATTAAGCACAAGGTGTGGGCAGGTAAGCCATCGCACCTCTACAATGCCAATATCTATCCTATCCGCCACACCTCGCTCGCCGGTGTTATCTGGTATCAGGGTTGTGCCAACGTCGCTTCGTCGCCTCGTGGCTATGCTCACTCGTTGGAGGTGCTGATTAACTCGTGGCGCGAGGAGTTCCGCAATCCGGATATGCCGTTCTACCTCGTAGAGTTGGTTCCTTATACCTATGGAGCTATCAAGGGTGGTCTGTTGCGCGAGTCGCAGGCAAAGGTCGCAGCGAAGGTTGCAAACTGCGAAATGGTTGCTACCAACGACCAGGTTGATATCCCTGCCGATATTCACCCTCGTAACAAGGCTGTTATCGCACACCGTCTTGCACAGTGCGCTTTGGGTGGTCACTATGGTAAGGAGGTTGGCGAATATCGCGCCCCTGCCTATGAGTCGATGAATATTGAGGGCGACAAGATTCGTATCCGCTTCAAGAATGTACCGTCGTCGCTCGTTTCGACCCAGGAGAAGATTCTTGGTTTCCAGATTGGTGTGCCACATCCAAAGAACGATAAACTCCTTCGATTTGTACTTGCCGAAGCTTCGATTGAGGCTGACAACTCGATTTTGGTTTGGGCCGATGGTATCACTTCGCCAGTTGCCGTTCGCTACTGCTTCTGCGAGGAGGAGGGTACTATCCGTTCGGCCGAGGGTCTGCCATTGGTAGCCTTCCGTACCGATAAGAACCACCGCTCGAACTGCGCTCGTCCGTATGTTGAGGCTCCGTCGGAGATTGCAATTACCTTCGAGGGTCCTGGCTATAAGCGTAGCACCTTCAAGAAGGGTGAGCATATGTGGCCAAACCTCAAACAGAAGTTGTCGAACTCCTACCCTGCGGAGTATGAGGGCTTCCAGATGCTGACCTCCGACTCGAAGAAGAAGGTTAAGACCCCTGGCGGTAAGATTACGGCTCACGGCGATGGTTATGTATATTGCCTTGTTCGTAGCACGAGCGATATGCAGAAGATTGAGTACAAGACCAAGTGGCGTATTATGGTTCCAACCTTTACGAAGGCCGTTACCCCTGACGGCAAGAAGATTGGCTCGCAATATATTGCACGCTATCCTGTTAAGGCTGGTGATGTAGTGCAGTTGCCACGCGTACGCGACCACTACTCGGTATTTGTTCTTGCCAAGGAGATTAACTATATCGACACCGCAGAATAATAGTAAGGTTTGCTCGATTTTGGAGGGAAGCTGTATAACAAGGTGTTTTCTGCGTTACGCTCGTGCTTAAATGCTCATTTACGCCAAGTAAACTGCGCTTTTTCGCACTTCGCAAGCCTTGAAATCCCTCTTGTTATACAGCTTTCAACAATAAAGGGTGTGTCTAAAAAACTTGTTAGACGCACCTTTTTTGTTTTTGAGCCTTGCAAATCGGAATAATTTTCGTAAATTCGCGCTATAAAGCAATATTGTAACCTATGAAATACAAGCGCATATTACTCAAATTGAGTGGCGAGTCTTTGCAGGGCGAGCAGAAGTACGGAATTTCGATGGAGCAACTTCGCTCCTATGCACTCCAAATCAAGGAGGCTGTGGCTATGGGTGTCGAGGTGGGCATCGTTATCGGTGGCGGTAATATCTTCCGCGGTTTGCAGGGGGCAAAACGTGGCTTCGACCGCGTGAAGGGCGACCAGATGGGTATGCTCGCAACGATTATCAACTCGCTCGGTTTGCAGGCTGTGCTTGCCGACGAGGGTGTGAAGTGCAAGGTGCTGACCTCGATTCGTATGGAGCCTATCGGCGAGTACTATTCGAAGGATAAGGCTCTCGAATATCTCCGAGCAGGCTATGTCGTTATCATCGGTGGTGGTACCTCCAACCCATACTTCTCGACCGATACGGCTTCGGCTCTGCGCGGTATCGAAATCGAGGCCGACGGCTTCTTCAAGGGTACGCGTGTCGATGGTATCTATACGGCCGACCCCGAAAAAGATCCAACGGCTACACGTTTCGACGAGATTACCTTCGACGAGATTTATGCACGCAATTTGAAGATAATGGATATGACGGCCTTTACGCTTTGTCGTGAGAACGGCCTCGATATTATTGTTTTCGATATGGATACTCCGGGCAACCTGATGAAGGTGCTGTCGGGCGAGCCTATCGGAACGACGGTTCACAAATAGTGTTTGAGTTATGAGAGAGAGAAGACAAAAGAAGAGTAATTGGCTGTTGCTGGCTATGCTCGTTGCTGTGCTGGCTATCGTGGCGGTGTTGTTGTGGTGGAATCCACAGACTGCCGTAGCGGCCAATGTTGTTGCCCCATCGAGCCAGGAGGTCGATGTCGAATCGACAACTATTGTCAAGAAGGGTAGTATCGCTCCCGACTTTACGGTGCCGATGACCAACGGTAAGCGCATCAATCTCGAATCGTTGCGCGGTCGTGTGGTGTTGGTCAATTTCTGGGCGACGTGGTGTCCTCCGTGTCGCGAGGAGTTGGCGCGTGTCGAGAACGATATTTTGAAGCGTTTTAGTCAGGAGCACTTTGTCTTTCTGCCGATAGCGCGAGGCGAGGATTACAACAAGGTCGAGGCCTTCCGTATGCGTATGGGCTACAAGTTCCCTATGGGCTACGATGCCGACCAGTCGATATATCACCGCTATGCGACCAACTATATTCCGCGTAACTTCCTCGTAGACCGCAACGGTCGTGTTGTCTATGTGGGAGTGGGTTACGAGCGTGAGGAGTTCGTCGAGATGCTCAAAGTGATTCAGAATACGATTGACAATAAAAACAATTAAACAGATAGATACTATGGATAGTAAGACCATTCTCGACAATGCCTCTGCGAAGATGCAAAAGGCTGTCGATTTCTTGGAGGATACGCTGCTCAATATCCGTGCAGGTAAGGCCTCGACCAATGTTCTTAATGGCGTTTTTGTCGATTACTATGGCTCGCAGACCCCGGTTTCGGGTGTTGCCAGCGTCACCGTGCCCGATGCAAAGACGATTTTGATTCAGCCGTGGGATAAGAATATGATTCGTCTTATCGAGAAGGCTATTCTCGACTCGAATATCGGCCTTACGCCGTCGAATAACGGTGAGCATATTCGCCTCTCGATGCCACCTCTTACCGAGGAGCGCCGTAAGGAGTTGGTGAAGCAGTCGAAGAACGAGGTTGAGAACGCCCGCATTTCGTTGCGTAACACCCGTCGCGATGCCGTTGAGCAGTTCAAGAAGGCTGTGAAAGAGGGTATGCCGGAGGACGAGAGCAAAGATGGCGAGGCACAAGTTCAGAAGTTGCTCGAAAAGTATAGCAAGATTGCCGATGCTGCCTTCGAGAAGAAGGAGAAGGAGATTATGACCGTATAGTCGGCTCGATACATCTTGTTGTAAAACTTCAAATCAATACAGAGGGGCTTCTCGGCAAGGCGTTGGGTAGCCCCTTTGTGATTAGTGAAAATCCAAAACCAGAAAGAATGAAATCCGTAAAGAGTATTGCAACACTCTCGCTTGTGGGTGCTGCAACAACCTCGACGGCTATGGCTGCCGAAAAACCGAATATCGTGCTATTCCTTGTCGATGATATGGGTTGGCTCGATAGCGCTGTGGCTTATGGCGAGGAGCAGTATCCGTCGAATTTGCGCTACGAAACGCCTAATATGGTGCGCTTGGCCGAGGCGGGAGTTATAATGACTTCGGCCTATGCGTGTCCGGTCTCGACTCCGACGCGTACGAGTATAATGTCGGGTATGAATGCCGCACATACGCGCATTACCAACTGGACTTCGCCGTTGAAGAATATTCCGAGCGACGCGACGGGTGGTGCGGTGAATATGGATAAGCCGGGAGGTCGTGCCGACCTGTCGCAGGAGAAACTCTCGCGTCCGGAGTGGAATCTCAACGGTTTGAGCCCTGTGGCCGATGTTGAGAATACGGTTCACGCGACACCGTTCCCACAGCTGTTGCGCGATGCGGGCTACTTTACGATTCACGTTGGTAAGGCCCATTGGGCTTCGGCCGGAACGCCCGGTGCCAACCCCTACAATATGGGCTTTGTTGTCAATGTGTCGGGTCAGATGAACGGTGCGCCAACGAGTTACTATTCGGAGGACCACTATGGCAACAAACCTGGCCGTTGGAACTATATGTCGGTGCAGAATATGGCCGAGTATTACAATACGGGTACCCACTTGACCGAGGCGGTAACATTGGAGGCGTTGAAGGCTCTCGAATATCCAGTGTCGAAGCGTCAGCCATTCTTCCTCTATATGGCGCACTATGCGACCCATACACCAATTCAGCGCGACCCACGTTTCGTGCAGAAGTATCTTGACCGTGGCTACGACGAGGGTCAGGCTCGCTATGCCTCGATGATTGAGGGTGTCGATAAGAGCCTCGGCGACCTGCTCAACTATCTCGAAGAGCGCAATATCGCCCGCAATACTATCGTGATATTTATGACCGATAATGGTGGCAATGCCGAGAATAAGAGCAAGGGTGGTGTGCGTCACCATCTCAATGCTCCGCTGCGTAGCGGTAAGGGTTCGTGCTACGAGGGTGGTATCCGTGTGCCGCTGATTTGTAGTTGGCCGAGTCGTGTTGTTGCCGGCACGCGAGTCAATACACCGACAATGCCCGAGGACCTCTATCCGACAATCCTCGATATGGCAGGCGTTAAGTGGCAGGGCCGTCAGGTGCAGGAGGTCGATGGCCAGAGCCTTGTGGCGTTGATGACCAAAGGCTCGAAGATGGCCGAGAAGGCTGCCAAGCGTGGCGAAATCACAAACCAAAAGGAGGCAACACACTTTGTCGTACCGCAGAGCGTGTCGGGTATCGACCCCGAGCGATATGTTCTTTTCCACTATCCTCATAAGTGGAAGGCCTACGACCTCGCCGACATTGACTATTTGAGCTCTATCCGTAAGGGCGAGTGGAAGCTTGTATATCGTATGGCTACGGGCGAGTTGGAGCTGTATAATCTCAACGACGATATTGGCGAGCAACACAACCTCGCCTCGCAACACCCCGAGCGTGTTCGCGCTCTCGCTTCGGCTCTTGGCGAGCGTCTGCGTCGCTGGAATGCGCCGATGCCTGTGGTGAATGCAACAGGACAAACAGTTGCGATGCCCGACGAACTATAAGGCGGGCCGATACGAGTCGAAAGATAGGTAGAATAGGTGTTTTTTGGTAGAATATGATTTTAACTACCGAACCCACCTATTCTACCTATATTATAAATATGCGCTGCGCCATTATCCGCAAAATAGACTTTTTTTGAAAAAACAATTAGTAAAAAATTTGGAAAATGTTTGTTTTTACGAATTTATTTCTATAATTTCGCATTATAAATCGACGTAAATAGCTGTTTAGAGTGCAAAAGTGCATATATATTCGCTTTTTACACAAGAGATGCAAAATTTTAACAAAATTATATTAACCAAACTTTATTTTCTTATGAAAACTTTTACAATGGGTCTCAAAGCTCTCTGCGTGAGTGTGTTGGCTTTGGGTACAATGACATTGACATCGTGTTCGAATGTCGATGATTTGGAGGGTAAGGTCGATAACCTTACCGAGCGTGTTGAGGCGTTGGAGGCAGCACAGCAGAAGTTGGCTGACGATTTGACCAAGATGGCCGAGAATATCGAAGGCCTCTACACCCTTTCGTTTAAGGTCGATGCAGAGTCGGCAGAGCTCCTCTACTCGTATGATGGCGAGGAGTGGATTGCTACGGGTGTCTATGTTCACGAGGCACACGAGTGCGTAGTGAAGGACGTTGTTGAGAATGGCAACGAGGTAACCTTCTACTTCGGTGAGTCGTCGGTGACTATCGAAAAGGCACAGGAGATTGTATTCGAGATTCGCGCAGGTAAGGTTTACTTCGCTTCGGAGCAGACCCAGACCATCAATATCAAGAGCGAGGGTATCGAGGATTTGACCGTTATCTCCTATCCAAAGGGCTGGTATGCCGAGATTAACAAGGACGAGAAGATTGAGGTTACTGCTCCAAACGTAGAGCTTACAATACCTACGATGGACTACGAGACTTGGACCGAGATTCCTGCACAGTATCCTGCTACGGGTTATGTGAAGGTTCACGCAACGGCTAACGGTAAGTGTATGATTGGTAAGTTGCTCGTACACGTTTCGGAGTCTGGTCTTTCGATTGCTGCTTACAATGGTGTTGCACACTTCACTTGCTCGGGCTACTCGGGTAGTGTTGTAGGTATCGGCACTCGTGAGTCGTATCTGGCTGATGTTGAGGCTGTTGTTGATGCTTTCAATAACTACAACTACGACGTATTGGAGTCGTATACAATGTTGGAGGGTAGTGCAGATGTACCTGTTGCAGAGCTCCTCGGTGCAGAGCCTGAAAAGGGTGTTGAGTATGTTGTATGGGGTGTGATGCAGGACTACTCGATTGAGTCGTACTCGGTTGGCGATGCAGTTTTGGCATACTATCAGCTTGTTGAGGTAAAAGCTGCCGAGGTTGTTGAGAACCGTACGGCCTACAATATCGACATCAACCTGACTGTTGATGGCGCCGATAGCTATATCGCATTGGCTATGCCAACCGAATATATGTACGATGGTAAGGAGGGTGTTGCTGCCGAGATAGTTGGTGCCTATGCCAACAAGTCGGTTTATGGTAAGATGTACAACAAGTCGTATAGCGGCTCGTTGCTCGACATCTGCGCCGGTACAACCTACTCGATGTCGGGTAACTACTCGCCAAATTCGGAGTATGTTCTCTTCGTATTGCCTATCGATGGCCGTCCTGCTGATGCTTATGCGGCTACCGATGTGAAGATGTATACCTACAAGACTGCCGGTCTCGTTGGCGGTGGCGCTGTCAATGCAACTGTTGAGGCAACCAGCAAGAAGACTGGCTACGACAGCATTACTTGGGAGGAGATTTTGGTCGATATTGACCCATATAGAGAGGTTGCTGTTACGGTTCAGCCTACCGATGCTGCAAATTGGTCTGCATTCTATGGCGCTTGGCTCGACGACGCAACTGTTGCAGAGTTGGGTAGCAACAATACCGCTGTCGTAAATCACTTGCTCGCAAATAGCTACGCTTTGCTTCCGTCCGATGTGAAGGAGTGGCCAAAGTATGTGAGCGAGGAGGTTGGTTTCGGTGGTTCGGCAACCTATGTTTGCTTCTTCATCGACAATGGCGGTAAGTATGGCGAAATCTCGAAGACTCCGCTCAAAGCAAAGGAGATGGTTTATAGCAAGATGACTTTGAATGTTACAACCAACCTCGTTGATGGCATTTTGAAGAATACCAAGGACCTCGTTTTGACAATCACCCCTTCGGAGCCTGCTTCGACCTATAAGTACATCAAGAAGAATGTATCGGACTACAACCAGTATGAGGGTATGACCCCTGCACAGTTGGTAAGTGAGGTTATGTCGGACTACGAGACCGAGACTGTTGAGGCTTCGGCACTTGTAAACAATCAGCTCGTTGTATCTAACAACAACTATGGTTATACCTATATGTTCGCTCTCGTTGGTTTCGACGCTTCGGGCGCACCAATGAGCGAGGCTTACACTGTAACCTACAACACCGTATATTCGGTAGATGTTATCTCCGACCCTGCGAAGTTCGTTTCGGAGCCAGAGATTGTTGTCAATACTGCAACAACTATCGGTGAGCAATCTAATGCACCTTGCTACTACTATGAGTATCAGTCGTGGTACAACGACTACACCTACTACTACGAGGTTAACTACACCGTTAAGCCTGTTACCGGCACAACCGTTACTTCGGTAATCGTTCGTACGGGTGAGGACTACTACAACCTCCCTGCCGATGCTTCGGAGGCTGCCGGTATGGTTATCCAGGGTAAGTATGGTTCGTACTACACCTATACCCACACTGAGGAGGGTACAACCGATAATCGCTTCTTCTCGAATCAGCGTGGTGCAACCCCTATTTCGGCTGTCTTGGCTGTCGTTTGGGTTGATGCAGCGGGTAACCACTACTACAAGCAGATTGACCTCTCGGCAGAGTATGCGCGTATGACCACCGAGCTCGATGCTGCAGTTGCTGCTTTGCCTGCACAATAGTCGTGTAGAGATATGTATAATGAGGGTTGTCCGAGAATTCGGGCGACCCTCTTTTGTTTTAAGAGTCAAAAAGTTGCACGGTCGAAAAAAAATACATATCTTTGCAGTCCTTGCGCGCGCGACGCGTTGCGTACGTGGGGGCAAACAAATTATTACTAACAATTTAACGGGCGATTGTATCGCAAAAAATTAAAGAATGGAAAACATTAAAGTAGCGAACGAGAACTTCGATTGGGCTGCGTTCGAGAATGAGTCGGGTCTTTACCCACAGAGCAAGGAGGAGATTGCTGCACAGTACGACAACACAATGTCGAACATCGCAGTAGGCGAGACCGTTGAGGGTACCCTGACCGAAATCACCAAGCGCGAGGTTATCGTAAACATCGGCTACAAGAGTGAAGGCGTTATCGCAGCTTCGGAGTTCCGTTATGACTCGGAGTTGAAGGTAGGCGACAAGGTAGAGGTTTACGTTGAGTCGGTAGAGGACAAGGGTGGCCAGCTTTCGTTGTCGCACAAGAAGGCACGCCAACTCAAATCGTGGGACCGTGTAAACGAGGCTTTGGAGAAGGACGAGATTATCAAGGGTTACGTAAAGTGCCGCACAAAGGGTGGTATGATTGTAGACGTATTTGGTATCGAGGCTTTCTTGCCAGGTTCGCAAATCGACGTGAAGCCTATCCGCGACTACGATGTATATGTAGATAAGACTATGGAGTTCAAGGTTGTTAAAATCAACCAGGAGTTCCGCAACGTTGTGGTTTCGCACAAGGCTCTCATCGAGGCCGAGTTGGAGGCACAGAAGCAGGTTATTATGTCGAAGTTGGAGAAGGGCCAGATTCTCGAAGGTACTGTTAAGAACATCACTTCGTATGGCGTATTTATCGACCTCGGCGGCGTAGATGGTTTGATTCACATCACCGACCTCTCGTGGGGCCGTGTAAATCACCCAGAGGAGATTGTTGCTCTCGACCAGAAGCTCAACGTTGTTATCATCGACTTCGATGAGAACAAGAAGCGCATCGCTTTGGGCTTGAAGCAGCTCACAGCTCACCCTTGGGAGTCGCTCAACGCAGAGTTGAAGGTAGGCGACACCGTTAAGGGCAAGGTTGTTGTTATGGCCGACTATGGTGCATTCGTTGAGATTGCTCCGGGTGTTGAGGGCTTGATTCACGTATCGGAGATGTCGTGGAGCCAGCACTTGCGTTCGGCACAGGACTTTATGAAGGTAGGCGACGAGGTAGAGGCTGTTGTTCTCACTCTCGACCGCGAGGAGCGCAAGATGTCGCTCGGTATCAAGCAGCTTACCGAGGACCCATGGGGCAACATCGAGACCAAGTACCCTGTTGGTACAAAGTGCAACGCAAAGGTTCGCAACTTCACCAACTTCGGTGTATTTGTTGAGATTGAGGAGGGCATCGATGGCCTTATCCACATCTCGGACCTCTCGTGGACCAAGAAGATTAAGCACCCAGGTGAGTTCACACAGGTTGGTGCCGATATCGAGGTTGTAGTTCTCGAAATCGACAAGGAGAACCGTCGTTTGAGCCTTGGTCACAAGCAGTTGGAGGAGAACCCTTGGAACGAGTTTGAGCAGCAGTTCGCTGTTGATACCGTACATCAGGGTACCGTAGCCGAGCTTACCGAGAAGGGCGCAGTTGTAACTCTCGGCGAGAACATCGAGGGCTTCGCACCTGCAAAGCAGCTCGTTAAGGAGGACGGTTCGACCATCAAGGCTGGTGAGACTGCCGACTTCAAGGTAATCGAGTTCTCGAAGGCAACCAAGCGTATCACCCTCTCGCACACTCGTATCTTCGAGGAGGTTAAGCGTGCAGAGGCTGCTGCCGAGAAGGCAGAGAAGAAGGCTGCTGCCGAGGCTACCAAGTCGTCGGTGAAGAAGATTCAGCAGTCGGTTGAGAAGACCACTCTTGGTGACATCGCCGGTCTTGCCGAGTTGAAGGCACAGTTGGAGAAGAAATAATCCACACCCCTCGTGCAAGCTTCGCACGAAGGTTATATCAACGAGCGCATAACCCTTACGGATTATGCGCTCTTGGT
>JAZQSA010000052.1:0-28272 GCA_045629905.1 Alistipes sp. | reverse complement strand
ACTTCCTGCTGGCCGAGGTGGTGGTAGAGTAATGGCCGGGGAGAGTGGGGAGGCCGAGGTTTTGCTGGGTAGATTGAGTAGGCTGGGTTGTGCTGGGTAGGCTGAAAAACCCTAACGACTCTAACCGACGACAAGCCGAGTACAGAGGGTGCGTGCACACTATGCCGAGGCGCGAAGGAGGAAAAGCCCTCGAAGAGGGATTAACGCCCCTACCAAAACCAAATTCCCCGAAAAATTGCATTTTAGGCACGCAGTTGCCAGGCTTGCGAACCCCCCCCAAGGCAGGAGCATACTCGACGTATGTGACTGTCTTGGGGATTGAGCGTAACGCAGCAAATGCGGCATAAAATCAATTTTCCCCAAAAATATAAAGGGTTGCAAATCTGCAACCCTTTATATTTAATCGTACCTTAATACTGATTAATTGTACTTGAATGTAGCCTCATCAGATACAGTCAACTTCTTGCGACCCTTTGCGCGGCGAGCAGCCAACACCTTGCGGCCATTCGCAGTAGCCATACGAGCGCGGAAACCGTGCTTGTTGATGCGCTTGCGGCGCGATGGCTGGTAAGTTCTCTTCATTGCCATAATTGTATCGTTTTTATTGTTTTATGCTCAATTTCACTGCATAAGATACCCTATGCGAGGTGCAAAGGTACAACCTTTTTTCAAATTTGCAAAACTTTTTCGTTTTTTATCATCGGCTTTTGCAAGCTTCGCTATCAATTATGGGGTGCTGATAGAGTTTTTTTGTTACCTTTGCGGAGTAATTGAACGACAGACTATGGATATAGCACAACAAAAACGCAAAGAGAACGTCGCCGAGTACATTTTGTACCTGTGGCAGCTCGAAGACCTTTTGCGAGCCTTGCAGTTCTCGCCCGAGGCGATATACTCGACACTTGTAAAGCCCCGCCAGACCAACTCGACAAACGAGCAGGTACTTGTGGCGTGGTATATGGATATAGCCAACCTTCTCGCCGAGGAGAAGAAGGAGGAGAAGGGTCACCTCGACCACACGTTGCACCTTATTGGCGACCTGCACGACCTGCATCTGCGCCTATTGCAGTTGCCCGTAGGCGAGGCCTATCGCGCACGATATGCGCTTCTCGCGCCACATCTGTCGGCTCTTCGCGCACGTCTGGGCGAGGATAGCGAGATGAGCGACACCGAACTCTGCTTCCGCGCACTCTACGCCGCGATGCTCTACCGCATCAAGGGCGAGGGTGAGAAGGTTGTGGCCGACACCATCGAGGTAGTGTCGCCCGTAATAGCATCGCTTGCCGACTACTACCGCAAGGTTGAGCGTGGCGAAATCGACCTCTTCAAGGAGTAAGGCCGAGGCCTTTGCACTACGCGAAACATAAACTATGACAAACGAAGATATATTGAAGGGGTTAAACCCCGCACAACGTGCTGCGGTCGAGGCCTACAACGAGCCGTCGCTCATCATCGCAGGTGCAGGCTCGGGTAAGACCCGAGTGCTGACGACCCGTATTGCGTATATGTTGGCACAGGGGGTTGCACCACACTCGATTTTGGCCCTCACCTTTACCAACAAGGCGGCCCGCGAGATGCGCGAACGAATCGAAATGATGGTCGGGCCACAGAGCCGCTATATATGTATGGGTACGTTCCACTCCGTATTTTCGCGAATCCTGCGCGAGAATGCCGACGTGCTGGGCTACCCAAAGGAGTATACGATTTACGAGCCCAACGATACGAAAAATCTGCTCAAAACAATCCTCAAAGAGAGGTCGTTGAGCGACGAGAAGTATAAGCCGGGTGTGGTTGCCTCGCGAATTTCGATGGCAAAGAACAACCTCGTGACACCCGGAGCATATTTGGCCAACACGACACTTGCGGCCGAGGATAGACAGATGCAGATGCCCGAGTTCGGCAACATCTACGCCGAGTATTGTCGTCGCTGCAAGCAGAACGGAGCGATGGACTTCGACGACCTGCTGTTGCAGACCAACATTCTCTTCCGCGACCACCCCGAACGATTGGCAAAGTATCAGGAGCGCTACCAATATATACTTGTCGATGAGTATCAGGATACCAACAATGCGCAGTATATCATCGTGCGCCGTCTGGCTCAACTCCACTCGCGCGTCTGCGTTGTGGGCGACGATGCACAGAGTATCTACTCGTTCCGAGGTGCGAAGATTGAGAATATCCTCTCGTTCCAGCGCGACTATCCGCAGGCCAAGACCTTCAAGTTGGAGCAGAACTATCGCTCGACGCAGACCATTGTCGATGCCGCCAACTCGGTTATCGACCACAACTCGCGCCGATTGAAGAAGCGTTGCTTCTCGGAGGGCGAGAAGGGCGAGAAGATTCGCCTCTTCAAGGCCTACACCGACCGCGAGGAGGCCGACATCATAACCTCCGACCTGCGCAACCGTGTCCGCGAAGATGGCAGTGCGTGGAGCAGTGCCGCAATCCTCTATCGCACCAACAACCAATCGCAGGCTTTGGAGGAGGCACTACGTCGCAAAGGCATTCCGTACTTCATCTACAAGGGCAGTTCGTTCTACGACCACAAGGAGGTGAAGGATATGATTTCGTATGTTCGCCTCATCATCAACCCGCGCGACGACGAGGCCTTCAAGCGCATCATCAACACCCCTGCCAGAGGTATCGGCGACACCACAGTCGAGCGTATCGCAGCCATAGCCAAAGGTCGCGGAGTCTCGATGTGGGAGGCGGTCGATACGCTTGTCGAGCAACAACCTGCCGACACCGTCGAGCACGCGATAATAAAGAAGGTAACCGAGTTTGTAAACCTTATCCGCTCGTTGTCGTTGGAGCGCGAGCAGAAGGGGCTCTACGACTTCGGTTTGGAGATTGCCTCGCGAAGTGGTCTGTTGCCTCACTACCGTATGCAGAACAGCCCCGATGCCCAATCGGCCGTAGCCAACTTGGAGGAGGTTGTCAATTCGATGCAGATGTTCAACGAGCAGGTTGCCGCAGCCATTCGTAACGGCGAACGCGAAGAGGACGATGAGGCTACTATCGAGGAGTGGTTGCAGAGCCTGATGTTGCTGACCGATATGGATAATGTCGAGGACGAGGAGGAGAAGAATCGAGTGACGCTGATGACCGTTCACTCGGCCAAAGGTTTGGAGTTTGACTACATCTATGTTGTTGGCTGTGAGGAAAATCTCTTCCCTTCGCAGCGCGCACTCGAAACGGTCGATGGCATCGAGGAGGAGCGACGATTGTTCTACGTTGCACTGACGCGAGCCAAGCGCATCGCTACACTCTCGTGTGCCGAGATGCGTTTCAAGTGGGGAAATATGGAGTTTTCGCGCCCAAGCCGCTTCCTCTCGGAGATTGACGAACAATATCTCGACAGCGATTTCGATGTCAAGGAGCAACGTCGCCCAAGAGCCTCGACCCCAAGCGAAGGCGAAGGCTCGGCTATCGATGCACTGCGCCGTCGTTTCGACTTCCGCTACCAGCAAAAGGGCGCAAGCGCACCAAAACGCGAAGCGATGCCGAAGCGCGAGAGCGCACCTACGCAGAGCGCACGACCTTCGACTTCAATCATCAACACCGACCGTATGCGACGCATCGAGAACTCGGCAAGTGGCGCAACAACCTCGGCTGCGTGCGCCTACACTGTCGGTGAGCGTGTCGAGCACCCTCGTTTCGGACGGGGTCGCATCGTCGGAGTAGAGCCTATGGCCACCGACCACAAACTCATAGTCGAGTTCGACGATTTCGGTCAAAAGACCCTCATCGCCAAGCTCGCCAAACTGACTAAAATCTAAATTCGATGATGACACCGCTCGTATCGGTCTGTATGACCACCTACAACCACGAACGCTATATCGCCGAGGCGATTGAGAGTGTGTTGGCTCAACGCACCTCGTTCGACTTTGAGATTGTCGTGGGCGAGGATTGCAGTAGCGACTCAACGCCGACCATCTGTCGGCAATATGCCGAGCGGTATCCCGATAAAATCAGGCTCATAACCTCGGCCGAAAATGTCGGTTGGCGAGCCAACTACCGTCGCACGATAGCCGCTGCCCGAGGTCGATACATAGCCCTCTGCGATGGCGACGACCGCTGGTGCGATGCCGAGAAGTTGCAGGCGCAATTCAACCTGCTCGAAGCCGACTCGGAGTGCGCAATGTGCTACACACGCTCCGAGCGACGAGATTTCGAGCGCGGCGAAAGTCAAATATACCCACCCGAGCAGGGCCACGAGGATTTTGCCTCGATGCTCCGCCTCAACACGGCCGAAAACTCAACTACGATGGCCCGTCGCGACCTTGTCGAGCAATACTATGCCGAGGTGCGACCCGACCAACACCCCGAGTGGCTTACCGACGACCTGCCGATGTGGTTGTGGTTTGCGGCCAACCACAAGATAAGGTTTATCGACCG
The DNA here is from genome assembly GCA_045629905.1 of Alistipes sp. GTDB lineage: Bacteria > Bacteroidota > Bacteroidia > Bacteroidales > Rikenellaceae > Alistipes. Next base: position 23,874 of record JAZQSA010000052.1, on the reverse strand, counting down.
CGTAACGGCCACGCACCGCATTGTCGAGGGTAGCGTCAGCCACTCGCGCGACTATCGCAAACGCATAGCCTTTAGCGACTCTTTGCACGAGATAATGCTCTGGTTTGACAAGCGTTACAACTCTTCGCACGCACGCCACGATATACTCCGTCGCGCCCACCGCAACGCCTTGTGGGCCATAGCATCGGAGGGTAGCGTGAGCGAATTTGTCGGGCGATGGTGGAGCGACGTGTGTCGTTCGCCACGACTGCTGTTCTGTTGCGATGCGGCCAAAATATTTATCAAACGACGACTTTTACGACGATGACCCTCAAAGAGCGATATACAAACATCATCGACTACTTCTCGAAGGCTATGCCCGTAGCCGAGAGCGAGTTGAACTACCGCAACCCCTACGAGTTGCTTGTGGCCGTAATCCTCTCGGCCCAATGTACCGACAAGCGCGTAAATCTCACCACACCCGCACTCTTCGAGGCCTACCCTACGCCACAAGATATGGCCAAAGCCTCGGCCGAGGAGATTTACGGGCATATCCGCAGCATCTCCTACCCCAATAACAAAGCCAAGAATCTGGCAGCGATGGCGCGTATGCTATGCAGCGAGTTTGGAGGCGAGGTGCCGAGCGACATCGAGCAGATGATGCGCCTACCAGGTGTAGGTCGCAAAACGGCAAACGTCGTCGGCGCAGTCATCTGGAACAAGGAGGTTATGCCTGTCGATACCCACATCTTCCGCGTGGCGGCACGCCTCGGCCTCTCGCGCAACGCCAAGACCCCACGCCAAACCGAGTTGCAACTCGAACGCCATATCCCTTCGCACCTGCTGCCGATAGCCCACCATTGGCTGTTGTTGCACGGTCGCTACGTCTGCATAGCCCGCAAACCAAAGTGCCACGAGTGCCAAATCGCGCAGTGGTGCGCCACAGCCGAACGACGTTCCGTGCCAGCCGACAGTCACGAGTAACGATGAGCTTGGGATTAAAATTTCATAATTTATACTTTTTTTTCTATCTTTGTGGCTATGAACGTATCGAAGAGCAATATAGAGGCTCTGCAAAACCTGCTGATTGAGCCCAAAAAGATTGTTGTCGTATCGCACACCAACCCCGACGGCGACGCCATAGGCTCGTCGTTGGCCATCGCCGAAGTGCTGCGCAACAACGGCCACAAGGTCGATTGCATTGTACCCAACCGCTTCCCTTACTACCTGAAATGGATTCCCGGTTCGGAGGATATTCATATCCACAGCCTCGACAAGATGGGGATTGTTGATAGCCTTATCGCCGAGGCGCAAATCATCATCTGCGCCGATATGAGTTCGCTCTCCCGCCTCGAAGGTCTTGGCGCAACAATCGAGAGCAACACCTCGGCCAAGCGAGTCCTAATCGACCACCACCTCAACCCCGAGGGGCCTTTCGATGTGCTATTTTCGCACCCCGACTCGTCGAGTACAGCCTTTGTCGTCTATACGATATTGCACGAGATGTATGGCGAGCAGGTCTTCAACCAGCGCAATGCAACACAACTCTATGTCGGAATGATGACCGACACGGGCAACTTTGCCTTCTCGTTCCTCACGCCCGAGCTGTTCCGTGCCGTCGCAACGCTATCGGCAACGGGTATCGAGATTCCGCAAATCTACAACAACGTATATAACTCTTTTACCGAGGGTCGCGCACGACTGTTCGGCTATGTCATCAACCGCAAAATGAAGTCGCTGCTCAAAGGTACGGTGGCCTATATGTCGCTGACCGAGGAGGAGATGCGTCGCTTCTGGTTCCAGCAGGGCGACAGCGAGGGCTTCGTAAATTATCCGCTCACGGTCAAGAAGATGCGAATGAGTGCTATGTTCTCCGAACAGCAGGGCTTTATCCGTGTCTCGTTGCGCTCGCGTGGCGGTGTCGATGTCAATACCTTCGCGCGTCGCTACTTCAACGGCGGAGGTCACCTCAACGCCGCAGGTGGCAAGTCGTTTGTCTCGATGGAGCAGACTATCGAACACTTTATCAAATCGGTCGAAGAGTATCACAACGAAGGATTGGTGTAATCCTCAACTCACCCACAAAACAATGTTCAAAACCTACCTCCGCCTATTAGGCTTCGCAAAACCTCTCGGACGCTACGCAGTGCCATACTTTATCTTTGCCGCACTGCACGCCATATTCAACACCGCAACCTATGCGCTGATAATCCCTATCCTGAACACGATGTTCGACAACGGCTACACCTATGAGCCTATCCATACGATACCGGCCCTCACGTTCAGCAGTGCAAATCTGCGCGAGTGGCTCAACTTCCTCTACACCCAGCTCTTCGGTCACGACACGGAGTTTGTTATGACCCACGTTCTCGTGCTGTTGGCAGGTGTCGTTTTGGTTGCCAACCTGCTGTCGAACCTCTTCCGCTATTTGAGCGCCTATACGGCCGAATGTATGCGCACAACATCGTTGCAACGTATGCGCAACTCGATGTTCGACAACATTATCAATATGAACGTCGGCTATTTCAGTGAGCAACGCAAGGGCGACATTATCTCGAAAATCACGTCGGACGTTATGGTCGTGCAGTTCTGCATCACCAACACCTTGCAGGTCGCCTTCCGTGAGCCATTCCTTATCGCCGGCTACTTGGTGCTGATGCTCTCGATTTCGTGGGAGTTGGCACTCTTTGCAGTGCTCTTCCTGCCCGTTGTCGGTCTGATTATCGGCAGCATCGTCAAGCGTCTGCGTCACCCCGCAGGTCAAACCCAACAACGTATGGGCGACCTGGTGAGCGTACTCGACGAATCGCTGTCGGGCGTCAAGATTATCAAGACCTACACGGCTACCGAATATGTCAAGGAGAAGTTCCACGCCATCAATGGCGAACTATCGCGCCTGTTGTTGTGGATGGCACGCCGTCAGCAACTCGCATCGCCAATGAGTGAGTTTCTCGGCATTATGGCCGTTGCCGTTGTCCTTGTATTCGGCGGCTCGCTCGTTGTGGGCGGAACGCTTACGGCCGCAGGCTTTATCGCCTTCATCGCCGCCTTCTCGCAAATCACACGCCCCGTACGCGCACTCATCGACCAATTTGCAAATATCAATCAGGGCGTAGCGGCAGGCGAGCGCATATTCTCGATTATCGACGCCAAGAGCGAAATCAACGACCTGCCCGAGTCAAAGCGCTTCGACGGCATCAAGGAGAAAATCGAGGTGCGCAATATCTCGTTCTCGTATGACAACCAGCGCGACGTGCTGCACAACATCTCCTTCGAGGTACGCAAGGGCGAGACCGTTGCACTCGTCGGTCCGTCGGGTGGCGGCAAATCGACCCTCAGCGAGTTGATGCCACGCTTCTACGACCCGAAGTGCGGCGAGATACTTATCGACGGAGTACCAATCAACCACTTCTCGCAAGATAGCCTGCGCAGCCACATCAGCCTCGTATCGCAGGAGACAATCCTCTTCAACGACACCATCGCAGGTAATATCGCACTCGGCAAGCCTGGCGCATCGCAGCAGGAGATTGAGGCGGCAGCAAAGGTGGCCAACGCACACTCGTTCATCGTCGAGTCGCCAAATGGCTACGAGACCAATATCGGCGACCGTGGTGCCAAACTCTCGGGTGGCCAGCGTCAGCGATTGAGCATCGCCCGCGCCGTGTTGAAGAACCCCGACTTCCTCATTCTCGACGAGGCGACATCGGCCCTCGACACCGAGAGCGAAAAACTCGTACAGGAGGCCCTGACGGCTCTGCTCAAAGGTCGTACGTCGATTATCATCGCCCACCGTTTGAGTACAATCCACAACGCCGACAAGATTATCGTCATCGACGAGGGTCGCATAGCCGAGGAGGGTACACACACCGAACTGATGGACAAGAACGGCATCTACGCCAAACTGATAGAGATGCAGAGCCTGAAATAGCCCCTGCCAACCCGATAGGACAGGCGCACCTTTTGACGAAGGGTGCGCCTGCTGTTTTGTGGGGGGGGTATGGGCGTTAGGGGTGATGGGTAGATTGGGTTTGGCTGGGAAGGGGTCAGGCTACTCAATCTACCCAAACTACTCAAACTACTCATTCAACCCATTTTACCTCTAACGACCCTAACGCCCCTAACGACCCTAAACACACTACCCCGAAAATTGCATTTTAGAAGTGGCTTTGCCACGCTCGGCGGTTTTGGAGGCGATGGGCTGTACTTGGCGTACTGCCCATTGCTGACAAAAGCGTTAGCGGAAGCAAAGGCCTTATAAAATCGATTTCCCCGAAAATTGCATTTAGGCTCGTGCCACCTCCCCCACGGTTGATTAGAAAGAGGCGAATACAAGGCTTGGGAGGTAAGGCGAAGCAGGAGCATACTTGGTGTATGTGACTGTTTCGACTTGCCGACCGTAACGAAGTAGTCGCCCTTTATAATCGACCTTATAAAATCGATTTTAAGAGATAAGCCCCAAATGTCTGGCAACATTCGAGGCTCCGATATTAGGTTAGTTAGGTTAATGAGTCGTGGGAGAACCCCACGTTTGTAATACAAAAGTACGACGATTTTATTAAAATGCAAATTTTTTGTAAAATATTTTCATTAAATCGACTAAAATAATTCCATTTTATAATTTTTTCGAGCAAAAGAGTTCGGATATTTTATATTTATAAAAAAGGCTTTATATATAAAATTACACTGCGGTGTAATTTTATACCGCTTTTCGGAGCGTAGCGACCAAGTCCCCTCCCGAGGAGGGGATTTAGGGGTGGGTCAGACTTGTAAACGCGGATTCCAGCCGCGAGCAGAGCGCCCTCTATCAGCGATAAATGGTTGATATTGTGTAATTATAATAAACACCTATAAAATTACCTAATCCGAAACGCGATTATTCGACGAAGAGGTGGGCGACCATTGCGAGCAGCAGCAACCAATAGAGCAGCGAGCCTGTGCGCGAGCCTACATTATCGAGGGCATAGGCGACGACGACAGCAAGCGATACGGCTATGACGGGCAGCGAGGCGACCGTTGCTCCGGGCAGGGCGAGCGAGGCAATCGACAAGAGGCTCATCACGACCTCGAACCACATCAGTTTGCGAGGGCCGGCCAGCATCGTGTAGCGCACACCGCGCAGAAGCACCATACCGACAGCAAGCGAGAGTAGCAGAATGGCCGAGATGGCGGTTGCAACATAGGGGAGCGCATCGAGCGAAACGAGCGCCCGTGGCGTCGTTATCTCGCTCCACAGATGACGGGCAACATCGTCGATATTGCCACCCGCATACCATACTATATAACTATATAGGGCAAATGGCAGTAGGAAGCCGACAACTGCAACAATGCTTTGGCGCAGATTGAGCGACAAGGTCAGTATCGCGATAGGCAAAATCAGGATAAAGGTTGCCAATGGCGGATATATCATCGCCGCTGTCGAGAAGGCGAGCGATGCCCAAAAGAGACCCTCGCGGTTACCAAACTCTTTCTGCACGCGCATCATAAAGAGTATGCCGACAGCCGTCAGCAGAGCCGTAGCAGCCGACGCGAGGAGGTTGGGCGAGAGGTAGAGGCCACAAGCTACGACAGCAAAGAGTGCTATGGGTAGTGTGCAGAACGACGAGAAGGCTCCAATCTTGACCGTCGTACGACCCACAACCAAACCCGTCACAACAAAGAGCAATGCAGCAAGCAGAGCCTCTCGCCATACGGGCAGATAGCCATAGTCGGCCAACTCGATGGCAAACGGTGCGTAGAGAAATCGGAGAATTGATACGACGACAACACCCAACAGAAAGAGCGTTGCGAATATACTCGAATGGCGCGTAAGCGAAATGACCATATTATTCGGTGCGGTTAAAAAGTTCGATGTAAAGTTAGCTATTTTTTGGAAAATTTTGGTATTTTTGTCATTGATGTTAGAGAATTCGTTTCAAACTGCGCTCCTCGAAGCAGGTTGCGATGAGGCCGGGCGAGGCTGTCTGGCCGGACCGGTATTTGCTGCGGCCGTCATTCTGCCGCCCGATTTCCACCACCCTCTGCTCAACGACTCGAAGCAGATGCGTGAGCGCGACCGCGACACATTGCGCGAAATTATCTGTCGCGAGGCTGTTGCGTGGGCTGTCGAGGCGGTATCGGCAGAGCGCATCGACGAAATCAATATCCTCAACGCCTCGTTCGAGGGTATGACGCTCGCGGTCGAAAAACTCGACCCGCAACCCCAATTCCTCACTATCGACGGCAACCGTTTCCGCTCGCGCCTGACGCTACCCTATCAATGTATCGTCAAGGGCGACGGCAAGTATGCCAATATTGCAGCCGCCTCGGTCTTGGCCAAGACCTTCCGCGACGAGTATATGCGCCGCATCGATGCCGAGTATCCGATGTATGGTTGGGCCAAGAACAAGGGCTACCCGACCCGCGACCATCGCCTTGCGATTATCCACCACGGACTATCGCCACACCACCGCACCACGTTCAACAACTCGTGCGACCAACTCTCGCTCTTCCCGCTGTAAGAGCGCCGCGCGAATTGGTTACAAAAAATTGAGCCACAGCACAATATCGGCACCCTTTTTGTCGTTATTATGATAAACCTTAATGCTATAACGATTATGAAAAAGTTATTTACAATTCTTGCCGACCTATTGCTATGCTCTTTTACGGCATCGGCCGACGACCGTCCGATAACATCAGCCGAACTACCCTCCGCAGCACGACAATTTATCGAGGTCCACTACCCCGGTATCAACATCTTGTATGCGACAGCCGACAAGGGGCTTTTCGATAGCGACTACTCGGTAGGTCTCGACAATGGCACAAAAATCGAGTTCAGTGGCAACGGCCTCTGGACCGAGGTCTCCAATCGCACGCAAGCGCTCCCTGCGGCAATCATACCTGCGGCGGTAGCCGACTTTGTGGCAAAGAGTTACCCGAAGGCCCAAATCCTCAAAATCGAGCGCGATAACCGTTCGACCGAGGTGCGCCTCGACAATGGCTTGGAGTTAAAGTTCAGCACCGACGGCCGTCTGTTGGAGATAGACGATTAGCCGAAGGCTACATAGCAACCACTGCAAAGACCGTCATCGCAAACGATTGACGGTCTTGCTTTTTTTGTGACACAAAAACCAAAATAAAATTCGAAGCAAAGGGGTGGGAGTTTCAACTTTTTTAGTATCTTTGTATGGATATACAACCGACAAACTATTCTAAAACATACTAAAACCTAACACTATGGAATTACCTTTTGCCGAATCTTGGCGAATCAAAATGGTTGAGCCAATCAGAAAAAGCACACGCGAAGAGCGCGAAAAGTGGATGAAAGAGGCCCACTACAACCTCTTCCAACTGCGTGCCGACCAAGTCTATATCGACTGCCTCACCGACTCGGGTACAGGCGCAATGAGCGACCGCCAGTGGGCTGCCGTGATGTTGGGCGACGAGAGCTACGCAGGCTCGTTGTCGTTCTTCCGCCTCAAAGAGACCATCACCCGCCTGACGGGCTTCGACTATGTTATCCCGACCCACCAAGGCCGTGCTGCCGAGAACGTGCTGTTCAGCCACCTCGTAAAGGCGGGCGACATCGTTCCGGGCAACTCACACTTCGACACCACGAAGGGCCATATCGAAAGTCGCAAGGCTACGGCTCTCGACTGCACAATCGACGAGGCGAAGGATACACAGTTGGAGTTGCCATTCAAGGGCAACGTAGACCCAAAGAAGTTGGAAAAGGCTCTGGCCGAGCACGCCGACAAGGTGCCGTTTATCATCATCACCATCACCAACAACACCGCAGGTGGTCAGCCTGTATCGATGCAGAACTTGCGCGAGGTGCGTGCCATTGCCGACCGCTATGGTAAGCGCGTGGTATTCGACTCGGCCCGCTTTGCCGAGAACGCCTACTTTATCAAGACTCGCGAGGAGGGTTATGCCGACAAGAGCATCAAGGAGATTGTCAAGGAGATTTACTCGCTTGCCGACGGTATGACAATGTCGGCAAAGAAGGACGGTATCGTCAATATGGGCGGTTTCATCGCAACGCGCCACGAGGATTGGTATGAGGGAGCAAAGCGTTTCTGTATCCCATTCGAGGGCTACCTCACATACGGTGGTATGAATGGTCGCGATATGGAGGCACTCGCTGTCGGCCTGGACGAGAATACCGAGTTCGACAACCTCGAAACCCGTATCCGTCAGGTGCAGTACCTCGCAGCCCGTCTCGACGAGTTCGGTATCCCATACCAACGTCCTGCGGGTGGTCACGCAATCTTTGTCGATGCGTCGAGGATTTTGACCAACGTACCAAAGGAGGAGTTCCCGGCACAGACGCTCGCCATCGAGTTGTATCTCGAAGCAGGTGTGCGCGGTTGCGAAATCGGTTACATCTTGGCCGACCGCGACCCTGTAACGCGCGAAAACCGCTTTGGCGGCCTCGACCTGTTGCGCCTCTGCGTGGCACGTCGCGTCTACACCAACAACCATATGGACGTTATCGCTGTTGCGTTGAAGAATGTCTTTGACCGCCGTCACGATATTAAGCACGGTGTGAAGATTGTTTGGGAGACCGAACTTATGCGCCACTTTACCGTCAAATTGGAACGCATCGAGGAGTAGCACAAAGGCTGCCCGCAAGGGCGGCCTTTTTTTAAGCAGGGCGAGCGCAAATTAATGGGTAGAATGGAATTAATTTTTAATTTTTAATTTAGGTCCCCTATGAAGCGCTACATAAAACATCTCCTTTGGGCTATCGTGGTCATCGTCATCGTTGCAGGTGCGACAGTTGTTTGGCGCTCGGCAAGGGTACAATACTACAAAGCCGAGTACAAGATTGCGATGCGCGACGGTGTCGTGCTGCATACCACCGTCTATGCTCCGCGCTGGGGCAAAGATGCACCGATACTGCTTCTGCGCACACCCTACTCGGTTGCGCCATACGGCGAGGAGCGAATGAACGGCTTGGAGATTGGCTACTTGCGCCACTATACCGAAGCGGGCTACATCTTGGCCTTCCAAGATGTGCGCGGACGCTTTATGAGCGAGGGCGAGTACGAGAATGTGCGCCCCGCAACAGGCCCGATAAGCGAGGAGAGCGACACCTACGACACGGTCGAGTGGCTGGTAAATAACATCGAACGCAACAATGGTCGTGTCGGTCTGGTCGGTTGCTCCTACCCCGGTTTCTACGCTATGTGCGGAGCATTGAGTGGCCACCCTGCCGTCAAGGCAGTTTCGCCACAAGCACCCGTAACCGATTGGTTTATGGGCGACGATGTTCATCACAACGGAGTGCTGATGCTCTCCGACGCATTCCGCTTTATGCCGATGATGAGCCACCAAGACCACACCCCGACAACCGAGTGGCGGTCGGTACGCAAACATTCGATGGAGCCCGACCAATATGCCTTCTTCCTGAATGCCACACGCGACTCGCTGCGAAGCATTATGCACCCGTCGCACTTTTGGGACCAGATGGCCGAGCACCCCGACTACGACGAGTGGTGGCAGGAGCGCGACCTGCGTCGTCGTTGCTACGACATCGGAGCTGCGGTGCTGGTTGTAGGCGGACTCTTCGATGCCGAGGATTGCTTTGGCGCGTGGAATCTCTATCGCTCAATCCGCCAACAGTCGCCCGACACCGACTGCCGATTGGTCGTAGGCCCGTGGGCGCACGGAGCGTGGAAAGAGGAGGAGGGCAACCGTCTTGGCGACTTCGATTTTGGCGACAAAGCCGCTATGCCATACTACGTTACACACTTCGAGCGACCATTCTTCGACCACTACCTTTGGGGCAAAAATTCGCTCGACGAGCAACCGCGCGTTGCGGTATTCGACTCGGGCCGATGCGAGTGGCGCGAATTTGAGGAGTGGGGCGAGAGCAAAAAGATGAGGCTCTACCTCCACAACGGAGGGGCGTTGAGCCTCGAACAACCCGCAGCCGACGGTGGAGCATCGAGCTATCGCAGCAACCCTTCGTCGCCCGTACCATACGACAGCCAAACCAAGAAGCGCACACGCGACTATATGATTGCCAACCAACGTTTTACGCTCGGCCGCAACGACGTTCTCGTATTCGAAAGTGAGCCTCTTGCCGAGGATTTGACCCTTGCAGGCGGAGTCGATGTGACGCTCACCGTATCGCTCTCGACCACCGATGCCGACTTCGCGGTGCGACTTATCGACCACTACCCAAGCGAGGGCGAGAAGGCCGACTACCAGATGTTGGTGCGAGGCGATATTATGCGAGGTCGCTACCGCAACTCGTTCTCTACGCCCGAACCATTTGAGCCTCACACACCTACGCAGGTGCGTTTCACACTGCCCGACATATCGCACACCTTCCGCAAGGGGCATCGCATACACCTCTGCGTACAGAGCAGTTGGTATCCGCTTGCCGAGCGGTCACCACAGCAATTTGTCGATTTGTGGAGTTGTAAGGCGAGTGATTTTGTGCCGTGCGATGTGACACTGCACCACGCCGAAGGTCGTGAGTCGTTTATCGAGGTCGGCCACTTGCAGTAGCGCAACAAGGCTATCGTTCGTCGGCACTCAACAGGCCACAAGCCGCCTTTATATCCTCGCCACGCGAAGCGCGTATGGTCGTCATAATGCCTCGCGCCGTCAGGCGGTCGCGGAAAGAGGTCATCGCCGCATCGTCGGGCGAGAAGTATGGCGAGTCGGGAATCTTGTGGAAACGAATCAGGTTGATGCGACACTTTATGCCGTCGAGCAATCGGCTCAACTCTTTGATATGGCGGGGTGAGTCGTTCAACCCGCTCATCACGATATACTCGAACGATACTCTGCGCTGGTGCGTAAAGTCGTATTCGCGCAAAATATCGGCCACCTCACGAATCGGATAGGCACGCTCGATAGGCATAATCGCCTCGCGCTCATCGTGAAACGGATTGTGGAGCGACACCGCAAGATGAACCTGCGAGGAGTCGAGAAAGCGACGCAACTCTCGTGCAACACCCGCCGTCGAGAGAGTTATGCGGGTCGGCGACCAGCCAAAGCCCCAATCCGACGTAAGAATTTCGAGCGCACGAAGCACGTTGTCGAGATTGTCGAGTGGCTCGCCCATACCCATAAATACGAGGTTGGTCAGATGCTCACGCTCGGGCAGCGAAGCGATTTGGTTGAGTATGTCGCAGGTCGAGAGCGAGTGAATCAGACCCATACGGCCCGTAGCACAAAATCGGCAACCCATACGACAGCCCGCTTGCGACGACACGCAGAGCGTAGCGCGGTCACCATCAGGAATATAGGCCGACTCGACAGCCGCACCCTCGGCCGTTGCGTAGAGATACTTTTTCGTACCATCGGCCGACTCCTGCTCACGAAGCGGAGCGGCGAGGCCAATGGTATATTGCGCAGAGAGACGCTCGCGATTTTGACGCGAGAGGTTGCTCATCTCGTCAATCGTCGCAACGTGCTTGCGATAGAGCCATTGGGCAATCTGCCGAGCCGTAAAACGGGGCATAGCCATCTCATCGCAGAGCTGTTGCAACTCCGACAAAGTCATACCATAGAGCGGCAAGAGTCGCTTTGGGGCCGAATTGTTCATCGCTTCCTATTCGATTTATTTTTCGCAAAAGTAGAAATTTTTTGCTGTTTTTTTTCAATATGTCGTGTTTTTTGAAATATTATACCTATATTTGTGACTGCATATACCCCACGAAGCAAAATCGTGGGTCGTGAAATTGTGATAGCAAATTAAAACTTACTTATAAATGGAACTGAAAAAAAACCCGAAAGTAGACGTCAATAACAAGCGTTCGATTCTGCTTGAAATTGGCTTAATACTCGCGCTTTGCTTTGTCATCGCAGCGTTCCTTTACACGCCGCGCGAGGTGGTTGTCGAGAAAATCGACATGAACTATGGCCCTGTTGAGGAGCAGATTACAGAGATTACCCGTCAGGACCAAAAGCCACCAGAGCCTCCAAAGAAGACCGAGATTACGGTTATTACCGACATCTTGAACATCGTAACCAACGACGAGAAGATTGAGACCGACTTCGGTTTCGTAGAGTTCGACCAAGAGGTTGAGATTATCCAGACCGTTGCTGTCGAGGAGGAGACCATCGAGGACGACCAGCCGTTTATCAAGGTAGAGGAGATGCCTTCGTTCCAAGGTGGTGACCTGATGACCTTCCGTAACTGGGTTCAGAGCAAGGTTCGCTACCCACAAATCGCACAGGAGAACAACATCGCAGGTCGTGTATTGGTAATGTTTGTCGTTGAGCGCGACGGCTCGCTGACCAACATCCAGGTTTTGCAGACCCCTGACTCTTCGTTGTCGGACGAGGCTATCCGCGTATTGAAGACCTCGCCTAAATGGAAGCCAGGTAAGCAGCGTAACCAGACCGTGCGTGTGAAGTATACGTTACCTATCGAGTTCCGTATCGCACAATAGTCAATATTTTGAGTACAAAAGAGGGTGGCCGACTATCATCAGCCCCCTCTTTTTGTAAATAGTCACCCTATCAACAGAGAATGGATAATCAAAAAAAGAGGGGAGAGGTCTCGATTCCCCCACAGGAGAACGAACGTGCCGTACTTGTGGCCGTTATTCGCGATGGCCAAGACCCACGCCAAGCCGAGGAGTTCCTCGACGAGTTGGAGTTCCTGGCCGAGACTGCCGCGATAACCACCGTGCGCCGTTTTACTCAACGACTCTCGCAACCCTCGTCACGCATATATGTCGGCCCCGGTAAGCTCGAAGAGATTGCTTCGTATGCTGCCGATAACGAGATTGCTGTGGTCATCTTCGACGACGAACTCTCGCCCTCGCAGACCCGCAACATCGAGCAGGCTATGCCGTGCCGCGTCATCGACCGCACACGCCTTATCCTCGACATATTCCGCCAGCGCGCCCAAACAGCCTACGCCAAGACGCAGGTCGAGTTGGCGCAATGCGAGTATATGTTGCCTCGCCTGGCCGGTCTGTGGACCCACCTCGAACGACAGCGAGGCGGTACGGGTACGCGTGGTGGTGCCGGTGAGCGCGAGATTGAGACCGACCGCCGTATAGTCCGCAACCGCATATCGAAACTCAAAGAGGACTTGAAGAAAATCGACCGCCAGATGGCCGTACAGCGTTCCAATCGCGGCCATATGGTGCGTGTGTCGCTGGTCGGCTATACCAACGTCGGCAAATCGACGCTGATGAACCTTATCTCGAAGAGCGACGTCTTTGCCGAGAACAAGCTCTTTGCGACACTCGACACAACGGTCCGCAAGGTGGTATTCGACAACCTACCATTCCTCCTCTCCGACACCGTAGGTTTTATCCGCAAGTTGCCTACCGAACTTATCGAGTCGTTCAAATCGACCCTCGATGAGGTACGCGAGGCCGACCTGCTTATCCACGTCGTCGATATTTCGCACCCGCAATTCGAGGAGCAAATCGAGGTCGTAAAGCAGACGTTGCTCGACATCGGTGCGGGCGATAAGCCTGTATATCTGGTATTTAACAAAATCGACGCCTACACCTACGTCGAGAAGGAGGAGGACGACCTCACCCCTGCAACCAAAGAGAACCGTTCGCTCGACGACCTGCGCCAAAGTTGGTTTGCAAAGCAGAACACGCCTTGCATCTTCATCTCGGCAGCCGAGCGAATCAATATCGACAAATTCCGTAGCGACCTCTACGGTATGGTCCGCGAGATACATTGCGGCCGCTATCCATTCAACAACTTCTTATACTAATTCTATGATACACATTCTCGACTCCCAAAATTCGCTCATCAACACCTTCCTTGCACAACTGCGCAACGTAAAGGTGCAGGGCGACTCGATGCGCTTCCGCCGAAACGTCGAACGAATTGGCGAAATCATCGCCTACGAAATATCGAAAAACTTTGACTACGAGCCTACTCCCGTAGAGACTCCACTCGCTACGGCAACCGTAAATCTCGCAAGCAATAAGGTCGTTCTCGCAACGATTTTGCGTGCCGGACTGCCTCTGCATCAGGGTCTGCTCAACTACTTCGACGATGCGCAGAACGCCTTTGTGTCGGCCTATCGTAAGGGCCTCTCGGAGAGCGACTTCACCATCGCACTCGAATATATGGCAAGCCCTTCGCTCGAAGGCAAAACCCTCATCTTGGCCGACCCGATGCTCGCAACAGGCTCGTCGATGGTGGCTGTCTATAACGAACTCGTAGAGCGTTGCGGCAAACCTGCCCACACGCACCTCGTGTCGGTTGTCGCTTGCCCCGAAGGTGTCGAGATGATAAAGAACAATATCGACCTCGACCACGACGCAACGCTCTGGTGCGCAACCCTCGACAACTACCTCAACGAGAATAAATATATCGTTCCGGGCTTGGGCGACGCAGGCGACCTCTGCTTCGGCGAGAAGATGTAGAGCGCAAGGTGCCACAATAGAGAAGCGACCCGCGGTTATGCCGAAGGTCGCTTTTTTTGTGGGGAGGGGAGGGCAGAATGCAGAATTAAAAATTAAAAATTAAAAATTTTGGCTGGGGAGATTGGGGAGGCTGAAAGATTAGGGTCGTTAGTGTCGTTAAGGGCGTTAGGGGTTATTAGAGTTTTTATTTTCTCTAAACTCCCTAAATTCCCTAAACTCTCTAAATTCCCCAGCTTACTCAACCTACCCAATCTACCCATTTTACCCTTAACGCCTCTAACGCCCCTAACGCCCCTAACAAACAAAAAAAGGCCACCCCCAGGTGACCCGAAAATTGATTTTAGAAGTGGCTTTGCCACGCTCGGCAAAAAAGTGACCGATGGGTAGTACTCGGTGTACGTCCCATTGGTCACTTTCTTTGTTAGCGGCAGCAAAGACCTTATAAAATCGATTTTCCCAGAAATTGTATTTAAGCCTGCCAAACCAACGCCGACCCACCCAAAATAGCAGCGTTCTTGTCCTGCAAACCCGAAGGAAGAATCTTCACCTTATTCTTGAATGCGAAGAGCATATTCTCCTCCATATAGTGGCGAACGTGGTCGAAGAGCAGGTCGCCTGCCTTGGCAAGACCACCAAAGAGGAAGATTGCCTGTGGCGAGGTGATGGTAACGGCATCGGCCAAAGCGTAGCCCAAGCGCTGACCTGTCAGGCGGAATGCCTCCAACGCAATCGGGTCGCCCTTGGCAGCCTCCTTCGAGAGCATAGCCGAGTCGAGTTGGCTGAATGGAATGTCGCGCAGAGGCGAAGGGTCGTTCATCGTTGCCATCAACTCATAGGCCGTACGTTTGATACCGATAGCCGATGCGTAGGCCTCCAAGCAACCCTTGCGACCGCAACCACACTCGCGACCACCACGCTCAACAACAACGTGGCCAAATTCGCCTGCGAAGCCGTCGTGACCATAAATCATCTGACCGTTCGACACGAAGCCCGAGCCGACACCCGTACCAAGCGTAACCATTATAAAGTCCTTCATACCCTTTGCGTTGCCATAGACCATCTCGCCGATTGTAGCGGCGTTGGCGTCGTTGGTGACATAGATAGGCACACCAGGGAAGTATTTGCCTACATCGCCCGCGAAGTCGAACATACGCAGACTCTCGTCGTGACACTCGTCGTCGGCCGTAAATTTCCAGAGGTTGGCAGGGGTCTCGATAGTACCCTTGTAGTAGTTGGCGTTAGGCGCACCGATACCGATGCCGACCAACTCGAACTCAAAGCCTACACCGGCAACCAATTTCTGCATAGCCTCGCAGAGGTCGGCAACGTAGCGCGAGTAGTCCTTGAAGTTGGGATAAGCGCGGGTTGAGATTGTCGATTCGGCGTAGAGTTCGCCCATCTCATCAACCAATCCGAAAGCGGTGTTGATACCTCCAATATCGACACCAAATGCAAGTTTTTTCATAGTGTTATTCTCATTTTAAGTTATTATGTTCCAAGTCGGATAGTAAAGATATGCAAAAAAGTTGGTCGTGCAAAATTTTCGGAGGTGAATGGTGAAAAAACCACCACGAACCACCCTTCGAGGGGTGCTATCGGGCGAAGATTGGCCAACTGCGGGGGTCGGGTTTTGAAATCTGCTTATTTTTTTATACTTTTGAGGTTGATAACAACGAAAGTCAAATCGGCCAAGTCACGACGAGGCCCAACACATAGAGTTATGACAACCTATTCCGCCACAGAAATCGCAAAACTTTTTGAGCGACACCTCGCTCTGATGCAACTCCCCGAGGAGCCAAAAATGCTATATGCACCAATAAATTACGCACTCGAAGAGGGTGGCAAACGTATGCGCCCCGTGCTGATGTTGCTCACCTACAATATCTTTGCCAACGATGTCGAGATGGCCGTCGAGGCGGCTATGGCGGTCGAGATTTTCCACAACTTCACACTCCTGCACGACGATATTATGGACAATGCCGCAATGCGTCGTGGTCGCGAGTCGGTATATGCCAAGTGGGGCAGCAACATCGCCATCTTGTCGGGCGACGTGATGCTTATCGAGGCCTACAAGCACTTGCAAAACACCCCGTCCGACAAACTTCCGCAGGTCTTTGAGCGATTTAACACTATGGCGGCCGAAGTGTGTGAGGGTCAGCAGTACGATATGGACTTCGAGCAGCAAGAGAAGGTCTCGGTAACCGAATATACCAAGATGATTGAGTTGAAAACCGCAGCACTGCTCTCGGGCTCGGTGACCATCGGCGCACGCCTTGCAGGGGCTTCGGAGGAGGATATCAACCGCCTCGACCGCTTTGCAACCGAGGTCGGCATCGCCTTCCAGCTGCAAGACGACCTGCTCGACAGCTTTGGCGACGAACGTCTTGGCAAGAAGATTGGTGGCGATATTTTGGAGGGCAAAAAGACCTACCTGATGATTATGGCTATGTCGCACGCCAACGAGGAGCAGCGCGAGGTTTTGCGCACGACACACCTGCGCTCCGACCTCTCGGACGACGAGAAGATTGCAACCATAAAGGCACTCTACGAGAGCCTCAATATCCGCTCTCTCACCGAGCAGCAAATCACGTTGCGCATCAACCGTGCGCTGTCGATTCTCGAAACCGTATCGGTCGAGCCTTCGCGCACCGAGCAGATGCGTCGCTATGTCGAGAGTCTCGTAGGCAGAAACTATTAGGAGAGAGGAGCAAACGCACTATGAAACGTAGTCAGATAGAGATTATGGCCCCCGTAGGCTCCTATGAGTCGCTTTGGGCCGCAATAAATGCCGGTGCCAACTCGGTCTATTTCGGCATCGGGCAACTCAATATGCGTTCGGCCTCGGCAGCCAACTTCACGGCCGACGATATGGCGCAAATCAACGCCATAGCCCACGCTCACGGGGTCAAGACCTACCTTACGGTCAATACCATAATCTACGATACGGAACTTGGGCAGATGCACCAAATCATCGACCGCGCCAAAGCCGAGGGTGTCGACGCTGTCATTGCGTCGGATATGGCCGTGATACTCTACGCCTACCATTGCGGAATGGAGGTTCATATCTCGACCCAATGCAACATCTCGAATAGCGAGGCGGCAAAGTTCTACTCGCAGTGGGCCGATGTTGTCGTTTTGGCTCGCGAATTGTCGCTCGAACAGATTGCGATGGTCCATCGCGCCATCGTCGAGCAGGATATTCGTGGTCCGCGAGGCGAACTGCTCAAAATCGAGATGTTTGCCCACGGTGCGCTCTGTATGTCGATTTCGGGCAAGTGCTATTTGAGCGAACACGAGACGGGTTGCTCGGCAAATCGTGGTGCTTGCCGCCAAATTTGCCGTCGTAAATATATGCTCACCGACTGCGAAACGGGCGAGCAACTTGCGACCGATGGTCGCTACATACTCTCGCCGAAGGACCTCTGCACAATCGACTTCCTCGACAAATTTATCGAGGCGGGTGTCGGGGTGCTGAAAATCGAGGGTCGCGCACGCGGTGCAGAGTACGTCAAGCGCGTAGTCGAGGCCTACGACAAGGCTCTGCGCGATATCGAGAGTGGCAACTACTCGCGCGAGAGCGTCGAAGAGTTGAAGCCTTCGCTCGAAAAGGTCTTTAATCGCGGCTTCTGGGGTGGCTACTATGCAGGTGCGCCCGTGGCCGAACACACCAACTCCTACGGCTCGTCGGCAACACGTCGCAAGGAGTATGTCGGCAAGGTAACCAACTACTTCAAGCGGTTGGGTGTAGCCGAGGTGCTTATCGAAGCCTCGACATTGGAGGTTGGCGACGAGGTGCTGTGGCTCGGCGACAAGACGGGAGTAGTCGAACAAACGGTTGGCGAAATCCGTCTCGACGAACAGCCTGCGCAAGCCGTAAAGCAGGGCGACCTCTGCTCAATCAAGGTCGAGGGCGGAGAGATTCGCCGTGGCGACAAACTCTACAAAGAGGTCGCGAGAGAGGTAAAACGATAATAAACAGTAAAACATATAGTTATGTTCAGCAAACAGACCTACGAGGCACGTCGTGCCGAACTTTGCAGCCGCATCGGTAGCGGATTGATTCTGCTCCCGGGCAACACCTATTCGCCATACAACTATCCCAACAACGCCTATGCATTCCGACAGGATTCGACCTTCCTCTACTACTTTGGTCTGAACCTGCCGTCGCTCGCGGGTGTGATTGATGCCGAGACGGGCGAGGCCGCGTTGTTTGGCGACGACTTTACGGTCGATGACATCATCTGGACCGGCCCACAACCTACGCTCGTGGAGTTGGGCGCACAGGTTGGCGTTGCCGATTGCCGACCTGCGAAGGCTCTCGACGAGGTCGTGGCAACCGCTTTGCGACAGGGCCGCACAATCCACTACCTGCCACCCTATCGTGGCGAGACGAAGATTAGGCTCGCATCGCTGCTCGGTCGCAATATCGACGCGCTGCACGCAGGCAAGTCGGCCGACCTGATGTTTGCCGTAGCCGAGATGCGCGAGGTAAAGAGCGCCGAGGAGATTGAGGCTTTGGAGCGAGCATTCCAACTTGGCTACGCTATGCACACGACCGCGATGAAGATGTGTCGCGCAGGCGTTGTCGAGCGCGAAATTGCAGGTGCAATCGAGGGCATTGCCAAGTCGCAAGGCCTGGGCGTGTCGTTTGGCTCAATCGTATCGCAACACGGCGAGACACTCCACAACCTCAACTGCGACGGCGTGTTGGAGAGTGGCCGATTGCTGTTGGTCGATGCGGGAGCCGAGTCGGTCGAAAACTACTGCTCCGACCATACGCGTACCTACCCCGTAAGCGGTCGCTTCACCGACCGTCAGCGCGATATATATAATATTGTGTTGCGAGCCCACGACGAAGCTCCGAAGAATATGCGTGCAGGCGCGATGTATATGGACCAAGTGCATCGTCGCGCACTCATCACGCTGGCCGAGGGTCTGCACGATGTTGGCCTGATTAAGGGTTCGGCCGAGGACGCTGTTGCGGCAGGTGCGATGTATCTCTTTATGCCACACGGCCTTTCGCACGGCCTCGGTATGGACGTTCACGACTGCGAGGCTTTCGGCGAGCGCAGTTTCGACTTCGCGGAGTTGCTCGACCGTGCCACAGCCTCGGGAACGTGCGTACATCGTGCAACGTGGCGTCTGCGCGAGGGTACGGTTATGAGCAACGAGCCGGGCATCTACTTTATCCCTGCGCTGATTGACAAATCGAGAGCCGAAGGACTCTACAAGGGTATCGTCGATTACGACCGCTTGGAGGGCTACCGCGACTTTGGCGGTATCCGCATCGAGGACGACATCGTCGTAACGGCCGAGGGTGGTCGCGTGATTGGCGACAAGCATATCCCATCGACAGTCGAGGAGTTGGAAAACACCATAGGAAGATAGAGTTGTTAGAGGCGTTAAGGTCGTTAGGGGCGTTAGGGTTTTATGAGAGAGCGAATTATAAGAAATAGAGGAAATTATCGGCAGTTGCTCTGTTATCGCAAGGCGGAGACAATTTTCGACATCACCTATATCTTTGCTCATAAATTTATTCAAACGCCAGATAGGACTCGCGACCAAATGGTTCAGGCGGCTCGTTCGGGCAAGCAAAACATCATCGAAGGCTATGCCGCAGGGGCAACATCTATCGAGACAGAGTTGAGACTGCTAAACGTTGCAAAGAGTAGTCTTAAAGAGTTGCTCGCAGACTACGAGGACTATCTACGCACTCGCGAATTAAGACAATGGGAGCAAGGCTCTATCGAATTTGCAAAGACACAAGAACTTGGTCGAAAACACGACGATACGGAGTTTTGGAAGGATATTGTTTTGACTCGAAGCGACGAGGTTGTTGCCAATATAGCAATTATCATCTTACACCAAACCGACTATCTACTGCACAGATTTATGGAAAAGGTGTCGAGCCGTTTTGTTGAGGAGGGTGGTTTTCGAGAAAAATTATCCCGCATACGTCGTTCCGAAAGAAAAAATAGGAAAACCCCTAACGCCCCTAACGCCTCTAACGACCCTAAACAACAAAGGGGCATTCTTCTATTTCCTACCGAGTTGGAGGCGGTGCGACTGCGTGAGCAGCGGCCCGACCTCGATATTCGCATCTGCGGCATCGGAGCGGTGGAGACGGCTACCGAGGTGGCACGCATACTCCGCACCGAGCGCAAACCGTTGTTGCTCTGCGGTATTGCCGGGGCCTATAACCGCTCGCTCCAAAAGGGCGACGTTGTGGCCGTGACAGAGGAGCGATACGCCCACCTCTCGACAGGTTATCACCGCACCTATTACGCCTCGTTGGAGGTCGAGGATTTGCCTACCGCGTGTAGCAACACCGTATCGCACTGCGCTATGGCGAGCGACGGAGCCGACATCGAGAATATGGAGGGTGCGGCACTCTTTGCCCTTGCTCGTGAGGCGGGGGTGGCGTGTGGCCAAATCCGCGCCATATCGAACTACGTTGGCGAGACTCGCGAGGAGTGGAATATCGACCTTGCACTCGACCACCTCACCGAAACAATACTAAACCTCGACCTCGAAGAACTCGAAGAACTCGAAGACCTCAAAGAACTCAAAGAACTCGAAGACCTCGAATGAAACTATCGCTACACATATCGCCCTGTCCGAACGACACCTTTGCCTTCGATGCACTCATAAACGGCCGCATCGCACACGATTTCGACCTTGCGGTGGAGTACCACGACATCGAGGAGTTGAACGAGGGCGTTCTGCGAGGCGAACCCGAAATCTCGAAGATAAGTTACTCGGTCTATCCCAAGATTGCCTCGCGCTACGCATTGCTCGATAGCGGCTCGGCACTTGGTCGTGGCAACGGTCAGCTGCTGGTGCGTCGCAAGGGCGACACCTCGCCTCTGCGCAGAGTCGCCTCGCCAGGCCTCAACACGACGGCCAACGCACTGCTTATGCGCTACTTCCCCGAGGTGGAGCAGGTCGAGCAGATGCTCTTTTCGGAGATTGCAGAGGCCGTCGAGCGTGGTGACGTCGATGGCGGTGTGTTGATTCACGAGGGCCGATTTGTATACGAGCGTCGCAATCTCGAATTGGTTGCCGACCTCGGCGCACTCTGGGAGGCCGAAACGGGGCTTCCGCTACCATTGGGCGCAATCGTTATCCGACGCGACATCGAGGCCGAGGTGCGCAAACGGTTTGAGCGACTTTTGGCCGAAAGTGTGGGCTTTGCGTTCGACCACCCGACCCTTTCGCGCGACTTCGTGAAGCAGCACGCGCAGGAGTTGGAGGACGATGTTATCGAGAAGCATATTGCCCTTTTTGTCAATCCCTTTACCCTGTCGCTCGGGAGCGAAGGTCGCGAAGCAGTCGAGCGTCTTATCGGAATAAAAATCGAATAACATAGGCCGAATAGGTTAAAATCGCGCAAAAATGTGCGATTTTTTTGTGTTCATCTTTGTCGTTTGAAAAAAAGTGCTTAATTTTATAGAACGAATTTTGCGTTATGCACGATTTTTAACCTTAAAACTATACTAACTTTATGAAAAATTACTCACCAAAAGAGATTAAGAACATCGTTCTGATTGGCGCCCCAGGCTCGGGTAAAACTACCCTGGCGGAGGCTATGGCTTACGAGGGTAAGGTTATCGACCGCCGTGGTAGTATCGAAAACAACAACACCTTGTCGGACAACACCGACATCGAGCACGAATACAAACGCTCGATATATGCGACAACGCTCTTTACGGAGTTTATGGGTCGCAAACTCAATATCATCGACTGCCCAGGTTCGGACGACTTCTGTGGCAACCTCTTCTCGGCATTCAAGGTCGGCGACGTCGGCGTGATGCTCGTCAATGCACAGACCGGCTGGGAGGTTGGTAACGTAATCCAGGGCCGCTATGCGCGTATCCTCAACAAGCCACTCATCGCCGTTGTCAATCAACTCGACGCCGAGAAGGCTTCGTATGAGAACGCTCTCGAAACGATGAAGGCAAAGGCTTCGGTTAAGCCCGTTATCGTACAGTATCCTGTAAATCAGGGTGTTGGTTTCGACTCGTTCATCGACGTTCTGATGATGAAGATGTATCGCTTCACCGACGAGAACGGTACTCGCGAGGAGTTGGATATCCCAGAGAGCGAGATGGAGAAGGCTCTCGACCTCAACCGCGAACTTATCGAGACCGCAGCCGAGCACGACGACGCTCTGATGGAGTTGTACTTCGAGAAGGGTACGCTGACCCAAGACGATATTCGTTCGGGCTTGAAGATTGGTGTTGCAAAGCGTAGAGCGATGCCTGTATTCTGCGCAAGCGGTAAGAAAGATATTGGTACGAAGCGTCTGATGGAGTTCATCATCAACGTCGCTCCCGGCCCAACCGTAGCCCCTGCATTCCCTGCAACCGACGGCTCGGAGATTGCAGCCGACGATACTGCTCCTGTGGCTTTGTTCGTATTCAAGAGCCAGATGGAGGGTCACATTGGCGAAATCAACTACTTCCGTGTTATCCGTGGTAAATTGACCGAGGGTATGGAGTTGGTAAATTCGCGTACGGGCAACAAGGAGAAACTTTCGCAGTTGTTCGCCGTTGCGGGTAAGAACCGTATCAAGGTTACCGAGTTGTCGGCAGGCGACATCGGTTGCACCGTGAAGTTGAAGGGCACAAAGACAAACGACACTTTGGCTGCGGCTTCGGCACCTATCACTTTGGAGCCTATCGTATTCCCAGAGCCACGCTACCGTGCAGCCGTTAAGGCAAAGGTTCAGGCCGACGAGGAGAAGTTGGGCAAGCTGTTGCTCGACGCACGCTTCGAGGACCCTACAATCCTCGTTGAGTACTCGAAGGAGTTGAAGCAGACCATCATTCAGGGTCAGGGCGAGCACCACCTCAACATCTTGCGTAACCGCATCTTGACCGACAATAAGGTCGATATGGAGTTCTTCGCACCGAAGATTCCTTATCGCGAGACTATCACAAAGGTTGCACAGGCCGACTATCGCCACAAGAAGCAGTCGGGTGGTGCAGGTCAGTTTGGCGAGGTACATATGGTCATCGAGCCTTACTACGAGGGTATCGAAGAGCCTTCGAAGTACAAGGTCAATGGCAAGGAAATCACCGTGAATATCAAGGGTAAGGAGGAGTACGACCTCGAATGGGGCGGCAAACTCCAATACTACAACTCGATTGTCGGTGGTGCTATCGACGCACGCTTTATGCCTGCAATCTTGAAGGGTATTATGGAGAAGATGGACGAGGGTCCGCTTACGGGTTCGTATGCTCGCGATATTCGCGTCATCATCTACGACGGTAAGATGCACCCGGTAGACTCGAACGAAATTTCGTTTAAGTTGGCAGCGCGTAACGCCTTCAAGGAGGCATTCCGCAACGCAGGTCCGAAGATTATGGAGCCTATCTACAACGTCGAGGTTCTTACACCAAGCGAGTATATGGGTGCCGTTATGAGCGACTTGCAGAACCGCCGCGCGATGATTATGGGTATGGAGTCAGACAAGGGCTTCGATAAGTTGGACGCTCGCGTGCCTCTCTCTGAGTTGTATCGCTATTCAACATCGTTGTCTTCA
>JAZQSA010000051.1:0-52701 GCA_045629905.1 Alistipes sp. | reverse complement strand
AAGTCGTTGAGCGAGTCGAGAATAAAGTTAGACTGCAAAAGTGAAATCATAATCGTTACTCAATAACAAGTAAAACATCACCCTCCATTACAGTCGCACCTGCCGAAACAAGCACCTGCTTAACAACACCACCGCGCTCTGCGTCGATGTTGTTCTCCATCTTCATAGCCTCCAAAACAACTACTGTCTGACCAGCAGCTACGGTATCACCCTCCTTGACATTGATAGAGAGTACAGTACCTGGAAGCGGACAAGTAACCTTCAAGCCACCAGCTGCAGCTGCAGGAGCAGCAGGCTTGGTTGCGATAGGAGTCTGTGGTGTTACCGATATGCTGGTAGCAGCCTGCGGAACAGCAGCAACCTGAGGCTTCTTAGCAACAGAAGCCTTGCCACCCTCAATCTCAACATCGTATTTTGTGCCGTTAACGGTCACACGAGCCATAGTTGACGACTCGTTAATATCCTCAATCTTAACCTCGTATGGGTTACCGTTGATTTTCAATGAATACTTTTTCATTTCGTTTCTTTGTGTCTTAATTATTTACGCTCAGGCAACTGAGTCAATCCGTGAATTTTAGAGCTCCAAGGCGAGTATGCACGAGCAATGCGGTGGATGGTAATCATCTCCGACTCCTGATCGTGCAAGTTGCTCTTGTAGAGTTTCAGCGCAGTGATGATTGCAGCAGCAATCTCCTGGTCACTGATAGCCTCGTGATGATCATCATCAGCAACTGCAACACCTGCTGCAGCAGCCTTCGCAGCCTTCTCAGCCTTCTTCTGGCGAGTAAATACTGAACCCATACCCTTCATTACGAAGATAAGGAGTACGAGTACACAAAATACTACTGCGAAGCCGATAAGGGTCATCAAAAGCATCTCACCCCAAAATTCGGGATCACCTCCGAAGTTCAAATCGCCCAAAACTTTTGTAATCCAACTCACATTATCAGCAACTACAGCCTCTGTCGCCTCAACAATAGGCGTAACAGTCGCAGCCACCGTCTCTTGAGTCTGTTCCACTACTTGTAATGAATCTGTTAGCATAGACTACAATTTTTTACAATGGAATGTTCGAGTGCTTACGAGCAGGGTTCTGCAAACGCTTGGTCGAGAGCGACTGCAAAGCACGGATAATACGGAAACGAGTGTTACGTGGCTCGATTACATCGTCGATGTAGCCGTAGCGAGCTGCATTGTAAGGGTTCGAGAACAAATCCTTGTACTCCTGCTCCTTCTCTGCTACGAACTTAGCCTTCTCAGCAGGGTCAGTGAACTCAGCCAAAGCCTTAGCGTGCAATACCTCAACTGCGCCCGATGCACCCATAACAGCGATCTCTGCCGATGGCCAAGCGTAGTTGATATCGCCACGGATGTGCTTCGACGACATAACGATGTAAGCACCACCGTAAGCCTTACGCAATGTAACGGTTACCTTTGGTACAGTAGCCTCGCAGTATGCGAAGAGCAACTTAGCACCGTGGCAGATTACGCCACCATACTCCTGAGTTGTACCAGGCAAGAAACCAGGAACATCAACGAGGGTTACGAGTGGAATGTTGAATGCGTCGCAGAAACGAACGAAACGAGCAGCCTTACGAGATGCGTTGATATCGAGCACACCTGCCATAAACTTAGGCTGGTTAGCGATGATACCTACCGACTGGCCGTTGAAACGAGCGAAGCAAGTGATGATGTTCTTAGCATACGAAGCAGCCGACTCGAGGTACTCGCCGTTGTCAACGATAGCCTTGATAACATCGTACATATCGTAAGCCTGGTTAGGGTTGTCAGGAATGATCTCGTTGAGCGAATCCTCCAAGCGAGCGATATTGTCGTTGCAAACTGCCAATGGAGCGTCCTCCATATTGTTCTGCGGCATATAAGAGATGAGTTTGCGAATGAGCGCAATACCCTCCTCCTCGGTATCAACCGCGAACTGTGCAACACCCGACTTTGTGGTGTGAACAACTGCACCACCCAACTGCTCCTGGGTTACGTCCTCGCCCGTTACGGTCTTAACAACCTTCGGACCGGTAAGGAACATATTCGAGGTGTTCTTCTTCATAATGATAAAGTCGGTCAAAGCTGGCGAATAAACTGCACCACCTGCGCAAGGGCCGAAGATAGCCGAAATCTGTGGGATAACACCCGACGACATCACGTTGCGCTGGAAGATGTTGGCATAACCTGCCAAAGCATTTACACCCTCCTGGATACGAGCACCACCCGAGTCGTTCAAGCCGATGCAAGGTGCGCCGTTACGCATTGCCATATCCATAACCTTGCAAATCTTGTCGGCCAATGCGAGCGACAACGAACCTGCGGTTACGGTGAAGTCCTGTGCGAATACATAAACAAGACGGCCGTCGATAGTACCATAACCTGTTACCACACCATCACCAAAGGTGTGCTTCTTCTCCATACCGAAGTCGTAGCAACGGTGAGTTACGAACATATCGAACTCCTCGAAGCTGCCCTCGTCGAGCAACATCTGAATACGCTCACGAGCGGTAAACTTACCCTTCTCGTGCTGCTTTGCGATAGCCTTCTCGCCACCACCCATACGAGCCGTTTCGCGGTTCTCGATGAGTTTATTGATTTTGTTTTGAATTTCGCTCATAGCTATTTTTATTGTTTTATAAAATTTAAATTTTATACTTTTCCAATTTCTCTAAAAATCGTATAACAAGAGGAATTTCAAGGCTTGCGAAACTTTTTAATGCGGAGCATACTTTGGCGTATGTGAGCAATTAAAAAGTGAGCGTAACGCAGAAATTACCTTGTTAGGCGGTTTTTACTTCTTCTCGCAGAGCTCGGTCAAAATACCCTGTGTACTCTTTGGGTGAAGGAACGCAATAGTCATATCGTCAGCGCCCTTGCGTGGAGTCTTGTCGATAAGACGGATACCCTGCGCCTCGGCGTCGGCCAACTGCTCCTCGATACCCTCAACAGCAAGTGCCATATGGTGGATACCGATACCCTTGTTCTCGATAAACTTTGCGATAGTCGAATCCTCCGAAGTAGCCTCCAAAAGCTCAATCTTGGTCTGACCAAGCATAAAGAATGCGGTGCGAACTTTCTGGTCTGCAACCTCTTCGATTTTGTAACATTTCAGACCAAGTGCGCCCTCCCAATAAGGAATCGCCTCATCAAGGCTCTTAACTGCGATGCCGAGATGCTCAATGTGAGATACTTTCATAGTTTTAGTTTTTATTTGGTTAAAGAAAATATTGTTCTATTTGCTGCGTTTCGGGCATACACCCACACAATCTTGGCAAAGGTACTATTTTCAAAGAAAATAACCAACACTTTTAGCATTTCTTTTCGGCTTTTGTTAAAAAAATAACATTTATACCACTTCTTACTTTTTTTGATTATCTTTGCATAAGCCTAAAAACGGAATTGCACTATGAGAAAACTTTTAGCCTTCGCAACTGCGATTTTAACACTTATCCCAACGACCAAATTGGAGGCCCGCAACCGTGAAGAGGCTCGTGCCAAGGTTTTGGCCGGCAGTAGAGGCTTCTACAAAGATGTATTTATGGATAGCGGTATCGGCCTGACATCGCGCCGACAACTATATGCAGCAAGGCACCTCGGCCTATCTATTGAGTATTTTGCATCGGCATCGAATAGCAAACTCACCGAGCGCGACACGCTCTTGCAACACAGCATATTTTGCGGCGACGAGAACGATACCAACGGCTGGCTTCTCTACCCCGATGGTGCGCCTAGATTTCGCGTTATATATGTCAATGGCGGCTCTGCCAACAAACACGCGCGCTCGTTGGGCGATAGTGGTGCAGAGCGCATACGCGAGTATGTTGCCAATGGTGGCTCATACGTCGGCACTTGTGCCGGAGCATTCTTCGCTTCGGCAGGAGCTATCGACAACGCAAAGAAGAGATACTTCACCGATTTATACCTCAAACTATGGCCGAGCTACGCACATCGCACAAGTCTGAAAAAGAGCCAACCAGCCCTACGATTGGAGAAAAACAGCCCACTGACAAAGTATTTCGACTTTGGTAAGGAGCTATGCGTTGCCGACGTATACCACAACAGCGGCTGTTATGCTCACGTCGATTCGTCGCGCCCACTACCCTACGGCACAGAGATTTTGGCAAGATACATCTTCAACAACACAGACAAAGTCACAATCGACAACGAGATAAGCATCTGGGCCTACAAGGCGAGCGAGCGTAGCGGCCGAACAATCCTCTGCGGCTCTCATCCCGAGAAGGTTGGCGAAGGAGAACGACTCGAACTGATGGCCTCGATGTTGCTCTACGCTATGGAGGGCAATCCTGCACCACGAATCAAAGGCTCTCTTTCGCAAGGCGAGGTACGCGAGATGAACAAACGCAGCGAGGACTTCGACCCCGACCACACGCGCATTGGCGACCGCCAATATCACCACTTTGCGGTCGATGTACCAAAAAAGTGCAAGCAACTGATTATCAATCTCGACGGCTACGAAAATACCAAGAAATTCGACCTGACGCTCTGCGCCAAACGTGGCGAGCCGGCATTTCACGACAACACGCTTTTGAAGTCGGTTGCGAGCGGTTGCAAAAAGAGCCTGACCATCGACCGACCAAAGAGCGGACGGTGGTTTGTGTCGGTATTTTGTGAGACTACGGTCGAGACCTCGACCGGCAAATATGGCACTTCGTATCGCGGTCACATCGCAGTCCTCAACGGCGTACCATACAAAATATCGGTTGAATACAAGTAGCGATATTCGCACAATAGAGCAACTCTGCAAGGTCGCAATTCAGGCACGACTTTGCAGAGCTGTTTTTTTTGCGGGGGAAGGGGGCTACTCGGCGTCCATCACCACTCGGAAGCCAATGGTATAGTGTTGCACCTTTGGCTGAATATGGTTGCGATTAGCTATGCGCAGATGGATTGTATCGCTGCTCCAACCACCACCTTTAACCGTCACCTTGTCGGTCGGTTGCAATACGACATTCGGGCGCACAACATCTCGGTTGTACAGCAGGCTGTCGTACTCGTTGCTACACCACTCGTGAACATTGCCCGTCATATCGTATAAGCCCAATTTATTGGCACTTTTCAGACCGACCTCCGACGTTCCATTTATGGCATTTGTCCGCCACCAAGCGACATCGTCGGCTTCGTCGCTACCGCTATATCTATATGCGCTTTGGTATTTACCCCCACGTGCAGCATACTCCCACTCCAACTCGGTCGGCAAACGATAACTCTTGCCCGTCAATTCGTTCAGCTTTTTTATATACTCCTGCACATCGTACCACGATACACTCTCGACGGGTCGGTTTTGGTCTAAAAACAGCGAGGGGTTGTATCTCATCACATACTCCCACTGCGACTGCGTAACCTCGAATTTCGCGATATAAAACGACCCTATTTCGACCTCACGCATCGGACTCTCGTCGGCATCGGCCTCGGGCACATCGCTACCAAACAGACCAACTCCACCCTCAACAAACTCCATATCGGGAATATCGGGCGAGGGTGCAGAACAAGACACAAAAAGCGCGGCAACCGCAAAAACAGCCACCAAAAACAATTTCGCACTTCGCATAGTTTAGTTGCTCAAATCCCTAATCACATTGCCAACGCCATAACCTAAATTGTAGGCGGCCTCATCTGATACCTTATTCGCCGATGAACTTGCAACGGCGACCACCGCAAAAAGAATCAAAACCAAAATCGACAAAATTGTCTTCTTTGACATAATATAAAAATTGTAAGGGTTAATAAATATGTTACTATATCGAACCAATCGAATGTTCCGGGCATTACGCCAAGCCACTGCATCGACTCGAAAAGAAACGGGAATGCGACGGAGAGACCGAAGAGACTCTTTCCGACAGCCCCTCCGTCGCATAACTCCAATTGAATAGTTA
This sequence comes from Alistipes sp., assembly GCA_045629905.1. Classification (GTDB taxonomy): domain Bacteria; phylum Bacteroidota; class Bacteroidia; order Bacteroidales; family Rikenellaceae; genus Alistipes. The sequence goes on along the minus strand of JAZQSA010000051.1, from coordinate 46,804 downwards.
GCAGAGCCGCATACCACAAAGCATCGGGCAGGCAGAAGATTATCCAACTTATGATTGGACTACAATTGGCATAATCTATCTCTATTTTGATTTTAGCCAACCACTCGGCATCGAAGGGCATAAGAAACAACACCTCTTGCCTACAAGTAGCATAAATCAAAGCACCCGCCAATAATAGTAGAAATGATATGCAGGCTCGATTGAACATTTAATTACAACTATCTATTTCCGTAATAGTCACATACTTCATCATAAATACCTCCTGCAATATCCCATGCAACGGCTCCAATAGCAGGAGCCGCAGCAGCAGAAGGAGAAGTTGCAGCCGTTACAATAGAAGCCACAGCACCTTTCAATGCCGTCTTTGCAACGTTTTTTGTAACCTTATTTTCGCACATCAAATGATAAAACGTTCCTCTTGACGTTTTTTCCTCCTCTATTTCTAGGTAAATACAAACATTATTTACATTATCAATAATCTCATAGTATCTTCCGCTACCACTTACAACCACTTTTCCGGAACTATAAGTTTTTTTGTCTTGTGAATTTACATTACTAGCTGAAACAACAAAGGATACTCCAAACACAAGCATCAAAATACACAAAATCTTTTTCATAATCTTTAAGTTTTAAGTTTAAGAATCCCTACTCTGTTGCGGATTTTCGGGTTGTTCCGCTGTACCTTCAAAGGGTGACGGATACGCACAAAAAAAGCGCGGTACTTTCTGTATCTCGCTCTGACAAGGTGTTTGGCGTAACCCAACGAAATCGAAACAGCAAAAAGCCCACGCCAATTGCGTGAGCATTTCAATTGCTATTTCGTTTCTCTATTTTAAGTCGCCAAACTTTTGTCAGAGATTGAATAAATCAAAATGCTTTTCCTTATAATATGTCTAAATTGTGCGTATCAAACTATACGCTATGCTTCATAGGCTATCGGTTTTTACTGTTTCAATAGTGCAAATATACAAATTATATCTAATATCGGGCAATTATTTACCATTTTATTTTATGGCTTGCACTTTCCGCAAAAATTGATTATCTTCGCAAGTTGTAAAGATTTTACCGCAACCAAAGATGAGATTTTTTTCGATAATCGTCGCAATATTGATGTTTGCCCTCACCTCGACAGCGCAAAATGTCGCTACGGGCGAGCGTGCGCCTCGCATAAAGGGCGAGCGACTGCTTGGCCGCAGATTGCCGAAGGGCGAAAAGTTTGCCTACATAGGTTTTGTCCACTCGGCAAGCGTACCTTGTCGCGAGAGTGCCGAAAAGGTCGTCGGAGCGACGCGCGAGATTGCCAACATTCCGTGCGTATTCTTCACGAAAGAGAGGGCAGAGGTCACAGCCAAATGGCTGCTCAATATGGCCGACGAGAGGGTTGCGATACAGACCTCGGCACGCAACGTCTACGAGCGTTACGAGGTTAGCTATGCGCCGTTTGGCGTCATCATCGACCACAAGCGTCGCGTGCTATGGCTCGGCAACCCCGCGATGCTCGACAAACAACAAATCGAAAATATAATCAACAACCGCAAAAAGATATGTCATTTACGAAGATAGACCACTACGAGAAGGAGTATCTCGACGCGCATCACGACAGCGCACTCAACGTCACCGAGGGTGTCGAGGACCAACCAATGGTAAGCCCCTACTTTGTACGCAAGCGCAAGCGTCGTCTGACGACCGACGAATATGTAGCCGGCATTCTCGATGGCAACATTACGATTTTGTCGCAGGCTATCACGCTCATCGAGAGCAACAACCCCGACAACTACGCCCAGGCGCAGGAGATTATCGAGCGCTGTCTGCCATACGCAGGCAAGTCGGTGCGCATAGGCATCACAGGCGTTCCGGGTGCGGGCAAATCGACCTTTATCGAGGCGGTCGGCAATATGGTGACATCGATGCACCACAAGTTGGCGGTATTGGCTATCGACCCATCGTCGGAGCGCAGTGGTGGCTCAATCCTCGGAGACAAGACCCGTATGGTGAGCATCTGCCACAACCCCGACGTATTTATCCGCCCTTCGCCATCGGCAGGCTCGCTCGGAGGTGTAGCACGCAAGACTCGCGAGACGGTCGTATTGTGCGAGGCGGCAGGTTTCGACGTCATCTTTATCGAGACGGTCGGTGTAGGCCAATCCGAAACGGCCGTACACTCGATGGTCGATATGTTTATGCTGTTGCAAATTTCGGGTGCCGGCGACGAGTTGCAGGGCATCAAGCGCGGTATTATGGAGATGGCCGACCTGATGGTCATCACAAAGGCCGATGGTGAGAATGTCCACAAAGCCAACCTCGCCAAAGTGCAGTTTCAGAACGCATTGCACCTCTTCCCGCTCCCCGCTTCGGGTTGGAGCGCGAAGGTTTATACCTGCTCATCGGTCGAGCGCACAGGCTTGGAGGAGGTTTGGAAGGGCATCGAGGAGTACTTGGAACACATCAAGCGCAACGGTTATTTCGAACAGCACCGCAACGAGCAGAATAAATATTGGATGTACGAGAGCATCAACGAGACGCTCAAAAGCAACTTCTACCTCAACCCCGAAATCGAGAGCCGCATAGCCGAAATCGAGGAGCGCGTACTCGGTGCAAAGTTGAGTTCATTTATCGCCGCAAAAGAGCTTCTCGACATCTATTTCAAGAGATAAATGCCGAACGGAAAAGTAAAAGTATGTTAAAAATTGTTGTACTTACGGGAGCAGGCATATCGGCCGACAGCGGTATCCCGACCTATCGTAGCGAAGACGGATTATGGGCCAACTACCGCATCGAGGAGGTCTGCACCCCCGAAGCATTGGAGCGCGACCGAGCGAAGGTCATCAACTTCTACAATATGCGCCGTCGCGAAATGGCCGGCAAGCAACCAAATGCAGGCCACAAGGCATTGGCCGAATTGGAGCAGTATTTCGACGTAGAGGTCGTTACGCAGAATATCGACAACCTCCACGAGCAGGCCGGCTCAACAAAAATAACTCACCTCCACGGCGAACTTACGAAGTTGCGCGAGGAGAGTGGCGAGCAGTACATTACCGAGATTGGTCTGCGCGACCAGCAACTCGACGAGACCGCACCGAATGGCGAACTATTGCGTCCGCACATCGTATTCTTTGGCGAGGCGGTGCCGATGTTTGACCGCGCACGCGACCTTGTCAAGGAGGCCGACATTCTGGTTATCGTAGGTACTTCGCTGGCCGTCTACCCTGCCGCCTCGTTGGTTGGTTGGGTCAAGAACAACGACGTACCGATTTATGTCGTAGACCCCTCGACACCAAAGATTCCATTCCTGCGCAACCGCATCTTCCACATCAAGGAGCGTGCGGCCATAGGAGTACCAAAGTTGGTAGCGCAACTCAAAGAGTTTGCAGGCATTCGCAAACTATAATAGGATATGGATTTATCGCAGCAAAGTAGCAGCTCGCGCCAGAACCTGATGGCCCGTCGCAAGGCGGTCATCATCTACGATTTGACGCGCCACTTTTGCGAGCGTTTTATCGACAACGACGACCACACGAGGGAGTATATCATACGGTCGGCATACTCGGCTAAAAAACTATTGGAAAAGTGTCGGGCCAACTGCCAATCGGCCGAAACATACACCAAACAGATGCACGATGCAGTGATAAACCTCGGCGAGTTATCGGAGAGTTTGGAGCAATACCTACACTATCGGGATTTATCGCTATGGGAGGTCGGCTCGGAGCGCATCAAATTGTTGCAACACACCATTTTGTCGCACAGCGATTCTGCATCATTCATCCGACTTGCCGAATTTCACGACGACGAATGGATAGCCAATATAATAGTTGTGCTTATACGAGCGGTGGAGGATATGCTCAACAAAATCATAACACAGAAAATTGGATAACACATTAAATAACAAGACTATGACTTACGCTATTATCTCGACCGAAAAGGGCGATATGAAGGTCGAACTCTACGAGAAAGAGACCCCTATCACGGTCGCTAACTTCATCAAACTTGCCGAGTCGCGCTTCTACGACGGCTTGACATTTCACCGCGTAATTCCCGAATTTGTCATTCAGGGCGGCTGCCCTATCGGCAATGGCGCAGGTGGTCCGGGCTGGACAATTCCTTGCGAGACCGATGCCGAGCGCCAATATCACGACCGAGGCGTCCTCTCGATGGCGCATCGTGGCAAGGATACGGGTGGCTCGCAATTCTTTATCTGCCACAATCGTAGCAACACGCAGCACCTCGACGGCGTACACACCTGCTTCGGCAAGGTCGTAGAGGGCGAAGATGTTATCGACGATATTCGTCCGGGCGATTTGATTTTCTCGGTGACAATCGAGAAGGAGTAAGGATTGTTTAGGGAAGATAGGGGCGTTAGAGGCGTTAGAGGCGTTAGAGGCGTTAGGGGTTATTAGGGATTTTAGGCTACCCATACTACCCATACTACCCATTCTACCCATTCTACCCACCACCCTAATAAAAAAGGCTACCCTCAGCGGTTTTGACGACAAAGGGCTGTACTTATCGTACAGCCCTTTGTCATCATATTGAGGTAGCGGAAGTAGAATCCGCCTACAAATCAATTTTTAGTGGGTAAAGACCTTACCATACTGCTTCTCTCGCTTCTCATAGGCGAGGCGCGAGGTTGTTGGATACTTCAACTTCTCGAACTCGGCAACAGCATTACAAATATCGGTAAGGAGCATATCGGCCATATCGCGCGTAAATCCCTGGCGCACAACAACTCGCATCACAACCAAATCCTCGATATTCTTCGGCATCGTGTAGGCAGGAACCATCCATCCGCTCTGTTGCAACACGGCCTGCAAGTCATAAAGAGTCCATTTTGCCGTCTTGTCGTACTCGGGGTTCATATACCAAATAAAGAGAGGATTGTCGAGCGACGCAGCGTAGTTCTTGAAGCACTTCATCTTGCCAATCTGCTCGTGGCAATAGCAAGCGATATTCATCGACTCCTGCTGAATCTGTTTGTAGCCCTCAAATCCATAGCGGATAAAGTTGTAGTACTGTCCGAGGATTTGGGCCGCAGGGCGCGAAAAGTTAAGGCCGACCTGTGTGATGTTAGCACCAAGATAGTTGACACTGAACGACATCTGCTCGGGCAGACACTGCTTGTCGCGCCAAATAACCCAACCAAGACCTGGATAGACGAGGCCGTACTTATGTCCCGAGGTCGAGATTGAATAGACCCATTTCAGGCGGAAATCCCACTTAAAATCGGGTTTGAGGAATGGCAGAATAAAGCCACCCGAAGCGGCATCGACGTGGATAGCGACCTCGTAGCCCGTCTTTTTGTTGAAGGCATCGAGCTCCTTGTCAAGAGCCTCAATATCGTCGTTGAGGCCCGTCCAGGTCACACCCGCGATTGGTACTACGCAGATGGTATTCTCGTCGCACATCTCGACAGCCTTCTTTGCATCGAGCGACGGACATTCGAGCGACAAAGGCACCTCGCGCATCTCCACACCCCAAAGTTGGGCAAACTTCTCCCACACGACCTGATATGCCGAACTCAACACCATATTGGGTTTATCGCACGACTTACCCTCCTTCGTGCGGCGGGCTTTCCAACGCAATAGGGCTGCGACGCCACCCAACATACAGGCCTCCGACGAACCAATACCGACAGCACCCGTCTTCCACTCGGCCTTTTCGGGAGAGTTCCACAGATTGGCAACGATATTGATACAGCGACCACACATCACCGCCACTCGCGGATACTCCGTTTCGTCGATATAGTTGATATTGATTGCCTCATTCATCAACTTGGTCGCATAGTCGTCCATATAGGTCGTAACGAAAGTTGCGAGATTCAATCGTGGCTGGGTTTGAGGATAGGTCTCGTCCTTAACCATCTGGTAGGCAGACTCGGGACGCATACCGTGCTGTGGAATTTCGTTGGTTGGCGCAGCAGTCAGGATTGGCGTATCGGCCGTAGCTGTGGCTGTTGCACACTCGTTCTTCTTGGAAGTTGAAAGTCGATTCATAGCTCTAAAATTTAAGATTAACACCCCAAACCAAATCCACAAACCATACCAAACAACAAAAAAGGTCGGTCTGCTACTGCAAACCGACCCCAATATTTATGGGAGGTAGTCGCTACTTCACGCTAAACTTATAGGAGCCGCTACCAACGCTATACTTAACATATCCGTTCTCATAACCCACAGCCTTAACTGCGTTGTCGTCACACACAACAGCCTCGGAAGCCGAAGCAGGTACAAAGACCTCGGCCGTAGTATTGAACGGAATCTCAACCGAGAGGCTCTTCAACGCATTGGCCTCGGCAGTCCAAGCAGCCTCAACAACACCATAAGGGGTCTCGGTCGATGCCGACATATTAGTAAAGTTGCCACCAACGTGAGGACGAATTGCGATAGTCTTGTAGCCCGGTGCAGTCTCGCAGATGCCGACAGCACTACGATAGAGCCAATCGCCAATCGAGCCAAACGAGTAGTGGTTGAGCGAGTTCATACCGTTGTTAGGAATCGAGCCATCTTTACGAATACTATCCCAACGCTCCCAGATGGTAGTAGCGCCCATAGTTACCTGGAACAACCAACCAGGGCAACCCGTCTGCAACAACATACGGTATGCCACATCGCTATATCCATAACGGGTCAGCACCTCGCAGATGTATGGAGTACCGAGGAAGCCCGTTGTGATGCGGTACTTGTATCGCTTGATGTTATCGACAAGTCGCTTGGCAGCCTGCTCACGCAACGCCTCTGGCAACATATTGAAATGAAGAGCCAAAACATAGGCCGTCTGCGTGTCGCCCGAAATCAGGCCATTAGGAGTTACATACTCGCCCATAAAGGCCTCGCGAGCCTTCGCAGCAATCTCTGCATAGTATGCACTCTCCTCGCTCTTACCAAGAACCTCGGCCGAACGAGCCATAATGTCGAGCGAATTTGCGAAGAAGCACTGTGCGACAAGATGCTTCGAGGTTACAGCCGACTGGCCATCGCGGTCGTTAGGCTTCGAGTAGAAGAGCCAGTCGCCATAGTGGTCGCCATTGGTCCAAAGATAGTTGTTGTCGTGGCAACGACCGATTACATAATCAACCCACTTCTTCATCGAAGGGTATTGGTCTACCAAAATCTGCTTATCGCCATAGGCAACATAGTGATTCCACGGAATAATCGTCGCAACATCGGCCCAACCGCAAGCGTCGGTACGAGTATCCTGCGTCCAATATATATCGGGAATAATGCGCGGAATACGACCGTCGGCACGCTGGTCGGCAGCAACATCGGCCATATATTTACGGAAGAAGGTATCGACGCGACCAAGGAAAGCGGCCGTACGGAAGAAAATCTGCGCATCGCCCGTCCAACCAAGACGCTCGTTACGCTGTGGACAGTCGGTCGGAACATCGAGGAAATTGTCGTGGAAACTCCACCAGATATTGCTTTGAAGCTGATTTATAATCGGATTGGAGCAACTAAACTCGCCCACATTATCAAATCCCGACCAAACAGGAACAATCTCGAAATCGGCCAAATCGGGGTCGCCTTCAAGACCCTCGATTTTGAGGTAACGGAAGCCGTAGAAGGTCATCGTAGGGGCAAACTCACGCTTTGCGCCACCGTCCATAATGTAGGTACTCGTAGTCTTTGCTTTGCGGAGATTGATGGTATAGAAGTTACCCTTCTCGTCGAGAGTCTCGGCGTGGTAGATGCGTACCACATTGCCGGCCTTACCCTGCAACTTCACACGCTCCCAACCTACGATATTCTGACCAAAGTCGATAACCTTCTCGCCCTTTGGTGTCACGATATAACGCACCGCTTTAATCGGGGTTTGGAGCTTTGGCGACTCGTTTACGGTGGTGATAATATTCTGCTTGCCGATAGCCAACACTTGGGCCTTTTGCCACTCGGCACCCTCGGTGTAGGCCGTTGTAGACCAGCTATTATCGATAAGGCGAGCGTCGATTGTTGCACCATCGTAGATGTCGTTATCGACCAAACCCGAAGCCTTTGCCGTAGCCGACATAGACCAACTGCCGTCGCTTATCAGACACTCTTTCGTACCATCGGCATACTCGATATTAACCTGCATCAACAGAGCAATAGCCTCGTCCTCGCGATAGGATATACGCTCGCGATAACCCATACCGATATTCCAACCACGAGCGACCACCGCAGCAACCACATTCTTACCACGTTTCAACATCGAGGTAACATCGTAGGCCTGGAACTGCAAACGCTTATTATACGAGGTCCAACCAGGGGTCATATAGGAGTCGCCAACGCGCACACCGTTGATAAACGCCTCGTACTGACCATAGGAGGTGATGTAGGCCGTAGCCTTTTTAATTGGCTTTGCAAAGGTAGCCTCGCGACGGAAATTTACGGGGCGACGCTTCATCGTCTCGCCAATCCACTCTGCCTTCCACTCGTCGTTTTTCAAAGCGGTCTGCCACGAACCCGTTGCTCGTTTCGACACCTTGCCGTGGTTGTCCCACACGCGTACCGACCACTGATAGTAGGTATCGGGGAGATTTGGTCCGTCGTACTCAACGAGGGTCGAATTGTCGGAGGCGAGCTTACCGCTGCTCCATACGCGACGACCCGCACTACTTACAACAACCTCGTAGGCTGTTTGGGTCGAATTTTTGGTTGTAGAGGTTGTAATCCAACTCAATACAGGTTTCTCGTCGGGTGAGATACCCATAGGGTCGGCGAGTTTATTAACTCGCAGGCTGGAAACCTCAATCTGTGCAAATGCCATCACGGGGAAGAGCAATGCAACAAGTGTTAGAAATCGTCTCATTTTTATTATGTTTTAGGTTTATTATAGAAATCTCGTTAAGATTACAAATATATAAAAAATTCGGGGTAAATACAACTTTTTGCCACAGAAAGAGTATTTTTCGATGGCAGAGAGGGGTGATTATTTTTTAGATTGGGGAGATTGGGTTGGCTGGGTAGAGTGGGTTGGCTGGGTAGAGTGGGTAGATTGGGTAGCCTATAACCCCTAACGACCCTAACCGACGCCAAGCCGAGAGCAGAGGGTGCTTGCACACTTTGCCGAGGCGCGAAGGAGGAAAAGCCCTCGAAGAGGGATTAACGACCCTAATAAAAAAGGCCACCCTCAGCGGTTTTGACGACAAAGGGCTGTACTCATCGTACAGCCCTTTGTCGTCATATTGAGGTAGCGGAAGTAGAATCCGCATAAAATCAATTCTCCTCGTTCATTATACGATTCTGATGCTCAATACTCTCAACGTGAATAGCCTCCAAAATCGCACGAATAAATGAACGGCTCAAATGCAATTCGTCGTTACGCGAAAGGAGTCGCTCGACAATAGAGTACCAACGGTCGGTCTGCAAGATTACCACATCGTTCTCGCGCTTGATACGACCGATATGGTCGGCTATATCCATACGACGACCGAGCAACTCAAAGACCTCACTATCAATCATATCGATTTCGTTGCGACAACGCTCCAAGTCGTGCAGATAGGCCTCATCGTTACTACGCTCGGCACGCCACGAAAGATTGCGCACCAATTCGCCCAAGGCGCACGGCACAAGTTGTTGTTTAGCATCGCTCAACGCCTCGTGTGGAGAGCAATGGCTCTCGACTATAAGACCTGCAAAATTGAGGTTGGCTGCCGTTTGAGCAACCTCGGCCACATAGCCACTATCGCCCGCGATGTGCGACGGGTCGCAGAGCATCATCAGGTCGGGGTGACGATTTTGCATCTCGAACGCAAGATACCACATCGGATTATTGCGGTAACGGCTATGGCCGCTAACCGAAAAGCCTCGATGTATGAGGCCTATATTTTTGCGAGGAACGCCAACCTTTTCGAATCGCTCCACAGCACCCGACCACAACTCGACATCGGGGTTCATCGGGTTTTTGATAAGTATCGTAACATCGCTATCAGCCACAGCTTCGGCAATCTCCTGAACAAGGAATGGATTGACCGTTGTACGAGCACCCACCCAAAGAATATCGATGCCATACGACAGTGCTGCCTCGACGTGCTTTGCCGAAGCGACCTCTATCGCTATCGGAAGTCCTGTGCGACGCTTGGCCTCGACCAACCACGGCAGAGCCTCCTCGCCTCGCCCCTCGAACGTATTGGGACGAGTACGCGGCTTCCAAACACCGGCACGTAACACATCGACACACCCCTCGGCAGCCAACGCCTCGCAAGTCGAGAGTAGCTGGCTCTCGCTCTCGGCACTACACGGGCCCGAAATTATCAGCGGGCGCTTTGTTCCCAATTCGAATTTTGCCATAGCCTTGTCATTTTATTTTACACGCAATACCTTACCTATCTTCAACACTGCCGAAGCTTTGATGCCATTTAGGCGGCAAATCGCGCCAACGGTCGTATGGTTGCGCTTCGCGATAACGCTCAAATTATCGCCATTGCGCACCTTGTAGTAACGACGCTCGGCCGAGGCGGCACGCTCCTTTTTATCGGCAGCGTAGACCTCCTGCTCGGCATTGAAATCCTGCTCATACTTCGAATAGATGCTGAAATAGGAGCGACGCAACAAAAACTCGTCGCGACGCAAGCGACCTGTACGGAAGTCGATAATTCGCTCGGGGTCAAACGATTGACCCATATATCGGCACTCGAAGTGGAGGTGCGGACCTGTCGAACGACCCGAATTACCGCCAAGGCCTATCGGCTGACCTGCGACAACCCTCTCACCCTCCTCGACCAAACGAGCCGAGAGGTGGCCGTGATAGGTTTCAAGGCCGTTGTCATGGCGAATAATCACAAGCGTTCCATAGCCCGTATCGGTGCATTTCGAGAAGCGCACACGACCATCGAAGGTCGAGCATATCGTATCGCCAACTTTGAGCGCAATATCAATACCGTTGTGGTTGCGACGCCAGCGAATACCATATCGCGATGTGATACGGCCCTTATACGGATAGCGGTAGGCTGTCATCGAGTCGGTAAGCGAGATTGCAACGCTCTTCGGTATACGACCCATCTCGACCTCTTTGTAGGCCGAGATATTCTCCATATCCCAATAGTGGCTAAATACGGTCGAATCGCACTCGATACGACGATTGCGAACGTAGCGCCAAGTATTGTCGTTGAAAAGGACTATCGACAGATTCTCGTTGTCGGTTGCCAACGTATCGACAACGATTGGCGACGTAAGCCTCTCAATCGGCGCAATAGCCAACGAATCGAGCGGATTGGCAAAGGTAGTTGCCACACCACATAAGGCTAATATAAGTAATGGCAATTTTTTCATTAGTAATTTTGCATTTTGCATTCTGAATTTTGCATTTTAAGCAACTCCTCCGCAGCCTCTAATGCCTTATAGAAGCCTTCGCCCCATTTGCGGATAATTGGCTCACGCAGACCCTTATAGACAGGTATTCCGAGGCGACAACCATTCTCGCAGGCCGACTTGCAGATATACCAGCGGTGATAGTTCAACCCCTCGCTACCATTGCGGAATTGCAGCACGCGAATTGGGTAGAGGTGGCACGAAATAGGCTTCTGGAAGCTACATTTGCCCTCGCGATAGGCCTTGTCGATGGCACACAACGCCACGCCATTCTCGTCGTAGCAGGTAAATGCGCACTCGCCACCATTGATAAGCGGTGTGGTGTAGTCGCCATCGCTATCTACGACCATAAAACCCTGTTCCTCAACGGCTTTAATACCCTCGGGGGTCATATAGTGTTTGTAATTCTCGTACTCCTCTTCGAGGATATCGACCTCTTCGATTTCGAGTGGCGCGCCCGCATCGCCCTCGATGCAACACGCACCCTTGCACTGCGACAAATCGCACGCAAATTTCTCTCTCAACAGGTCGGCACTAACTATCTTACCTTCTATTTCAATCATAAGTTTACACTTTTAGCAGTTGCCATTCTATGCCATCGTATCGGCAATCACCAAATCGTACAGTTCGCCGAGCGAAATACCTGCGGTGCGGGCTTGCTTTGGCACGATACTACCGCTCGACATTCCCGGTATAGAATTAACCTCGATAAGGTAGGCCTTACCCTCTTCGGTCACGATAAAGTCGATGCGGACAATGCCACGACAACGGCACGCCTTATACGCCTCGACCGCCGCCTCGGCAATCATATCGCTCCACTCCTCCGAGATTGGCGCAGGGGTAATCTCGTCGCTCATACCCTCGGTATATTTCGCCTCGTAGTCGAAAAATGCCTTTTTCGACACAATCTCGGTAATCGGCAAAACGAGTGTCTTATTCTTCGTGACAAGCACGCCACAGCCGAACTCACGGCCCGTGATGCACTCCTCAATCAAGACCTCCTCGCTCTCGGTAAATGCCAATCGCACAGCCTCCTCAATCTGCCCCACCTCGGTAACGCGCGTTACGCCAAAGCTCGAACCGCTTGCATTAGGCTTCACGAACAACGGCAATCCCAACTCCTCGGCAATAGCCTCTGCCGAGTAGGCCTCGCCACGATGCAAGAATATCTCGCGGGCCAGATTGATGCCTCGTTCGGCAACTGCACGCTTGGTCGAAACTTTATCGAAAGTGATGGTTGAACTAACTTGCGAACACGACGAGTATGGAATACCCATCATATCGAGGTAGCCCTGCAACTTGCCGTCCTCACCAGGTGTGCCGTGGATAATAATCAACGCATACTCAAACTCGGTGCGCTCTCCCTCGACCGTAAGCGAAAAATCGTTCTTATCGACCTCGTATTTTTTGCCGTTTGGCGCAGTGTAGGCCCAACTGCGGTGATGCAGGTCGATGACCTTCACGTCGTACTTCTCGGCATCGAGAACCTCGCTTATCTGGTGCGCACTATTTAAGGCTATCTCGCGCTCCGACGAGTCGCCACCCGCCAACAACGCAACTTTCAGTCTTCCCATATTATCGGTATAATCTATTCTGTATTATGTATTTAGCAACACTATCGCAAACCATAGTCCGAATATCCGCACCCTCGGCAATAGCCTTGCGAATATCGGTGGCTGCATAATTAAAGAGTGGCGCATCTGCCAAAAAGTTAATTTTGTCGGCCAATTTTTCGACTCCATACCCCTCGCGCGGATAGACCAAGAGCGGATAGTCGCGCAAAATCTCCTCGTAGTCGCGCCACTTGTCGAATGCCTCGACATTGTCGGCACCAAGCAATATCGAGAACTGCATCTGCGAGCCAAAATTCTCACGCAGATAGCGCAGTGTATTTATCGTATAGGAGGGTTTCTCCAAAACAAACTCTACGGCCGAAACCTTAATCTGCTCGGGGTAGCGCGACGCCTTGCAAGCCATTTCGCACATCTCGTAGCGCGAAAATTCGGGGGCTAAATCGGCCTGCTCCTTAAATGGATTTTGGGGCGACACGATAAATATCAGCTCATCACACAAACCCTGCTCCACCACCCACTCGGCCAGAGCGATGTGGCCCTTGTGGATAGGGTTGAACGAACCGAAATATAACGCTACACGCTTCATAAATGCAAAATTCAAAATGCAGAATGCAAAATTATTTTGCGAGGAACAAGTCGATAATTGCGCGGGTTTCGGCTACGGCAGTGGCGAGAACATCGTTGATGACCTTGTAGTCGAACTCGGGAGCCTTCGAAATTTCGAACTCGGCCTTTGCCACACGCTTGGCGATAACCTCTGCCGAGTCGGTCGCGCGACCTTCCAATCGCTTCTGCAACTCCTCCACCGATGGCGGCATAATAAAAATCGAGCAAGCCGCCTCGCCAAATATCTTTTTAAGGTTGATACCGCCCATCACATCGACATCGAAGATGATAACATTACCCTTCGACCAGATGCGCTCCATCTCACTTTTGAGCGTACCATAGCAGGTGCCGGCATAGACCTCCTCCCACTCCACAAAACTATCCGATGCCACCTTTGCAGCAAACTCCTCGGCCGAAAGGAAGTAGTAGTCTACCCCATTCTGCTCTACGCCTCGTGGCGCACGTGAGGTTGCCGAAATCGAGAACTCAAACTGCGGATAGTGCTTCAACAACTCTCGTACGATTGTCGTCTTACCCGAGCCACTCGGCGCCGAAAATATAATTAGTTTACCTGTCATAACTTCCCGATTTTAGCTTACAGAATATTTAGCGACTGCTCCTTAATCTTTTCGAGTTCGTCTTTCATCTTGACCACAATAACCTGAATATCGTGCTGGTTGGCCTTTGAGCCTGTGGTATTGATTTCGCGACCCATCTCCTGCGCAATAAAGCCGAGCTTACGACCAGCCTGTGGCTCGGTTGCCGCAACCTCCTTGAAATATTTGCAGTGGTTGGCGAGGCGCACCTTCTCCTCGGTGATGTCGAGCTTCTCGATATAGAAAATCATCTCCTGCTCCAAGCGGTCGTAGTTAGGGTCGAGTGCAAGTTTCTCGATTTGCTCACGAATACGGCTACGAATCGCCTCGGCACGAGCAGCCTCAAACGGAGTTATCTCGTCGCGCAGGCGCTCTATCGTCTCGACACGCGCAACAAGGTCGGCGATAAGGGTTGCGCCCTCCTGACAACGGAAAGCATCGAGTGCCGCAGCAGCCTCCTCGACAACACTACGCACAGCCTCCAACTCGGTATCGGTAGCCGATTGAGCCTCGGCCGAAAAGACATTCGGCATCTTCAAAACCGACGGAACGATAGCATCGTAGTCGGCATCGATACCCGAATAGGCCAACGCCTCGGTAACTTGGCGCAGATAGGCACGGAACATATCCTTATCGATTTGCGAGGCAGTCTCGCTCTCGGTCGCTTCAACCGTAATAAGCACATCGACCTTACCGCGAACCAACATCTTGGAGAGCAGTGCACGAACATCGAACTCGACAGCACGATAGAGTGCCGGCATCTTAACCGACAAGTCGAGTTGTTTGGAGTTGAGCGAGCGAATCTCGGCCGTAATTTTCTTGTTACCAACCTTAACCTCGGCCTTACCGAAGCCTGTCATTGATTTCTGCATAGCGATAGTATATTTTGTGCGCAAAGATAGCAAAAAAAGCGACACCACGAAAGATATACCTATATAAAAAACGAGGCGGTCAAACTTCTGACCGCCTCAACTTTCGTCACCGCTACTCGAAGGAGTGAATCACCACACCCGAGCGCAATTTTGGTTCAAACCACGTCGTTTTAGGTGGCATAATATTGCCCGTATCGGCAATATCTATAAGTTGGCGCATCGAGACGGGATAGAGCGCAAAAGCCGCCTTCATCTCGCCCGAATCGACCCTCTGCTGCAACTCGCCCAAACCACGAATACCTCCGACAAAGTCGATACGCTTCGAAGTACGCAAGTCCTTTATACCGAGCAATTTATCAAGTACGAGATTCGACAGGATAGTCACATCGAGAACGCCAATAGGGTCGGCATCGTTGTAGCGGCCTTCGCGAGCCGTAAGGCTATACCATTCGCCAGCCAGATACATCGAGAAGTTGTGCAAAGCCGTTGGCTTATATATCGCACTACCCTGCTTCTCGACCACAAAATCGGCCTCCAAAGCGGCCAAAAATTCGGCCTCGCTCAACCCGTTCAAATCGCGCACTACACGGTTGTAGTCGATAATACGCAGGTGCGACTCGGGGAATGTAACAGCCAAGAAGTAGCAATACTCCTCCTCGCCCGTATGGTGAGGATTACGATTCTTACACTCCTCGCCAACTCGCGCAGCGGCAGCCGTACGATGGTGGGCATCGGCAACATAGAGCGCAGGAATAGTGGCAAACACCGAGGTTATACGCTCGTTATACTCGACTGGAACAAGCCACAAGGTATGGCCGAAACCGTCCTCCGCAACGAAGTCGTATTCGGGCTTCGACGCTACGACCTCCGACACGATAGCATCAATCTCCGCGTGGTCGGGATAGGCAAAGAATACAGGCTCGATATTGGCCTTTTGGTTGCGAACGTGCTTCATACGGTCCTCCTCCTTGTCGGGGCGCGTCAGCTCGTGCTTCTTAATCGCACCCGAAAGGTAATCCTCGAAGTGGCAGCACATTACAAGGCCATACTGCGTACGACCCTCCATCGTTTGGGCATAGATATAGTAGCGCTCCTCGCCCTCCTGCTGCAACCAACCCTTCGCACGCCAAGCGGCAAAGTTCTCGACCGCCTTGTCGTAGACCTCTTGCGAATGTTCGTCGGCAATAGGGTCGAAATCTATTTCGGGTTTGATGATATGGAGCAACGAACGCTCGGTCGCTTCGGCCTTCGCCTCGGCAGAGTTCAGCACATCGTATGGGCGCGAAGCAACCTCCTGCGCCAACTCCTGCGGTGGTCGTATACCGCGAAACGGTTTTATCCTTACCATACTCTATTTATTTACTTGAAAACGAGTGTTACCATTGACAAAATAATCGACAATCTGGCGTGCAGCAGCCAAGCCCGCATTGATATTGGCCTCGGCAGTCTCGGCACCCATCTTCTTTGGCGTTGCAAAGTAGCGTTTGCCAAACTTCTCGGCATACTCCGACGCAGCTTCGGGAGCAACGTCGGTGATATATTTAAGGTCGTCGCGCTCCTCCATAGCCTTCATCATGCCAGCCTCATCGATAACCTCCTTACGAGCCGTATTGACCAACGTAGCACCCTTTGGCATCGACATAGCAAGGTCGTAGCCGATTGAGCCTTTGGTTTGAGGCGTTGCAGGGATATGCAACGAGAGGAAATCGGCACGACGATACAACTCCTCGACCGAATCGACCTTCTCGACACTATCGGCCTCAAAAACAGCCGCATCGCTAATAAATGGGTCGTAGGCTATAACATTCATACCAAGGGCTTTACCCTTGCGAGCAACCAACTTACCCACATTGCCGTAGGCGTGGATAGCAAGGGTCTTGCCGATGATTTCGTGGCCCGTACCCGAAGTGAGTTGGTTACGGGACATATAGACCATAAAGCAGAGCGCCAACTCGGCCACAGCATTGGAGTTTTGACCTGGGGTATTCATCACAACGATACCGCGCTGCTTTGCCTCCTCGCAGTCGATATTATCGAAACCTGCTCCGGCACGAACTACGATTTTGAGATTTTGAGCCGCATCGAGCACCTCCTTTGTCACCTTATCGCTACGCACAATAAGCGCATCGACATCGGCCACGGCAGCGAGCAGTTCGCCCTTGTCGGCATATTTTTCGAGCAACACGACCTCGTATTCGGCCGCCTGCAAAATCTCTTTGATACCATTTACCGCCTCGCGTGCAAACGGCTTCTCGGTTGCAATCAGAATCTTCATTCCTTTAATCAATGAGGTATAATACATCGCCTCTTCCTCCTTTCGCTCGAAGGTATAAGGCACGATTGTTGGCATAGGTAGATTATTTGGTTTTCAACGCCTCAAACTCCTGCATACAAGCCACGAGAGCCTCGACCGACTCCTTTGGCAATGCGTTGTAGCACGAAGCTCGGAAGCCACCCACCAAGCGATGACCCTTGATACCGACCATACCGCGCTCCTTGGCAAACTCCAAGAATTCTGGTGCCAACGACTCGTTACCCTCGGTCATCACAAAGCAGATATTCATCAGCGAACGGTCAGGCTCGGCAACCGTCGGACGGAAGAGCGAGTTACGCTCGATTTCGTCGTAGAGAATCTTCGCCTTCTCGACGTTGATTTTGTACATAGCCTCGACACCGCCAAGCGACTTAATCCACTTCAACGTCTCGTTCATCACGAAAATCGGGAATACGGGCGGAGTGTTGAACATCGAATTGTTCTCGACGTGGGTATTAACGTTTATCATTGTTGGCAGAGGTCGCACAACACGCTGCAACATATCGTCACGAATGATAACGAACGACACGCCAGCAGGTGCAAGATTCTTCTGCGCACCACCGTAGATAAGCGCATACTTCGACACGTCAATCGGACGGCTCAAAATATCGGACGACATATCGGCAATGAGAGGCACCGGAGAATCGATATCGCACTTATACTCGGTACCGTAAATCGTATTATTGGTACAGATATATAGATAGTCCAAATCCGACGGAATTGCAAAGTCCTTTGGAATATACGAGAAGTTCTTATCCTCGCTCGAAGCAACTATTTCGACCTCGCCATAGAGTTTCGTCTCCTTGATAGCCTTCTTCGTCCAGACACCCGTATTCACATAACCGGCCTTCTTGCCGAGGAAGTTGGCAGGAATATGGAAAAATTGGGTACTTGCACCACCTCCCACAAAGTAGATGTGATAGTTCTCGGGAATATTGAGCAACTCACGCATCAGCGACTGCGCCGAATTGAGCACATCTTCAAAATCTTTTGTACGATGCGAAATCGACAAAATCGACAAACCTGTTCCGTTGAAATCAATAATGGCTTTTGCCGCATTGACATAGGCAATCTCCGGCAACACCGATGGACCTGCACTAAAATTATGCTTTTTCATAATGTGTTTAAGAAATATTATCGTAAACTATCTGCAAATACAATACAAACGTATATCTCAATAGGCAAATTTAGCAAACATAAACCAATTTTCAAAGCATTTAGCGCTAAATATAACATCATTTTATCACAAAAAAAAAGTGCAGCCCGAAGCATCGCCTCGGGCCACACACATCATTCGAGCAACGAACTACGCCATACGATAGTCGGTCGGATTACGGAAGCCAAGTAGCAACTCTTTGGTTTTAAGACGCTTTTTGCCGGCAATCTGAATATCGTCGATATAGACCACGCCGTCGGAACACACAACGCCAAGCGTCGAACGGCCATCGCTCACGACCGAGCCTATCGAGCCACCCTTCGCACACTTTTCGAAATGCACAGCAAAAATCTTTGCACTACCCGTCTCCTCGCCATC
The DNA here is from genome assembly GCA_045629905.1 of Alistipes sp. Taxonomy (GTDB): domain Bacteria; phylum Bacteroidota; class Bacteroidia; order Bacteroidales; family Rikenellaceae; genus Alistipes. Next base: position 28,026 of record JAZQSA010000051.1, on the reverse strand, counting down.
GCGCATCATACGACACCAAGCGGCAGGATATGGCGACAAGCCACGCACAAAATTGACTATATCGGCACCATTGCGACCCCAATCAATCAAGCAATCCTCCTTAAAGATTTTGGGAGCAGGGCGCAGACCCTCATCGGTTGCGGGCTGTTCGAGCGGTGCAACTTCGCCTTTGGCCAAACGCTCAACACTTTCGAGCACCAACCCAGCGCCAATATTCATCAGACGCTCATAGAGCGAGCCAACCGTATCGGTCGGTGCAATCGGTTCTTTCACCTGGCCGATTATAGCACCCTTATCGATTTCGTGGTTAAGCAGGAAGGTTGTAACACCCGTCTCGGTATCGCCATTCATTATCGCCCAATTTATCGGCGCAGCACCTCGATACTCCGGCAAAAGCGAGGCGTGGAGATTGAACGTACCCAAACGAGGCATCGCCCATACCACCTCCGGCAACATACGAAAGGCAATAACGATACCCAAATCGGGTTGCAAAGCACGCAACTGCTCCAAGAAGGCCTCGTCGCGCAACTTCTCGGGTTGAAGAATCGTTGCAATACCCAACTCGCGGGCCGCTATCTTCACATCGCACTCGTGAATTTTCAAACCTCGGCCTGCTGGTTTATCGGGCGTAGTAACCACGCCAACCACATTATATCCGCCCTCGACAAGTGCACGCAACGACGGCACCGCAAACTCGGGCGTACCCATAAAAACTATTCGCAAATCTTTTGGATTCATCACTTACTCCTATTGAGTTTTGCCTGCCACGACTTTGGCATTTTGGCAACAATTTTAGCCTTATAATGTTTGTAGCGGCCTATATACCAATCAAAATCGAGCAAACCAGAGTCGTTTGTAGCCTTACGCATAAGGTATATAGCCAACGGAAACAGCACTATCGACGAAATCCACATACCGAGAACCGAATCCCACGTTCCCTCCTTGGCAAGTTTCTCGCCCGAAACGCTGATGATATAGTAGATAACAAAGAAGATGACCGAGATAACTATCGGCATACCAAGACCTCCCTTACGGATAATCGCACCAAGAGGCGCACCAACAAAGAAGAAGATAAGTATCGAAATCGGGAGCGCCAATTTACGATGCCACTCATTCTTACTGCGGTAGAGGAAATTGAGAGCCTCCTTCGACGCCGACTCATCGAACGAGAAGCTGTTGCGGGCCGAGATAGCATTCTGCCGAGCCGCCGTCCAGACGCGTTGCTTCAAACGAGCATCGAGCGCAGGCAACGAATCGACCAAATTAGCCGAATATACCTTCATCGAGCGGTCGATTTCGATACTATCGGGCGGAGCAATCGCATTGGGGTCTTTTACGAAGATTTGGTCGCGCAGCAACGGATTATAGGCCGATGCTGTTGCCGTATTTACCACCATCTCCAACGAGTCGATATTGTGTTGCAACTCAACGATATTGAGGGTCTGGCTGCTACCGCTGAACATATTTTCGTCGGAACGCTCAAAGTCGAAGCCCTCCATCGGAATCTTACCATCTTGACGGTCAAACGTATGGCGACGCAACGAGTTTTTGGTGTACCATTGACTGTTACGCGACTGTTCGTAAGTAGAGCCATTATAGAGCGTAACAAGCAGATAGCGTTTATCCTCGCTCAATCGGATATAGCCCGAGTCGGCCATCGTTGTGGTCATATCGCCATTCGACGAACGGTTGTCGTATATCAAAACGCCCGTAAGCAACTTCGTCTCGGGATTTTGATGCTCGACTCGGATACTCATATCGTCGATACCGTTGAAGAACAGACCGTCTTGAAACTCCAACGCCTGATTTTGCTTCTTGATGTCGTGGATAATACTAAACATCTTCTTGTTGGAGTATGGCGCCAAGTTGTTGATAATAAAGAAACTTCCGATAGAAATCAGACCTACGACAATTATCAACGGCTTAACAATCTTAAAGAGCGACATACCCGCCGACTTCATAGCCAACAACTCATAGTTCTCGCCAAGATTACCCATCGTCATAATCGTTGCAAGCAACACAGCGAGCGGCAAACCCATCTGAATCATATTAACCGTTGCGTAGAGAATCAGCTCGATAATGATGGCAGCATCGAGACCTTTGCCCACCAAATCGTCGATATAGCGCCACACGAAGTTCATCATCAGAATAAAGATGACGATAAAGAAGGTGGCAAACATCGGCCCGATATAGGATTTCAGAATAAGTTTATATACAGTCTTCATCTATTGTCTGACAATCTTTTCAACGGCAAAGATAATAGTTTTACCGTTACCAACATCACACTCAATACAAATATTATGGCAGGACCCGAAGGAACCTCCATATAGTAACTCAAAACAATACCCCCCACCGCTCCGAGCGACGCAACAAGCGATGCAAACGGCACGATGCGACGATAGTCCTTCATAGCAAGATTAACAATCACGACAGGCATCGTCATCAGCGATATGAGCAAAACAACGCCCATAACCCTGATTGACAAAACGATAGCCACAGCCACAACAACCGACATAACATAGGATATAGCCGCAACCGGAAGCCCTGCCGAACGCGAAAATGCACTATCAAACGCGCTGTATATAATCGGTTTAAGCCACAACGCAGCACCCACAACCAAGAAGAGTGCAAGAGCCGCCAAGGCCAGCACATCATCACTCGTAACGGTTATAATATTCCCAAATAAAAAGGCCGACAAATCGCCCGATGTATAGCCAGGTCGCAGACTCATAAACAGCGCACCGAGAGCCATTCCCACACCCCACATCAATCCAATAGCCGAATCTTTGCGGATATGTGTATGGTGGTTGATATATTCGATGCCGAGCGACGAGGCAACAGCGAAGAGCAACGCTCCAAGAATCGGATTAAAACCTGCCCAGAAGGCTATTCCCAACCCACCAAAAGAGGCGTGAGTGATACCTCCGCACAGAAAAACCATACGGCGAGCCACAATATAAGAGCCTACAATACCGCAGGTTATGCCCGACAAAAGACAGGCCAACACAGCATTGGCAAGATAGCGATACTCGAATATGTCGGTCAAGAAATCCATCACGCTTCTAAATTGAGCGCGTAAAATTACACTTTTTTATCGAATTTGCACAAATTTGCGAGCCTTTTTGTATCTTCGCACTCGATAAACCAAACTATATGTCACGCAAAGTCGGTTTTTATACGCTCGGTTGCAAACTCAACTATTCGGAGAGTTCGACCATCGCCCGCCAATTCGAGGAGGGTGGATTTACGCGCGTCTCCGCAAACGAGATTGCCGATATATATATCATCAATAGTTGCTCGGTAACGGAACACGCCGACAAAAAGTGTCGCAATATAATCCGCCGACTACACCACCGCAACCCTAATGCCATAATTGCCGTTACGGGGTGCTATGCACAGCTTAAACCTAACGATATTGCAGCCATCGAAGGAGTTGATATTGTATTGGGTAACAACTACAAAGGCGAAACATATAAACGAATAATAGAGCTTTCGCAACGAGGCAAGGCGCAGGTATATAGTTGCGAAACCGACGATATTGTCTCGTTCTTCTCGGCCTTTTCGAGCGGCGACCGCACACGCGCCTTCTTAAAGGTGCAAGACGGTTGCGACTACTGTTGCTCGTATTGCACCATTCACAATGCAAGAGGCGCAAGTCGCAACATACCGATTTCCAAAGCAGTAGAGCAGGCCAATTCAATCGCTGCACGAGGTCAGCGCGAGATTGTCATAACCGGTGTAAATACAGGCGATTTCGGACGCACAACGGGCGAATCGTTTGCCGACCTATTGAGGGAGTTAGACAAGGTCGAGGGCATCGACCGCTACCGCATTTCGTCAATAGAGCCAAACTTGCTAACAGACGAAATAATAGATATTTGTGCCAAGTCACCTAAATTTCAACATCACTTCCATATCCCGATACAATGCGGCTCTAACAAGATACTCGCAATGATGCGTCGTCGCTACACGGTCGAGAAGTTTGCCGACCGCATTGGGGCCGTCCGACGAGCAATGCCCGACGCATTTATCGGCATTGATGTAATTGTCGGTTTTCCGGGCGAAAGTGGCAGCGATTTCCGCGACTGCTACAACTTCTTGGAGAGCATCGAGCCGTCGTTCCTCCACATATTTCCATTCTCGGAGCGTCCGGGTACGCCAGCTGTCGATATGCCCGACAAGGTTGCGCCAGCCATCGCCTCGGCACGAGTAAAAGAGTTGGAAGCACTCTCCTCACGACTCCATCTCGATTTCTGTCGTCACGCTATCGGCACACGAGCCGAAGTCCTCTTTGAGAGCACCGAGCGAGGTGGTATGATGAGCGGATTTACAAGCAATTACATCAAAGTACAAGTCCCATTTGACCGTACCCTAATCAACCAAATTGTCGAGGTCGAACTACTCTCCTCCAACGACGAAGGCACACTACTCGGCAAGGTCGTAAAGTAGAAATACTGTCATAGACAGTAGGAATTGCCATTTTTTTTGTATATTTGCATAAAATAACGCAAAATACAGAGAGATGAAAGGTATTGGAAAACGTGTAGCAGCCGGCTTTTTCAGCATCGTAGCACTGCTATTCATTTCGGGTATGATATCGTTGTTCGAGTTGAGCAACCTGAGTACCGACACCGAGGACATTCTATCGGCGAGCCGTCGTAATATGGAGAGCGCGAAAGAGATGCTCAATTCGGCCCACCAGCACAGTTTGGCCGTGATGCACATCGCCATCTTCAACGAACATTCGCGCGAGGACGCGTGTCGCAGAGCCATCAGCGACCTCGAAGGCCGAGTCGCTATGGTTCGCAACGAAGCCCTCGACGTTACACGTCTCGACACTTTGGCCGGTTGTATCGACTCGCTACGCCGCATAACCGACAACTATCTCGCAGCCCGCAAAATACGCATTGCAACGGCCGACACCGTAGTTGTCATCGATGTATCGACAGCACAAGCCATCGCCAACAACGTATCGCAGAACGAGATAACAACAACGCAACCGACCATTTCGGGCCGTCAGTGGTACGACACCGAATACAAAGCGGCCTACGACAATCTCACCAACCGCATACAGGACTTTATGACCCACACGCACAGTTCGCTCGCTCCGCGTGCCGAACTACTCAACAAGAACGCCTACCGTTCGGTCACTCCAATCTTTATCTCGCTGATTGTGATGATTTTGACCGTACTGATGTTCTACTACTTTATGCGAACATATTGCGTCAAGCCTGTCGAAAAAATCGACAAAGCGTTGTCGGACTACCTATCCTACCGACTACCATTCAGCGTCAAAAACAACCTTATCGACGAATATAAGAGTCTGCACGACAATATCGAGACCCTTATCAACATATCGAAACAGAACAACATCAACAAGCAATAGCCTATGCGCTTTAACATCATATTGCGATATGTAGGTACCGTGATGCTCTGCGTTGCGGCATTTATGGCTGTTGCTGCCGTCATATCGTTTATCAGCAGTCGTGACTCGGGGTTCTATCCGTTGCTACTCTCGTCGCTGCTCACACTGCTCCTCGGCCTCTTTCCACGACTCTTTGTCCCAAAAGCCGAAAGCATATCAAACAAAGAGGGCTTCGTCATAGTCGTAGGCTCGTGGGTACTATCGTGTGTGGTCGGTATGTTCCCATACCTGATTTGGGGAGGTGAATTTACCCTCACGAATGCCTGGTTTGAGAGCGTTTCGGGCTTTACTACAACCGGTGCGACAATCCTCAACGACATAGAGGCTCTGCCTCGCGGACTGCTCTTTTGGCGTAGTTCGACCAACTGGATTGGCGGTATCGGTGTTGTGATGTTTGCCCTGCTCATTCTGCCATCGCTCGGCACCAACAAGATGGCAATGGCCAATGTCGAACTCTCGTCGTTGGCAAAAGACAACTACCACTATCGCACCCAAATCATTGTGCGTATTCTGTTGGTCGTATATGTCGGCCTAACCTTCATCACAACGTTGTTGCTGAAATTTGCAGGTATGACCTGGTTTGACGCACTCAACCACGCTATGTCGGCTTGTGCAACGGGAGGTTTCTCGACTCGCACGGCAAGCATCGCCTACTACGACAACGTTTGGGTCGAGGCGATACTCATAGGTGCTATGTTGTTGGGTAGTATCCACTTCGGTCTGATTTACGGCACATTCCTATTCAAGTCGAACAATATTTTCCGCTCGGAGGTAGTGCGCATCTACTTGGCCATAATTGCGGCAACAACCGTAACAATCGCCATAAGTCTCTTTACGAACGACAATTACAGCTCATTTGGAGAGGCTTTACGGCACTCGCTATTCCAGGTAACATCGCTCATATCGACAACCGGTTTTGCTACGGCCAACACCAACATTTGGACACCTTTGGCCATATTGTTGCTGATATTCGTATCGATAATTTGCGCTTGTGCAGGCTCTACGTCGGGTGGTATGAAGGTCGATAGATTACTCTTGTTTACAAAGTTGTTGCGTGCCAAAATCCGCCAACAACAGCACCCCAACGCAATCATACGCATACGCATCGACGGTGTCACGCAGGAGCGAGAACAGTCGCACACGGTTGTACTGTTTATCGTCACATATCTGTTTATCATTCTGCTCGCATCGGTAGTTAATATGCTCTTTGGGCAAGATTTGCTCACCGGCATATCCTCGGCAATATCGTGTATCGGTAACGTAGGTCCGGCCTTTGGAGAGCTCGGCTCGACAAATAGTTTTGCCGAGATTCCGGCCATATTGAAGTTGCAGGACAGCCTCCTGATGCTTATGGGTCGTTTGGAGATATTTGGTTTTATTCAGTTGCTATTCATTAAATGGTGGAGATAATGAAACGTTTTGCACTATTTGTCATATACATATCACTCACCGCTCTACCAAGTGCGGTTTGGAGCGCATCGGCAAGCGAACGCGAGGCTATGCGCAATAAGGTCGAGGAGCACCGACAACAACTCGACTCGCTATCGACCCTACTCCAAACCGAGCGAAATCGTTACAAAGCCGAGCCGAGTGAGCGAGAGCGTATCGCAAGTCGCATTGTAGCATTGGAGCAGGAGGAGCGCAAACTTTCGCAGGCCTACAACCAAATCCTCACGCAATTCGCCATTATCGAGAGTCGCAACAAGGCCTCGTCGAGCCTCAACGATACCCCGACAGCCGATAGCGACAGCAGCAATCGGGCCACCGCAAGCACGACCGACAAGGTGCGAGCCGACTTGACACGCAACGCTCCGTTTGTGGAGTTGCTTTCGGCTACCGACTATAAGACACTACGCGAGACCGAGCGACGCGAAAGGTCGGTTGCAAAGCGTATTGGCGAGTATGCAGCCAACTACGACACGATGGTTGCCCTTCAACTCGAACACCAACGCACCGACAGCGAAAAGGCGGCCGATAGCCTCACTCTGCTCGTCGAATCGAAGCGTCAAATAGGTCGAGCTATCGAACAACAGATTACAAACGAGTGGCAACAGGTATTCGACAATAAGATATACATCTACAACCTATTGCTCGAAAAGGGTGGCCATAGCGACATTTTGGGGCTTGGCGAGGGTATTATTGCATCGGCCGCAATCGAGGCCGAGAAGGAGTCCTCGGCGGTTGAATCCGAGGCCATCGCCCTCTATTTCCACCAAAAGCGCGGTCTGCTCAACTACGAATCGCAGATAGCCAAGTGTCTCAACCTCGCACCTGCAAAGGATTCGTTACAGCGGGCAATAGCGAGTATGCAACGTTCGGCATACCATCTGCCAAAGGTCGTAATCGAACGTCGTTCGTTTATCGACCACGAACCATTGAAGATTATAAAGCCAACGATATACACCTCGAAAAACCCTATTCCGAAGACTCGTCTCTACGAATATGGCACCGTATATCGAATCCGCATCGGTATATTCACCAATCGACCAAATCTGTCGGCTCTTCGTGGCATAACCCCACTCTCCTACTCGACCGACTACCACAATGGCAAGTACGCCTACTTCGTCGGAGGGTTCCGCACCGAGGAGGAGGCGAACGACGGTGTAAAGTATCTCAAACGAATCGGTTTCCGCGACCCGCTTGTAGTGATGTGGGTAAATGGAGAGTATGTTTCGAACATCGAGGAGTGGAAAAAGAACAACGCAACGGGCTACGTCATCGAGATTACAGGCACGGCAACGCTATCCGACGCCATCAAGACTCACGTTTCGCTGCGCAACGACCAATGCAACATTTCACGCATTGGAGCGACGTTTGTCATCAGCCCGTTTGCCGACAAAGCCGAGGCCGACAAGATTGCAAGCGAAATATCGGCGATGGACCCAAAAATCAAAGCTAACGTATCGAACATAAAACCTAATTAAACCCTTAAAACTATGTTATATATCTGCGGACTCATACTATTGGGCATACTCTTTTTGGTTGCCGAACTCGTCTTTCTGCCAGGACTATCGGTTGCAGCACTACTCTCGGCCGTATGCTATGGTTTGGCAATATATTTTGCCTTTGTCGACTATGACACAACCACCGGTTTTATCACTATTGGTGTTGCGATGGTTTCGGTCTTGGCGACAATTATCGTATCGCTTCGCGCCAAGACGTGGCAACGTCTGTCGCTAACACAGGAGATTGACTCAACGAGCATCGCAAAACCCGAAGAGCGTATCGCCATCGGTGCAACGGGTGTAACCATTTCGCGTCTTTCGCCAATGGGCAAGGTCGAAATCGACGGACAGAGCTACGAGGCCAAATCGGTCGATGTATATATCGAGCAGCGTCAGAGAGTTGTGGTTGTCGGCTTCGACAACTTCTCGGTCATCGTAAAACAATGTGAACAATAAACCCCTGGTACAATTATGAAGAGACTCATTATTTCAGCGCTACTTCTCTGCATTATATGGTTGGGTTCGGCTTCGGCATTTGCCGCCGAGAATAATCCACAAGCTGCGCCCGAGGCTATCGTTACGGCAGGAAATGCACGTTTCACCGTTCTCACCTCGCGCCTTATCAGAGCCGAATGGAGCGAGGACGGACAGTTTGAGGACCGAGCAACGCTGACGTTTATCAATCGTCGCCTGCCCGTTCCCGAATACACCGTTTCGCAAAGTCGCTCTAAGGTGGTCATCAAGACCAAGGACCTCGTATTGACCTATCGCAAAGGCGACATCTTCTCGGCCGAAAACCTGAAAGCCGAATTTATGATGAATGGCAAAAAGGTCGTTTGGCACTTTGGCGACAACGATTCGCTAAATCTGATGGGCACAACTCGCACACTCGACAAAGTAAATGGTTGGAAGTTTACCGAAAAAGACCCTATGGAGCAGGGTATCTTGTCGCGTAGCGGTTGGAGCGTGGTCGATGACTCCAAGCGACACCTCCTCGTCCCTGTCGAGTCGCATTGGGGCAACTGGGTCGAGACTCGTGCAAAGCGCGAATATCGCGACATCTACCTCTTTGCCTATGGTCACAAATACACCGAGGCTCTTGGCGACTACATCAAGGTCGCCGGCGAAGTTCCATTGCCTCCGCGCTACGCATTTGGTTATTGGTGGAGCCGATATTGGCAATACTCCGACAGCGAATTCCGTGACTTGGTTGGTCAGATTCGCAGTTTCGATATACCTATCGACGTTTTGATTGTCGATATGGATTGGCACGAGACTTGGGGTTTGCGTCGTAACAATCCTAAAAAAGACGAATACGGGCAGCGTATCGGTTGGACGGGCTACACTTGGAAAGAGCAACTCTTCCCTTCGCCGGAGAACTTCCTGCGTTGGTGTCGTAACGAAAAGTTGCGCACATCGCTCAACCTCCACCCCGCTTCGGGTATTCAACCATACGAAGAGCCTTATGAGCGATTTGTCGAGGCCTATGGCTGGAAGGAGAAGGGCAAAAGCGTTCCGTTCCATATCGACGAACAGAAGTGGGCCGACGCCTATTTCGAGACCGTTTTAGGCCCAATGGAGAAGATGGGTGTCGATTTCTGGTGGCTCGATTGGCAACAGTGGAAGGAGAGCAAATATACCGAGGGTTTGAGCAACACCTTCTGGCTCAACCACGTCTTTAACCACCATGCAGCAGAGCGCGGTAACGAGCGACCAATGATTTATCACCGCTGGGGAGGTCTCGGCTCACATCGCTACCAAATCGGATTTTCGGGCGATACCTACACCTCGTGGGAGACACTCGGATTTATGCCGTGGTTTACAGCCACTGCATCGAATGTCTGCTATGGCTATTGGGGTCACGACATCGGCGGACACGCGGTACTTGACCGCAAATCGCCTACCAACCCCGAGATATATCTGCGTTGGTTACAGCACGCCGTATTTACGCCTATTTTCAAGACGCACTGCACCCGCAACAAGAATATCGAGCGTAGAATTTGGCAGTTCCCCGACCATATGTTTATGATGCGTGACGCTATCCGTCTGCGCTACAACCTCGCTCCTTATATATATAATGCAGCGCGCGCTACCTTCGATACAGGTGTTTCGATGTGCCGCCCTATGTATTACTACTATCCCGAGATTGACGAGGCCTACGATATGAAGCAGCAATATATGTTTGGCGACGACCTTCTTGTATCGGTTATCGACTCGCCTATCGACCAACAGACAGGCCTTGCGACCTGCGACGTCTGGTTCCCGGAGGGCAAGTGGTACGATATGTCGAGCGGTGCGATGATTGAGGGCGGACGGACTCTGACGCTCAACTACACACTTGCCGAAAATCCATATTTTGCTCGCGCAGGTGCGATAATCCCGATGAACCCGGCAACGATAAAGAGCCTGCAAGAGCCTATTGGCGAGTTGGTTCTAACGCTCATTCCAGGTGGTAGCGGAGAGGTTACCCTCTACGAAGATGATGGTTTATCGAAAAACTATGCCAAAGAGTTTGCTACAACCAAAATCACAAGCACGGTCGGAGAGAACAGCACAAAGGTCGTTATCGCTCCTCGAAAAGGCGAGTATGCCGATATGCCGAGCAGTCGCAACTACACGCTCCGTCTGCCTGCCCAGATGCCACCTAAACGAGTGGTAGTAAATGGCAAGGAGTTGGGATATGACCGATTCATATCGGCCGACAAGTGGAGTTATAACGGCGACGACCTCGCTATCGAAATAGCCATCGCCAACCAAGCGTGCGACAAAGAGTGTGTAGTCGAGATTGAGTTTGATGCCGAGATGGCACGTCACCAACCTCGTCTTTATGGCAAGCGAGGCATATTTGCCCGTTGCAAAGAGCTGACGCCACTCTTCAAGGAGCGTTATGCCGATAGTTACGACCCTTACTCGATGCTGCCGAACCCATATCTGAACGTATCGCAGACCCCAAACTTCATCACCGAGCACCCAGAGCGCATCGTTGAGTGGATAGAGCGATACGAAGTAAACAAAGCCAACTGCGTAGAGGCTTTGAAGGCGCTAAAAACTGTCGATAACTACTTCTTGCACAAACTTGAAGCACAATTCGAACAAAACAACTAAAAGACAATAACTATGGAGAATTTAGTATTTGGAAATGAGGCAATGGTTGTTGTTCTCTCAATTTTGGGAGCCATCGCCCTGCTACTTGTATTCTATTTTATTCCGATTGGCCTTTGGTTCTCGGCCCTCGTCTCGGGAGTACACATCTCGTTGCTCCAACTCGTACTGATGCGTTGGCGTAAGGTTCCACCTTCGATAATCGTATCGTCGATGATTGAGGGTACAAAGGCGGGCCTTAAACTCAATCCTAATGAGTTGGAGGCGCACTATCTTGCAGGTGGCAACGTCCGCAATGTAGTTCACGCGCTGGTATCGGCACAGAAAGCGAGTATTTTGCTCGATTTCAAGATGGCTACGGCTATCGACTTGGCAGGTCGCGACGTATTCGAGGCCGTTCAAATGTCGGTTAATCCGAGAGTCATCAACACTCCTCCCGTTACGGCTGTTGCCAAAGATGGTATCCAGCTTATTGCTCGTGCGCGTGTTACCGTTCGCGCCAACATCAAACAGCTCGTCGGTGGTGCAGGCGAGGAGACCATTTTAGCCCGCGTAGGCGAAGGTATCGTATCGTCGATTGGTTCGGCTCTGTCACACAAGATTGTACTCGAAAATCCCGACTCTATCTCGCGTGTAGTTCTCGAAAAGGGTCTCGATGCAGGTACAGCTTTCGAAATTCTCTCTATCGATATTGCCGATATTGACGTTGGTAAGAACATTGGCGCACAGTTGCAGATGGACCAAGCCGATGCCGATAAGAATATCGCACAAGCAAAGGCCGAGGAGCGTCGTGCAATGGCTGTCGCACTCGAACAAGAGATGAAAGCCAAAGCACAAGAGGCTCGTGCAAAGGTGATTTTGGCCGAGGCCGAAGTGCCGCTCGCAATGTCGGAGGCGTTCCGCAACGGAAATCTGGGTATTATGGACTATTATAAGATGAAAAATATGATGGCCGATACACAGATGCGTGAATCGATTTCGCAGCCAAAGGCAGAGAAAAAATAGCAAAGAAATTGGTAACTATCAACGACATACGAGTTGCGTTGGCCGACTTCGTTAGGCAATCACCTCTCAACTACGTCACCGAGCAGATGGCTATCTCGCCCGAGGATATTGGCAAGCGTCTATACGACGACCCTATCGTCAAAATTGGCTCGGCCGACGACCCGATGTGGCAACAGCTAAAAGAGCCCACGGCCATCGGAGCGCACTTTGTCGCGCCAAAAGAGTGGTTGTCGGAGGCTCGAAGCGTCGTATCGTACTTTGCCCCATTCAGCGACTATGTCGTCGAAGGCAACAGAGCCGATGCGCTGAAAGTTGGCAATGGCTGGCTCTATGCCAGAGTCGAGGGTCAGGCCTTCCTCACGGAGGTCAATCACTTCTTGGAGCGTTGGTTTGTCGAGCAGGGTTTTAAGGCTATCTCGCCCTACGCAAGCGACGACTTTAAGTATGTTTTCGAGGCCGGAACGAATGACAACATCGCCGACAAGTCGTTGAGTTTCACAAGTAATTGGTCGGAGCGACACGTTGCCTACGTCTGTGGTCTTGGAACATTTGGCCTGTCGAAAGGAATAATTACCGAACGAGGTATGGCGGGTCGTTTTGGCAGCGTCGTAACCAACGCACCACTCTCGACCACACCACGCCCATATAGCGATATCTACGAATATTGTACGAAGTGTGGTGCTTGCGCTCGACAATGCCCTGCAAATGCGATAACATTGGCCGAAGGCAAATCTCACCCAAAGTGTTGCGCCTACGTTAATATTATGCGCGAGAGATACGCCCCACGTTTTGGTTGTGGCAAGTGTCAGGTTGCAGTACCGTGTGAGCGTTCAATCCCGAAACGCGAAAAATAGCAGACAACGAGGGTGGCCAAGATTTGGTCACCCTCGGTCTATCTATGGCTCACCTGCTCCTCGCAACACTCCTCCAACCCATCTTGCCATCGCACGGAGCTGTGCGTGCCATCGCAGTAGGGTTTGTTGTCGGAACGGCCACAACGGCACAACACACTGCGATTGCGAATCTCGTAGCCACGACCATCTCGCTCGCGCTCGATACTTATACCGCCTCGCACCCACAATCCCCCACTAACACCGAGCGTCACATCTTCGAGCAGGCCCAAACTCGGCTCGTATTTCAATTCGTAGGGGCGGTCGGTCGCATTATCCCACGCAAGCAGTCGGCCACTCGGACACAGCTGGGCCTGACGTATAGCCAAGCGACGCGACAAGGCATCGTCAGAGTCCTCGGTTAAAGCCCACACACCTCGCGAAGCATCACAAAATCGGGCAAAAGCGCAATATCGCCTATTATCGGTAATCGAGAGTATCTCGCCCGAGGTTATCTCGATATTATCGAGCAACCCCGAAGTGTCGGCCGTGAGGCGTGAATCCCAATGAAAATCGTGGTGAGAGCCATCGCAATAGGGTTGGCGAGCCGAGCGACCACATCGGCACAAGGCTGTCGGTTCGGGGCCCGTATCGAACGACCGACCCTCCCTAAAAGACCAACTCTCGCCCAACTCGTTTGGCTCGATAAACTGCTGTGCCAGCGGTGGGCGGCCATAGACCAAATAGGGCCCCTTTTCGACAACTTTTATTTTGAACTTTTTATCGGCTCGCGATGAGCCAACCTCGATTTTCTGTTTGGCCATATACTAATCCATTCTGCATTTTCGTTAAGATGACAACAATAATTATTCCTAATAGATAGAATTGGGGGCAAAAGATTGTAATAATTCCAACTTTTTAGGTATATTTGCGCTTGCTTAATTTATTTGCATAAAAATAGAATATTTTTAGTATGAGAATTTTCAAAACCATATTCGTAGTTTTAGGCCTTATTCTTGTCACCACTACGGCTTGCAACAAAGACGAGAAGTTTGGTGTAACCTTCAAAAAGACCGGCCTCTATTTCAAGTGGGGTGGCTCGCCACAGACCATCTCCTATACAACGATGAATGTAGCGTCGGTCAATGTCAAGAAAATCGACGAGGGTTGGTCGTGCAAAGTAGACAACGCTGCTCGCACCATCACCGTAACGCCTCCACAAGACCCAGGCACCGACGAACAGCGCGATAAGCTCCGTACGGCAAGCGCAATATTCAACGTCATTGCAGCAAAAGGTGGTACTACGACCTACGCTATCGATTTCTACATCATTGGCGATAATGAGTTCTTCGTCAATCCTTCGGCCGAATATGCCAACTGCTATGTATTGACCCAACCTCAAACAGCCTACACGATTGATGTATCGCACAATGGCGGTGGCAAAGCGTTGAACAATGTAGCCGATGTCAAACTACTCTGGCAGTCGCAAACATCGCTCATTATGCACCTCTCCTACGACGAAACAAACAAGAGCGTATCGTTCTTTGTGGATAAGGACACCGACGATGAGGGTAACGACATTTTGGAGAACGACAAGCCGACTATCAAGACCGGAAATGCTGTAATTGCAGCCTACAACGCTGCGGGCGAGATTGTTTGGAGCTGGCACTTATGGTTGGTCAAAGAGTCGGAGAATCCACTCAACGATGTTGCAACCTACTCGAACGGTGTAACGTTTATGAACAAAAATCTCGGTGCTTCGACCAACCATAACGGAGCATACGACGACACCGATAAGATTCTTAACTCCTACGGTCTCTACTACCAATGGGGCCGCAAAGACCCATTCCTTCGCCCTTACTATTACGACTGCACCAACAACGAGGACCAAGCGGCTCACGACACAACGGGCAGCATCGTATATGTAAAGGTTGCCGAGACTTCGGATAAGGTAGGTACAATGGAGTATGCCACAGCCAACCCTATGACCTTTATTACCAACGCAGCTTGCATCGACGAGGAGGGTGACGGCGTGGGCGATTGGTTGCACAAGGCCGACAACACCCTATGGAGCAACACCACGAAGAGCGAAAACGACCCTTGCCCTTATGGTTGGCGCGTAGCGGCCAAAGGCGATTTCGACGTATTGTCGTTGTCGGACGAGGAGGACGGAATTGCTCTCGACGAGGCTCGCAAGCGTTACGGTTGGGCTTTGAGCGATGGAGCAAACAAGCACTTCTACATCGGCGCAGGTTTCCGTAGCTATTTCGACGGTATCATCAGCAATATGAACCACAAGGAGGGTGTATATCCATCGACTCCGGAGCCGTGGGAGGGTTACTATTGGACCACCGGCATTTCGGACGACGGCAAGCAATCGACCTGTATGTATTTCGACTTGACGACCACTCGTACAATCAATAAATTCCACCTCAACTACCCTTCGAAGCGAGCAAACGCTATGCAGGTACGTTGTGTAAAGGTTAAATAAAGACTCTAAAACCGCCTCGATATGATTCTTAAATTCAGAATGCTCAGCGACGAAAACGACAACTTCGTTCGCGACTTGGAGGTGCCACACGATATGACGTTGGCCGGACTTCACGACTTTATCATCGAATCGCTCGGATACGACAATTGTATGGCGTCGTTCTTCGCAGCTGACGACCATTGGAATCGCCTGCGCGAATTTACGCTGATGGATATGGGCGAGGGCGAGATGTTGGAGGAGGCTCCGATGGCAATGGATTCGATTACGCTTGCAGAGTTGGCCGTAATCGAGTGCGACAAACTTATCTATCAGTTCGACCTGCTTACCGACCGAGCCTACTATCTCGAATTGGTCAATGCGGCCGAGCCTAACAAGGATTTGACCTATCCGCGCGTAGCATTCGAAAACGCCTCGGCTCCCGACCAATATGACCCCGATGTTGTACCAACCGACGACGGTTCGATATTCGAGGAGATGATGGGCGAATTTGGAGAGTACGATGGCGATGATTCCTACGACGACGAATACTAAACGCCGACTGATTGTTGTTGTCGGCGCAACAGCTTCGGGCAAGACTGATTTAAGCATCGCTCTTGCCCGTTACTATAATGCACCTATCATATCGACCGACTCTCGCCAGATATTTCGCGGGCTGGCAATAGGAACAGCACAACCTACCGAAGAACAACTCGCCGAGGTAGAGCACCACTTTATAGCGGAGCGCGATGTCACCCAGGATTTTAACTGCGGAGAGTACGAGAAAGAGGCTCTCGCAAGGCTCGACCTCCTCTTTACGAAGCACGACACGGTCGTCGCTGTCGGAGGTTCGGGACTATATGTTCGCGCTCTGTGCGAAGGTATGGACGACCTACCCGAAGCCGACGAGCTGTTGCGAGCCGAACTTATGGCAAGGCTCGACTCGGAGGGTGTAGAGGCTTTGGCCGAGCAACTACGCACGCTCGACCCCGAATATTACGAGGTAGTAGACCGCAGCAACCCTGCTCGCGTGATGCGAGCCGTAGAGGTCTGTCTATCGAGCGGCAAAAAATACTCGGATATGCGTTGTGGCGAGCGCAAACATCGCGACTTCGAGATTGTGAAGGTTGGCGTCGATATGGCTCGCGATGTGCTTTACGAACGTATCAACCGTCGCGTCGATATTATGGTCGAGATGGGGCTCGAAGCCGAGGCGCGAGCAATGCTACCCTACCGCAACTGCAATTCGCTACGCACGGTCGGCTACTCGGAGATGTTCGATTACTTCGACGGCAAGATTTCGCTCGACGAGGCCATAGAGTTAATAAAGCGCAATTCGCGACGCTATGCAAAACGTCAATTAACGTGGTTTCGCCGTGACAACGAAATCAGATGGTTTGCTCCCTCCGAAACCGACAAGATTTTTGAATATATCGATACGCAATTTGGATAATCCGATATAAAATACTAAATTTGCAACGCTTTTCAGGAAGCGCAAGGCTCGGGTGGTGGAATAGGTAGACACGCCGGACTTAAAATCCTGTGGGCAGTAATGCCCGTACGGGTTCGATTCCCGTCCCGAGTACCAAAAACGGCCTCTGATATACATCAGAGGCCGTTTGACTTATTTACGCGCCAAGTTTCGCCTTGGCAACCGTAACGAAGAAATCACCTTGTTAGACGGCTTCTACGGCTATACGCAACCCTGCGCAATCATAGCCTCGGCAACCTTCATAAAGCCACCAATATTGGCACCCTTGACGTAGTTGATATAACCCTCCTCGGCACCATATTTTATACACATCTCGTGGATATTGCGCATAATCGAGTGCAACTTGTCATCGACCTCCTCGGCAGTCCACTTGATACGCATCGAGTTCTGCGACATCTCCAAGCCCGAAGTGGCTACGCCACCTGCATTCGAGGCCTTACCAGGAGCATAGAGGATACGGTTGGCAAGGAAGATATTGATTGCCTCCGGCGTCGATGGCATATTTGCACCCTCGGCAACACACATACAGCCGTTGTCGATAAGTTTTTGAGCCTCCTCGCCATTGAGTTCGTTCTGCGTAGCACAAGGGAGCGCGATGTCGCACTTAATGCCCCACGGGCGCTCTCCCGCAAAGTATTTAGCCGACGGATACTTCTCGCAATACTCCTTGATACGGCCACGATACACGTTTTTGAGCATTTTGACATAGGACAACTTCTCGGCATCGATACCCTCGGCATCGTAGATAAAGCCCGACGAGTCGGAGAGGGTCACAACCTTTGCACCGAGAGCCGTAGCCTTCTCGCAAGCGTGTTGCGCCACATTGCCCGAGCCCGAAACGAGGACCGTCTTACCCTCGAACGACTCGCCACGCGTTGCAAGCATCTCCTGCGTAAAGTAGCACAAGCCGTAGCCCGTAGCCTCGGGACGGAGCAGTGAGCCACCCCAACCAAGACCTTTACCGGTGAAGGTACCCGTAAATTCGTCGCGCAGGCGCTTATATTGACCAAACATATAGCCGATTTCGCGACCACCAACACCAATATCGCCCGCAGGCACGTCGGTATCCTGACCGATATGGCGGTAGAGCTCGGTGATAAACGACTGGCAGAAGCGCATAACCTCGTTATCGGAGCGACCCTTCGGATTGAAGTCCGAGCCACCCTTACCGCCACCCATAGGGAGTGTCGTAAGCGAGTTCTTGAAGGTCTGCTCAAAGGCGAGGAACTTCATAATCGAGAGGTTTACCGATGCGTGGAAACGGATACCGCCCTTGTATGGACCGAGGGCCGAGTTCATCTGCACACGGAAGCCGCGATTGATTTCGATTTCGCCACGGTCGTTGAGCCACGGCACACGGAATATGATTACACGCTCCGGCTCGGCGATACGCTCCAAGATTTTGAGCGATTGGAGTGCTGGGTCGGCAACGATATAAGGCGCCAACGACTCGGCAACTTCGCGCACAGCCTGATGAAATTCTGGCTCGTTAGGGTTCTTGGCAACGATTTGTGCCATAAAATTTTCAACCCACTTTTTCTCAATATTCTCCATTTTCCTAACTATTGTTTCTGTTTCGATAATGCAAAAGTAGTACTATTTTTATTGCATTATAACAGCCTTTATCCAATTTTTTCGACAATTTATTGTACTTTTTACCTCACGCGGATAAGGTTGATGCCGTCGCGGAGCGGTAAAATGACGCTCTCCACACGTTCGTCGTTGCGAACATACTCGTTGAAGGCGACAATCTCGGCCGTCTGCTTATCCTTGCGCGACACCTCCTCGACAACCTTGCCATACCAAAGTATATTGTCGGCCAAGATAAACGAGTTGCTATGCACGAGGTTGTGGTCGAACAACATATCGTAGTAGGCTCGATACTCGCGCTTGTCGCCATCAATAAAGACCAGGTCGTACTGCTCGCCCAACTTGGGTGCTATTTCGAGTGCCGAGCCTATGTGTTGGCGAATCTTGTCGCCCAGGCCACTACGCTCGAAGTAGGAGGCGGCAATCATCTCCAACTCGTCATCGACCTCGCAGGTGTCGATTATCGCACCCTCCTCCAAGCCTGCGGCCATCGAGAGTGCCGAGTAGCCCGTAAAAGTGCCGATTTCGAGGATTCGGCGCGGGCGCAACATTCGGACTATCATCTCCAACAGTTTGCCCTGAATATGGCCCGAAATCATACGCGGATTTATCACGCGCAAGTAGGTCTCGCGCTCCAATTCGTGAAGCAGGTCGCTCTGCGGCGACGACATATCGCTGATGTATTGGTCTAATTTGTCCATAATGCAAAATTCAAAATGCAGAATGCAAAATTATTTATTATCGGTAAAGTAACGTCGATGGAGTAGCCCACACCTCGTTGGCAACCTCCAAAATCTCCGAGGCGGTGACGGCGTTGATTTTGCGGTAGGACTCCTCCAACGTATCGACCTCGCCATACGAGAGCAGGCTCTTGCCCACGCCGAGCATATAGCCCTCGGCACCCTCGGTAATGATTGCCATTTGCGCGATAAATTGGCGCTTGGCCATTGCGAGTTGGCGCGAGGTGAGGGCCATCGTCTGCAACTTGCGGATTTCGGCAGCGATAATATCGCGGCAACGCTCCGTATTCTCGTGGTCGGACGAGAAGTAGATGGTTGCAAGGCCGCAATCGGACAGCGACGAGTAGGCAGCACCTATATTATATGTTAGTCCATTGCGCTCGCGCACGCTGATATTGAGGCGCGAATTGGCACAAGGGCCACCCAGGATATTGGTTAGCAGTGCATAGGGCAGACGACGCTTATCGGTAAGGTTGTAGGCTCGCGCACCGATGATGCAGTGTGCCTGGTGGGTGCGCTTATTCAAAACCTTCTCGAAAGGAGCAACAACAATGGGTGCAACACGCTCAAACTCGCGTTTTGTCGGGGCGTAGCAACCCAAATATCGCTCGGCAAT
The DNA here is from genome assembly GCA_045629905.1 of Alistipes sp. Taxonomy (GTDB): domain Bacteria; phylum Bacteroidota; class Bacteroidia; order Bacteroidales; family Rikenellaceae; genus Alistipes. Next base: position 7,814 of record JAZQSA010000051.1, on the reverse strand, counting down.
CTCCTTGATGCGCTTGGGCGAGATGTTACCAATCGACGAAAAGACCATTTTGTCGGTCGTATGGGTGCGCTGACGGAAGCGATGGATAGCCGCCGAGTCGATACCCTTCAACGAGCGGGGTGTGCCGAGGATATTGTGGCCCAACTCCGAGCCTGCAAAAATCAAGTCTTCGAACGAATCGTAGATGTCGTCGTTGGGCGAGTCGCGATAGGTGTTTATCTCGTCGAGGATTACCTCTCGCTCCTTATCGAGTTCGTGGTCGGGGAAGGTCGAGTGGAAAGCAACATCGGCAAGCAGTTCGACCGCCTTCGTAAAGTCGCCACGCAGTACGGTTGCGTGAATTGTCGTATCCTCCTTGGTTGTATAGGCGTTCAGCTCGCCACCGAGGTTTTCCAAACGACAGTTCACTTGGTAGGCCTTGCGATGCTCCGTACCCTTGAAGAAGCCGTGCTCGGTAAAGTGGGCGATACCCTCCTCGCCCTTACGTTCGTCGCGAGTACCGGCATTTATCATTATCGCACATCGTGCCACGCCACTACGCACCTGGCGGTGTATGCAACGAATGCCGTTCGATAGTTCGTATATGTAAAATTCAGGATTCAAAATACAAGATTATTGTTTGTTAGGGGCGTTAGGGGTTATTAGAAAAATCTCTCAATTCTCAACTCAAAAAGTTTTCAGTTTTAGGAACTTCGCAGTGTGGCTCTCGTCACACTTATTGAGCAACTCGTCGGGCGTACCCTCGAAGACTACCCTGCCACCCTTATCGCCCGCCTCGGGACCGAGGTCGATAATGTGGTCGGCACACTTGATAACCTCCATATTGTGTTCGACAATAACGACCGTATGGCCATTGGAAATCAACATATCGAAGGCGTGGAGCAGGCAGTTGATGTCGTGGAAATGGAGACCCGTAGTCGGCTCGTCGAAGATAAAGAGAATACTACCCTGCCCACAATCCTTGGCGATAAACGATGCGAGTTTGACACGCTGGCTCTCGCCTCCCGACAAGGTCGATGACGATTGGCCGAGTTTGATATAACCCAAGCCCACCTCCTGCAACGGCATCAGTCGCTCGACAATTCGACGACAAGTCGGATTGTCGGCATCGGCCTCAAAGAAGGCTATCGCCTCGTCGATACTCATATCGAGCAGGTCGCAAATCGACTTGCCGCGATACTTAATATCGAGAATCTCGTCCTTGAAACGACGACCACCACACGCCTCGCAAGTCAGTTCGATGTCGGCCATAAACTGCATACCGACCTTTATAACGCCCTCGCCTTGACACGCCTCGCAACGACCTCCCGCCACATTGAACGAGAAGTTGCTCGGTGCGATGCCCGTATGTTTGGCCAAGGGCTGCTCGGCATAGAGGCGACGAATCTCGTCGTAGGCCTTGATATAGGTCACAGGGTTGGAGCGCGACGATTTGCCGATAGGATTTTGGTCTACCATCTCGATACTGCGCACCAATTTTACATCGCCATCGATTCCGTCGAAATCGCCAGGACGGTCGCCACTCTCCATAATCATTCGACGCAATGCAGGATAGAGTATGCCTTTGGCAAGGGTCGATTTACCCGAGCCACTGACGCCCGTGATGCAGGTCATAACGCCGAGAGGTATGCGCACATCGATGTTATGCAAATTGTTCATACGCGCACCCTTGACGCGGATATAGTTACGCCACGGACGGGTTGTAAGCGGACGTGCAATCTCGCAACGACCACACAGATAGTCGGCCGTAAGGCTCTCTTTTGCCTTCGGGAGGGCTGCAATCGGGCCGTTAAAGACAACTCGGCCACCCTCCAAACCCGCCTTTGGGCCGATGTCGATAATATTGTCGGCCGCACGGATAACCTCCTCCTCGTGCTCCACGACAATCACCGTGTTGCCCATATCGCGCAACTGCTTCAACACCTTGATAAGTCGATGTGTATCGCGTGGGTGCAAGCCGATGCTCGGCTCATCGAGGATATAGAGCGACCCCGTAAGATTGCTACCAAGCGAGGTCGAGAGATTGATTCGCTGACTCTCGCCACCCGACAAAGTCGAAGATAGGCGGTCGAGGGTAAGATAGCCCAAGCCAACATCGCTCAAATATTGGAGGCGGTTGCGAATTTCGGTGATGACTCTTCGCGCCGCATTTGTATCGTGTTCATCGAGCGAGAGTGTCGCGAAGAAGTCGATAAGCGCATCGACCGTCATCACGACAAGCTCGGCAATACTCTTGCCGCCAACCTTGACATAGAGAGCCTCCTTACGCAGGCGCGAACCTTCGCACGTCGGACATATCGTTTTGCCCGTGTAGCGGGCTTTCAGCACTCGGAACTGAATCTTTCGACGCTCCGAATCGAGATAGTCGAAAAATGCGTCGAGGCCCTCGAAATATTCGTTACCACGCCACAGCAGGCGACGCTGCTCGTCGGTGAGTTTGTGGTATGGCTCGTGAATCGGGAAGTCGAATTTATAGGCATTGGCGACCAACTTGTCGCGAAAGGCTCGCATCGTATCGCCTCGCCAACAAGCGATTGCGTTGTCGTAAATCGAACGCGACTTATCGGGAACAACCAGGTCCTCGTCGATACCGACAATCTTGCCATAGCCCTCACAAGTCGGACAAGCACCAAGCGGATTGTTGAAACTGAACAGATGCTCGGTTGGTGGCTCAAAGTCGATACCGTCGGCCGTAAATGTTGCCGAGAAGGAGCGGATATTATCGGGCGAGAAGATTATCGTACAACTATGCGTTCCATAGCCAAATGCTCGCGACACCGACTCGCGCATACGGGTAAGCGTATCGTCGTCCGACGCAACAACCACGCGGTCGATAACTATATACAACCCATCGATAGAGGTTGAGGAGTCGATTTGCGGCAGAAAGTCGTCGATAAGCAGATACTCGCCATCGCGCCACAAACGGATTACACCATCGGCAACGAGCAACGTCAATTTCTCGATAATGCCCTGACCCTTTTTGAGTTGTAACGGCAGCGCCACAACTGCTCGCTGTCCTTCGCCCTCGGAGAGCATATACTCGACCACATCGTCGGTCGTATAGCAACGCACCTCGCAATTCGAGATTGGCGATATGGTCTTACCGACACGGGCATATAGGAGTTTCAGGTAGTCGTAGATTTCGGTCGTTGTACCAACAGTCGAACGAGGATTGCGGGTATTGACCTTTTGCTCAATAGCCACAGCAGGGGCAATACCTGTGATAATATCGACCTCGGGCTTATTGATACGCCCCAAAAATTGGCGAGCATACGACGAGAGACTCTCGACATAGCGACGCTGGCCCTCGGCAAAGATTGTGTCGAATGCCAATGTCGATTTACCCGACCCCGAGAGGCCGGTTACAACCGTCAGGGTGTTGTGCGGTATCTCAACCTCGATATTTTTGAGATTGTGAACTCGTGCGCCCTTTATGTATATCGACTTTACCATTCTGCTACTCTATTGTTACACCCTCGACCTTCGATAGTTTGGCGATAAGCTGGTCGGCCTCGCTCTCGCGAATACGCAGACGCATCGTGCAAAGGTTGTCGAAACACTGCTCGTCGATGCGTGGCGACATCTCCTTGATTACGCGCATAACGCCATTCATCGAGATATAGGAGAAATCGACCTTAATAACCCTATCGACCGTCTTTTCGATAATCTCGGCATTGGCCAACACATCTTGTGCCGCCTCACGATAGGCCTGTATCAAGCCCGAAACACCAAGTTTGGTGCCACCGAAATATCGGATAACAACTATCAGGCAATCGGTAATATCCTGCGACAGCAACTGCCCGAGAATCGGCTTACCGGCCGTACCCGATGGCTCTCCATCGTCGTTAGCCCTGAACTGCTCGCCATTTGGACCTAAACGCCAAGCATAGCAGTGGTGGGTTGCATCGTAGAACTCTTTATAGATGGCCTCCAAATGTGTGCGTATCTGCTCCTCGTCCGTCACCGGATAGGCGTAGGCAATAAACTTACTGCTACGCTCACGCATCGCGCTCTCGGCAGGAGCTGCAAGGGTCAGATAACTATCTTTTGGAGCCATCGTTTGCTACTCTATCTTCTTGAAAATTCGGTCCCAACGTACTCCATCGTCGCCCTTCGAAAAGACTATGAACAACGCCTTACCGACGATATGGTCCTCTGGAACAAAGCCCCAGAAACGCGAATCGGCCGAGTTATGGCGATTGTCACCCATCATAAAGTAGTAGTCCATAGCGAAGGTATAGGAGGTAGTCGGTATGCCGTCGATAAATATCTGTTCGCCCTCGACACAAAGGTCGTGACCCTCGTATTGGTCGATAATACGCTCGTAGAGTGGCAAGTTTTCGAGCGTAAGGGTAACCGTAGCGCCCTTTGCCGGAACCCACAGCGGACCAAAGCGGTCGGAGGTCCAATCGTAGGAGGCATCGTTCGGGAATACCGACAGCGAGGTCACCTGCTCATTGTAGCGCACTACATCGCTTACGATAGGCATCTTGCGCAACTGCTCGGCAATCTCCTCGTTCATCGTGACATAGTAGTATGGAGCATTGCCGCTATACTCGGTAATGCCCAACTTATCGAACGTATATTGCGTAAGCGGAGCCGTTGTCTGAACGAAGTAGATGTGTTGAATGGCCGAAATCGCCTTTTGAGGAGCGTCATTTACAAAGAGTTGGCCATCGACAATGCGCAACACATCGCCAGGGAGCGCAACGCAACGCTTAATATAGTTCTCGCGCTTATCGACAGGGCGGGCAACAACAGTATAGTCGCTATTAAGACGGCGACGACCCTCCTCAACACCATAGCTTGCCTGATATTCGCGCAGCACATCGTAGTAGGTTACAGCCTGATTTTCGAGCAGAACGGTATCGCCTGCCGGGAAATTGAAGACTACAACATCGTCGCGCTCAACCTTCTGCAAACCTTTAAGTCGGTGATAGTCCCACTGAACAGCCTCCGAATATGATTTGGCGGTTGTCGAGAACGGCATCGTATTGTAGACAAACGGCATTGACAATGGCGTATTAGGCACTTGCGGGCCGTATGACACCTTGCTGACATAGAGATAGTCGCCAACAAGAATAGTTCGCTCCATCGACGATGTTGGCACTTGGTAGAGTTGGAATACGAACAGATGTATCAACGTCGCTGCAACCACAGCCCACACAATAGCATCGACCCAACCGTAGATATACTTATATATTGCACTGCGCTCACACAGCACTTCGTTATATCGCCAAACATATCGATAGAAGAGGCGCGATATGAAATAGTCGTAGATAAATGGCAAACCGAAGAGCATCCACAAATTGCCCGTCCAAACGACACACAACAGCAGATAGGCTATCGTAGCGAGCGAAAACTTCACCCATCGATTACCAAAGACTTGTTTGATTTTATCCATAATCCGAAAAATTACACTTTTAGAATATCGTCCATTGTAAAGACTCCGCTCTTGCCGCAGACAAACTCGGCTGCAATAACCGCACCCGTAGCCAAAGCACTACGACTTTTGAGCGTATGTTTCAACTCCAAAACGTCGTCGGCCGAGGTGTAGGTCACGGTATGCGTTCCGGGGACTGCACCCTCGCGCAACGAGGTAATCTCAATACTTGCGGCTGTCGTATGCGACTGCTCGCCCTTTTGAGGCTCGATACAGTGCCACTCCGACTTGCGTTCCACACGCTCAATTATATCGTTTGCAAGCGTTATGGCCGTACCGCTCGGAGCGTCTTTCTTCTGGGTGTGATGAATCTCCTCGATGGCAACATCGTAGTTGTTGCAACCGTTCATCAACTCGGCCAGACGGCGATTAAGACGAAAAGCGATATTGACGCCGAGCGAGTAGTTCGATGAGTATATCATCGCACTACCCCTCTCGCGACACAACGCCTGCAATTCGGGAAGTCGCTCGGTCCAGCCGGTTGTACCGCTGACCACAGCGACCCCCGCTTCGATGCAGGTTCTAATATTGGCATAAGCCGTTTGTGGTGTGGTGAATTCGATAGCAACATCGATACCCTGCAACTTCTCGTGGCAGAGCAAATCGACGTTATGCTGGTCGATAATAAGTTCGACCGAATGGCCTCGTTCGAGCAATATGCGCTCAATCTCGTGGCCCATTTTTCCGTATCCTATGATAGCAGCCTTCATAATTGTCTTATCAACAAAAAAGATAACTGACAAAGATACGAAAAATCGCCCGAAAGCGCAAAGTAAATGCACCCAAAGTGACGCTTTTTACACAAAACGAGATTTATGCTCGCGAAAACAACTCCGACGGATAGACTACGTCGCTCAAAAATAGACCCTGCGCAGGTGCGCCGGCACTCGACCGCGATAAATCGCGAGCAGCGACAATATCGACAAAGTCGGCAACCGTATAACGACCTCGACCAACATCGACCAACGTTCCGACAATCGAGCGAACCATATTGCGAAGGAAGCGGTCGGCACGAATAGTGAAGCAAAGCACCCCATCGTCGCGAACACTCCACTCGGCCCGCATTATACGGCAGATATTGGTCTTATTATTGGAGTTGAGTTTGGCAAATGACGTAAAGTCGCTAAATTCGAGCAACTTTGAAGCCGCATCGTTCATCGCCTCGACATCGAGTGGCACGTGGTATATCCAGGCCGAATGGCGAAGAAACGGGCTCTTCGAGGGCGATATAAAGTAGGTGTATTCGCGCTCGCGGGCATCGAAACGGGCGTGGGCCGAATCGGCTACACGACAAATCGAATCTATGGCTATATCCGACGGCAACATCATATTGAGTTTGAAGCGAATACGCTCGCAATCGAACTCCTCCGCCACGTCGAAATGCGCCACATAATAGGAGGCATTAACACCCGTATCGGTACGCCCTACACCGACTATCTCGGTCGGGCAACGCATCAGGCGCGAGAGTGCCGTTTCGATAGTCTGCTGCACGGTCGGCATATCGGGCTGTCGTTGCCAACCACAATAGGCCGCACCATCGTATTTCAACTCCATAAAGTAACGCATAGCGCAAAGGTAGTAAAAAAGTTCGCACGTTCGTCGTCTTTCGATAACAAACGTGCGAAACTCTTGCAATATTGGTGCGTTATTTAACCACTACCTCTTTGAGGATTTCGCCATTATCGGCAGCAACAGCACGCTTCCACTTCTCGTTATAGCCCGGGAATTGGATTTTGTCGGGAATATCACCACCATTGCCATTGTCGATAAAGCCCTTTTCGTTCTCCGATTTCACGTTGCCATCGACATATTTGATAAGCAGATAGCGGTCGAGTTCGGTCCAAGTATCGAACAGCGTCTGTGCTGTTTCGAGCGAGTAGCGCGTTTGGATTTTGCGAGCCTTTGCAGCCGAGAGAGTCGCAACCTGCGCATCGATACGCTCAACATCGGCCAGATAGAAATTCTCCCACTTATCGACAACCTTGCGAATATCGGTTGCAATCATATCGTAGCGCAAATAGGCGAAGTTGGTAACGCGGTTGAAGAGCCAGAACATCGACGTTGGCGAGTAGCGCAACATCGAGCCGTTACGCTCATCGAGTGTTGGAGGCACGGCTGTCGTATTGCAATAAATCGGAGTCAGACACGACGTCGCAGCATCATCGACACCAAACCAAAGAATACCCGTCTTGCCGCTACGTGCCTGACCGCAAAGCCAGAAACCCGTCTGCTGGGTTGCCGTTGCTCGCTCGTTGCAATAGCGCACGCCATCGACCTCCCAATACATTGGGCGCCAACGGTATGGGCAGTGGCTACCACCTGCACCCAAGTCGGTTGTCATATCCATCGGCGTACCCTCGTAGTGGTCGCG
>JAZQSA010000050.1:0-19510 GCA_045629905.1 Alistipes sp. | reverse complement strand
GTTATGTCATTGAATAAGATTGAAAGAAGAGAGAGAATCAAGATGCGCATACGCAAGGTCGTAAGCGGAACATCTGAGCGTCCTCGTATGACTGTATTCCGTAGCAACAAGCAGATTTACGTACAGTTTATCGACGACCTCGCCGGTGTAACTTTGGCAACTGCTTCGTCGTTGGAGTTGGCAGCCGAGTCGGCAGGAAAGAATAAGTGCGAAGTAGCCGCTTTGGTCGGTGCTTTGGCAGCAAAGAAGGCTATCGAGAAGGGTATCGAGACCGTATCGTTTGACCGTAACGGTTACCTCTATCACGGCCGAGTAAAAATGTTGGCAGATGCTGCTCGTGAGGGTGGCCTTAAATTCTAGGGAATATGGCAAATACAAATGTAAAGAAAGTTCGTACCAGCGACCTCGGCGAGTTGAAGGACAGACTCGTTGCTATCAATCGCGTTACCAAGGTAACCAAGGGTGGTCGCACATTCAGTTTCTCTGCAATTGTTGTGGTTGGTAACGAGAACGGCGTAGTAGGCTACGGCCTCGGTAAGGCTGCCGAAGTTACCTCGGCCATCTCCAAGGGTATTGAGGACGCAAAGAAGAATTTGGTGAAGATTCCGGTTATCAACGGAACAATTCCGCACAAGCAGGAGATGCGTTTCGGCGGTTCGGAGGTTATGATTCGTCCGGCTGCTCCGGGTACCGGTATCATCGCCGGTGGTGCAATGCGTGCAGTGTTGGAGTCGGTAGGTATCAAGAACGTGTTGGCAAAGAGCAAGGGCTCGTCGAACCCACACAACTTGGTTAAGGCTACCGTCGGCGCACTTTGCGAGTTGCGCGACGCATATACCGTGGCACAGGTGCGCGGAATTTCACTCAATCAGGTGTTTAACGGTTAATTTGATTGAAAGACTATGGCAACATTGAAAATTACGCAGGTTAAGAGCCGTATCGGCTCGACTGCACAGCAGTGCAAGAACCTCGATGCGCTTGGACTTCGCAAGATTAACCAGACCGTATCGCACAGCGACTCGGCTATCATCTTGGGTATGATTGAGCGTGTAAAGCACCTTGTAAAAGTTGAAGTTTGTAACGAGTAGTAAGGAGGAAAATTAAATGGAACTCAATAATCTTAAACCCGCAAAGGGTTCGACACATCACGACAAGCGAGTTGGTCGCGGTGCAGGTTCGGGACACGGAGGCTATTCGACCCGTGGTAACAAGGGTGCGCAGTCGCGCTCGGGTTACTCGCGTAAGTTGGGCTTCGAGGGAGGTCAGATGCCATTGCAGCGTCGTCTTCCAAAGTTTGGTTTCACGAATCTTAAAAGAGTAGAGTTTAAGCCTATCAACCTCTCGACCCTCGATGCTCTCGCAGCAAAGAGTGGCGTGAATGAGGTTAATATCGACACATTGGTTGCAGCCGGTTTCGTATCGGGCAACGACCGTGTGAAGATTTTGGGTAATGGTGCATTGTCGGTTGCATTGACAGTAACTGCTCACGCTTTCTCGAAGAGCGCAGAGGCAGCTATCGTTGCAGCAGGTGGTAGCATCGTAAAGTTGTAAACAGGCTAAAACCTAATTTTTATGAACAATTATCTGATTGTTGGTGCGATACTTTTGGTGGTTATCGCCTTGCTCGCAACCAACAAGAGACTTGTAGAGACTCTCAAAAATATATTCAAAATCGAGGACCTTCGTAAGCGTTTGGGTTACACGGCTCTCTTGATTTTGGTATATCGTTTGGGCTGCTACATTGTGATTCCGGGTATCGATGCTTCGGCACTCGCGGAGTCGGCTACTTGGTCAAGCGGGAGCGAGACAGGCATAGCAGGCCTGCTCAACGTATTCTCCGGCGGTGCATTTGCCAATGCAGCTATCTTCGCACTCGGAGTTATGCCTTACATTACCGCCTCGATTATCATTCAGCTTCTCGGTATGATGGTTCCTGCCGTTCAGAAGTTGATGAAAGAGGGCGAGAGCGGTCGTCGTAAGATGAATCAATGGACTCGATTGCTCACTATCATCGTGTTGGCAATCCAGGGTCCTGCCTTTATCGCGAACCTCTACCACCAAGTTGGTCCGGACGCCGATAAGGTATTCATCTACGCTGACCATATGAGTTACTTCTATATCTATGCAACCCTGATTCTGATTGCCGGCACTATGTTCATTATGTGGCTCGGCGAGAAGATTACCGACAAGGGTATTGGTAACGGCGTATCGCTTATCATTATGATTGGTATCGTAGCCCGTCTGCCACACGCCTTGTTCGCAGAGTTGAGCAGCCGCCTCGAAGGTACTTCGGTTGGTGGTATGATTATGATTATCGTCGAACTCGTATTGCTCTTCCTGGTATTTTTGGCAACAATCGCAGTCGTACAGGCTGTCCGCAAGGTGCCTGTACAGTACGCAAAGCGTATCGTTGGTAACAAACAGTATGGCGGTCGTCGTGAGTATATTCCACTCAAAATGAACGCTGCAAACGTAATGCCTATCATCTTTGCACAGGCACTTATGTTTATCCCAATGCTGTTCGCCAACGTTGCCCCTGGTTTTGCAAGTGCTTTTGCAGACGTTACGGGCATCTGGTACAACCTTACGCTTGCGGTGTTGGTAATCGCATTCACCTATTTCTATACGGCGATTATCATCAACCCTCAACAAATGGCAGCCGATATTAAGCGTTACGGTGGCTTCATTCCTGGCGTTCGTCCTGGTAAGGAGACCGTATCGTATATCGACAACGTCATGACAAGAATCACCCTCCCTGGTTCCATCTTCCTTGCATTGGTGGCTATTATGCCGGCTCTTGCGATGAAGTTCCTCGGAATCGAGCAGGCATTCGCATACTTCTTCGGAGGTACGTCGTTGCTGATTATGGTTGGTGTAGTTCTTGACACTCTGCAGCAGATAGAGAGCCACCTTTTGAATCGTCACTACGATGGTCTGATGAAGACCGGACGTATTCAGGGTCGCCACTAAAAGTTGAGCAAAGAGTCGAGATGATATATCTGAAAACAGAAGAGGAGATAGAGTTGCTCCGTGAGAACAACATTTTGGTAAGCAAGACGCTTGCCGAGGTTGGTCGCCACCTTAAACCGGGCGTAACCACGAAGCAGTTGGATAAAATCGCAGACGAATTTATCCGTTCGCACGGAGCGACTCCCGCTTTTCTTGGATACCAGGGCTACCCCGCCTCGATAACCGTTTCGGTCAATGAGCAGGTGGTTCACGGTATACCGTCAGACAACATCGTAATACGTGAGGGCGATATTGTATCGGTCGACGTTGGTACGTTTATGAAGGGGTTTGTTGGTGATTCGGCATATACGTTTGCCGTTGGCGAGGTGTCGGCAGAAGCCCGTCGCCTTATGGAGGTCACCAAAGAGGCTCTTTATAGAGGTACAGCACAGGCGAAAGCGGGTAATCGCGTAGGCGATATATCGGCAGCTGTGCAGGACTACGCCGAGAGTTTCGGTTACGGCGTAGTGCGCGAACTGGAAGGACATGGTTTGGGTCGAAAAATGCACGAAGGCCCCGGAGTCCCAAATTACGGTTTGCGTGGTAGAGGACCAATGCTCAAAGAGGGTATGGTCATCTGTATAGAACCGATGATTACGATGGGTTCGCGAGCAATCGTTTTCGAGCGTGACGGCTGGACAGTCCGTACACGCGACAGAAAGCCCGCTGCACACTACGAGTTTGCGGTGGCGATTCGCAAAGACGGACCAGATGTGCTGACAGATTTCAGCATCATCGAAAATTCACTTTAAGAAGCAAATAAAGCGAAAACTCTATGGCAAAACAGACTGCTATTGAAAGAGACGGTACAGTAACCGAGGCATTGTCGAATGCGATGTTCCGCGTCGAGTTGGATAATGGCCACGTTATTACCGCTCACATCTCCGGAAAGATGCGACAGCACTATATCAAGATTCTTCCCGGCGATAAAGTAAAGGTGGAGATGACGCCCTACGATTTGAGTAAGGGTCGTATATCGTTCCGCTACAAATAACATTTACCAAACACAAAAGATTGCTTAATCATGAAAGTAAAAGCATCAATTAAGAAAAGAAGCGAGGATTGCAAGATTGTTCGTCGCAAGGGTAAGCTCTATGTGATTTGCAAGAAGAATCCTAAATTCAAAATGCGCCAAGGGTAAATAAAAAACGATTAACAAAAAAAGAAAAAAGAAAATTTATGGCACGTATAGTCGGTGTAGATTTACCAAAAAACAAGAGAGGCGAGATTGGCTTGACCTATATCTACGGTATCGGTCGCAGCACAGCTCAAAAGATTCTCGATAAATGTGGCATTAGCTACGATATTAAAGTTGAGGACTGGACAGATGACCAGGTCGGCGCAATTCGTTCTGCGATTGCCGAGATGGATATCAAAGTGGAGGGCGAGTGCCGTTCGCTTGTTCAGTTGAACATTAAGCGATTGATGGACATCGGTTGCTACCGTGGTATCCGTCATCGTCTTGGTCTTCCGGTTCGCGGACAGAGCACCAAAAACAACGCTCGTACACGCAAGGGTAAGAAGAAGACCGTAGCAAACAAGAAAAAGGCAACTAAGTAATATTGGAGAGTTATGGCAAAGAAAACAGGAACAGTTAAGAAGAAGGTTGTTAAGGTTGGTAATACCGGTATGGCATTCGTTCATTCGACCTTCAACAACGTTATCGTAACCATCACCAATGAGGTTGGCGAAGTAATCAGCTGGTCGTCGGCAGGTAAGATGGGCTTCCGTGGTTCGAAGAAGAACACTCCGTATGCAGCGCAGACCGCAGCAGCAGATTGCGCAAAGGTTGCTTACGATATGGGATTGCGTAAGGTAAAGGTTTATGTAAAGGGTCCGGGTCAGGGTCGTGAGAGCGCAGTTCGCACGATTCACGGTGCAGGTATTGAGGTTACCGAGATTATCGACGTAACTCCACTGCCACACAATGGTTGCCGTGCTCCTAACCGCCGTCGCGTATAATCGTTGGAGGAAGAGTAAACAATTACATTACAAATCAAAAAAGTTAAAACAATTATGGCAAGATATATAGGACCAAAGACAAGAATCGCCAGAAGATTTGGCGAGGCCATTTTCGGCGCGGACAAGAGCCTTGAAAAACGCAATGATCCACCGGGCCAGCACGGTCTTGCTCGCAAGCGTAAGAAGGTGTCGGAGTACGGCGTCCAGCTTTCGGAGAAGCAGAAGGCGAAGTATACCTACGGTATTTTGGAGAAGCAGTTCTCGCGCACTTATGAGCAGGCAGCACGTATGGGCGGTATCACAGGTGAGAACCTGTTGAAGTTGCTCGAATGTCGTCTCGACAATGTAGTTTATCGTTTGGGCATCGCTCCAACCCGTGCAGCCGCACGTCAGTTGGTTTCGCACCGCCACATCTGTGTAAACGGTAACGTAGTGAACATTCCATCGTACTCGTTGCGCGAGGGTGATGTAGTATCGGTTCGCGAGAAGTCGAAGACCTTGGAGGTTATCACCTCTTCGTTGGTAGGTACTTCTCACAGCCGCTACGCTTGGTTGGAGTGGGACGGTGCTACTATGAGTGGTAAGTTCCTCCAAAAGCCAGAGCGCGAGGAGATTCCGGAGAACATCAAGGAGCAGTTCATCGTCGAGTTGTACTCTAAATAGTAATTCATAAAAACTGTAGTAATATTATGGCAATATTAGCGTTTCAAAGACCCGAGAAGGTCATAATGCTCGAATCGACGGCGACATTCGGCAAGTTCGAATTCCGTCCGTTGGAGCCGGGTTATGCTATGACCATCGGTAATGCTTTGCGTCGCGTTCTGCTCTCATCGTTGGAAGGCTATGCAATCACAACGGTTAAGGTAGCAGGCGTAGACCACGAGTTTGCCGCTGTTCCGGGCGTTATGGAGGGAATGATTGAAATCATTCTGAACCTGAAAAAGGTTCGTTTCATTCGTACCGTAGAGAATCAGGACGCCGAGAAGGCTTCCATCAACGTAGCAGGTGTTACGGAACTTACTGCAGGGTATATCTCGAATTTCTTGACGTCGTTCAAGGTTTTGAATCCAGAGTTGGTAATCTGCCACCTCGCACCGGGTACAAAGATGAACCTTACCATCACCATCGGTAAGGGTCGCGGTTATGTGCCATCGGAGGAGAACACTCCCGAGAATTGCGAGTTTGGTGTATTGCCAATCGACTCGATTCACACGCCAATCAAGAACGTTAAGTACGCTCGCGAGGACTATCGTGTCGAGCAGCGTACCGACTACGAGAAGTTGTGCCTTGAAATCACGACCGACGGATCTATCAAGCCAAAAGATGCGTTGAAAGAGGCCGCACGAATCCTTATCCAGCACTTTATGCTCTTCTCGGACGAGAAGATGACCATCAATCTCGATGACACAGGTGCAGAGAATGATTTGAACGAGCCAGAGTTGCATATGCGCCAACTGCTTAAAACGAAGTTGGTTGATAAGGATTTGAGCGTTCGCGCACTCAACTGCCTTAAAGCAGCCGATGTCGAGACTATTGGCGACCTTGTAAAACTCAATCGTAACGAGTTGCTCAAATTCCGCAACTTTGGTAAGAAGTCGCTTACCGAGCTCGACGCGTTGCTCGCATCGCTCGACTTGAAGTTCGGAATGGATGTATCTATGTACAAACTTGATAAAGAATAAATCAAATGAGACACAATAAGAATTTTAACCATCTTGGAAGACAGGCAGGCCACCGCAAGGCAATGTTGTCGAACATGGCTTCGTCCCTGATTCTCCACAAGCGCATCGAGACTACCGTTGCGAAGGCGAAGGCTGTACGTCAGTTCATCGAGCCACTCGTAACCCGCTCGAAGGAAGACACAACTCACTCGCGCCGTGTCGTATTCTCGTACCTCAAACAGAAGGAGGCCGTAACCGAGTTGTTCCGCACAATCGCTCCAAAGATTGCCGAGCGTCCAGGCGGTTACACCCGTATCTTGAAGACCGGTTTCCGTTTGGGTGATGGTGCCGATATGTGCATCATCGAGTTCGTTGATTTCAACGAGGCTTACACCCTTGGTGTAACTCCTGCTGCTGCCGCTGCAACCGAGGCTAAACCAAAGACTCGTCGTTCGCGTGCCAAGAAGTCGGAGACCGCCGAGGAGGGTGCAGAGAAGAAAGCTGCAACCAAGGCTCCAAAAGCACCAAAAGCAACCGCAGCAAAGGCTTCGGCAGCGAAGGGTGCGAAGAAGACTAATGTAGGCAAGAAAATGTAGTAGAAAAACTGCTTTTATGCAGTAACTACTGCGTTAAACTTCGATAACCGAGTTCCTCACATACGCCAAGTATGCTGCGGACTCGGTTTCTTGTTTGCCTTGTATTTATCAGCCTAAAAGTCAGTTTTTAGGTTGCTACTTGCAAGGCTGTTTTTTTTGCTCATATACGCCAAGTATGCTGCGGAGTTAGGGGTTATTAGAGGCGTTAGGGGTTACAGCCTATCCAGCCTACCCAGCCTACCCAGCCTACCCAGCACTACCCAGGTTCCCCAGCACACCCCACTCTCCCTCCCCAAAATGTCGTTGCTTACCATAAATTTGGTGTTGCCTTTTCAAAAAGGGGCTATTGTCGTACGATGTTTGGATAATTTTTGTAAATTTGCACCATAAGAAACAAACAACAACAAATTATATCACAAATTAAATTTTAGGACTATGTTCGCAATTGACAATTACGACTTTACGGGCAAGCGCGCGATTATCCGCGTAGACTTCAATGTGCCTCTTAACGGCGAGGGTCAGGTTACCGACGACACTCGTATCCGTGCCGCAATTCCAACCATCAAGAAGGTTTTGGAGAAGGGTGGTGCCGTTATCCTTATGTCGCACCTCGGCCGTCCGAAGAAGAATCCGGACCCAAAATTCTCGTTGGAGCAGATTATCCCTGCTATCGAGGCTCGCTTGGGTGTTAAGATTCAGTTCGCAGGCGACTGTATGGGCGAGAAGGCTGCCGAGATGGCTGCTGCATTGAAGCCGGGTGAGGTGATGTTGCTCGAAAACCTCCGCTTCTATGCCGAGGAGGAGGGTAAGCCTCGTGGCTTGGCAGAGGACGCAACCGACGAAGAGAAGAAGGCTGCAAAGAAGGCTCTCAAAGAGGGTCCGCAGAAGGAGTTCGTCAAGAAGTTGGCTTCGTATGCCGATTGCTACATCAACGACGCATTTGGTACAGCTCACCGCGCACACTCGTCGACGGCTCTTATCGCCGACTACTTCCCACACGACAAGATGTTCGGCTACGTTATGGAGAACGAGTTGAAGGCTATCGACGGCGTGATGCAGAACCCACAGCGTCCATTCGTGGCTATCGTTGGTGGTTCGAAGGTTTCGACCAAGATTACCATCATCGAGAAGTTGATGGAGAAGGTCGATAAGATTATCATCGGTGGCGGTATGACCTACACCTTCGCAGGTGCTTTGGGCGGCCAGGTTGGTAAGTCGATTTGCGAGCCAGATATGTTCCCTGTTGCATTGGAGATTCTCGAAAAGGCCAAGGCAAAGGGTATCAAGTTCGTGATGTCGCCAGACGCACTTATCGCCGACGACTTCTCGCAGGAGGCCAACACCAAGAGCGCACCGGTTAAGGAGATTCCTGCCGAGTGGGAGGGTGTCGATATCGCCGAGGGTGGTAAGGAGCTCTTCCGTGAGGAGATTCTCGCAAGCAAGACCATTCTTTGGAACGGTCCTGTGGGCGTATTCGAGATTGACAAGTTCTCGACAGGTTCGCGTGCTGTTGCCGAGGCTATCGCCGAGGCTACCCAGCAGGGCGCTTACTCGTTGATTGGTGGTGGTGACTCGGTGGCTTGTATCAACAAGTTCGGTCTCGCCGACAAGGTTTCGTATGTATCGACCGGTGGTGGTGCCTTGCTCGAATATATGGAGGGTAAGGAGTTGCCGGGTGTGGCGGCTATCCGCAAGTAAAAATTGTTTTTAAGCAGCGATAGCTGCGTTACGCTCAATCCCCGAGACACGGAAATACGCCAAGTATTCCCCTGCCTCGGGGATTTTTCGCAAGCCTTGCTCTCATCTGCTTAAATTCCAATTTTTGGGGTGGGGTCTTTGGCCTCTTCTTTTGTGCGGAGTGAGGCCTCTTCTTTTGTGATGCACCACAAAAAAATCCGATAAATGGCTGTGAGTAAAATATTTTTACTATATTTGCAGCCGAAATCAGGCGGTTATGGGGGTCGTACTTCGGGTACGGACTGAGTGCCGCCGCAGGTAACACTATTAAATTTTTCAAAAAGATGAAAACTCTTTCTATTCAGGCCGTAGGCCGTGCCGATTATGGCAAGAAGGCGACCAAAGCAGTTCGCCGCGAGGGTATGATTCCTTGCGTATTGTATGGTGGTGGCGAGAACGTAGCATTCTCGATTAACGAGAAGGCTGTTAAGCCGCTTATCTACACCCCTAACTCGTTCATCGTTGAGATCGAAATCGACGGTAAGGTAGAGAAGGCCGTTTTGCGTGACGTTCAGTTCCACCCAATCCGCGAGCAGATTCTCCACATCGACTTCTATCGTGTTCAGGAGGGTAAGCCTGTTTCGATTGCTATTCCGGTACGTTTGACCGGTAACGCCGAGGGTGTTAAGATTGGTGGTAAGTTGGCTTTGTCGGCTCGTAAGCTCGTTGTTAAGGGTATGTTGGAGAACTTGCCTGACGAGTTGGTAGTTGATGTAACTCCACTCAAAGTTGGTCAGACCATCTTCGTTGGTGACCTCAACTTCGAGGGCTTGCAGTTCGTATCGCCTGCAACCCAGGCTGTATGTGCTGTTCGTGTAACCCGTGCTTCGCGCGGTGCTGCTAACGCACAGTAATCATAAAGCCATCGAGAGATGAAATATCTTGTTGTTGGTCTGGGTAATATTGGCGCGGAGTACGCCGACACCCGACACAACATTGGTTTCAAAGTGTTGGACGCCCTTGCTTCGGCGTCCAACACCTCTTTTTTGTCGGGCCGCTATGGTGCTACGGCGACGTTGCGCCACCGAGGCCACGTTGTGACGTTGCTCAAACCTTCGACCTATATGAATCTGTCGGGTAAGGCGGTGCGATATTGGTTGCAGGAGTTGAAAATCGACCGAGCCAATCTGTTGGTCGTGGTCGATGATATTGCGTTGCCGTTTGGCGAGTTGCGTATGCGCTCGAAGGGTAGTGCAGGAGGCCACAATGGTCTGAAAAATATTGCCGAGATGCTTGGCAGTGAGGACTATGCCCGTATCCGTTTTGGTATCGGGGGCGATTTTGCACGAGGCCATCAGGTCGATTATGTCTTGGGTGAGTTCTTGGCCGAGGAGCGCGAGAAGATGCCCGAACGGTTGAAACTCTTTGGCGATGCGATACTTTCGTTTGTCGCGGTGGGTATGGAGCGTACGATGAACGCATTTAATAAAAAATAGGACTTTCGGTCCTATTTTTTTGTTGGTTAAAACACCTCGCGGAGTATATTGAGCGACTGTACCCGTCGTATCGAATCGAGGTGAATAGAGTAGTAATCGACAAGTGCCGAGAGTAGTTCGACGCGCTGATTGCGATTGAGGCCAATCTCGTCGAGGTCGCGAATATCGCACTCTGTCATATCGTGTAGCAGTCGTGCCTGTTCGGGGTTCATCGCGTTGTTGTGGAGCGGCATTATTGGGGTAAAGACTCCTTCGCGCATATCAAACCAAGCCCCTTCGATGTAGTCGTTGCCGGGAGCAAAGCCGAGGTAGCGGCTTATGTTGGCCAGAAACCAGAGGTGGAAGTTGGCCACACCACCCTCGATGGCATCGAGAGCCTCGACCGAAGCCCACGCAAAGTTGAACAGAGCATCGTTGGCCTCGCTCTCGCCAATAAGACGGTAGAGTACCTCGGCCATAAAGAGTGCGATGGTCGATTTGCGAATGTCGTAGGGCATAGTCGTCAGCACAATGCCGTTGCGCACCTCTCGCATACGGTGCAACTCCATCTTCGACGAGGTCAGCCCCTCAAATTCGAGGGCAAACATCGGCTGAAACATCGCCAACTTCGAGCCTCGGCCACGAGTCGAGCGCACACCCTGAATCATATAACTTTGGCGGCCGAAGCGGTCGGTGAGCATCTGCACGACCATCGATGACTCGCCATATTTTATGGTGTGGAGGACTATGCCTCGTGCCTTGTAACTTTTCATCGTTAGAGTGATAGTTTCTCGACCGTGCTGCGCAGTCGTTTATCGTCGAGGTGGGTATAGATTTCGGTTGTGACAATGTTTGCGTGGCCCAACATATCTTGCACTTGGCGGATACTTGCGCCTCCCATCAGCAGATGCGTTGCGAACGAGTGTCGCAACGTGTGGGGGCTTATCACCTTGTCGATTCCTGCCGCTTGTGCCGCCTTGCGAATGATTGTAAAGACCATAATTCGCGAAAGCGCATCGCCTCGATTACTCAAAAAGAGGGTCTTTTTGTCGGTTGCGGAGCGCACGAGCAGGTGGCGGTCATCGAGGTAGAGCATCACTCGCTCGCGTGCGATGTCGCTGATGGGAACAAGTCGTTGCTTGTCGCCCTTGCCCATTACGCGGATATAGCCCTCGCCGAAGAAGAGGTCGCCGAGCTGCAACGAAGTGACCTCCGACACGCGCAGTCCGCACGAGTAGAGCAGTTCGATTATCGCCCGATTGCGACGACCCTTGACCGTGCGAGACTCGATGGAGGTGATGAGGCGGTCGATTTCCTCGACCGAGAGTATGTCGGGCAGTTGTCGGCCGATTTTGGGCGAGGTGATAAATTCGGCAGGCGACGACTCGATTTTGTCGTTGAGGAGCAGGTAGTTGTAGAAGCCCTTTATGCTGCTCAATTCGCGGGCTTGCGAGGTCTGCTTGCTTCGTTGGTTGAAGAGATGCACGAAGAAGCGCTCAATCATAAAGGTCTCGACCTCGGCTGGCGGAACATCGTACATACGCAGCACAAAACCCTCGAACTTTTGCAGGTCGCGAACGTATGCCTCGACGCTATTTTCGGAGAGTTTTTTCTCTAAACGTATGTATGTTTTGTAGGCTTGTATAGTTTTGTGCCACTTTTCGCTGTTATCTGCCATTTTATCGTTACATTTGCAGTAGCGAAGATACAAAATTTTACATAATATGAACTATATCGAATTGAATATTTCGGTTGCTGACCCCGAAATGGCCGAGATTTTGACGGCCGAGTTGTCGGAACTGCCCTTCGAGAGTTTTGTTGCGGAGCGTGGCGCGTTGAAGGCCTATATTCCGCAGTCGGCTTTGGTCGATTGCAAGGAGGAGGCCGATGCTGTGTTGGAGCGCTATGGCGTCGAGCAGAGCCGCTACGTTCAGATTGAGGCGCAGAATTGGAATGCACTGTGGGAGAGCAATTTCGAGCCTGTCGATGTCGAGGGTCGCGTGTTGATTCGCGCTCCGTTCCACGAGCCGAACCCCTCGGCCGAGTTCGAGATAGTGATTATGCCGAAGATGTCGTTCGGTACGGGCCACCACGCGACGACCAAGATGATGGTCGAGATGATTCTTCGCTCCGACTTTGTGTCGCGTCGCGGTTTGGATATGGGCTGCGGTACGGGTGTGCTCGCTATCGCCGCCTGTCAGCGTGGTGCCGAGGCTGTCGATGCAGTCGATATCGACGACTTCGCCTACGAAAATTGTTGCGAGAATATCGCGACCAATGGCGTTGCGGAGCGTATCTGCCCAATGCTTGGCGATGTGAGCCGTGTTGCGGGCCGTCGCTACGACTTTATCCTGGCCAACATCAACCGCAATATCCTGCTTGGCGATATGGCTGCGTATGTTGCACTGCTTGCCGAGGGTGGCGAGTTGTTCGTCAGTGGCTTCCTCGAAGCCGATGTCGAGGCTATGTGTCGTGCAGCCGAGGGCTATGGCCTGCGCCTAAACCAGTCGCGCCGAATTGATGGCTGGGCTGCACTTTCGTTCGTAAAATAGTGGGTCGATGCGCAGAGTGTTGTTGATATTATCCCTGCTCTTTGGTGCGGTGTCGTGTAACTACGATACCGAGTATCGTGGCGAGGAGCCTGCGGGTGGCGAGAGCGACTACCGTGTCGTGGAGTATATGCCCGCCCCGGGTCAGTTTATCAACGAGGGCTTCGAGGCGAGAACAATGGCCGAGGCTATCGACTATGCCGAGAGTCGTCTTGCGCGTCGCCAATATGTGTCGCTCGGTGGCTTTGGTGGCTATATAGTCTTTCGATTTGCCGAGCCGATAACCAATTTTGGAGGCTACGACTTTGCTATTCAGGGCAACGCCTTCACAACCTCGTCGGAGCCCGGCATCGTGTGGGTTATGTGCGATGCCAACACCAACTCTCTGGCCGATGATGTGTGGTACGAACTCGCGGGTAGCGAGACGGGCGCAGCGACCACCGTCTCCAACTATTCGGTGACCTACTTCCGCCCGACGGCCGACTCTCGGCCTGTTGCGTGGCGCGATAGCGAGGGCGCAGAGGGGCAAATCGACTATCTCCCGACCCAGCATAAGCAGCCGACCTACTATCCGCTGTGGGTCGATGCCGAGTCCTACACCTTGTCGGGTACGCGCCTCGCAGAGCGCAACTACCAGAACTCGACCACTTGGGTTGCTCCTGCCTACGAGTGGGGCTATGCCGATAATTACAGCGCCCACGATTGGCTCGCGGAGCGCAAGACGGTTAATTGCTTCGATATAGCGATGGCTGTCGATGCCAATGGCGAGTCGGTCGAGTTGCCGACCATCGACTTTGTCAAGGTGCAGTCGGCCGTAAATGCTAAAAGTGGCCATCTTGGCGAAATTTCGACCGAGGTGTGCGATATATTCCGATACGCAAACTAACGCTCTATGGCCAAGAAGATTGAAAAGACCAATGCCGCCCGACTGCTCGACCGCGCAGGTATCGCCTACGAACTTATCCCCTACGAGGTCGATGAGTCGAACCTCGCTGCGACCCACGTTGCCGAGTGCCTCGGCGAGCCAATCGAGCAGGTCTTTAAGACGCTGGTGCTTCGTGGCGACCGCAACGGCCACTTTGTCTGCGTTGTGCCTGGCGACAAGGAGGTCGATTTGAAGAGGGCCGCCCGTATCTCGGGTAACAAGAGCGCCGAGATGATACCTATGAAGGAACTTCTGCCGACAACAGGCTATATCCGTGGAGGCTGTACCCCGATAGCGATGAAACGTCGCTTCCCAACCTTTATCGACTCCTCCGCCCTCCAATTCGACCATATCTTTATCAGCGCAGGTGTGCGCGGTTTGCAGTTGCGCATATCGCCGCAGGAGTTGGTTGGGTTTGTCGGTGCTACCGTAGAAAAATTGATTTTATAAGGCGGGCGGTCGATTATAAAGGGCGACTACTTCGTTACGGTCGGCAAGGCGAAACAGTCACATACACCAAGTATGCTCCTGCTTCGCCTTACCTCCCAAGCCTTGTATTCGCCTCTTTCTAATCAACCGCGGGAGGTAGTGCGAGCCTAACATCAATTTTTGGTGGAGAGGGGTTGGGTTTGGCCTGGTTTGGCCTGGGTAGTGCTGGGTTTGGCTGGGTAGTGCTGGGTTTGGCTGGGTAGTTTAGTGTCGTTAGTGTCGTTAGAGGCGTTAGGGGCGTTAGAGGCGTTAGAGATTTATTTTCCCTAAACTCCCTAAATTCTCTAACCTCCCCATTCTACCCAATCTACTCAATCTCCTCAATCTACCCATTCTACCCATTCTACCCATTCTACCCAGCACACCCCAGCACACCCCATTCTACCCAGCCAAAATTTTTAATTTTGCATTCTGCATTCTGCATTCTGCATTCTGCATTCTGCATTTTGCATTTTGCATTTTGCATTAACCCTGCAGCGCAGGCTTTTCCTCCTTCGCGCCTCGGCAAAGTGTGCAAGCACCCTCTGCTCTCGGCTTAATGTTCCATTTTCTTCCTTCTTGCAAGGCATAATCAAAATAAATTTTGCTTCTGCTCTTGCTTCGTGCGTCAGTTGTCGTCGGTTCTGCATTTTGCATTAACCCTGCTGCGCAGGCTTTTCCTCCTTCGCGCCTCGGCAAAGTGTGCAAGCACCCTTTGCTCTCGGCTTGTCGTCGGTTCTGCATTTTGCATTTTGCATTCTGCATTTTGCATTCTCCACCCCCCCCGAAAAAAAGAGGAGCACCTCTCGGTACTCCTCTCGATTATTGTCACTCGACTCGATTACTCAAAAACGATGGTCGAACCGATAGTGTAGACCAAGTTAGCAATATTGTTAGCCTCTTCGGTAGTCTCGGTGTACGTAGCGATAGGGTACTGTGTACCGATGTTGTCGGCAGTAACAGGGTCGCCGTTGAAAGTGAGGTTCTTGATAACGATAGGCTCCTCCTCGGTACCGAGAGTGATGGTCTTCTGGTTATTGCTCTGTGCACCAACCAATACGGCCATCTGCTCCGTCTCCGAAGTGATGTTTACGTTGATAGTAACGGCCTTGTTGAGAGCCTCGGTGTTACCTACAACACCAACGAATGGAGTTACACTAACCGACTCCTCTGGGCTGATAACCTCGATGTCGCACTCAACGCCGCAGTTCTGTGCGCTACCGCCACCGAAACCTGCGAAACCTGCTACGCAGCATACCTTAACACCCAAGTTGTTCTCCGAGATAACTGTACCATAGTTGTAGCAGTTGGTGTTGACACCACGCATACAACCATATACACCACCGATGAGTACAGGGAGGTTTGCGTCCGACTTAACCTCACCACGGTTTACGAGGTTGTTTGCTGTATAGTTGGTGTAGGTGTTGAGCGAACCAATGATACCACCAACATAGTTGTAAGCAGCTCCGCTGATAGTGCTGTCGTCGTAGTGCGAACCACGGTGGAAGAGGATATTACCGGTGTTCTCCAAGTTCTCGGCCTTGCGGTCAGCGATATTGTAGATGTAACCTGCGATACCACCAATATAGGCCTGCGAACCATAGGTAACCTCGATATCACCGCTGTTCGAGCAGTTTGTAAGAGCTCCACAAGGCTCACCAACGATACCACCGACGCCGGCACGGCACGAAGTGTAAGGAGAATATACGGTTACCGAACCGGTATTGATACAGTGGTCGGTATTTGCGCGACCGTTGCTTGCTACGCTACCAACGCAACCGAAGCAACCACCAACAGCTGGCCACTGCTCGCCACCAACACCACCGTTGGTTGCACTCGAAGCCTTGGAAAACTTGTAACCGGTAACGCTGATTGCACCGTGGTTCTCGCAATATGCAACATCTTTCGATACATAACCAGCCACACCTGCAACAGCCGGACGAGTTACCGACTCCGACTCCGATGTGAAGGTTACGTCGCCATAGTTCTTACAGTAGTTCATCGTACAAGCGGTATAACCAACAATACCACCCATATTAGGGTAAGCACCCGAGTTACCAACAGGGAAGTTGTAGGATACGCTACCTGTATTGACGCAGTGGTTGATAACACCCTTGCTGTTACCTGCACCAATGACACCACCGAGGTAGAGGTTCTTGTTCTGACCAGGGATATCGACAGTAATGTTACCGTTGTTTACACAGTTCTCGACAGCAATGTTAGACGCAGCACCCATCGAGGTATTTCCTACGATACCACCGAAGTAGTTCGAGCCGGCAGTAATATTGCTGATGGAGATAGTGAGGTCACCATTATTAACGCAGTTCGAAATCTTACCACTGCCCGAAGAGTAACCTACGATAGGCGCAGCCTTATACTGAACAGCAAGGTCTGCCTCGTGGTTGAGAGTAAATGCTGCGTTGTTGGTGATACCCGAAACCAAACCGGTGTTCGAATCGACGATAAAGCCGATAACCGAAGCCACAGAGATAATAGGCAGGTTGAGCGAGCAAGACTCATCGATAACGATGTTCTTGACAGTACCGCTATTGCTTGTGAACAAGCCCTCGGTAGTATTCCAATTCTTCAAAGCATAGCCCTGACCGTTGAATACGCCTGCGAAATCGGCAGTTGGAGGGGTAAGAGTTACGCCCGAAAGGTCGATGTCCGAGCCGAGGATAACCTCACCATTGGCACGAGTGTAAGCAGAGTAGTCACCAGCCTCGACAGCAGTGAGGAAGTTCTGCAACTGCGTAGCAGTGGTGATTACGATACCCTCCTGTACGTTGCCATAGTATTGGATTTTAGGCATATTGAGCAACATACCGGCAGGAACGGTGATACCCGATGCGGTGTAGGCGGTCTTCTCCATTGTTGCGCCATTAGCATCGACGATATTAACCTTGAAACCTGCGCTATACGTGCCGGCAGGGATAGCGATAACTACCTCTACAACGTCCTCTACATAAGCCAAGTCACCCTCGATACGGATAATGTCCTGACCTGCAACAGGAGCGATAGTTGCGCCCTGGAAATCAATAGCGAATACACCCGAGATAGCCTCGCCGCCAAGAGCGGTGATACTTACCGACGAAAGTGCAACCTCGTCACCCTTCTCGATAGGAATCTTAACGAAGCTGTAAAGGTTTTTAAGCGAAATTTGTGCAGTCTCCGAGTAGCCTACCATAACGGCAACGCCATTTGCGAACGAGCCTGCGGTGTACTGCTGAACCGAAGGAACGGTGATAGTACCATCGGTCGAGTTGTAGATGTTTGCAGGGTAGATAACTCGGTAAGGAGCGCGTACGCTCGATACGGTAAACTCTGCATTCGAAGTGCCAACATACGACGAAGGAACAGCCTGCGAAGTACGGTTGTTGACGTTGATTTTGTCGCCCTCCGACCAGAGGATAGGGTGCTGTGTGCCATCGAGGTCGCCCAACGAAGTACGCGACTCTTCGATATTAACACCCAAAACTACTTTGTGGTCCAGACCGAGATCTTCGGTCGAATCGGTTGTACAACCTACGGCCAGCATTCCCAATGCCAAACCGAGGATAGAATAGATTTTTTTCATCTTTTTTCTTCTTTTTTAGTTTGACATTTGTTAATCGTCCCATTCACCATCGCTTGGTGTGAGGCCCTCAATCTCAACGCTTGCTGCGAAACCCGATTCGCAACGAATGTCGAGCTGCTTCATTGCGGGTGTGTAGTATGTTCTACCACCTCCCGCGAGAATTTGTTTTTTCATAATGGTTTTAGTAATTAGGTTTATATTGTTTTAGTTTGTTTGCATATATCGTTACAAATATAGGCATTTGCGAATAAAAAACCAAGAAACTTCCCCGAAAACGAATAAAAAAGAGCCAACTTTTTGAGTTGGCTCTCTGTTTTGACTGCAAAATGCTCCGTTTATTTGAAGAATCGATACTGGAAAATCAGTAGATAGACCATGGCGACCGAGATGTAGGCGTCGGCCAAATTGAAGATTGCACCAAAGAAGTAGCCCTTCGTATCGACCAAAAAGTCGAGCCACGCAGGGCAGTTCTCCCACTGAAATAGCGGAAAGTAGAACATATCGACCACACGGCCCATCATAAATGGGGCATAGCTGCCACCGAACTCGGCGATTGTCGCGGGTGTCGAGGCCGAAAAGATGAGTCCGTAGAGTGCGCTGTCGATAATGTTGCCGATTGCTCCGGCGATGATGAGCGTGATGCCGACCACAACACCCGTCGAGGCCTGCTGCTTGACGAGGCGGTTGATGTAGTAGAACATTCCACCCACAAGGCCAACACGAAACAGGCTCAACCCGAGTTTGCCCCAATCAAAACCGCCCGCTGTCGAGAGTTGCATACCGAAGGCTGCGCCGTTGTTCTCTACAAAGTGGAGGCGAAACCAGTCGGGAAATATCACCAACTCCTCGTCGAGGTGGAACGATGTCTTGACCCATATCTTCAAAATTTGGTCGGCGATAATCAGCACCGCAAGTAAAATCGAAATTTTTTTCCAGTTCATTGCTTATCTTTTATTAACAATGCAAAGATATAAAAAATATCGAACAAATGAGTCTGCCTCGTGTTTGTGGGTTGCTAAATGCTTTGTTGTACCGCGTGCAGTGCTGCGTGGAACACCGTATGAGGCGCAAAATAATCGCCCCTTATATATTATATAATATAGGTATAAAGCGTAGTTTTGAAAAAAATTGAAAAAAGTGATAAAAAAAGTTGTAAAACATTTGCAGAATTGAAATTTGTCCGTATCTTTGCACCCGCAATCAGAAATAAAGAGGTTGCACAGGTTCTGAAAAGGCTTTTTAACAATGTTAATAACAGCAATGTTGAAAACTTTTCGAAAAAATGTTTCAAAAAGTTTGGTGGATTGAAAAAGTCGCTTTATCTTTGCACCTGCGTTCGCTCCGAAAAACGAAAGCGAACATTTTGAAAACGGTTCTTTGATTTACTGGTTATAAATTGAGAGAAAGTGTAGTATTTATCTGTCAATTTCCTTTTTGGAAATAGAAGTAGTCAGGACTCTAACAAAACATTATAATTTTTTACAATGGAGAGTTTGATCCTGGCTCAGGATGAACGCTAGCGGCAGGCTTAACACATGCAAGTCGAGGGGCAGCATAAACATTGCTTGCAATGTTTGATGGCGACCGGCGCACGGGTGCGTAACGCGTATG
>JAZQSA010000049.1:0-6798 GCA_045629905.1 Alistipes sp. | reverse complement strand
CATGGCTACGATCCGACTTTGGAGCGTCGCGGAGAGCCCTCCGAGGCGAACCGTTGGGCCGTTTTGGGAGCCGGTCTGGTGGGTGCTCTGGCCTATACCTTCACCGACACCTTCTGGTTCTCGGCCGTTGAGGGGGAGGTCTATGCCCTCTCGTCGATGTTTACGGCGTTGGTCGTATGGCTGATGTTGCGTTGGGAGGAGCAGGCCGACGAGCCTCACGCAATGCGCTGGATTGTGCTGATTGCCTATTTGATGGGTCTGTCGATAGGTGTCCATATCCTCAACTTGCTGACTATTCCGGCTCTGGTATTTATCTACTACTTCCGCCGATACAGCAAAGTGTCGTTGAAGGGTGTCGCGGTCGTGACGCTGCTTGCGGGTGCAATTCTGCTCGTTATCAACGGCATTATCATTCCATATACGGTCTATCTCGGAATGTTGGTCGATGTATTCTTTGTCAATACGCTGTCGCTGCCTGTCAATTCGGGCATCGTGACATTTGTGTTGCTGATGTTCGGTCTGTTGGGTGGAGTTGTCTACTTTACCCACAAACGAGGCTATCGTATCGCCAACCTTATTGCTGTGTGCGTGACGATGGTGATGCTTGGCTTCTCGTCCTACGCCTCGGTGACTATTCGTGCTGCGGTTAATCCGCCGATGAATAGCAACAATCCCGATAATCCGGCTGCGCTGTTGTCGGTTCTCAATCGCGACCAATATGGCAACCGCCCGTTGCTCTATGGTCCGAGCTACGCCTCGCCAATCGAGGGTTATACCGAAAAGTCGTTCTATAACTACAATCCGACGACAGGCCAATACAACCGTCTCTCTACGGTCGATGACTATACCTACCCATCGCAGTTTATGCACCTCTTCCCTCGTATGTGGAACTACTTGAAGAGTGAGCGCGACTATAAGCCGTGGGCGGCATACCGTACAAAGATGGACTTCGTTCGCGACGAGGAGGGTAATATCCTGCGCGATGAGTCGGGTAAGTCGTTGCGTCACGAGGTGGCCGATTTTGGCCGTAGGGTGACCTATCACGACGGTACGGAGTCGAGAGTGGTTGTTGAGCCGACGGCAATGGAGAATTTGCACTACTTTTTCTCCTATCAGCTCAACTATATGTATTGGCGTTACTTCTTGTGGAACTTTGTCGGCCGACAAGACGATATTCAGGCTACCGATGTGACGATAACTAACGGAAATTGGCTCTCGGGTATCGACTTTGTGGACGAGATGTATCTCGGTCCGCAGGAGAACCTTCCTCGCGAGATGGAGAGCAATCGCGCCCGCAACAAATACTACTTCTTGCCATTTATTTTGGGTCTGTTGGGCCTAATCTATCAGCTCAATCGCGACCAGCGCAACTTTACGGTTGTGATGTGGTTGTTTGTGATGATGGGTGTTGCGTTGGTTGTCTATTTCAACTCCTCGCCAGGCGAGGTGCGTGAGCGCGACTATGTCTATGCAGGTTCGTTCTACGCCTTCTCGATATGGATAGGCCTTGGCGTGTTGGCTCTCTATGGTGCGTTGAAGCAAGTGCTGGGCCGAGAGTCGATAGCACCGGCTTTGGCGGCAACGTTGCTCGGAGCAGCCGTTCCAGGTATCCTCTGTGCCGAGAATTGGGACGACCACGACCGTTCGCACCGCTCGATGGCTCGCGACGTGGGCTACAACTACCTTACCTCGATTGTCGAGAAGGAGGGTGTTAGTCCGATTATAGTCAATTATGGCGACAACGATACCTTCCCGCTGTGGTTCAATCAGGAGGTCGATGGCGTGCGTACCGATGTGCGCATTATGAACTCGTCGTATCTCGACGGAGAGTGGTATGTCGATGAGATGAAGTGCAAGGCCAACAATGCCGATGGTATCCCGTTCTCGCTTTCGCGCGATAAATATACCTTTGTGAACGATTGGCTGCCTGTCGAACAGCGTGTCGATTATGCGGTCGATGCCAAAGAGGTGATGGCCTTTATTGCAAGTGACGATAAGCGTACCAAAATCGACGTAGGTTTGGGTCTTTCAGACTATGTGCCGACCAAGCGTATAGCACTTCCGGTCGATAAGGAGGCCGCTATCGCCTCGGGTATAGTCCGCGAGGAGGAGCGCGACCTAATGGTCGATACGGTCTATATCGAGTTGCGCAAGGGGTCGATTTCGCGCTCGGAGTTGATGTTGCTCGATATGTTGGCTCATTTCGACTGGAAGCGCCCGATATACTTCACGCAGGTCTATATCCTCCAAAACTTTGGTCTGCTCGACTATCTGCAATTCGATGGATATAGTTACCGTCTTGTGCCAATCCTCACCCCTTACGAATCGTCGTGGTCGGTGGGTCGTATCGATGCCGACTATGCTTACGATGTGCTGATGAATAAGATGCGCTACGGCAATTTGCAAGACCCGCGAGCCTATGTTGATTCGTTTACGCAGTACAACCTGATGGTATCGCGCGCTCGTGAGTCGTTTGCGCGTGTGGCCAACGAATATATCCGTCGCTCACAGAACGAGAAGCGTGAAGGTCGCGAGGAGGCTGCCAATGCATCGCTGTTGCGTGCCGAGGAGTTGCTCGACCGAGGCCTTGCGGTGTTGCCACCGTCGCAAATTCGCTTTACCGAGGCCAATACCTACCCATTCATCGAGTCCTACTACTCGCTTGGTGCCGACGACAAGGGCGATGCTCTGCTCTTGGCCTATGCCGACAACCTTATCGACTATATCGAGTACTATTTGCAGTTCGAAGGTGTGTATGGCGACCTGGTCAATGATGTGATGGGCGAGAAGATTGACGAGTTGTGGCAGACCTACTATCTGGCGGCCTATGCCGACCGTCAGGAGGTTGTGGCAAGCCTTAACGAATACTTCCGCTCACTCGGTATCGAGGATAAGGATTTGATATTGACCGATGCCGAGAAGGAGGCTGCGGCAAAGGCTGCCAATGCGGCCGAGGCTACTGATTCGACAAAAATATAAAACGAAACAATAATGGAAAAGAGTAAATTGCAACTTTACAATACGCTCACTCGTCGCAAGGAGGAGTTTGAGCCTATCAACGAGGGTCGCGTGGGTATGTATGTCTGCGGACCGACCGTCTATGGCGACCCGCATTTGGGTCACACTCGTCCGGCTATTACGTTCGACCTGTTGTTCCGCTACTTGAAGGCGGAGGGCTATAAGGTGCGCTATGTGCGTAATATTACCGACGTCGGTCACCTCGAACACGATGCCGACGAGGGCGAGGATAAAATCGCAAAGAAGGCCCGTTTGGAGCAGTTGGAACCTATGGAGGTTGCCCACTACTATACGGAGCGTTACAAGACCTTTATGGCAAAGTTGGGCGTGCAAACCCCTTCGATTGAGCCTCACGCACCGGGCCATATCATCGAGCAGATTGACTTCGTGAAACGTATTCTCGATGCGGGCTATGCCTACGAGTCGAATGGCTCAATCTACTTCGATGTCGAGAAGTATAACCACGACCACAAATACGGCATCTTGTCGGGTCGCAACCTCGACGATATTGTAACCGATACACGTCAGCTCGATGGTCAGCAGGATAAGCAACACTCGTTCGACTTTGCGTTGTGGAAGAAGGCTTCGCCGGAGCATATTATGCGTTGGCCTTCGCCGTGGAGCGACGGCTTCCCCGGTTGGCATATGGAGTGCTCGGCTATGAGTACAAAGTATCTTGGCGAGAAGTTCGATATTCACGGTGGCGGTATGGACCTTATGTTCCCACACCACGAGTGCGAGATTGCACAATCGACCGCCGCACTTGGTCACGACTCGGCTCGCTATTGGGTACACAACAATATGATTACCATCAACGGTAAGAAGATGGGTAAGTCGTACAACAACTTTATCACGCTCGAACAGATGTTCTCGGGCGACCACCCTGCGTTGGCGCAAGCCTATTCGCCAATGACCGTGCGCTTCTTTATCTTGCAGGCGCACTATCGCTCGACGCTCGACTTCTCGAACGATGCGTTGCAGGCGGCAGAGAAGGGCTTGGATCGCTTGATGAAGGGTATCGAGGCGTTGCATAAAGCCCCTGTATCGGCTTCGTCGTCGTTCAATGTCGATGAGATTGAGAGCCGTTGTGCCGAGGCTATGGCCGACGACCTGAACTCGCCAATCGTAATCTCCACGATGTTCGACTACGTTCGCCTCTTTAACCAACTCTCGGAGGGTAAGCAGACCCTGACAGCCGAGGATAAGGCAAAGGCTATCGCAACCGTTCAGCGTTGGGTGTTCGATATTCTTGGTCTTGAAAACGAGAAGGCCGAGGCTTCGGGTGGCAAAGATATGGTCTCGCCACTCGTAACTATGCTCCTCGATATGCGTATGCAGGCCAAAGCCGACAAGAACTGGGCCTTGTCAGACGAAATCCGCGACAAACTTACCGCAATCGGTATTCGAGTTAAGGACCGTAAGGACGGATACGACTGGGAAATCGAGTAAAAAGTGATTTTAAGCAGCGATAGCTGCGTTAAACTTCAGAAGCCGAGTTGCTCACATACGCTTTAGTATGCTGCGCACTCGGCTCTTTGTTTGCCTTGCTCTCATCTGCTTAAAACCATTTTTTAGGGGGCGGGGATAGAACAAATCCTTCCTCACATAGGTCTACTATGCTGCGGACTCGCTTTCTTGTTTGGCACAAAATTTCCTCAATCATCTCTGATTTTTTTTGAGAGCGTAGAATTTGATGGATAGCGATTTTGTACCGCTCTGCAATAAGCGAGTTGCTCACATACGCTTTAGTATGCTGCGCACTCGGCTCTTTGTTTATTTACAATATGTTAGTTCATTAGATTGTGAAACGACTTTTCGTGCAAAAAGCGCTTAAACTCTATTTCTTACCCTTTGCGTGTAGTCTTATATGTAGTCTAAATTAAATGTAAATAAATAGACTCTAAAATTTCGCCTTTTGTTCTCTTGTGGGAGGCGATTTTTTATATCTATTCCGAACAAGGCCCCCCAAAGAGTGTTGTCAATTGCGAAACTTTTACTAACTTTGTTGTGTCGTGTGGCTTGCGCCCTCGGTATTACATATTTGATGAAAGTGTTTTCGCTTTTATCCTTGACACGAAATCTGACAGTTTCAACGAAAAGAGGATACGACAACACTCATTTCTTGTATAGCTATGTGGCTATGCCTTTCTTGGCATATACCCCATACTATCCAAGTGTGGGGTCTTGTAATCGTTTATTCTTTTCAGGGTTTTGTCAGAGCCTCGTGTCAGATAAACGGAAGTCAGCTCCACACTTTCTTTATTTAGCTCACCGTTGATGGGGCTGATGCGGTAACCTAAACGAACTATGAAACGATTATGTATGTTTTTTGCGACCGTGCTGTTGCTCAGCACGATCGGTTGTAGCAAGGAGTATGACGACTCGGAGGTGTGGAACTCGATCAATTCGCTTGAACAACGCCTTTCGGCCATGGAGACCGTCATGAATGCCTACAAGAACAAGTTGTTTATCGAGACGGTCAAGCCGATCGAGAATGGCTATGAGATTACCTTTTCCGATGGCTCGAAGGCTACAATCGTCAATGGCAAGGATGGCACAAATGATGGTGTAGATGGTGATTCGTTCTTCCAAGATGTTACACAAGACGAGAGTAATGTATATTTCACACTCGCCGATGGTACGGTAATCACCATTCCAAAGGGCTTAGCATTGAGCATTGAGTTTGCCGAGAATGATTTGGTGGTTATGTCTCCAAATTCAAGTCGCGAGATTGGCTACGCTGTTACAAGTGCAACCGAGACTGTAAAGGTCGAGGTTACATCTTCAGCCGATATAAAGGCAAAGGCAGTGGCCGACAACGCAAGTGGCTTGACAGGAAAAATTCACATCACAACGGGCGATGCGATTGACGAGTATAGCAAGGTGATTGTATTTGTATCGAATGGCGACAAGGTTATTATGCGTAGTATCACATTCGAGGAGGCTGGTTTGCAGGTCGAGGAGAACGCAACAAAGTTTGCTACCGCTGAAGGTGGTGAGATGACTTTGGAGTTTTTGTCGAATGTTGAGTGTGAGGTTGTTATTCCCGAAGATGCACAGAGTTGGATTTCAGTAGTTCCTGCCACTCGCGCAATGGAGAAGCAGAGTATCACGCTTAAAGTGGAATCGAATGAAGGGGCAATACGTTCGGCAGATGTTATTGTGAAGTCCGCAGATGGCAAATTATCTGTAACCTACACAATCACCCAAGAGCCAGATTTGGATTACCAACTCGCTTTGGAACGCAAGGCGTTGATTGCAATATACAACGCACTTGATGGCGATAATTGGACAAATAACGAGAATTGGTGTTCGGATAAACCTGTAGGTGAGTGGTATGGAGTTGATTGTAGTGAAGGTTTTATTTGGGCACTGAGTTTAGGAAATAATAACTTAAAAGGTGAAATTCCTAATGAAATAGGTAATTTATCAAATATTCGATTGTTGGAATTGAATCACAATCAAATATCGGGGATGGTTCCTAAAGAAATGAGGAAACTTAACAAATTACACTCTCTAAATTTAAGTTATACTGATATATCTGGTCCTTTTTTTGAAGGTATAGAAGGTTTATGCGATTTGGAGATATTACAACTTGTTGGCTGTCCTAATATCACTTCTATACCAGAAAACATAAAGTATCTTCAAAAATTGTTCAGTTTAAGAGTAAGTGGTATAATATCAAAAAGAATTAACTGCTCTCTTCCAAGTACGATAGGTGAGTGCAAAGCATTGAGAGAAATAGAATTTATATGGGCAAATGCGGAAAATGAAATTCCT
>JAZQSA010000048.1:0-35503 GCA_045629905.1 Alistipes sp. | reverse complement strand
GTAAGCCTATGTGAGCATTTCGTTATCCGCAGAGCGGTACAAAATTTACCAATCAGAACGATTTTAACGCCTTCTCGATAACCTGATGCATATCATAATAACAATAGTCGGCCAATCGACCACCGAAGAGATATTTGGTTTCGGAGTCGGCAAGAGCGCGATACTTTGCATAGAGGGCGGTGTTGTGAGGGTCGTTTACGGGATAATAAGGCTCGGCACCCTCGCTCCACTCGATAGGATATTCGCGCGTAATAATGGTATGGTCGGCACCTCTATCCTCGAAGTGCTTATGCTCGATAATGCGGGTAAAAGGGGTTTCGCGGTCGGTATAATTGACCACCGCTGCACCCTGAAAATCGCGTTGCGAGAGTCGCTCCTCCTCAAATCGTAGCGAGCGATACTCCAATGCCCCGAAGCGGTAGTCGTAGAAGCGGTCGAGTTCGCCCGTATAGAGAACCCTCTCGGCCATTGCATCAAAGGCTTTGCGGTCGGAGAAGTAGTCGGTCGAAAGTCGTACCTCGACACCCTCCAACAGCCCTTCAAAGAGTGGATTGTAGCCACCGACGGGGATACCTTGATAGGTGTCGTTGAAGTAGTTGTTGTTACGCTCGAAGCGAAGTGGCAAACGGCGGATTATCCACGCAGGAAGTTCCGCGCAACTGCGACCCCACTGCTTCTCGGTGTAGCCCTTGATAAGTCGCTCGAAGATGTCGCGACCGACCAACGACAACGCCTGCTCCTCCAAGTTCGCAGGCTCGC
Organism: Alistipes sp.; assembly: GCA_045629905.1. Classification (GTDB taxonomy): domain Bacteria; phylum Bacteroidota; class Bacteroidia; order Bacteroidales; family Rikenellaceae; genus Alistipes. The sequence goes on along the minus strand of JAZQSA010000048.1, from coordinate 34,744 downwards.
GGTCGAGGTGGAGTCGTTGCTCCTCGATTTTGGCTTGCGCCTCCTCGGCCCTCTTTACACCCCACAGCGCATCGAAGGTGTTTAGATTAAAGGGTAGTGGATAGATTGAGCCTTTATAGTTGGCGAGTGGCGAGTGGGTAAATGGCTTGAACTCAACGAATTGATTGACAAAATCCCAAACCTCACGATTTGATGTGTGGAAGATGTGCGCTCCGTACTTATGGACAAAAGCACCCTCCTGCTCCTCGCAGTAGCAGTTTCCGCCCGTGTGGTTACGACGGTCGATGACAAGCACTCGCAGTCCCGCTTTATGGGCGCGATAGGCAGCCACAGCACCGTAGAGTCCGGCCCCGACAATGAGCAAATCGTATTTGAATGCAAAATTCAAAATGCAGAATGCAAAATTAAAAATTACCCATACTGCAAAAATCGTAAATGATGAGATTATTTTTGTGCGATGTTAGGCGATGAAAGCACAGCATAGCAGACCTATGTGAGCATTTCAGCGTCCGACACACTCGTGCAAAAAAACTCATCAGAACGATTTTTATATCTGTTTTCGCAAGCGCGCCACCGGTATCTCCAACATCTCGCGATACTTTGCCACCGTACGACGAGCGATGCAATAGCCCTTTTCGTTAAGGATATTCATCAGCTGTTCATCGGTCAGAGGCTTGCGCTTGTTCTCGCCATCGATGCACTCCTGCAAAATATTCTTTATCTCGTAGCTCGACACCTCCTCGCCCGAAACGGTCTGCATAGCCTCCGAGAAGAGCGATTTCAGCAAGATAATACCAAATTGCGTCTGCACATATTTGCTATTTACCACGCGCGAAATGGTCGAGACATCGAGACCCGTGCGGTCGGCAATATCCTTCAAAATCATCGGGCGCAGACTACTTCGGTCGCCCTCCTTGAAGTATTCGCTTTGGTAGTCGAGTATGGTCTGCATCGTACGCATCAGCGTATCGTGGCGCTGCTTGATGGCCGACATAAACCACTTGGCCGAGTCGATTTTGCTCTTTACAAACTGTATCGCTTCGCGGTCCTTGTCGCTCATACGCGCATCGGAGACACCCGCCATATTGCGGATAACCTCCAAGTAGCGACGATTGATTTTCAACTCGGGGATATTGTAGGAGTTGAGCGACAACTCGAAACGCCCATCGTGGTAGTCGAGGATAAAGTCGGGAATGATATATGGCGCACCCTCCGACCCCTCGTCGGCAAAGAGGTTGCCGGGTTTTGGCGAGAGTCGCTGAATCTCCTGCACCGCAGCGCGGAACTCCTCCTCATCGACACCGAGGCGAGCCATCAAACGCTCGTAGTGTTTCTTGACAAACTCTTCGAAATACGACGAAAGCAGACGATAGGCGAGCTCTTTGGCCGGTGTATCGAGCGGTTGGGCATCGAGTTGCAAGAGCAACGACTCGCGCAGGTCACGCGCACCGACGCCAACGGGTTCGAGGTGCTGTATTATCGAGAGCAGACGCTCCAACTCTTCGACCCCGACCTCGACACCAATCGAGAAGGCTATATCGTCGGAGAGCGATTGCAGGTCGCGGCGCAGATAGCCATCGCCATCAATGCTGCCGACGATAAACAACGCAAGTTGCCGCTCGCGCTCCGAGAGGTTGCGAAAACCAAGCTGCTCGACAAGCGATTCGTGCAACGACCTTCCGCCCGAAATCTGAACGCTTCGCGGACGGTCGTCCTTCGAAAAGTGGTTCAGGCGGCTTTTGTATGAAGGAGTATCGTCTTCGCGAAGATACTCCTCCATCGAAATCTCCTTTGGAGGATTCTCGTCGGCCGTTTCCGACTGCGCCTCCTCTTCGAGTACTATATTCTCCTCAATCTCCTGTTTTATGCGCTGTTCGAGCAACGCTACCGGCAACTCCAACAGTTTTATCATCTGAATCTGCTGGGGCGACAGCTTTTGTTGCTGAACGAGCGTTTGTGTTTGTCCGAGTAGTGCCATTCTCTTGTTTACTATTGGTTGACAGACTGCACCATCACAGGATTTTCGTCATTTTAAGGAGGTATAGTAGCCCCACAAGGGTATCTCTTAAAACTCGGCGTTCTTCGGCGTACGAGGGAATGGTATCACATCACGGATATTACCCATACCTGTCACGAACAGAAGCAGACGCTCGAAACCGAGACCAAAACCGGAGTGCGGTGCCGAACCCCAACGACGTGTGTCGAGATACCACCACATATCCTTCTCCGGAATATGCAACTCGTCGATTCTTGCACGAAGTTTGCCATAGTCGGCCTCACGCTCCGAACCACCGATAATCTCGCCGATTTTCGGGAACAAAACGTCCATCGCACGCACCGTCTTACCATCTTCGTTCTGCTTCATATAGAAGGCCTTTATCTCCTTTGGATAGTTGATAAGGATAACCGGACGCTTGAAATGCTCCTCAACCAAGTAGCGCTCGTGCTCCGACTGCAAGTCGCAACCCCAATCGCAAGGGAACTCGAATTTGCGACCCGACTCCTTCAAGATACGGACGCCCTCGGTATAGTCGAGACGAACAAAATCGTTGGCCAAGACAAATTCGAGGCGCTCGATAAGTTCGTTATCCCACATCTTGTTCATAAACTCCAAATCCTCACGGCAGTTGTCGAGAGCGTAGCGGATAAGGTATTTGAGGAAATCCTCGGCCAAATCCATATTGTCCTGCAACTCGTAGAATGCCATCTCCGGCTCAATCATCCAGAACTCGGCCAGGTGGCGCGGAGTGTTTGAATTTTCGGCACGGAAAGTTGGACCGAAGGTGTAAATCTGACCAAGCGACAATGCGCCCAACTCACCCTCCAACTGACCCGACACGGTGAGGCTGCAAGGCTTACCGAAGAAGTCCTGCGAGTAGTCGATTGCACCCTCCTCGGTCTTTGGCAGAGAGTTCAAATCGAGCGTCGTAACCTGGAACATAGCACCTGCGCCCTCGCAATCGGAGGCTGTAATGAGCGGTGTATGGAGGTAGTAGAAGCCTCGGTCGTTGAAGTATTTGTGGATAGCGAAAGCCATTGCATGGCGGATACGCAACACAGCGCCAAAGGTATTGGTACGCGGACGCAAGTAGGCTATATCGCGCAAAAATTCGAGCGAGTGGCCCTTCTTTTGCAACGGATATGTTGCAGGGTCGGCCGTGCCATACACCTCGATTTCGGAGGCTTGAACCTCGACGCCCTGACCGGCACCAAGACTCTCGACCAACACACCCTTAACGCAGAGACACGCACCCGTAGTGACAAGGCGAAGCGACTCCTCCGAGATTTTGGCCAAATCGGCCACAATCTGAATATTGGCCACGCACGAACCATCATTGAGGGCAATAAATGCCACATTCTTGTTTCCGCGCTTGGTTCTAACCCAACCCTTTACGACAACCTCGCTGCCGATTTGGGTTGATTTGAGTAGTTGTGCAATTCTCATAATCTATCTTGTTATATTTGTTTTCAGCATTTGCAAAGTGCAAATTTATAAAATAAATTTCGATATGACGCCTTTTTGCGACCATTTTTGAATTTTGTTGAAAATTTGCGCTATCTTCGCAGAGCATAAAGACCAAAACAATGAAAATTTTATCGACACTCCTGCTCGCTTTGTCGCTCTCCGCAGCCCTCTCGGCCTCGGCGCAGCGCATCTATCGTAGCGAGTTTACCGTATATGACACTCGCGAAGATGCTGTCGCACAATCGCACAAAAATTCGACCCAACACATCGCCTTTCGCCCCATAGCCCTCGGAGCCTCGGGCAAGACCGAGTTGGTCGGCAAGAAGATTACGATTCCGACCGCGTGGAGCGACTACAATGTCTATCTCCATATCGAGAACAGCATCAAGGCCTACGAGTTGGTAATCAACGGCCAAAGCGTTGCCACGACCGACGACCCATATACCCCGGCCGACTACCTGATTTCGCCCTACCTCAAACAGGGCAGCAACGAGGTATTGTTGCTCTTGCGTGGCTCAGCAACCGAACTTAATCGAGGTGCGCAACAATCGCTCCGCGACCAATTCGAAAACTGCTATATCACGGCACAGCACCGCCTCCATATCTTTGACTACGAGGCTCGTATCACACCCGACGAGAACAAGGAGATGCTCTGTCTGTTGGACGTAGCGGTCAAAAACGATTTCAACTTTGAAGAGACCATTGCCGTCGGCTACGACATCTACTCGCCCGAGGGCAAACTCATCGACTATGGCGTACAGGATTTCGAGGTTGCAGGTCGCAGCATCGACACCCTGCACATCAGAGCCAAACTTGGCGAAGGAGGGCGCAACCTTTGGAGCAACACCTCGCCAAAACTCTATCGCGGAACGCTCTACGTTAAGCGCAACGGCAAACCACGCGAATATATCCCTCTGCGAATCGGTGCAGGCGAGACAACCTTCGCCAACGGCAAGATTATCCGCAACGGCAAACCTCTCGAAATCAAGGGCGTAGCCTACAACGCCCGCACGACACCTGCCGAGGCACGCACGGAGATTGTGGCCCTCAAAAAGCGCGGATACAACACCCTTCGCCCCGATGCACCTCAACCCGAATGGTTCTACGACATTTGCGACGAGGTGGGTATCTACGTCATCGAGCAGGCCAACATCAACCCAACCGAGCGTAGCACCGACCGTACCGTAACGGGTACTCCGTCGAACAACCCCAACCTTGTCGATGCCTATCGCAAGCGCATACGCTCGATGTATTGGCGCACACGCAACCACCCTTGCATCATCGCCTACTCGATTTGCGGTCCACAAGCAGGTAACGGCTACTGCCTCTACAAGGCCTACGAGGAGGCAAAGAGCATCGAGTCGCGCAGAGCCATCATCTGCCCAAGTGCCGACGGAGAGTGGAATACCGACATCGATAAAATCGAATAGCGATGACGATTGATTTGATTGTGGTCGGCAAGACCGACTCGAAGCAGGTCGATGCGCTGGTCGAGACCTACACCAAACGCATCTCGTTCTACAACCGCTTCGCCATAACCTATCTGCCCGATGCGAAGAATACCAAAAACCTCACCGAGGCCCAGCAGAAGAGGGTCGAGGGCGAGGCTCTGTTGCGACAGATTGGCGATGGCGACCACCTTGTACTGCTCGATGAGCGCGGAGCCGAGTTCCGCTCAATCGAATACGCGGAGTGGCTGCAAAAACGTATGAACAGCGGTGTGCGACGCCTTGTATTTGTCATCGGTGGCCCCTACGGTTTCTCGGAGGCGGTATATGCGCGAGCCAACGAGCGTATCTCGCTCTCGAAGATGACCTTCTCGCACCAAATCATTCGTGCAATCTTTGCCGAGCAGCTCTACCGCGCATTTACGATTATCCGCCACGAGCCATACCACCACGAGTAGCACAAATCGAAATCTTTTCGTATCTTTGCCCCAGCAACTACAACACAATGAGAGATATTACGATACACTCCACCTCCGAACTGCCCGAAGTGGCACAAGCGGTCATCGAGAGCCTCGACGGTCGCTCGGTTGTCGCCTTTGTGGGAGAGATGGGTGCAGGCAAGACAACCCTTATCAGCGCGATAATGGAGTACCTGCAATCGGCCGACACGGTTACAAGCCCAACCTTCGCACTCGTAAATCAATACTTTACGGGCGAGGGTGATGCGGTCTATCACTTCGACTTCTACCGCATCAACTCCATTGCCGAGGCCTTTGATATGGGCTACGAAGAGTATTTCTACTCGGGCGACCTCTGCCTTGTCGAGTGGCCGGAGCGGGTTGAGCAACTTCTGCCCGACAACGTGATGGTGGTACGCATCGAGGCATTGGACAACACTTCGCGCCGATTTGTCATCGAGTAGGGCAAACAGGCCGAAAAAGAGGGGGATAGAGCATAGATTTCGGCAAAAGTGGTGCTAAAATTTTGAAATCCCGAAATCTCTGCTTACCTTTGTTGCAGACAATACGGATTTATCACAGGGTTCTAATCGCAGGGTTAGGATTCTTTATTTTTTGTTTTGTCTGCCAAAAACCGAACTAAAAACAAAAAAACTATATTAACAATGGCAAAGGAATTGATTTATTTGACCGCCGAAGGTTACAAGAAACTCAAAGACGAACTCGACCATATGCGTTCGGTTGAGCGTCCTGCTGCGGCTGCGGCTATCGCCGAGGCTCGCGACAAGGGTGACCTCTCGGAGAACGCCGAGTATGATGCTGCCCGCGAGGCACAAGGTCTGCTCGAAATGCGCATAGCACAATTGGAGGCTACGCTCAACAACTCACGCATCATCGACGAGAGCAAAATCAGCAAAGACAAGGTGCAGATTTTGAGTAAGGTGACACTCCTCAACCACAACAACAACCGCGAGGTGGTCTATACCATCGTGTCGGAGAACGAGGCCAACCTCCGCGAGGGCAAACTCGCTATCGGCACCCCTATCGCAAAGGCTCTGCTCGGCAAGAAGAAGGGCGAGGTTGTCGAGGTAACCGTACCGGCAGGTCTATTGAAGTTGGAGATTCTCGACATCTCTATCTAATACGCCCCCACATAAGAAGCAATAAAAAATGGTGTGTCTTGCGAAAGACACACCATTTTATTTAAGTATTCGGTTAAGACTACAACGCGCCAATCTCGTAGAGTGCGCCGTTTACCTTACGAACTGCATCGGCCGAAGCAACGAACTTTGCCTGCTCCTCCTTTGTGAGTTCAATCTTAACAATCTTCTCGATACCCTTCTTGCCGAGAACAACAGGTACGCCGAGGCAGATATCCTCCTGGCCATACTCGCCTTCGAGCAATACCGAGCAAGGAACGATAGCCTTCGTATCGTTGATGATAGCATCAACAACCGATGCTCCCGCAGCACCCGGAGCATACCAAGCCGAAGTACCGAGCAAACCTGTAAGAGTTGCACCACCAACCATAGTGTCGGCAGCAACCTGCTCCAACTTCTTCTTCGAGAGGAGTTTGGTTACAGGCACACCCTTAATCGATGCCTTCGATACGAGCGGAATCATTGTGGTATCGCCGTGACCACCGATAACCATACCGTCGATATCCTGAATACCTGCACCCGAAGCCTTCGAGAGGTAGCAACGGAAACGCGACGAGTCGAGCGCACCACCCATACCGATTACGCGGTTCTTCTTCAAACCGGTAGCCTTCAAGGTGAGGTAGGTCATAGTATCCATAGGGTTCGAGATGATTACGAACATAGCCTTTGGCGACCAACGGAGAGCGTTCTCAACTACACCCTTAACAATCTTTGCGTTGATACCGATAAGCTCCTCGCGAGTCATACCAGGCTTACGTGGAATACCCGAAGTGATAACGACAACGTCCGAGTTTGCAGTTGGCTTGTAACCCTCTGCATCGGTAGCGGTAACGCCTACCAACTTGGTCTTGTAGCCCTGGGTAGCCGATGCCTGGAACATATCGAGCATCTTACCCTCCGACAAACCCTCCTTGATATCAACAAGGACTACTTCGCTTGCTACACCGCGGCAAGCCAACACGTTTGCACAGGTTGCACCAACCATACCTGCGCCGACAACTGTAACTTTTGACATAATTGTTTAATTTGTATGTTTATTAGAAAATCTATTTTGCGATAAGTGCAGCATACTCCTCGGCCGAAAGCAACGAGTCGAACTCCTCGGGTGCCGACATACGCACCTTAATCATCCAACCCTCGCCATAAGGCTCCTTATTAACAAGCGATGGGTCTGCGTCGATAGCCGGATTTACCTCCTCGACAACACCCGATACAGGAAGGAATGCGTCGCTGACAGTCTTAACAGCCTCGATAGTACCAAATACATCGCCCGCAGCAAGAGTCTCGCCCTCGGTCGGAATATCAACAAATACAATGTCACCCAACTCGCTCTGTGCGAAATCGGTAATGCCGACATAGGCATACTCGCCCTCCACACGACACCACTCGTGGTCGTTGGAATACTTCAATTCAGCAGGAATGTTTGCCATAAGATAAGTTTTAAGATTTATTGTTGTTTTCTGTTTGCTACGCAATAATCAGCGCAAAGATACAAATTTTTGATTATTATATCAAAAGCTTAACCGAAAAATGAAAATTTTGCCGACAAGCCCCTCATATTATTATGTTTTGCCCCTACTCGGCTATAATAAATTCGACCTCCTTGAAGAGAAAACTCTTCACCTCGCCGTTGCGATGCTCGATGATAAGGTCGCCCATAGGTTTCACGCCCCGAATAGCCCCCTCGAAGCGTGAGCCGTCGGGCAATGCAAACCGATGCCACTCATCGCGACGATAGAGCCTTGCGTGGTAGTCGGCTTGAAGCCTATCCCACTCCCCGCTACGCAATTGCGCATAACGACGCTGCAATGCCCACTCAAATCGCGACAACACCTCCGCCAAATCGAACTCGCGCCCCGTAAGCAGAGCCATCGAGACGGGGTTGGGCAGGTCGGGCGAAAATTCGCGCTGATTGACATTGATGCCGATGCCGACAATCGTGCGCGAAAGTGTCGCTCCCGTGTAGAGATGCTCTATCAGGATTCCGACAAGTTTGCGGTCATCGACATAGATGTCGTTGGTCCATTTTATCGACGGCCTGATACCATAGGAGTCGAAGAAATCGACAAGCGACAACGACACCGCTTCGAGCAACAGAAATTGCTGGGCAACGGGCAGAAACGACGGTTCAAGCACCACCGAGAAGGTGAGGTTTTCGCCCTCGCGGCTCTCCCAGCTGTGGCCACGCTGACCACGGCCCGCAGTCTGAAAATCGGCCCAAACAATATCGCCATCGACATAGCGCAAATCCTTTGCATCGTCGTTGGTCGAGGTGGTTGAAGATAGATGGTAAATCATAGTCTTTTTTGGTTTGATTTTAGGGGCGTTAAGGGCGTTAGGGGTAGATTGAGTAGATTGAGTAGATTGAGTAGATTGAGTAGATTGAGTAGATTGAGTAGATTGGGTAGATTGAAAGACAGGCTACCCAGGCTACTCACTCTACCCAGGCTACTCACTTTACCCAGCCTACCCAGCAAAACCCAGCCTCCCCAGCAAAACCCAGGCTACTCACTCTACCCACTTCGTACTGCCCATTGCGGGCAAAAACGTTAGCGGAAGCAAAGACCTTATAAAATCAATTTACGCCAAAGTCACGCAACGCATCATTCAACGTAGTCTTCTTATCGGTGGACTCTTTACGCTTGCCGATAATCAAAGCACACGCGACGTTGAACTCTCCGGCAGGAAACTTCTTTGGGTAGGTTCCCGGGATAACGACAGAGCGTGCAGGGACATAACCCTTGTATGTTACAGGCTCATCGCCCGTAACGTCGATAATATGGGTTGAGCCCGTGATTACGGTGTTCGAGCCGATAACCGCCTCGCGACAGATGTGCGCACCCTCGACGATGATGGCACGCGAGCCGATAAAGCTGTTATCCTCAACGATTACGGGTGCTGCTTGGATAGGCTCCAAAACGCCTCCGATACCGACACCGCCCGAGAGGTGAACATTCTTACCGATTTGGGCGCACGAGCCTACGGTTGCCCAAGTATCGACCATTGTACCCGTATCGACATAGGCACCGATATTTACATAGGAAGGCATCAGCACCGCACCCGAAGCGATATATGCGCCATAGCGGGCCATTGCGTGAGGCACTACACGCACTCCGAGAGTCTCGTAATCGTGCTTCAACTCGATTTTGTCGTACCACTCCAATTCGCCGGCACGCATCGTACGCATCTTTTGGATTGGGAAGTAGAGAATAATCGCCTTCTTCACCCACTCATTCACCTGCCACTCGCTATTTTCGAGGTTGATAGGCTCGGCGCATCGCAACTCGCCCTTATCGACAGCCTCAACGACGGCACGAATTGCCGTGCGCACCTCTTCTGCTTCGAGCATCGCGCGATTTTCCCACGCCTGCTCTACAATCTCTTTAAGTTTTGTATAGTCCATTATCATATATGTTTCGTGTACAAATCATACAAAGGTATAAAAAAGTTGCAAAATCGACAACTCACAGCGCAGCTATTATTGACCAATGTGCAAATCTTTGCTATATTTGCAGTGAAAAAAACAAGGAGCGCTATGAAAAAGGCAGTAAAAACTATTTTTAAGGTAATATTTTTGGTAGCCGTATGCTATGCAGCAGGCTACGGAACAGGCAAACTCATTCGTAATATGACAACGATAAAATACCCTCACACCGAGCGCGAAGCGGTCTCGGACAACTATTTCGGCACCGAGATTGCCGACCCATACCGCTGGCTCGAAGATGACCGCTCGGAGCGCACAGCCGCTTGGGTCGAGGCGCAGAACAAGGTAACTTTCGACTACCTCGGTTCGCTCTCCTCGCGCGATGCGATACACGCCCGCCTGACCGAACTCTACAACTATCCGACCGAGAGCGCACCGACAAAGCGTGGCGATTGGTACTACATCTCGCGCAACAGCGGTTTGCAAAACCAGAGCGTACTCTATCGCAAGCGCTCGCTCGATGCCACCGAGGAGGAGGTCTTTCTCGACCCTAACACCCTCTCGGAGGACGGCACGGTAGCACTCAACTCGGGAGCCTTCACCAAAGATGGTCGTCTGTTTGCCTACTCGCTCGCTTCGGCAGGCTCGGATTGGGTCGAGATTAAGGTCCTCGACACCGAGACTATGCAACACCTCTCCGACCACATCAAGTGGGTAAAGTTCTCGGGTGCTTCGTGGAGTCGCGACGGCAAGGGCTTTTATTATAGTGCCTACGACGCTCCGAAGGAGGGCGATGCGCTCTACTCGGCACAGAATACCAACCAGAAGGTCTACTACCACCGAATTGGCACACCTCAATCGGCCGACAAGTTGATTTATGCCGATGCCGCCAATCCGCTACGCTACCACCACGGCGGCGAGAGCGAGGACGGTCGCTGGGTCTTCATCACCACCTCGGCCGGCACATCGGGTACCGAGATATTGTTCAAGCGCAAGGGCGAGCGTAAGTTCCGCACCCTCTTCAAGGGCTTCGACTACGACTACGCACTGCTCGATTGTTACGACGACCGCCTGCTCGTGATGACCAACGACAATGCGGCCAACTATCGCCTCGTCGAGGTCGAACTTACGACGGGCCGTCAGCGCGACATTATCCCCGAGGGCAAATCGCTCCTCGAAGGGGTCGGCACTGCGGGCAAATATCTCTTTGCCGAGTATCTGATTGATGCACAAAACAAAATTTTCCAATACGACCGCAACGGCAAACTCGTTCGCGAGGTTGCTCTGCCAATTATCGGCTCGGTGGGTGGCTTCGATGGCGAGCGCGAAGATACCGAGGTCTACTATGCCGTAGCCAACTACACCTCGCCAAGCACACTCTACCGCTACGACATCGAGAGCGGAGAGTCGGAGTTGTACAAAGAGTCGGAAGTTAAGTTCGACTGCTCCAACTACGAGACAAAGCAGATATTCTTCGAGAGCAAGGACGGCACTCGCGTACCGATGTTCGTCTCGCACAAAAAGGGCCTTACGCTCGACGGCAATAACCCTTGCTACCTCTATGGTTATGGCGGTTTCCAAATCAACCTCACCCCATCGTTCTCGACCACCGCTGCGATGTTTATGGAGCAGGGTGGCGTATGGTGCGTGGTAAATCTGCGTGGAGGCTCGGAGTATGGCGAAGAGTGGCACAAGGGCGGTATGTTGGAGAACAAGCAAAACGTATTCGACGACTTCATTTCGGCCGCCGAGCACCTTATCAAAGAGGGCTACACATCGAGCCGCAAACTCGCCATCGCAGGTGGCTCGAATGGCGGTCTGCTGGTCGGCGCTTGTATGACACAACGACCTGACCTCTACGCGGTTGCATTGCCAGCCGTTGGTGTGTTGGATATGCTTCGCTACCACCGCTTCACCATCGGTCACGGCTGGGTTGTCGAGTATGGCTCGTCGGAGGTCGAGGAGCAGTTTGACTACCTCGTAAAATACTCGCCACTGCACAACTTGCGCGAGGGTGTCGAGTACCCTGCGACGCTCATAACCACGGGCGACCACGATGACCGTGTTGTGCCGGCCCACTCGTTTAAGTTTGCTGCCGAGTTGCAACATTGCCACAAGGGCGACCATCCTGTGCTTATCCGCATCGACACCAACGCGGGTCACGGAGCAGGCAAACCGACCGACAAGCGACTCAACGAGATTGCCGACACATTTGCATTCCTCTTTGAGAATACCGACACGGAGTATAAGAGTCGTTAGAGTTTTATGGAGGCATTAGAATTGCGCAGCAAGAGGGTTTTCGACTTTTTGGAGGCGCACGATATTAAATACGAGGTCTATTTTCACCCCGAGTCGCCAACCATCGAGATTGCGAAGCAATATTGGCGCAACGACGGCTCGGTGCACTGCAAAAACCTCTTTTTCCGCAACCACAAGGGCAACCGACACTATCTGGTCTGCTTCGATTGCGATAGGGATATGGCGATTCACGACCTCGAACATCGACTGCATCAGGGCAAGTTGAGTTTCGCCTCGCCACAGCGTATGGAGCGTTACCTCGGCTTGGAACCCGGCTCGGTATCGCCCTTCGGACTTATCAACGACACGGAGAATCACACGCACCTCTTCCTCGACAAGAACTTGGAGCGTGCCGAGAGTTTGAGTTTCCACCCCAACGACAGCCGAGGCACGGTGGTAATCTCAAAGGCGGAGTTTCTGCGCTACCTCGAAGCGGTCGGCAACTCGTGGGAGTTTGTGGAGTTGTATTAGGGGGGCGTGAATCCCTCTTCGAGGGCTTTTCCTCCTTCGCGCCTCGGCAAAGTGTGCAAGCACCCTCTGCTCTCGGCTTGGCGTCGGTTAGAGGCATTAGGGGCGTTAGGGGTTATTAGTGTAGTACACTCTAACAACCGCTAATAACCACTAATAACCACTAAAAATTGCTCCACCTTACTCGCTGTTAATAGCCCCTACTTGCCGTTACCTGCCCCTATTCTCTGGCGCAAAAATCAAAAGTTTTCCGCCTTCCATTTTTCGTTTCACGTTTTTTCGTATCTTTGCACCAAGCAAAAGCGTTTTCTATGAAAGTCTACAAATTTGGCGGAGCATCGGTCAAGAATGCCGATGGCGTACGCAACCTTCGCAATATAATTGAGGGCGAGAGTGAACTCTTCGTCATCGTCTCGGCAATGGGCAAGACAACCAATGCCCTCGAAGCGGTCTTCGATGCTTGTCGCACGGCCAATATCGAGGAGGCCGAGCGCAAAATCGACGAGATTGCCACCTACCACCAAACCATTATCGACGAACTCTTTGGCGAGTCGCACCCGCTGGCTTCGGTTCAGGCTTTTATCGACGACCTGCGCCGCTTTGTCAATACCGTGCCCTACGATGCCTCGCGTGCCGAGGAGCGTTACGACCGCACCGTAGCCTTTGGCGAGCTCATCTCGACAACCATCATCTCGGAGTGGCTCACATCGGTCGGCATCGACAACCGCTGGGTCGATATGCGCCGCTGCTTTGTTACGCAGTTCCGCCACAAAGACGCCAACGTATTGCTCGACGAGTCGGCACCGCTGTTGCGTCGCGAGGTGGCAGGCTCGCAGAGCCGAGTATTTATCGGTCAGGGCTTTATCGGCTCGGCTGCCGACGGCTCGACAACCACACTCGGTCGCGAAGGCTCCGACTACTCGGCCGCTGTCGTGGCAAATATACTCAACGCCGAGTCGATGACCGTATGGAAAGATGTCGAAGGCATACTCAATGCCGACCCCAAAATCTTCGACGAGGCCCGCAAAATCGACACTCTCAACTATATCGACACCATCGAGTTGGCATATAGCGGAGCGCAGATTATCCACCCAAAGACCATCAAGCCGCTCCAAAACAAAAATATTCCGCTCTTCGTCAAGCCTTTTGGCAACAAGATGGCAAACGGTACGCGCATCGATGCCGAGGCGGCCGATGTAACACTGCCAATCATCATTCTCAAACGCAACCAATCGCTGCTGACGTTACGCTCACGCGACCTCTCGTTTGTCCTCGAAGAGAAGTTCCCTATCGTATTCTCGATTTTGGAGCGTTTCCGCATCAAGACAAACCTTATCCACAACTCGGCCGTCGATTTGCGACTCTGCACCGAGGAGAGTTGGCGACTCGACGAGGCTGCAAAGGCCTTGCAGGAGGAGGGTTTCGATACGAATATTGAGGAGCAGGTCGAACTGCTCACAATCCGCAACTACGACGCAACGACCATCGAGCGTTACGCCTCGTCGTCGCGCAACCTTATCGAGCAAAAGACGGCATCAACGGTCCGAATCGTTCGCTCAAAGGAGTAGTAGAGAGGCATATCGGGCAACAAAGCCAAATTTCGGATAGAGCCGAGGAAATTTCCTCGGCTTTTTTGTGTTTATAGCGGTATTTTTCATTAACTTTGTCCTTTGATTCGTTTTCAAAGAAAACGCAACCAATAAAATAACCGAAAATCGGAGGTGTTTTAACTTTTTGCTCAACTCGTATGAGGAGTTTGGCGACCGAAGAGCAGGTGCAAAAAGAGGCCATCGGAACGGTTTTCAAACAAAATAGAACAACCGAAAATCGGAAACGATGCGACTATTTTTGTGCTAAACAAGGCGGCAAACCCGCAGCATAGTAAGCCTATGTGAGGAGTTTGGCGACCGAAGAGCAGTGCAAAAAGAGGCCATCGGAACGGTTTTCAAACAAAATAGAACAATGTCATCGTACCACACCCCAGTCCTCCTCGAAGAGTCAATCGACCTACTCGACATCAAACCCGACGGTTGCTATGCCGACCTCACGTTTGGTGGAGGCGGCCACTCGCGTCGTATATTGCAGTCGCTTGGCAGCGAGGGTGCGCTCTATGGCTTCGACCAAGACCGCGACACAAAGGCCAACGCCCCCGACGATGAGCGATTCCACTATGTCGAGAGCAACTTCCGCTTTCTGCGCTCGGCACTGCGTCTGCGCGGAATCGATGGTGTGGACGGCATATTGGCCGACCTCGGTGTATCGTCACACCACTTCGACGCTCTGCCACGAGGTTTCTCGTTCCGAGGCGAGGCTCCGCTCGATATGCGAATGAATCAGCGCGGTGGCGAGACGGCTGCCGACATAGTCAATGGTCGCAGCGAGGAGGAGTTGGCTCGCATACTCTCGCAATATGGCGAGTTGGAGACAACGTGGAAGATAGCCTCCTGCATCGCGCGCGCCCGCAATATCGCGCCTATCACGACCACAGCCCAACTTGTCAAGGCGGTAGAGCCCTGCACTCCGAAGCGCGACGAGGCGAAGTTCCTGACCAAACTCTTTCAGGCGTTGCGCATCGAGGTCAATGGCGAGATGGAGGCTTTGAAGATGGCATTGGAGCAGAGTCTCAAAGTTTTGCGCCCCGGAGGCCGACTTGTCGTCATATCGTACCACTCGCTCGAAGACCGCATCGTCAAGAACTTCCTGCGCAGTGGCAACACCGAGGGCAAAATCGAGAAGGACTTTTTCGGCCGAGCAACAACCCCATTTGAGGTCATCACCCGCAAGGCCGTAACGCCAAGCGACGAGGAGTTGGCTGCAAATTCGCGTTCGCGTTCGGCAAAACTGCGTGCCGCAATCAAACTCTAACCCGACAGCAACTATGAGCATATACGACAACCAACCAACAACCACACCGCACCCCGAAGAGTTGCGCGACGAGGTGGTTCGCCATATCGAGACGAGCCAAATCGAGCGTATCGGGACTACTGCGGAGGGGAGCAACGAGGGTGAGATAGTAGCGCAACCCAAGCCTATACCTCGTTGGTTGCAGGCCTTGCAGTTGATAGCCACGGGCGAAATTCTTATCAAGGAGAATGTTTCGCGCGGATACAACTACCTGGTCTATATCGCGCTGTCGTTCCTCATCAGTATCGTGATGCTCTTCTCGTCGCTCCACCACGAAATCCGTCGCAACCGTTTGGCCAAAGAGGTCACGCTGTTGCACGAGCAATCGGTGCGCACGCGCGAGAGGCTCAACAAGCACACGTCGCACTCGGCCATCGTCGAGGAGCTACAACGTCGCGGCATCGAACTATACGACCCAACCTCTCCTCTAACCGTTATCGAAAAGTAGACTATGGACGCATTCAAGGAGAGACTTCGCAACGAGATTATGAACCGCCTAAAATGGTTCTATCTGATATTTATGCTGCTCATCGTGGGTATCTGCGTGAGGTTGGTCTGCATCAGGTATGGCAGCCACGATACGGCACGCACCTCGAAGGTTATCCACCGCAGCCTTATCTCGAAGGATACAATCTATGCCCACCGAGGCTCGATATATTCGCGCAATGGCGAGGCTTTGGCAACGTCGATTTTCCGCCACTCGATTTTTGTCGATTTCGGCAGCGAGTGGTGCGACGATAGCCTGCGCTTTGTCAAGGCCGCCGACTCGCTATCGAAGCTCCTTGCCGCCTATTTTGGCGAGCGCAAAGCCGACGACTACTATAAGCAGATGGTCGCGCTACGCAATCGATGCCGACGATACGAGGTTGTCGGAACGCAAGAGGTGGACTACTCGGAGGGTTGGTTCTGCGAAAAGTTCGGCATAAAGAACAAGACCCGCACCGAGCCGAAACTCAAACTGCGTCGCTCCCACACCTACACCCGACTCTTCCGCGACATCGACAAAAATGAGTGGGAGGTATTGAAGCAATACCCTATACTCTCCAAAATGAGCACGGTTATCGACATCGAGAGCGACACTCGCGTCTATCCATACTCGACACTTGCACTGCGCACCATCGGTCGCTCCGACAAGAAGCGGCCCTACGGTATCGAGCACGCCTATCGCGACTCGTTGGCAGGTCGTCACGGTTTGCGCTGGTTGCAGCGCATAGCCCACGGCTTTAAGGCCGAGGTCGAGGACGAGGAGCATCGGAGCGTCGAGGCTATTGATGGTGCCGATATAGTCACCACGCTCGACGTCGATTTACAGGACTTTGTGGATAAGAGCCTACGCCAGCACCTTGTCGATGATGGCGGCATCTGGGGTACAAGCGTCGTTATGGAGTGTGCTACGGGCGACATTCTCGCGATGGCCAACCTGCGTCGTCACGGCAACAAGTGCTACGAGGATTGGGATTACGCCTACCGAACACGAATGGAGCCGGGCTCAACATTCAAACTCGCAACGGCAATCACACTGCTCGAAGATGCGAAGATGAGCCCCAACAAGCGATACCACACGGGCTTAAAGCGTGTCGTAAAGATTGGCGACAAGCACAAGACCGAGGTTATCGACGACCACGAGATTGGCAAAAAGACCAAAGGTATGGTCGATATGCGTACAGCCTTTGCCGAGTCGTCGAACGTCTACTTTACCAAGGCCGCTTACGAGACCTACAAAGATGACCCTACACGATTTATCAACTCTCTGAAACGTCTGCACCTCGACCGAAGGGTCGGACTCGAAGAGTTGAACGAGCGACAGTCGCACCTGCCATCGCCCGACCAAAAGAAGATATGGCACGGTTCGAGCCTTGTGAATATCGCCTATGGCTATGCTGTCGAGGTGACACCGATGCAGACGCTCACACTCTACAATGCCGTAGCGAACAACGGCCGTATGGTCGCTCCGCGACTTATCAGCCGAATTGAGCGAGGAGGAGAGGTTGTCAAAGAGTTCCCGACGAGGGTTCTTGTCGATAGCATCTGCTCGCAGCGCACACTCGCCACGCTTCGCGGCTTCTTGGAGGAGGCGGCCGAAACAGGTACGGGAAAGACATACTTCGGCGAGGGTAAAAACCCGTTCCGCGTCGGCTTAAAGACCGGCACGGCAAAGGTAGCACTCGACACTATCAAATATCGCGACGGCTACTATCTCGCCTCGATGGTAACATACCTGCCTGCCGAAAATCCGAAATACACCTTCATAACGGCCATATTCAAACACAAGTCGAAAGGTAAGACCGCAGGTGGTGCTGTTGCCGGACCTATGCAGTTCCAAATTGCACAGTATCTCCACAACCGCGACCAAAAGGAGTCGTTCAACCCTCTGGCCGAGGCCTCAACGTTCGCACACAGCGACCTCAAAGGCGGATATATCCCCCACATACGCATCGCCGCCAACCAGCGCAACATCAATCTCGTTGGCGAGAGCAACGGCTGGGGACAAATCGAGACCAACGAACTCACGACCAGCGTCAAGGCTCTGGGCAACGAGCATCTGACCGTACCCAACGTGATGGGTATGGGTCTGTCGGACGCTATCTTTTTGCTCGAAAGTCGAGGATTGAAGGTGCGATTCAAAGGCGCAGGTCGCGTCGTCAAGCAGAGCATCGAGGCAGGCCAACGCATCGAACCTCCAACGACCATCGAGATTATGCTCTCGGAGCAAACCGAGCCTAAAAACCCAACCCCAACAAAGAAGAGAAAATAATACAGATATATGATGAAACAGATAGCAGAACTACTGCACGGAATAGAGCACGAATACATCGCAGGCGATGGTAGCGCACAGGTCGGGGCACTGACCTACGACTCGCGCAAAGTCGAGGCCGGCGACTGCTTCTTCGCTTGCGAGGGCAGCAATGTCGATGGCCACAACTATATCGACAAGGCTATTGCAGCCGGAGCGAGCGTTGTGGTGTGTCGTCGCACCGACCTCATTGGCGAGGTGGGCAACTGCACGATTGTCAAGGTTGCCGACACCGACAAGGCTATGGCACTTATGGCTTCGGCCTACTACGGCCACCCGAGTCGCAAGATGAAGGTCGTCGGCGTGACAGGCACCAACGGCAAGACCACCATCGCAACACTGCTCTACGACCTGGTGCGTCTGCTCGGACACAAGGCGGGTCTTATCTCGACGGTCGTCTACAAAATCGACGAGCGCGAGGTCGAATCGACCCACACAACCCCCGACGCAATCCGCCTCAACGCTATGATGCGCGAGATGGTCGATTGCGGTTGCGAATATTGCTTTATGGAGTGTTCGTCGCACTCCATCGTGCAACGTCGCATCTACGGCATCGACTTTACGGGCGCACTCTTCACAAACCTCACACACGACCACCTCGACTATCACAAGACCTTTATCGAGTATGTTCGTGCCAAGAAGGGGCTATTCGACGAGTTATCGAGCAAGGCCTTTGCGCTTGTCAATACCGACGACCGCAATGGCGAGGTGATGTTGCAAAACACCGCAGCCTTGCGACAACGACTCTCGATGCGCAATATGGCCGACTTCCGCTGCAAGATTATCGAGCGTGCGATTGACGGAATGTTGCTCGACATCGACGGTTGCGAGGTGTGGGTACAGTTTCTCGGCCGTTTCAACGCCTACAACCTGCTTACGGTCTATGGTGCGGCACGTCTGCTCGGTTTCGAGCGCGAAGAGTTGCTCTGCGCCATCAGCGCACTGCGCCCCGTATGTGGTCGCTTCGACATCGTTCGCGCCACCGACTCAACAATGGCAATCATCGACTACGCCCATACGCCCGACGCTTTGGAGAACGTATTGCGCACTATCGACGAAATTCGCTCCGCAAACCAGCGCGTGATAGCGATTTGTGGTTGCGGAGGCGAGCGTGACCGCACCAAGCGCCCCGAGATGGCGGCCATAGCGGTCAAGTATGCCGACACCTCGATATTTACCTCCGACAACCCTCGCTCGGAGAACCCCGAAGATATTTTGCGCGATATGGAGGCAGGCATCGAGGCCGGTAGCCACTATATGAAGATTGCCGACCGCGAGCAGGCTATCAAGACGGCAATCCTCATAGCCTCGCCGGGCGATATTATACTCGTTGCGGGCAAGGGCCACGAGAACTACCAGATTGTCGGCACCGAGCGCCTTCCATTCAACGACCGACAGTGTGTCGAGCAATGGTTCAAGGCATTTAATCGTTAAATCGAAGTCAAAAAAAACAGAACACACTATGTTATATTCGCTCTTCAAACACCTCGACGAGGTCTACAACCTACCCGGCTCGGGAATGTTTCAATACATCTCGTTCCGCGCAGGGTCGGCTTTGATTCTCGCATTGCTTATCGTCATCTTCATCGGCAAACCCATCATTCGACTTCTGCGTCGTCGCCAAATCGGCGAAGCGATACGCGACCTCGGATTGCAGGGTCAGTTGGAGAAGCGTGGCACTCCGACGATGGGTGGCATATTGATTTTGGCGGCCATACTTATCCCGTCGCTACTCTTTGCACGCCTCGACAATATCTATATCGTGCTGATGCTCGTTTCGACCATTTGGTGTGGTGCAATCGGTTTTCTCGACGACTACATCAAGGTCTTTCGCCACAACAAGGAGGGTCTGAATGGTCGATTTAAGATTATCGGCCAAGTCGGCTTGGGCATTATCGTCGGCTCGGTGATGTGCTTTTCGAGCGATGTGGTGGTGCGCGACCATACGACGTTGCCCGTCGAGGAGCAGGTCGTACGCAGCATCGACGGCGAGGAGATTGTAACATCGGTACAGCAGACCATCGTCGAGACCAAAGACACAAAGACGACCAAGACTACTATCCCGTTTGTCAAGAACAACGAATTTGACTACGGCTGGATTGTAGGCGGCAACACCACCCTCGCGTGGATTCTCTACGTCATAATCGCGATATTTATAGTCACGGCCGTGTCGAACGGAGCCAATCTGACCGACGGCCTCGATGGATTGTTGGCGGGAGTCTCGGCCCCGATTGTCGCCGTGTTGGCCATATTGGCCTACCTCTCGGGCCACGTCATCTACTCCGACTATCTCAACATTATGTTTATCCCAAACAGCGGAGAGTTGGTTGTCTTTGCAGCGGCTATGATTGGCGCACTACTGGGCTTTATGTGGTACAACTCGTTCCCTGCCCAGATTTTTATGGGCGACACAGGCTCGTTGGCTATTGGCGGCATCATCGCCGTCTTTGCGCTCTGTATCCGCAAGGAGTTGCTGCTACCGATTATGTGTGGTGTATTCCTCGTCGAGGCGCTCTCGGTGATGTTGCAGGTCGGCTACTTCAAGCATACCAAACGACGCTATGGCGAAGGACGACGCATATTGCTTATGTCGCCACTCCACCACCACTACCAAAAGAAGGGTCTGTTCGAGACCAAAATCGTGATGCGCTTCACCATCATATCGCTTATGTTGGCAGCCATCAGCCTTGTAACGCTTAAAATCCGATAACGGCTATGAAACGAAAAATCGTTGTTCTCGGCGGAGGCATAAGTGGCTACGGCTCGGCCATTCTCGCCAAAAAGGAGGGTTTGGAGGTCTTTCTCTCCGATATGGGTAAAATTGCGCCACTCTATCGCGCACGCCTCGACGAATGGGGTGTCGAGTACGAAGAGGGCGGCCACACAATGGAGCGCATACTCTCGGCAACCGAGGTTATCAAGTCGCCCGGCATACCCGAGAAAGCACCCGTCGTCAAGGCTCTTCGCGCGCAAGGCACTCCGATAATCTCGGAGATGGAGTTCGCTGCTCGATATATGGGCAAGGCCCGCACAATCTGCATCACGGGCAGCAACGGCAAGACCACAACCACCTCGCTCATATTCAAGATTATGCAGGACGCGGGGCTGAATGTTGCTCTCGGAGGCAATATCGGAGAGTCGTTTGCCTACTCGGTAGCAACCGCAGCCTATGATTGGTATGTTTTGGAATTGAGTTCTTTCCAGCTCGACGGTATGTATCGTTTCCGTGCCGACGTCGCGGTGCTGATGAACATCACCCCCGACCACCTCGACCGCTACGACTACTCGTTCCAAAAATATGTCGATTCAAAGATGCGCATAACCCAAAACCAACGCTCGACAGACTACTTCGTCTACTCGGCCGACGATGCGACCATCTGCACCGAGTTGGAGCGACACCCGCTTCGCTCGCGCGAGTTGCCGTTTATGGCTCGCACAGCCGTAGCAAGTGGTGCAGGTGATGCCTACCTCGATGCCGACGGAGAGTTTACCGCCTCGGTCGGAGAGCAGAGGGTCACAATCGACACCTCGAAGATGCAGATTAAAGGTATGCACAACGCCTACGATGCTATGGCTGCCGCTTTGGCAACGTTGGCCGCAGGTGTTGCGCCAAGCGTCATCGAGCAGTCGATATACGACTTCTCGCCCGTAGCCAACCGCTTGGAGCCGGCCGGCGAAATCGGGGGCGTACTCTATATCAACGACTCAAAGGCAACCAACGTCGATTCGGTTTGGTACGCTTTGGAGAGTATGACACGCCCTGTGGTATGGATTGCAGGTGGTACGGACAAGGGCAACGACTACGGCCCTCTCAAAGAGTTTGCAAAGGCGAAGGTCCATACACTCGTCTGTATGGGTCTCGACAACACGAAGCTCCAAAGCTCGTTCGAGGGCATTGTACCGACTATCATATCAACTTCATCGCTCGACGAGGCTATGCGTGCCGCTTCGACTGCTGCCCGAAAAGGCGACGTCGTACTACTCTCGCCCGCTTGCGCAAGTTTCGACCTGTTCCGCAACTACGAACATCGTGGCGAGGAGTTTAAGCGATGGGTCGGTAAGAATCTTAAATAACAACATCGCGCACCTATGGCAGACAAACGCAACAAACGGTCGGGGTCAGAGAACAAAATTCCCTCGATTCTCTCCAAAATCACGCTACTGCACGGCGACCGCGTGCTGTGGGTCATCGTGGCGACACTGATGACTATCTCGGTGCTGGTCGTCTATTCGTCGGTGGCGAAGATGGGCTATGCCGAAATGGCAGGTACAACCAACCGCATACTGATGAAGCACCTTGCGATGGTCGGAGTATCGGTTGTCGCAATGCTCATAGCCTATCGTTTGAATTGCAAGCACTACCACGCACTCTCGCCGTGGGTCTATCTGCTCTGTCTGTTGCTGACGGTCGGCGTCTATTTCTTTGGCGCTCAAACCAACGATGCCGCCCGATGGTACAACTTCTTCGGAGTATCGGTACAGCCATCGGAGTTACTCAAAGTTGCCACCATCATCTTCTTGGCTCGACAACTATCATTCAAACAGCGCATTATCGACACGCAACGACTCATTCCGTCGCTCAACCCGATGAAGTGGCGCACCCCCGAGCAACGCAAAATTTGGTTCGACGGCACGTTGCCTATTCTGTTGCCGATAGCGCTCTCGTGCATCGTTATCCTGCCGGCCCACACCTCGTCGGCAATGCTCGTCTTCGGCATATCGCTTATAATGATGTTCATCGCTCGCGTACGCAAGCGCGAACTACTTAAATTGGTGTGCCTTACGGCTGCGGCTGCGGCTCTTTTCGTTGCTGTCGGCGGAGGTCGCTCCCATACGGCCAACCGACGCATAACATCGTTTGTGGAGTCGTGGACAAGTTCGCCTGTGGATAGTCTTGGGAGGGTCGTGCGCGAAGCGACCGACACCGAACTTGCGATGGTTGCCATATACGACGGCGACATCACGGGAGTTGGTGCAGGTCAGAGTGTTATGCGCGCCAAAATCACCCACCCCGAGAGCGACTATATCTTCGCCTTCTTTGTCGAGGAGTATGGTATAATTATGGCAATTTTGCTGATTGTGATGTATGTCTGGATATTTGTGCGAGCCGTACGAATTTTCAAGCGAAGCGACTGGATTTTCGGAGGACTTTTGGTTATCGGAATGGCGATGCTCATCACCGTACAGGCCCTCCTGCACTTTATGGTTTCAATCAATTTCTTCCCCGAGACGGGTCAAAATCTACCACTCATATCGCACGGCGGAACGTCGATGATTTGTACCGCCGCAGCCTTTGGTGTGATGCTCGCCATAAGCCGTCAAATCGAGGAGGGTTCGCTCGTGCCACCAAGTCGCACCGAGACCCTGATTACACCGACCGAAGAGGAGGGAGAGGAGGAGAACGACAACTACAACGAGGAGGCGTAAATAGTTATGGGAGAAAGTATTAGACTCGACAAATATCTTTGGGCCGTACGCATTTTCAAAACGCGCAGCGAAGCGGCCGATGCCATTCGCAACAACCGCGTAACGGTCAATGGAGCCTACGCCAAACCCTCGCGCGAAGTGAAGGTTGGCGACACAATTTCGCTCCGCCGAACTATCATCAACTACACCTACGAGGTTGTCGCTTTGGTATCGAACCGACAGCCGGCCAAAAACGTACCTCTCTACTGCAAGAACACAACGCCACAGAGCGAACTCGACCGCCTCAATATGCCGCGCGAGACCATCTTCGTCTTCCGCGAACGAGGCACGGGTCGTCCGACAAAGAAGGAGCGTCGCGAAATCGACGAGATGATGGAGGGCATCTTCCTCGACGACGAGCTACCGTTCGACGATGACGACGAATAGTGGCAGTTTCGCTGTAAGAATAGCTCAAATATTTGGCTTCTCGCCGATTTTTTATAACTTTGCAAGTTATAAGCGTCGCACATACGCGCACGCATACGCATAGGCGAGAAGATTATGCTTGAAAAGTTAGCCAAACAGACGGCCATATACGGTATCAGCACCATACTGGGCAGAATGCTCGGTTACCTGCTGACGCCCTTCTATACGCGCATCTTCGGACCCGAATCGTATGGCATAATCACCGACATCTACGCACTTATCCCCTTTGCGCTCGTCGCCCTTACACTCGGTATGGAGTCGGGCTACTTCCGCTTTGCGGCCAAAGCCGAGGCGGCAGGTGGCGATGTTGCGGGCGCAAAGCGTCGGCTCTTTGCTACGATGTGGGGCATCACATCGCTGGCCGCACTGCTCTTCTTTGTCGCTGTCGCGTTGTTGCGCGAGCCTATCTCGGTCGTAATGGGCGAGGCCTATGTTGCCCACCCCGAATTTGTCGTAATTGTAGCGGCTATCGTGCTGTGCGACGTTGTCGGCGCAATCCCATTCTCGCGTCTGCGCGAAGAGGGTCGCTCACTGACCTTCGTTGCGCTCCGCCTGGGTAACGTCGCTTTGCAGGTGGCTCTTGCCGTAGCATTTTGGACAGCAGGGCTGTTCGACACACCGTTTGGTGTAGGTTGGGCTTTGGTTGCCAACCTGATTGCAAGCTTGGCAACCTGCCTCGTAGTTGCCACCATAAGCAAAACCCTGCCTCGCATTGCGTGGCCGATTTTGGGGGCATTGTTCGCCTACTCGCTTCCGCTTCTACTCTCGGGCGTTGCAGGCACAGCCGGCGAATTTCTCGACCGCCAACTTATCAAATATCTCATACCCGAGGGGTCGATGGGCCAACTCGGTATCTATGGCGCAATCACGAAGATTGCCGTCGTGATGACCCTCTTTACGCAGATGTACCGCCTTGCAGCCGAGCCTTTCTTCCTCTCGAACTTCCGCAAGGAGGAGTTTGTGGCGATGAATGCCGCTGCAATGAAGTACTACATACTCGTCTCGATGGCGATATTCCTCGGCATCGCACTCTTCCGCGACATCTTTGCACTTATCGTCGGCTCCGACTTCCGCCAGGGTATCCACATTCTGCCCGTCGTATTGGGGGCAAATGTATTGAGTGGCGTATGGCTCAACCTCTCGTTCTGGTATAAGCGCGAAGATAAGACACGCTACGCACTTTGGGTAACACTCTCGGGTCTTGTAGCGTCGGTTGTGGCGGGCTTTGTGCTGATTCCGCGTTGGGGTTACTACGGTGCAGCGTGGAGTCGCTTTGTGGCCGAGGTTGCGATGGTAGCCGTAAGCCTTACGCTCACACGCATCTACTTCCCGACCCCTTACGACGTGCGTCGCATAGCCGAATACGTCGTGGCAGGTGTCGCCATATTCTTCGTGGCCGAGTATCTGCCAATCGAGAGCGCACCGCTTCGATATACAACCAACACCCTACTATTCGTTATCTATGCAGCCTATGCCGTATGGCGTGAGAAGATTGACCTACGCGGCTTGGCATGCTCAATCATAAAACGTAACAGCCGATGAAATTCAGCGATATTATAGGACAGCACTCTCTCAAAGCCCACCTCGTTCGCAGCGTAGACCAGGGTCGCATCAGCCACGCCCAACTCTTCACGGGAATTATGGGTGCCGGTACGCTACCTCTCGCGGTGGCCTACGCCCAATATATCCACTGCACCAATCGCAGGGGTGGCGATTCGTGTGGCGAGTGTCCGTCGTGTCGCAAGATTGCCGAACTTGCACACCCCGACCTGCACTTCGTCTTTCCGGTAAATAAGCAGGGCAAGAAGAGTGGCGAGGTTGTTTTGAGCAACTCGCGCGAGTTTATGGACCTCTGGCGCGATATGTTTAAGCGCACGGGCGGTTATTTCTCGCCGCAGCAGTGGTTCGATGCGCTCAACCTCGGCAAGACGCTCAAAGGCATTATCTCGGCCAAAGAGTCGGAGGAGATTATCCGCCGTCTGTCGTTCAAGAGTTTCGAGTCGGACTACAAGACGATGATTATCTGGCTCCCGGAGACGATGAACGAGGAGGCGGCCAACCGCATCTTGAAGATTTTGGAGGAGCCGTGGGAGCGCACCGTGTTCCTGCTCGTCACCGAGCGCAGCGATATGTTGCTCAAAACCATCATCTCGCGCACACAAGAGGTCTCCGTACCACGACTTACGGTCGAGGACCTTTTGCCGACGCTTCGTGCCGCAGGTGAGAGCGACGAGGAGAAGATGGTCGCTACGGCACGTTTGGCTTCGGGCGACCTGTTGGAGTTGCGACACCTTATGGGTGGAGCCGACGACGAGGTGCGCCGCGAAAATTTCGAGGCCTTCTGCTCGGTTATGCGTTTGAGTTACAACGACCGTCACCTCGAACTGATGGCGTGGGCCGACGAAGTGGCACAACTTTCGCGCGAACGACAGCGTGGTATGCTCGTCGATTTCTCGCGACTCCTGCGCGAAGCCTTTATGTTGCACGCAGGTCTGGCCGACGTCAGCTACCTTTGGGGCGAGGAGGCAACATTCTGCCGTCGTTTTGCTCCGTTTATCGGTAGCGACAACATCGAGCCGATAATCGACCAGATTGAGAGCGCAATGCGCCAGATTAACCAAAATGGCAACCCTCGCATCGTATTTACCCACTTTGCGCTGGCTGTCAGCAAACATATAAAGCACCTTTAAGATGAGCCGACGTGCAATAATTCTCGGAGGTGGCAATGTGGGTAACGTCGAGGAGCGACTGCTTGCAGCCGAGCGACTTATCGGAGAGCGCATCGGAGCGGTTGTCGGACGTTCGACGATGCACACAAGCGAGGCCTGGGGCTTCGACGCAGCCCGATTTACCAACTGCGCCTTTGCCGTAGAGAGCCACTTGGAGGCCGAGGAGTTGATTGACCGTCTGCTCGAAATCGAGTGCGAGTTGGGGCGCGACCGTCGAAGCGAGTATCGCGAGAAGGTATTGCGAGGCGAGGCCTATGCTTCGCGCACAATCGACCTCGACATAATGCTCCTGGGCGAGGAGTGCATCGTGACACCGCACCTGCAAATACCCCACCCAAAGTTGCTTGTCAGAGAGTTTGCGATGACACCAACGGCCGAAGTGTTGGGAACGACAACCGAGGAGTTGGAGAAGATTGTAAAGAAAATTATAGAGAGATGAGATATAGAAAACCTACCCTGCTTCGAGCATTGCTTATAGCGATTGTGGCTATTGCTGCGGTCGCCTGCTTCAAGAGTGTCACAACCAAGACGCGCCTTATTATCAAGGTGCTGATTGAGGAGAAATCGGGTGGCGACCGCGTCACGACCGACGACGTCATCGCCTATGCCTACTATACGAAAAACGACGATTGGGTCGTAGCCTCGTATGACGATGCCGTAAATCGCATCATCACCGACTCGCTTGGTACCGAGCGTCGCACCGTACCCGATGTCGAGGGCGAGCCATTCAGCAAGGAGTCGCTCACCGCACCATACGTTTCGTTGCCGCTGACCAAGTCGCCGGCTATGGTGGTGGTCGTATCGCCCCAAAACCGAATGTATGCCTATACGTTCAAGAGCCTTAATGTCGAGAATTTGCACGAAACATACATAACTCTATTGTTGCACTCGTGGAAGACGAAGGTCTATACCGAGGGCGCGGCAAACAAGGGTGGCCTATGGTATATCTTCCCACCAACGCCCGAAGCCGCTCCCGATGACGGTTCGACCGACACCACAACCCCCGACAGCGAGGGCAACCAAACCGAAACAGAACAACAGTAACGATGAACAAACGACAACTCATAGCAGCACGCATAGCCGTTGTATTGCTCTTTCTCGGGGCATTCTTCTCGCGTTGCGCCCATATTATGACCCCCGATGGTGGCCCGAAGGATACGATTCCGCCCGTTATCATTGCGCTCAATCCCGACAACTTCACCACCAACTTCTCGACCAACAAGGTCTATATCGAATTTAACGAGTTTGTCCAAATCAAGGACCAGAACAAGGAGATGTTCACCTCGCCAGCGATGAAGAAGATGCCGCTTGTGGCTACACGCGGCAAGGGTATCGTCATCACAATCCGCGACACGCTCAAAGAGAACACCACCTACGCTATTGATTTCGGTAGCGCAATCCGTGACAACAACGAGGGCAACCCGCTCAACGCAATGCGCTACGTCTTTTCGACAGGCGACAAGGTCGATTCGCTGATGTGTTCGGGCTATACGGCCGACTCCTACAAGGCCGATAGCGTCAGCCGTACCTACATCTGGTTCTACATCGCCGACTCGCTGCCCGTAACTCCCGACTACGACTCGACAATCTTCAATCGCCAGCCCGATGTAATTGCCCGCGCACAAAACAACGGTATCTTCATCGCCCAAAACCTCAAACCTGTCGATTATCGCATCTATGCCTTTGGCGATAAGAACGACAACAAGATGTATGAGGCGGGAACAGATATGGTCGGCATTTTGGAGGGAACATACAACCCTGCGAAGATGCCGGAGTTTGCTATTTGGTTTGACTCGTTGCGTATGTACCCTTCGGCCGAGCCGCAACTCTACTTCCGTATGTTTACCGACAAGGCCTTCAAAAATCAGCGACTTGTCGAGGCCAAACGTACCGACCGCAAGAAGTTGTTGCTATACTTCAACGCCGATTATCCCGACATCGAGAGTATCCGTCTCGACAGCATACCGTCCGACAAAATCCTCTACGACCCTATCACCAAAGGTCGCGATACGCTCAACCTTTGGCTCGACGTGCCAGCCGAGAATCTGCCCGACACAATCAAGGGCGAGATAACCTACTTCCGCCACGACTCCGTGCGCCAATATGTCAAGACCACCGAGCCGTTGAAGATGGCTTGGCGATATGTCGAGAGCAAGGAGGAGCAACGCGAACGCGAAAAGGAGGAGAAGGAGCGCGAAAAGGCCGAGAAGGAGGGTCGCGAATGGACTCCTCCAACCAAGCCAAACCCATTCAAATACACAACCTCGGCACAGGGCGAAATCAACCCCGAGAAGGGTATCGACCTGACGCTCACCTTCCCTGCCGTCAAATTCGATACGACCTCCGTAAAACTCTACAAAATCGAGGGCAAGGAGGGTGCTGCTACGAAGCAGGTCGAAGTGGCAAAGCACTTTGTCCGCGACACACTCAATATGGCTCGCTGGGAGATTCGCTCGAAGTGGGAGAAGAACACCAAGTATCGCCTCTACATTCCGAAGCAGACGATAACCGACGTTATGGGTTATCAGAACGACTCCATCTCGTCGGACTTTGCAACCTACGACCCCGAGAAGTATGCAACCATCGTCCTCAAAGTCAAGGGTGAGCCTCACCGCAAATATATCGTACAGCAGACCGACAGCTCGGGCAAGACACAGCAGGAGCTTACGGGTGTAGCAAATGGCAAATATCGCCTGAACTACATCTCGCCGGGAGAGATTCGCCTGCGCATAATCGAGGATACGAACGGCAATGGAGTGTGGGACGCCGGCGATGTAATCAAGCGTCTGCAACCCGAGCGTGCCGAGATGTATATCAACGACAAGGGCGAAGATTTGTTTGCGACCAAAGCCAACTGGGAGATTGAAATCGAGATGGATATGTCAAAGATATTCAAACCGATGACAATGGAAAATCTCGTGAAAATCCTCGACGAGAAGGAGGCTTCGCGCCTCAAAAAACTCTACGAGGAGTGGGAGAAGAAGCAGGCGCAAGGCGGCAACAAGGAGCAGAACTCACAAGGTCAATCGTCGGGCGGTATGATGGGCGGCTTCGGCGGTATGGGCGGAATGGGAGGTATGATGGGAGGCTTCTCCAACGCTATTGGTGGCGGTATGAGTGGGCGTTATTAACCAGCGTAAAACCGATGAAGATGAAGAGATTTATTATACTTACAGTAGCAACACTCGCGGCTTTGGTCCTCTATTCGGCCGAGGCTCGCGCACAACACGTCGTTGCAGTGACAACAGGTTACGGTATGGCAACCTCGCGCCTCTACCCTGCCCAAGAGACCAAACCGATATGGGGAACGTGGTCGGCAGGTGTATCGTGGCGATACTACTCGTTGCCCCGCTTTGTAGGAGGCTTTGGTATCGACCTCGAATGGATTGAGCGCGGTTTCTCGTATGCACCCTACGCCTCGATTTATGAGGATAAAAAGGAGTATAAGTACTACACACGCCGCATCAATACGTTGATGATGCCAATCGTGTGGCAACCCCACGCCTATCTGTTCAAAAACCATCTGCGCGTCTATCTCGAAGCAGCACTAACACTCTCCTACAACTTCTCGTCGTCGTTCGAGAACCGTGAGCCATATACCTTTGGCGCCAACCCCGAGAACAAGACCGTCATATCGGGCAAGTATGATATGCGTAGCGAGCGCGACAACTCGTTTGGCTATGGTTTGGCTGCCGGTGGCGGTATCGACATACTCATCAAGCAGGTCGAGATTGGTTTCAGGGTCCGCTACGACATCGGCTACTCCGATATTCTGCGTAACCGCAACAAATACTACGACAACGAACTCGACAACGTCAATAAGCCGGGCGAAAACCCGTTTTGGCGCACACCACTCCGCTCGCCTCTCGACAACCTGACAATCGGCGTGCGCGTCGGTTGGCGCTTCAACAAGGAGGGTTTCGAGGCCTGGAAGGTGAAGCGCAAGAAGCGTCAGAAGGAGGTTATTAAATTTGGATTATAAAGACAAACAATATGGAAAACACACGTCAGCAAAAGATTTCAAAGCAGATACAGCGCGACATCGCCGAGATTCTGCAACGCGACCACTCCTCGCTTTTGCGAGGTCTGCTCGTCACGGTTACGACCGTACGCGTATCGGTCGATTTGGCATACGCTAAAATCTACATCAGCGTCTTCCCATTCGACAAAGCACAAACTGCCCTCTCCCTTATCGAGAGCCAAAACAAGGCTATTCGTGGCGCACTCGGCAACCGTATGCGCAATCAGGTTAAGTCGATTCCCGAATTGCAATTCTTCATCGACGACTCGCTCGAATATATCGAGAACATCGACTCGCTGTTGAACAAATAGCCATTCGCCATCTATGAAGTGGACCTTTGCCCGCAGGTATCTCGTTTCGCGCTCATCGCACTCGGTAATCAACATTATCGCTGCGGTTAGCCTCGTCTCGGTTGCTGTGCCTGTGGCTGCAATGGTCATACTACTCTCGGTATTCAATGGCTTCGAGACCCTGGTGCGCGAGATGTATGCCGACACCGATGCCGACATCGAAATTCGTGCAGTGCATCGGTCCGAGGCTATGTTACCCACTGCCGAGAATCGCCAACGCATTGCACAAATCGAGGGTGTCGAGGCCCTCTCGTTTGTCATCGAGCAACAGGCTTTGGTACAATACAACGAGCGACAATGCGCCATCACGTTGCGCGGAGCCGACAACCACTACTTCGACGTATTGCCAGCCAAACGCCAAGCTTCGGGTGGCGAGCCTCGTCTTACGCTTGGCGAAATCGACTACCTCACCATAGGTCGCGATGTAGCACATTCGCTCGGCATATACAACCTCGTAGACCAACGCCTAACACTGCTAACGCTCGGTGGAGGCGAAGTTGGCTCGTTGTTGCCACTGCGCAATATGCGTCGCCACGAGATAATGCTGGGCGGCATCGTAAATAACACGCAGGCTGCCACACTCTCGGCCGTAGCACCACTTCGCACGCTCCAACATCTGGCGGGCCACGACCACGCCACGACCATAATGGTTCGTGCATCGGAGGGCTACAACATCGACCGTCTGCGCGATAACATCGAGGCCGAAATAGGCAGCGACAATATCGAGGTCGTAACTCGCGAAGAGAAAAATACGCTCTTCTACCAGATAATGAAATACGAAAAGTGGGCCGTCTTTGCCGTCGCGCTGCTTGTACTTATCGTCGCCTCGTTGTCGATTATAGGCACTCTGCTGATGCTCATCATCGAGAAGCGCAACGAGCAACCCGTGCTGCTGGCTATGGGTGCCGATATGCGATTTATTCGTGGCATCTTTATCCGCGAGGGGCTTCTGATTTCGGGTATCGGTGGCGTAGCAGGCATCGTTATCGGTGTGGCGATTGTTGCACTCCAAGAGTGGCTCCACATCGTCAAGATGCCGAGTGGCGAATTTCTGGTCGATAGCTATCCCGTCGAACTACACGCGACGGACATCATATTGGTACTCATCTCATTTGTTGCGGTGGCGTGGAGTGTTTCGCGTATCGCCACACGAACAATGATAAAATCCCAAAGACTATGCAACGAACAATAACCTCAATCCTTATAGCCACACTTGCGGCACTGATGCTCGGCTCTTGCGCCCAGCGAAAAATCATTCCCGACGACGAGTTATCGACAATCTTCTACGAAGCCTATCTGTCGAACGCCTATCTCGGCATCGAGTACGCCAACCTCGATTCGCTGATGATATACGAGCCTATATTGGCCAAGCACGGCTATACTCCGGAGGATTTGCGCTACACCATCGGCAACTTCTCGCGTCGCAAAAGTGCGCAACTCGGCACAGTCCTCAAACAGGCCGAGGAGCGGCTGGTCGAGGAGGCTGCCATCTATGAGCATAAGGTTGTAGTACTCGATACAATCCGCGAGGTTGCCATTCGTCGATTGAAGCGCACCGTACGCGCCGACTCTCTCATATCGGTACAGAAGAGGGCCGACACGACAAAGTTGCGCATCGTCGTCGAGCCTATATATCCTGGCAGCTATGCCGTACGTTTCAAATATGAGTGCGAGGACAATCTCGACAAGTATCCGCGCAACGGCTCGATGTGGCTCGAATCGACATCGAATGAGCGTCGCTCCAACCACACCTTCCGCCTTCGTCGTAAGGACTCGGCTCGACGCACCTTCACAACCGACACCTCGCACCAACGCCTCGTTATATGGCTTGGCGAGACACTCGACAAGAAGCACGCTTCGCGCAACCCTAAAATCGATATTCGCGACCTGCAAATCGTCTATACTCCCGACGAAAAGACCGCCATCGACTCGCTGATGAAGAGTTTTATCGACATAACGCTATTTACCGATGAATTCTACCCAAAGACGGATAGCCTCGCATCTGTTGCTGACTCCACAAGGGTTCTTTAAGCAGCCTCTGCTCACGGTCGATAGCGCATCACGCCGTATATTGGCTATCGAGCAGTACAACGAGCAACTCGATATGTCGGCCGGCGTAGAGTTCTATTCGGGCATCATCTGCGCAGGTTTTATCAACGCTCACTCCCACCTCGAACTCGCCTATATGCGCGGTGCTATTGACGAAGGGTGCGGACAGGGTGCTTTTGCTGCGCAAATGGCGGCACAGCGCAACCGTTTCAGCGACGAGGAGCGACAAGAGGCCATAGCGACTGCCGACCACCTTATGTGGCGCGAGGGAGTCGACGCCGTGGCCGACATTGTAAACGACGACTCGTCGTTCGCCACAAAACTCCATAGTCCGATACATTACCGCTCGTTTGCCGAGGTCTTTGGTCTGCGCCAATCTAATATCGAGGCGTGTCGCCAACTGTTGCGCTACGACTCGACGACGCTCACTCCGCACTCCACCTACTCAATCCAGAGTCGCGATTTCGAGGCTGTATGCCGTGCCGATAGCAGCGCGCCAATCTCAATCCACTTTATGGAGTCAGCCGACGAAGCCCTACTATACAAAGGCTCGGGGTCGCTACACGAATGGTATGCGCAGGTGGGTTTCCATTGCGACTTTCTGCACTACGGCTCACCGGCAGGACGTATAGCGCAATGCGTGCCAAACGACCGCCCACTGATACTCGTTCACAACACCTATATCGACGAGGAGGCTATCGACACAATCCTGGCCAACCGCACAGCCCCGACATATTGGGTACTATGCCCGCAATCGAACCGCTACATCAACCGATGCACACCTCGCTCGGTAGAACTACTCCGCCAAAAGGGCTGCACAATATGCATAGGCACCGACTCGCTCGCATCGAATCACACACTCTCGATAGTCGAGGAGTTGAAGTGCTTCCGCGATGTGCCACTCGAAGAGCTACTCCGCTGGGCTACACGCAATGGAGCCGAGGCCATCGGTCTTGGCGATAGGCTCGGCACGGTCGAAGTTGGTCGTTGTGTCGGCTTGGTTGCACTCTCGGGCATCGACCTATCGGCAATGCGACTCACCGACAAGAGCGTTGCAACCCGAATCTTATAGCTTCACGATATGACCCTATTTATCTGTGGGGGTGTGGCGGCGTAGGGCGGCAGGGGTGTCGCCATAACGTTGTTTGAAGAGTTTGATGAAGTGCGAGATATTCGTGAAGGCGCACTGATTGCCTATCTCCGAGATTGTGAGGTTGGTCGAGAAGAGCAATATCTTGGCCCGTTGCAGCCGTTGGTCGATAAACCAGCGGTGGGGAGGCTCG
>JAZQSA010000047.1:0-21440 GCA_045629905.1 Alistipes sp. | reverse complement strand
TTGTTTACAATAATGATGGAAATATAGAATCTATTTCTGCTGTTTACAATTCATTATTATAAACGATTATATGATAGACCTCGCAGAAAAATCATAAATTGCAAAGTGTTAGGCACGTAGTCGGATTATGAAAAAGATTATTATAACCATTTTAGCAACAATCGCAGTTTGCACCGCTGCTCTTTATGCGCAATTGCCTAACGTTATACACAACGATATGGTAATAAATGGGCTAACGCTGTGCAAATCATTTCAGCATTAGTCCCCTTCACAAAGGCCGTTTCTTTCGAGGAACGGCTTTTTTGTTGGTTATCGAAATATCGGGATAAGTTGTTGGTGATTTCGGAAAATAGTATTATTTTTGTACAATTATAACCCTTACAAAAAGGATTTGTTACTAACCATACAACTCACCAAGCAATGAAGCAGAGAGTTACACTCAATGACCGCACCTTCGAGGTGATGATTCCGGCCGAAGATATCGACCGCGCTGTCGCTGCTGTCGCAGAGCGACTTAACCGTGACTATGCAACCGCGGAGCGTCCTCCTATTTTTATAGGCGTACTCAACGGCGCATTTATCTATCTTGCCGACATCGTGCGCAAGGTGGATTTCAACAACGAGATTGCATTTATGCAGATTTCGTCGTATGAGGGCACGCAATCGACCGGCAAAATCACCCAAAAGCTCGGTATCGACTTCGACATCGAGGGTCGCGACATTATCCTTGTCGAGGACATTGTCGAGACAGGCCACAGCATCAACCATATGCTCGGCTACTTGCGTTCGCTTTCGCCTCGCAGCATCGAGGTCTGCACACTCTTCTTCAAGCCCGACAAATATCTCTACGATATGCCGATAAAGTATTGCGCAATGGAGATTGGCAACGAATTTATCGTCGGCTACGGCTTGGATTACGACCAGATTGGCCGCAACCTCAAAGACATCTACGTTGTAACAAATGACTAAACTCGAAGTCGAAATATTGGAGGGCGGAAACCGTCTGCCATTGGTCGAAGACTTCTACACCATTCAGGGCGAGGGTTTCCACACCGGCAAACCAGCCTACTTCATAAGGCTTGGCGGTTGCGATGTTGGCTGCGCGTGGTGCGATGCAAAGTATGCGTGGAACCCGCGACTATACCCTCCGACCGACATCTCGACCGTTGTCGAGAGGGCTGTGGCGTGCGACGCCAAGTCGATAGTCATCACAGGTGGAGAGCCATTGCTCTATCCGCTTGCACCACTAACCGAACAGCTCAAAGAGCGCGGTTTGAAGATATTTATCGAGACCTCGGGCTCGCACCCTTTCAGTGGCACGTTTGATTGGGTCTGCCTATCACCAAAGCGCAACCTCCCGCCACTCGACGAGGCCTTCACAAGGGCCGACGAGTTGAAGGTTATCATTGGTAGCACAGCCGACTTTGAGTGGGCCGAGCATAACGCGGCAAGAGTCGGCAAAGAGTGTCTGCTCTACCTGCAACCCGAATGGAGTGTATCGGAGCAGATGATGCCCGAAATTGTAGAGTACGCGAAGCGCAACCCAAAGTGGAGCATCTCTATTCAGAGCCACAAATTTATGCATATTCCATAACACCGAGATATGAAGAGCGGTATTTTTAAGAGATTCTTTCGCAATGCGAGCATCAACTTTTGGCGCGCGCTTACGATTGTCATTCTCTGCTTTACGCTCTACTTTATCGTTCGCTCCGCGTGGTCGATTATCGAGTTGCGACTCGAAATCTCCGACCTCGAAGAGCAACGCGATGCCTATCGAGCCGTGATTGGGCAAGATAGCACAATGCTCGAACGGCTCAAATACGATGAATATCTCGAAGAGTTTGCCCGCGAACGCTACTATATGCAAGGCAAGGGCGAGCAGGTTTTCGTATTCGAGGAGGAGCAGAAATGACCGAATTCGGATTTATAGAGCATCTGCGCAATCTCTGCAAATCGCTATCCGATGGAGGCTTTGAAGGCATTGGCGACGACTGCGCCATCTACCCCATTGGCGATGGCGATTCGCTTGTCATAACAACCGATGCCCTCAACGAGGGAATTCACTTTCTACGCCACGCAACATCGGCCGCCGAAATCGGAGCGAAATCCCTCGCTGTAAATATTAGCGACGTTGCCGCAATGGGCGCAAAGCCGATAGCCTCGCTACTCGCGATTGGCATACCTGCCGACCTGCCAAAGGGTTGGATTGAGGATTTTACACAAGGCTATATAGAGGCATCGAAACGATATGGCGTTGCACTTATCGGAGGCGACACAACCGCTTCGGCTTCGGGCATAACAATTACCGTAACGGCCATAGGTCGCGCAAAGAGTTGCAACATCAAGCGTCGCTCGGCAGCCAAAGTTGGCGACACGATTTTGGTTGCGGCCCCACTCGGAGGCTCGGCCGTAGGGCTACACGACATTCTATCGGGCCAACTTTCAACCGCAGCGGCCGACACTCATCGCAACCCCGAGCCACAAATTGTCGAGGGGCAATGGTTTGGAGAGCAACCCTGCGTACACGCAATGATGGACCTCTCGGACGGATTGGTCTCCGACCTACGTCACATACTCGAAGAGTCGAAGGTTGGAGCCGAGGTCGAGGTCAATAGCATACCTCTCTACGAGGGGGCAACAATCGAGCAGGCGGTATCGGGTGGCGAGGACTACAAACTACTCCTCACGGCCAACAGCAACGCTATCGACCTACTTTCGCAACAATTCCTCGACCGATTTGGGTGTAAACTCTACCCTATCGGCTCAATCGTCGCCAATGGCGAATACAAAATCAAGTGGTTAAAGGAGGGTGTGGAAATCACCCCCGAATGGCGAGGTTTTGAGCATTTCTAACGCCCAATAAGCACCCCGATACGACTCTCACGCTACTTGCGTAGATGAAGAGCCTCAACGCCCAAGCGATAGGAGTTGAGACCAAAGCCCACAATCGAGCCAACAGCAACAGCACCTATCAGCGACGTATGGCGAAACTCCTCACGAGCAGCGATGTTCGATATATGAATTTCGATAACAGGCGTTGAAATCGCCTCGATTGCATCGCGAATTACAACCGATGTGTGGGTATATCCGCCTGCATTGAGCAATACACCATCGTAGCGACCCTCGGCAGCGTGCAGAGCATCGACAATTTCGCCCTCGATATTGGTTTGGTGATAGTCTATCTGGTCGGCGGCATAATGCTCACGCAGTTGCGATAACAACTGCTCGAAAGTTTGAGTGCCATATACCTCGCAATTACGACGACCCTGCAAATTGAGATTTGCACCATTGAGAATCAAGATTTTCATAACTACCACTACCGTTTGATTATAAATTAACGTTGAGTCGGCTGCCCTCGCAACCGCAACTACGATTGCGAGAGCTGCGACCTACAACTCTATCGACTATTTTGCACAGAGGCAAGCCAACGCAATCGAATACTTCTTCGATGCAGCCGAGTCGCCACGCGACGTCAGTACGCACGGAACTTTTGCACCCATCACGATTGCCGCAATCTCACCACCTGCCAAGTGCGACACCGACTTAAAGAAGACGTTACCCGACTCGATATTAGGGAAGAGCAACGCATCGACATCGCCGGCAACGATCGAACCCTTAACCTTCTTGTGGTCGGCAACCTCCTTAAAGAGGGCTACGTCCAACGAAAGCGGGCCATCGACAATCACATTGCCCAACTGACCACGGTCGGCCATCTTGGCAAGCATTGCACCCTCCGACGACGATACCGATGCCGGAAGAACCTGCTCCGACGGAGCTATACAACCAATCTTTGGAACTTCGATACCCAAGACATTTGCAACCTTGCAGAGGTAACCAATCTGCTGGGTCTTCTGCTTGAAGTCGGGCAGCGGAATAATTGCAATATCCGACGCAAGCAACAACTTGTGGTAGCCACTCCACTCAAATACCGAAACGTGGCTCAACACACCCTTTGGAGGGCAGAGGCCAAGCTCCTTGTTGAGAATCGCACGCATATATTTGTCGGTCGGGAGCATACCCTTCATCAACACATCGGCCTCACCTTGTGCAACGGCAGTAGCAGCCAATGTTGCAGCCTTGACATCGTTGCTCTCATCGATAATACGGAACACACTGCTATCAATCGACAACTCCTTGCAAACCTCTTCAATCACAATACGTTCGCCATAGAGTATCGGCTCAACAAGGCCCTCAACATAGGCATTGTAAACAGCCTCAATGGTGTGCGAATCTTGGCCATAAGCCACAGCCAAACGCTTACGACCACGCAAACGTGCAGCTTCTACTATCTCTGACAAATGTTTCATCTTCTCTATTTTGTTAAGTTATATGTATCGGTAGCAATTACCAACTCCTCGTCGGTAGCAATCACAGCAACCTTCACGCGCGAATCAGCGGTCGAGACGATTGTATCGACACCGCGCACAGGCATATTAACCGCCTCATCGAGCGATACGCCCATAAATTCGAGTCCCTTGCAAACGCCTTCACGCAAATCGCCCGAATTTTCGCCTACACCACCCGTAAAGACAATCAAATCGACTCCGCCCATCATCGCAGCATATTTGCCGACATATTGCTTCACTCTCGAATAGTACATATCGCGGGCCAAAATTGCCTTTTCGTTACCTGCTTCGTATGCTGCATCAATATCGCGCATATCGCTCGACACACCCGACACGCCCTCGACGCCCGAACGCTTGTTAATCATCGAGGTCAGTTCGCTATACGACATACCCTCCTTCTCGGCTATATATATCAGCGCACTTGGGTCTACATCGCCACAACGCGTACCCATCACCAAACCATCGACAGGCGAGAAGCCCATCGAAGTACAATACGACTTACCGTTCAGCACTGCCGTTACCGATGCGCCATTACCAACGTGGCAGGTGATAATCTTCGATGAAGCGAGGTCGAGACCTGCCAACTCCGCACCGCGAGCCGCAACAAACTTGTGGCTCGTACCGTGGAAGCCGTAGCGACGCACACGATACTTCTCATAGTATTCGTATGGAAGGGCGTAGATATAGTTCTCGGCCGGAATAGTCTGATGGAACGAGGTATCGAATACCGCAACCTGCTGCACCGATGGCAACACCTTCTCAATCGAAAGAATACCCTCCAAATTGGCAGGATTGTGAAGTGGCGCAATCTCGAAGAGCGAACGAATCTTCGCCTTAACATCTTCGTTTACGATGCAACTTTGAGGGAAGAACTCGCCTCCGTGAGCCACACGATGACCTACGGCCTTAACCTCGTCGAGCGATGCAATCACACCGTGTGTCGAGTCTGTAAGCGAGTCGAGCACCAAGCGGATACCCGTCGTATGGTCGGGAATTGGCTGGTGCAGACGGAAGACCTCCTTGCCGACAGGCTTGTGAGTCAAATCTCCCTCGGCCTGACCAATACGCTCCACAAGACCCTTTGCCAAGAGGCTGTGACCTGCTTCGCAGATGTCGATAACTTGATACTTTATCGACGAACTGCCACAATTAAGCACTAATATAACCATTGCTGTATTTTTTAGATTTATTCGTTTTATTCTAACCTGCAAAGATAGGCCACACAAAGCAAAATTCAAAATTAAGCACCGACAAAAAGCACGCAAGATTGAGCAAATCGCAAAAAATTAAAGACGACGCTGCGGAGTTCCATTTTTTTTCGTATCTTTGGAAGTTATATATCATTTCGTATGAAACGTATTGCACTTTTTCCGGGGTCTTTCGACCCATTCACTCGCGGACATCAGTCGCTGGTCGATAGCGCTTTACAGCTATTCGACCAGGTCATTGTCGCCGTCGGAGAGAACGTTGCCAAACGAGGTCTGCTCGACATCGAAGCCCGAAAGCGACTCATTGCTGACCTCTATGCCGACAACGAGCGTGTCAGCGTTGCATCATACACAACTCTCACGGGCGAATTTGCCCGCGAGATGGGCGCTTGTGCGATTATTCGCGGTGTGCGCAACGCCACCGATTTCGACTTCGAGAGGTCAATCGAGGCGGTTAATCGGCATCTCTTCCCCGAACTTACGACCGTGATTCTCGTTGCACCAAACCAACTCGCACACATCTCGTCGAGCGTCATTCGCGAACTGCTGGCTTTCGACCACGACGTATGCGACTTTATGCCCGAAGGCGTTGATATTCACAAATACATTGTCAAAAACTAACAACTATCCATATATGAAATTTACAGCAGAAATGATTGCCGGTCTTCTCTCCGGCGAAGTGGTGGGCGACAAAAATGCTGCCGTACACACCGTATCATCAATCGAAGAGGGCAAAGAGGGCTCACTCTCCTACCTTTCAAATCCAAAATACGAGCAGTTTATCTATACGACCGACTGTTCAATCGTTCTCGTTGCCAAGACATTTGAGCCTGCTCAAAACGTCAAAGCAACACTCATCAAGGTAGAAGATGTTGGGCGCAGTGTATTGCAGTTGCTCGAAATGTACAACGCAATGAAGCCTCAAAAGAGCGGCATCTCGCCTCGTGCCTCGATTTCGGAGAAGGCAACCGTTGCCGAGGATTGCTATATCGGCGACTTTGCAGTCATCGAAGATGGTGCAGTTATCGAGAGTGGTGCAAAAATCTATCCACAGTGCTACATCGGTGACGGCGTACACATCGGCAAGCAGACCAAGCTCTATGCAGGCGTAAAGGTCTACGAAGGTTGTCGCATCGGCGAGCGTTGCATTATCCACGCAGGGGCTGTAATCGGTGCCGACGGCTTTGGCTTTGCACCTAATGCAGCGGGTGGCTTCGACAAGATTCCGCAGCTTGGCAACGTCATCATCGAGGACGATGTTGAGATTGGTGCAAACACCTGCATCGACCGTGCAAAGACCGATTCGACCATCATTCGTCGAGGTGTAAAGCTCGACAACCTCATTCAAATCGGCCACAATGTGCAGGTTGGCGAGAACACCGTATCGTCGGCACAGACCGGTATCGCCGGAACGTCGAAGGTGGGTCGCAACTGCTTCCTTGCAGGTCAGGTGGGTATTGCCGACCATATCACCGTTGGCGATTTCGTAAAGATTGGCTCGCAGAGTGGTATCGACCGCGACGTACCATCGGGAGAGGTTCGTTTCGGTTCGCCGGCACTCAAAGGTATGGGCTACTACCGTTCGTTCGCAGTATTCAAGGTGTTGCCTGAATTGAGCCGCAAGGTCGAGACTCTGGCAAAGGAGTTGGAGGAGTTGAAAAACAAATAATAACAAATAAATCGACAGAGATATGAAAAAGTTACTTATCATTTTAGCGGCAGCCGTTGCTATCACCTCGTGTGAGCAGTCGCGTTGCGTAATCAAAGGTGAAATCACAGGTACGCCAGATGGAATGTTGTATTTGACAGAGGCCGGTCGTGGTGGTGCAATTCTCGACTCGACCCTTATGGAGAAGGGCCGTTTCGTATTCCGTGTCAATGACGCAGAGCCTCAACTGCTGACAATCAAGAGCGGCGAGGATTTTATCACCAACATCTACACCGAGAGTGGTAAAATCAAGGTATCGGGCGATGTTGCGCTCGACAAAATCGTTATGGAGGGAACTCCTGGCAACGAGGCTGCATCGAAGTTCAGCGCAGAGATTATCCGTCTGCGTCAGCGCATCGACCAAGCATACGACGAGGCGGAGCGCAATGCCATATTCAGCGAGTACCAGGGTCTTATCGACACCTATATCGATTCCAATATGGACAACATCTTCGGTGTCAGCACCTTTATCCACCACAAAGGCTACGAACTCTCGGCAAGCGAGATGCTCAAACGTCTTAATGCTCTCTCACCCGAGATGGCGGCCCTCTCGATTGTAGATGAGGCTAAAATCAAGTGTGAGAAGAAGTTGCGCACCGAGCCACGAGTTGAGGGCAGCGAGATTATCCCTATCTATATCGACATCGTTCAGCCAGACAAGAACGGCAAAGAGATTGCCCTCTCGGAGGTTGTGAAGGCGAAGAATAATCGCTATGTTCTGCTCGATTTCTGGGCTTCGTGGTGCGGCCCTTGTATGGGCGAGATGCCACACCTCACAGCAGCATACAAGAAGTATCACCGCAAGGGCTTCGAGATTTATGGC
Organism: Alistipes sp.; assembly: GCA_045629905.1. Classification (GTDB taxonomy): domain Bacteria; phylum Bacteroidota; class Bacteroidia; order Bacteroidales; family Rikenellaceae; genus Alistipes. The sequence continues at coordinate 13,355 of JAZQSA010000047.1, read as the reverse complement.
GTATCGCTCGACCGCTCGGCAGAGAGTTGGAAAGAGGCGATGAAGAAGGTCGGTATGAAGTGGGTAAATGTGGCTCAACTCGACGGCTTTAACAACGCGGCTACCGAAGAGTATGTCGTGGAGTCGATTCCGACCAACTTCCTCATCGACTGCGCAACGGGCGAAATCATCGCAAAGAATCTCCGCGGCGAGGCAGTCGAGGAGCGTCTTGCAGAGTTGCTCAAATAGAACGTATAGGCACAAGGCGGATTTGGGGGATAGCATAGCTGCCCCAATCCGCTTTTTTCGGACCACACTATGGCGATTTACAGAATTTTGGGTATCGACCCCGGTACAAACTATATGGGTTACGGCATTCTCGAAGTCGAGAATAAGACGTTGCGCCCCATAGTGCTTGGCGATATAGACCTCCACAAAATAGAAAATCCATACGCGAAACTGCGCTATATATTCGATAGCGTCTGTCGCCTCATAGCCGAATACGAGCCAAGAGAGGTCGCATTGGAGTCGCCATTTTTTGGACAGAACGTGCAGAGTATGTTGAAGCTTGGTCGCGCACAAGGCGTTGCGATGGCTGCGGCATTGAGTCGCAATCGCGAGGTCTTTGAATATGCACCAACACGCATCAAGCAGGCGATTACAGGTACAGGCGGAGCCTCAAAGGAGCAGGTTGCCGGCATCGTAACCCGCACTCTCGGCATCACCGACCAGCCCCGACGGCTCGATGCAACCGACGGTATGGCCGTAGCATTATGCCACTACTTCACAACAAGCAACCCGATAAACGCTGCGCTTGGAGAGGCGCGAGTGAAGGGTTTGGGTGGAGATAAGCGTGCAAAAAAGCGAGGTACAAAAACTTGGGAGCAATTTCTTCACGAGAATCCGGAGCGCGAAGTCAAAGGTTGATAGCCAATTAGCAACACAACGCAGAAGGCGGGAAAAATATTTTTTGATTTTTTTGAAGAATTTGTTTGGAAGTAAAGATTTTTTGCCATATCTTTGCACTCGCAATTAGCAAATGGCTCCGTAGCTCAACTGAATAGAGTACTTGACTACGGATCAAGCGGTTCCAGGTTTGAATCCTGGCGGAGTCACTGAAACGGAAGGTATAACACCTTCCGTTTTTTGTTTCTCGGCCTACGCCTTACGCTACACGAAGCGTCACGCGACCACCAACCACATCGGCAACAACCCTATCGCCTCGCGACACAACGCCATCGACAATCATTCCCGACAGAGGCTCTTCGATATGTTCGCACAAAACTCGCTTCAACGCACGCGCACCATAACGAGGCTCATAGCCGAGCGTAGCCAAACGTCGTCGGGCTTTGGCCGTCACACGAAGTTTGTAGCCCAACGACTCGACTCGGCGAAGTATATGCCCAAGTTCACACTCGACAATACGCTCAATATCCACATCGGATAGCGTACGAAACATAACTATATCGTCTATTCGGTTGATAAACTCCGGAGCGAAAGTCTGCTCCAAAGCCTTGCGATATTCGCTCTCCGAGGCAGAGGTTTGTGCCGACTGCTTTACGGCCGTGTCGTAACCTATTTGCGTTCGACGAGCCGAGGCTTTGCGCGAGCCGAGGTTGGAGGTCATAATTATCATCGTATTACAAAAATCGACCCTGCGCCCTGCGCCATCGGTCAAACGCCCCTCGTCGAAGAGTTGAAGTAGCGTATTAAAGACCTCGGGGTGAGCCTTCTCTATCTCATCGAAGAGCACAACCGAATAGGGATTGCGACGAACAGCCTCCGTGAGTTGTCCGCCCTCGCCATAGCCCACATACCCAGGGGGAGAACCGATAAGACGGGCCACATTGTGTCGCTCGGAGAACTCCGACATATCGAAACGTATCAGTGCATCGCGACGCGAAGTAAGCCAGCGCGACAACTCCTTTGCGAGCAACGTCTTGCCAACGCCCGTTGGACCAACAAAAAGGAATACACCCGCAGGTCGCGACTCGGCTTTAAGACCAACACGCGAACGACGTACCGCCCGCGAAAGCGTCTCCACGGCCTCCGACTGCCCTATGATTGTAGCCGATAGTGTCGCTTCGAGCCTTTGCAGTCGCGCGGCCTCATCGCTCGCTATGCTTTCGAGCGGTATGCCCGTCATAATACTGACGGTTGCCGCTACATCCTCGGCCCCGACCTCTCGACGCTCGGCCGACAACGTCATACGCGCACCACTCTCATCGAGCACATCTATCGCCTTGTCGGGAAGATGTCGCGACTGTATATACCTGTTCGACAACTCAACGCACGCTTGCAGAGCCTCGTCGGTATAGGTTATACGGTGGTGCGCAGAATAGATGCCGACAATGCGTCGCAACATCTCCAACGTCTCTTGTGGCGTTGTCGGCTCTACCATCAGACATTGAAAACGACGGTCGAGAGCGGCATCGACCTCGATATTGGCCCGATATTCGGCAAGAGTTGTCGCACCAACAGCCTGAATTTGACCTCGCGCCAAAGCGGGCTTCAAGATATTGGCTGTATCGAGACTACCCTGCGTCGAGCCTGCCCCCACAATAGTATGGATTTCGTCGATAAAGAGTATTGTATCACGCTTCTGACTCAACTCGTCGAGGAGTAGTTGCATACGCTCCTCGAACTCTCCGCGAAACTTCGTGCCAGCAACAAGCGATGCAACATCGAGCGACACGATACGCTTGGAGGCTATGGTCGGTGGGACGTTGCCCGAAGCAATACGCATAGCCAACCCCTCGACAATCGCACTCTTGCCTACACCGGCCTCGCCGATAAGCAACGGATTGGATTTCTTGCGGCGCGAGAGAATCTGCACAACGCGCTCAATCTCTCGCTCTCGACCTACAACCCCATCGAGCGCACCCTTACGAGCAAGCGCTGTCAGGTCCTCTCCGAACTTATCGACAAGCGACTCCTCTTTTACACCATCAGACCGTACGCCAGAGAGCAACGCCTCTGCACGCCTATCGTCCCCGTCGGAGGAGGTGCTATCTTTGCTACTCTCCGAGGTGAAGGCACTTAATTCGTCGGTAAGCACCGAGGCGTCGATTCGATATAGAGCCAATATACGCGATGTCGCGGTCGAAGTGTCGCCCACGATGTCGATAACCGCGTGGGCGGTCGAGATAATTCGCTCGTCGGCAAATTGACCGCCAAGCCGCTCGGCATAATCGGCAAAAAACTCTTCGACCGTAACAGGCTCGGGGCGAGATGTATCAATCTCGTGTTTAAGTCGAAGTGTTATCTGGTATAGTTCCCAATCCTGCAATACGCGCGACAAGAGTCGATAGGCCAACGTACTATCGGAGCGCAACATCGCAAGCATCAGACAATCTTTGAAGGAGCGGTCTACCCCATCACGCACCAAATCGAAGGCCGTTTGAGCCAAAAGGCCCTCCAATGATTTCGATATTCTCATCTGCATCTTCGTTCTTTTTATAATTCGAGAAGATAACGCAAATGTTTATAATTTTATTATGTTAAATAACATTGGGCATAAACATAAAAAAGCGGATAGATTATCCCTATCCGCCTCCAATAGTACCACGACAGACTACTTCACCGCCACAGCATCAATCTCGACCTTTGCTCCCATAGGTAATGCTGCGACCTGATAGCAAACGCGTGCAGGGAATGCGCCACTGAAATATTTGGCATAGACACCATTCATTGCCACAAAGTCCTTGATATCGGCAAGCAAGACCGTAGTCTTAACGATATCGGAATAGTCGTAACCCGCCTCGGCAAGGATATGACCAATATTTTTCAACGACTGCTCGGTCTGCTCCTCGATAGTCTCGGGCATAGTACCCGTTGCGCCATCGATAGGCAGCTGGCCCGACAGATAGAGTGTTGCGTCGGCCTGAACGGCTTGCGAATAAGGGCCTACGGCTTTGGGTGCCAATGGCGATGCGATAACTTTTTTCTCCATAGTTTTATTGTTTTAAGTTGTTACTCTTGTTGATTGATATAGTCGCCCACGATACGCGCAGCATCACCAACCAGCTCTACGCACGGACGTTTGCGATAGTACTCCTCGGTACGGGGCGAAGGGGTTGGCTCTTCGCGCTGCACATCGAGTCCGAGCAACGTGCGGCAGACTATCGCCCCATTCTGCTGACGGAACGACTCGGCAAATTTCTGGACAAGGGCATAGTTGCGACGTTTGGCCTCGGCATCGTTATTCGTTGGCGACGGCGACAAAAACGAAGCCATCATCGACATACCGCTGACCGCTCCGCAAACCTCGCGCAGACGACCCATACCGCCACCAAACGAGGCCGAAACAGTTGCAGCAATCTGCTCCGAGAAAGGCAGCAAATCGGCATAGGCAAGCACGACCGACTGTGCGCAATTATAGCCACTGCGAAACAACTCTTTTGCACGCTCCTCGCGCGCCGAAACATCGACTTTATCCATAATAACGCTATATTTTCATACAAAAATAGCATTTTTCCTCATATCAGAGTGAGAACTCGGAATAAAAAATTAAATTTGTGGAGCAAAAAGTGTAAAAACTATGGATATTCAGCAGAACAACCATATGCTCGACTACTCGTCGCTTATGAACCGACGCATTCGTCGAATCCTGCTCGTGTGTAGCAGTTACGATAGTTACACACTCGAAGAGGACGGCCGCATCGAGGCTCAAATTACCCACGAATACTCGGAGTTGAATTTGAGTAATCCGCCTTCGATTTATCAGGTACAATCGACCATCGAGGCTTTGGAGTTGTTGGATAACGGCCAAGAGTTCGACCTTGTGATTACGATGTACAACATTGGAGAGGTCGATGTCTTTACCTTCTCGCACGAGTTCAAGCGTCGTTGTCCGGCTACGCCGCTTGTCCTGCTGACCAACTTCTCGAAAGAGATATATCGACGCATTGAGCAGAGCGACACGTCGGCTATCGACTATGTATTTTGTTGGAACAACTCGACCGACCTGATTATCGCCATCATTAAGTTGTTGGAGGATAGTATGAACGCCAGCCACGATATATTGGAGATGGGCGTACAGTCAATTCTGCTTGTTGAGGACTCGGCTCGCTACTATTCGACCTATCTGCCGGCAATCTACAAACTCGTCCTGCAACAAAATCAGGCCTCGATACGCGATGCGCTCAACGAGCAGCAACAGATAATGCGTAAGCGTGCGCGTCCGAAGATTTTGATGGCAACCAACTACAACGATGCCGTTGAGCTATACCACCGCTATCGCAACAACCTGCTCGGTGTCATCTCCGACGTCGGCTTTGTCATCAACAAAGGTGATGCACCTTGCCAAGAGAAGCTCGATGCAGGTATCGACCTTTGTAATCTGATTCGCCACGACAACCCGACAATGCCATTCCTGATGCAATCGTCGCAGGAGAGTATGCGCGATGTTGCCAAGGAGCTGGGCGTCGGCTTCATTGTCAAGCACTCAAAGACTTTGGTCCACGAATTGGGCGAATATATTGCTCGCGAATTTGCTTTTGGTGACTTCGTGCTGACCGACCCAAACACTCGCGAGGAGATAGCCCGCGCAAAGGACCTCTATGAGTTGGAACGCATACTACACACTATCCCCGACGAGGTATTGCACGCCGTCGTAACCACGACCTACCTCTCGAAATGGTTGCTTTCGCGAGGTATATTCTCGCTCGGCAACTCATTCCGCGCCCTGTCGGCCGACGAATTTAACAGCGACGCCGAGATACGACAGCACCTCACCGATGCTATTCGCGACTACCGCATTCGTCAAGGTCTGGGCGTTGTTGCCAAATTCTCGACCGAGACCTACAACGATGCAATATGGTTCTCGAAACTCGGAAACGGCTCACTCGGCGGCAAAGCCCGCGGTTTGGCTTTTATGAATCACACGTTGCAAAAGTACAACGTCTATAATGCGTGGGAGGGGGTACGCGTTATGGTGCCGCGAACACTTGTTATCACGACCGAATATTTCGACAGGTTTATCATCGAGAACGGTTTGCAATATGTTATCAATTCCGACATATCCGACGACGAGATACTCTCCGAATTTGTAGCCTCGTCGCTCCCGCAGGAGTTGATTGATGCTCTGCGAACATTTATACGCCACGTGAGAAAGCCGCTTGCGATACGCTCCTCATCGAAGTTGGAGGACTCGTATTATCAACCATTTGCGGGCATATACTCGACCTATATGATTCCGCATACCGACAACGAGGACCAAGAGTTACGCCTGCTATCGAAGGCCATAAAGAGTGTCTACGCTTCGGTATATTACGCCTCGTCGCGTGCCTATATTACCGCTACGGCTAACGTTATATCGGAGGAGAAGATGGCAATCGTCATCGAAGAGATTTGTGGCTCGGAGGATAGTGGTTACTTCTTCCCTACGCTCTCGGGTGTTGCTCGCTCGCTCAACTCCTACCCTATCGGTTACGAGCGAGCCGAAGAGGGTATTGCCAAAGTTGCATTTGGTTTGGGTAAGGCGGTGGTCGATGGAGAGCAGGTGCTGCGCTTCTCGCCCAAGTACCCGAACCACGTCTTGCAGACCTCGACACCTGCGCTGGCGATGCGCGATACGCAGCAGGTAATGTATGCACTCAACCTCAAACCCGACTGCTTTAAGACTTCGATTGACGACGCCGTCAATCTCGAACGAATAAATATTGCCGACTGCTCGCATTTCCGCAATATGCGACACGTTGCCTCGACTTGGGATATGCAGAGTATGCGACTTGTCGATTCGCCACACGCCGAAGGTATCAAGGTGATAACGTTTGCCCACATACTCAAATACAACACCTTCCCGCTTGCCGACATTCTGCTGCGACTACTCGAAATAGCACAAAATGAGATGAAGTGTTGTGTCGAAATCGAGTTTGCAGCAAATCTTGACCGCGGCAATCGACTCAGCGTTTTCAATCTGTTGCAGGTGCGACCAATAGCCGAAAATGCGACTAATCTGAATATCGACTGGTCGAATATCTCGACCGACGATGCTCTAATAAGCTCCTCGTCGGCTCTCGGCACGGGCAAAATCGACGGCATCACCGATGTTATATATCTGCGCGAGGAGAACTTCGACCCGGCAAAGACAGGCATTATCGCCGAACAGATTACACGCCTCAATGCAAAGATGCGCGAGGAGGGTCGTGGTTATATGCTCATCGGCTTTGGCCGTTGGGGGTCGAGCGACCCGTGGTTGGGCGTTCCTGTCAAGTGGAGCGACATCTCGGAGGCGAAGGTTATCGTGGAGTGCGGATTAGAAAACTTCCGCGTAGAGCCGAGTCAAGGCACACACTTCTTCCAGAATATGACCTCGTTTGGCGTCGGCTACATCGCAATTAACCCTTATGCAGGTGACGGCACGTTCGACACCGAACGACTCAAAGCCCTGGCTACTCTCGACGAGACGGAGTATGTACGACACGTCCGATTTGATGAGCCTCTCGATATTGTCATCGACGGCATAAACAACAGAGCAATAGTCAAATAGACCAAAAACAGATGGAGGAGCAAATCAACTTTTGCTCCTCCATTGTTCGATAAGCTCTGCGCGCTTTGGGCCGACAACCTCGGCCAACTCCTCGACCGATGCAGCCCTAATTTTCGACACCGAACGAAATCTTCGCAGCAGCGCCTCTATACTCTTCGGGCCAACCCCCTCGATACTCTCCAATTCGCTCACCATAAAGTTTTTGCTACGCTTTTGGCGATGGAATGTAATACCAAAGCGGTGGGCCTCATCGCGTAAGTGACATATCACCTTCAACGGCTCTCCCGTACGCGAAAGGTAGTAAGGCATCGGGTCGTTGGGATAGTAGACCTCCTCCAACCGCTTGGCAAGGCCAACGATAGGCACCTTGTCGGCCAAGCCTATCTGTTGCAACACCCCATAGGCACTCGAAAGTTGGCCCTTACCACCATCGACGACAATCAGGTCGGGCAGTTCGGCCCCTTCGGCCATAAGTCGGGTATATCGACGAAAGATTATCTCGCGCATCGAGGCAAAGTCGTCGGCTCCGACAACAGTTTTGATATTGAAATGGCGGTACTCCTTACGCGAAGGTCGTCCGTCACGAAAGACCACGCACGAAGCAACAGGGTTAGTTCCCTGCAAATTGGAGTTGTCGAAGCACTCTATATGGCGAGGTTGGCGCTCCAACCGCAACTCACGACGCATCGACTCCATAAGTCGGTCGGTATGACGCTCGGGGTTTTTAATCTCCATATTTTTCAGCTGTTCGGCACGCCACAAACGGGCCGACCGCAACGAAAATTCGATAAGCGAGCGCTTCTCGCCACGCTGCGGAACGACGAAATGCACCCCCTCGAAAAACTCCTCGTGAGGCAACGTCGAGACAAGCACCTCGCTCGATAGTTCGCCGGCCAATTCGGCTACGATATGTTGAATAGCGAGCGTCATCATCTGCCGTTCGTCGCTCTCGACACCGACCGAGATAGGCATTGTATGTATCGCGACAACCGAGCCACCCCTCACACGGACAAAGTTGCAATAGGCTTCCTCCTCCTCAACAAGCAACGTAAACAAATCGACCTCGGTAATATTTGCACTTACGATAACCGAGCGCGAGCGATACTTCTCCAACGCTTCGAGTCGCGACTTGAAACGATGTGCAACTTCGTAGCGCAAAGCCTCGGCTGCACGAGCCATTTCGCCCTCCAAATAGCTCTTTACGGGGCGTAAATCGCCCTTCAATACAGCAACAGCCATTGCAACAAGTTCGCTATACTCCTCGGCACTTTGGCGACCAACACACGGAGCCTTGCAGTTGCCTATATGGTATTGAAGACAGGTCGAATAGCGGCCCTTATCAATCTGCTCCTGCGACAAGTTTAATCGACAGGTACGCAACGGAATAACATCGCGGATAAACTCCAAGACAGCCCGTTGAGCCGCAACCGAACCGTAAGGGCCAAAATACTGCGAGCCATCGCGAACCAATCGTCGCGTCGAGATAACTCGCGGAAACGGCTCATTGCAGAGCGAAATCCACGGATAGGATTTGTCGTCTTTGAGCAGTATGTTATAGCGTGGTTGGTGGGATTTGATAAGCGAGTTTTCGAGCAACAGCGCATCGGTCTCGCTATCGACAACAACATATCGCAGCGATGCTATACGGCTAACCATAACTCGTACCTTCGGAGTATGCTCGCGGTTGGCCATAAAATAGGAGGCAACTCTACGGCGAAGATTCTTCGCCTTGCCAACATATATTACACGGCCCTCGCTATCGGAGAACAGATAACAGCCAGGCAGGGTCGGCAACATAGCGACCTGCTCCTTCAATGTCAAATCGTCACGCTCCATAGCATTAGAATTTCAGGCTGTTGAGTCGAGCCTCGGTCTTTGCGAAACTATTGACCGGAGTATTCGAAGATTGTGCCATTTTCAGACGGCGCGAACGCGATGCAAAGGCTCGCAGATTGTAGGTAAACTTAACCAAAAAGGTTCGGCCGAGTGTCGTATTGTAGCGCACCTGCGAATATCCCGCCCAAACGTGACGGCCAAACGAGGTGTTTTGGTTCATTATATCGTTTACACACAGCTCTACCTCGCCCTGCTTACGCAAAACCTTCTTACCGATAGAGGCATTCCACAACGTGAAGCAGTCGTTAAAATTGTTCGTAAAGCCGACATATTGAGTAAAGACAGCCGAGGTAGTTATCGTAAATCCAAGTGGCAGCACAACCTTCACGTTAGCCTTGGCGCGATGTGTAAAGTAGTCGTTATCGAGAACATCGAGCGACGAACGATTGTTGCTATACGAGCCGTTCCAATCAAATGTAAAATCGACATTCTCCGAGATATTACTACCCAGCGTCCATTGCGAATAGGCCGTAAAATTGTTCATCATATCGGCCTTTTTGTTGAGCAGGATTGGCACATCGGTCTTACGCACACCGACCGAGATATTGAGATTCGACCCCAACCACTTTACCGGAAAGCCCACACTTGCTCGGCCCTCGTAGGACCAATAGCCATTGAGATTGACCTGACGCGTCAGCTGAATAGGGTTATACTTCTTGCCATCAACCTCGATTGTCTCGGGCGAATACTCCAAGTCGGTACCTATATAATCGGCAATATGCGTAGCCTTTGCCATCAACATAAAGGTTACACCCTTCAACGACGAGAGCAATGTATAGCGAGCGAAGAAGTTATGCTCGGTATATGGGCGCAAATCGGGATTACCACGCGAAATATACTGCGAATTATCGACGTTGTAGGAATCAATCATCGACCACAACGCAGGGGCCTTCACCTCCGAATTGGCACTAACGCGCAACGTATGGCTCTGATTGAATGACCATTGCAGCGTGGCATTATAGATTGGCGAATTAAACGTACGCAACATTCGTTCGTCGGTCCAGAGATTGATGTTCGACAATCGCGTATGCTGGAACATTGCATTGACCGAGAACCAATTACGCTGACGGCCATATCGGAAACCTGCACCAGCCTGATGGTAGAGGAACATACCCTCGTAGGAGGAGGACGAACGACGATTGATGCGCTCGGGGTCGATTAGGTGGTCGGCATCGGTCGCATAGTTGTAGAGGTCGCGCGAACGCAGTTGAGCCTGCAAACGATAGGTAAAATTGAGTGTCGTATGACGACCCAATCTCTCGCGGAAGGTTGGCTGAACTCGGATTGTTGTCGTGCGTGAGTTGCTTGGCTTACGCGTATAGGTATATTTTATGGTAGCCTCTTCGGGGCTGACCTTGCTCGTTTTGCCGGAGTTGGAGTAATAGCGGCGGTCGCTATCGTTCTCGTTATTCGACGCACTTGCAACCAACATAAAGACGCGGCCCTGTTTGAGGAACTTATAGGAGTATTGGGCATAGAGGCTGGTATTGAGCGAATGACTCCACCCCCAATTACCGCTCGGCATCCAACGATAGCCCGACTGACCCCAGCGCAACGAGGTCGAATCGACACGATTTACCGACGAGTTGTTGTAGTAGTTGATAGTCGGAATAAGTATCAATTTCTGACGCTTGGCAACCTTCCAATCCAAGCGCGCACGAAATTTCAGTGCGTGGTTGTCGGGGTTGGCATATTGGTCGTAGTGAATCGTATCCTTTTTGGCAACAGCCTCGTCGTACCAACGGTCGATGATAAAGTTGTTCTTGGCGTTGATATGGTTATAGAAGAGGCTGCTCTCAATCTTCGCGCGACGACGACGGCCCCAGCGGTCGGTATAGTTGAGTGCAAAAATTTCGGCCGAGGCTACACCTTGCTGCGAATTGACCGAGAATTGGCGCGAAGCATTTGAGTTGTTGTTCGTATTCTGCACGGTCATTCCCTCGTCGAGCAAGTTCTGCTTATTGAGGTTATTGACCAGAGCCATAACCGTTACACGCGTATCCTCCTTAAAGATATTTATCGAGCCTCCTGCCGTATAGCGATGTGGCGAGGTCGATTTATCGCTTCCGCCCGCAGGCTTATTATTGAAACCATAGCCATAGCCGGCGTGAATCTTACCGAAGGTGCTGGTCTTCATACCCTGTCGAGTGATGATATTGATAACCTTGCCACCTTCGCCATCATCGACACCCGTTATCTGCGACGCCTCACTCAAACGATTAAAGACCTCGATACTCTCGACAGCCTGGGCCGGAATACTCTGCAAGACCTGCAACACATTGCCGCCAAAGAACTCAACGCCATCGACATATATCTGCTTCACATCTTCGCCGTGCGCCTCAACCTTACCGTCGGTGATGGTTATACCGGGCATCTTGCGCAACAGCACCTCAACTTCGGCATCGGCCGCAACCTTGAAGGCATCGGCATTGTAACGCAACGTATCGCCCAACATCACAGTTCGTTGGGTTACGGCAGTTGCAACGACCGTCTCGATTTCGACAGCCGTAGTCTGCATCGTGATATTGCCCATTGCCTTTGGCAGACCCGACGTCTGCACCTCGGCTTCGTGGTCTTTGTAGCCGATAAATGTGACAAGTATCTTGTAGCGCCCCGCACCGACCGAGTTGAAACGGAAGTAACCACCGTGTTCGGAGGTTGTATAACGCCTACTTTCGGGATTATTGACCGACGACAATTCGACAACCGCTCCCATAACACCCTCACCCGTCTCGTAGTCGAGCAGACGACCCGACAATGGCGCACCCGACTGCGCTATGGCTCGAAAAGCAAGAGCCACAACTACAACAAGCACTATTACGATACGTTTCAACATCGGAATATCGGGTTAATATAAGATACTACTTTGAGGGTTAGGTTAAATCACAAAATGCACCTCACAAAAAAAAGAGCGACTAACAACAACTCTCCGCCATCGTTACTCGCTCCCATCATTTGGGGATAGAGGTGCTATCAGACACCTCTATCCAATATAGTCAAAGATTACTCCTCAACCTTTGCGCACAAGAACTCGCGATTGAGACGAGCGATATGTGCAATCGAAATCGATTTTGGACACTCTGCCTGGCAAGCACCCGTATTGGTACAGTTACCGAAACCGAGCTCGTCCATCTTGGCAACCATCGCCTTTGCACGACGTGCGCCCTCGACACGACCCTGTGGCAACTTTGCAAGCGACGATACACGAGCAGCAACGAACAACATTGCCGAACCGTTCTTACAAGTTGCAGCACAAGCACCGCAACCTACACAAGCCGCTGCGTCCATCGACTCCTCGGCATCGGCCTGCGGAATCGGAATAGCGTTACCATCAGGTACCGAGTTGGTACGAACCGACACGAAACCACCAGCCTGCAAAATCTGGTCGTAAGCCGAACGATTTACTACCAAGTCCTTGATTACAGGGAAGGCAGCCGAACGCCAAGGCTCGATTGTGATGGTCTGACCATCTTTGAACTGGCGCATATAGATTTGGCAGGTAGTAACAGCCTGCGATGGGCCGTGTGCGTGACCGTTGATGTGCAACGAACACATACCGCAGATACCCTCACGGCAGTCGTGGTCGAATGCCACAGGCTCCTCGCCGTTATGTACGAGGTCGTTATTCAAAATATCGAGCATTTCGAGGAACGAGGTATCCGACGAGATGTTAGTCACCTTGTACTCCTTGAATGCGCCCTTCGATTGAGCGTCTTTCTGACGCCATATTTTCAATGTGAAATTCATAATTTCTAAATTTTCAAATGTTTAACGTCAAAAATTAGTCTTTGTAGTTACGCTGTGCGCGGTGTGTAAACTCATAGTCGAGCGACTCCTTCGTAAGCTCTGGGGCTACGTCCTCGCCCTTGTACTCCCAAACAGCTGGGTAAGCAAACTCGTCATCGTGAGGAAGTGCCTCACCCTCCTCTGTCTGGTGCTCTGAAGGGAAGTGAGCACCACAAGACTCTGCACGGTTGAGTGCATCGCG
>JAZQSA010000046.1:0-10316 GCA_045629905.1 Alistipes sp. | reverse complement strand
CGTTGGAGCAATGACTATACGCCTCATTATGAGGCTCTTCTATTTCTTCTTGTTCTTCAAATTGGTCACTATCGTTCTCAATTTGATTTATTGACTCTTGTATTGAAGAAGTAAAAGAAGATTTCAACCCTGTTGGGGTGGTTGTGGCATCTGCATTGACATCTGCATCTATATTAACATCTTCATATACATCAACATAAGCATCTTCATTGTCATCTACATCTACATTAAGGGGTTGTTTTAGGGGTTGTTTTTTGCTTGCGTTCTTATTTCCTTTTGGTGCACCACCTAATTCACCAAATTCGGCACCCTTCTTACCATTCTCAACACTCGCCATATACCGCCGCCTTGCCGAGTCGAGATTTGGTTTTGCCATTGCAAGAATGATATTGACATATGGACTTTGGCTCTCCTCGTCAATACCCTCCAACGCATAATCTCTTATTTTCATCACGCACTCACGAAACTCTACATCGTTGAGGTGCTTCATCGCCTCCAAAAAGGAGTCATACATTACAAATGACCGTTTGTCATTATTGTTCTTTCTCGTCATAGTCCTATTTATTTTTGACGAATTATTCTTAGAACCACGCCGACACCATCGGCACAGTTGAGGTTGCCCTCACTATTATAATAAGGTAGTGAGGGTATAAAGTCAAGACCTTTTGATGTAATAGTTGTATTCAACGACTTTAGGGTCTGCGATGATGTATCTGAGAGCCCAAATACGCCCCAAATCGGTAAGTAACTCGTTCGAAAACAGAACCTCTAAGGGTACGAAAAGCGAAAATCGAAAGGTTTTCGCTTTTTTCGTTTTGTGGCAGATGCACGCTATGCGTGTAATGAGTAGAGTGATGACAGGTTAGCGCACAAGTTCGCACCTATCATCACACTACTTATTTTCTGCTTCGCAGAACAACATCTGCCACCAAACAATCCACCCCATCAGCGAACTCGAATTTAGGGAGGGTTACCTCGGTCGTACTCCCGCACCGCCACAAGTGGCGACTGCGACACTCCCTCGGTGATGGCTTCGCCATTCGAGCCCCTGAGGGGGTACAGAAGAAGACAATCGAAAGGTTGTCTTCTTTTTTTGTGCTCCCTCGGGGAGCGAGAGCCCGGCTTATTGGTCAAAATAGGGCTTCTTGGAACGTATATAAAATAAGGTACAATCAGAGCGTCGGGAATTCGGAGAGTTGGCGGTAGTCACCGTCGGTCAGCTCGTAGCAATAGTGCGTCAGGCCGTTGGTCAGCACCACGTAGCGCGCACCGACCACCGAGTTATATCGCACGGCCTGTGCGAAGACTCCCCCATCAATCTTCACGTCGGGCGCTTTGCACTCGACAAGCATTTGAGGTCGTGCATCGGCACCCACGACCACAACATCGGCTCGCTGGGCCGTATCGTTGAGTGGCACGGGATACTCCTGCACAATCGAGTGTGGAGCAATGCCGCGATGCACAATCAGGAACTCAATAAGGTGGCGACGCACCCACTCCTCGGGCGTCAGCACCAAGAACTTTCCGCGCACACCGTCCCACACGCGTACCTCGTCGCCACAGCGACTCGCGCGAAGGCGAATGGCCGGAAATTTGAGTTTAGGGTAGTTGTTCATCGCAAAATGCAAAAAGTTTAGTACCTTTGCAGGCAAAGATACGAAAATTATGAGAATTACAGCAATCGTCATATCGTTGTTACTCTCGGTGTCGCACCTCACTGCACAACCATACGTCGCGCAGCGCAACGCCGAGCCTTCGCGCAGTGCCATCGTTCCCTACAACAAGGCCTCCGATGCTGCCGTGGCAAATATAGCGGCCTCGACATACGTCGAGCGCGTTACGGAGTGGGCTACATCGGAAGATGGGCGAAGCTTCTCGGCCCGCATCACGCTCCCCGTTGCGTGGCTCAATCGCCAGATTTTGGTGCGTGTTGGTCGCTCAACCTCGGCCTACGAAATCGACATCAACGGCAAGAATGTCGGCTATGCGGCCTCGGGCGCAGTAGCCTCGGAGTTCAACGTCACAAAGGCGCTGCATACAGGCAAGAACGACCTTGTCATTCGCCACATCGACAGCCCGACCAACTCGCTCTCGACCTCGTACGCCACCTCGAAGCCAAGCATCGGCGACGTTGTGGTCGTATGCCAGCCCGTAATCCGCGTTCGCGACATCGTCTACTCAACCCGTATCAACGACTCGGGCGAAGGTGTTGTCGAGTTTGCAATCCCCGTAAAGTGCGATGCTCTGAACCCGAAGAGCGCAACCATCAACTACATCTTACGCCTCAACGACACGACGGTTCTCGCACGAGGCAAGCGAGAGATTTCGCTCGATATGCGCCGCGAGGATACCGTGCGATTTGTTGCCCGCGTACCAAAGGAGGCTCTATGGAGTGCCTCTTCGCCTCAAATTGCAACTCTCGACCTCGACAACCGCATCAATGGTCGCGCCTCGGAGTTTATCCGTCGCAATATAGGTATTCGCGCTGCCGACCTGCAACACGGCCGACTCTACGTCAATCGTCGTGCGGTCGATTTGCGACTCACCGACTACGACCCATCGCGTAGCCTCGACGAGCAACTTGGCACCCACGCCAACGGCATCATCTGCTCGGCCGACGTAGCGACCGAAGCGTTACTCGACGAGTGTGACCGTCGCGGCATCTATGTCTTTGTGCGCGCGTCGCTCGATTCGCGCAACGCAGGCAACTCTATTCGTCGCGGAGGCAACCCGACCAACAATCCGCAATGGGTCGATACCTACCTCTCGCTCAACCGCTCGGCACTCTACGCCACACGCCACCACCCTTCGGTCGTCGGCTATGCTGTTGCCAATGGCACAACCACGGGCTACAACATCTACGAGTCCTATCTGTTGATGAAGTCGCTCGAACCACGTTTGCCTATCATCTACGAAGGTGCTGCGGGCGAATGGTGCAGCGACCGTCTACCTTTCAGATAAAGCCATTAGTTACCCGTTTTTCAGTCTATTAAGAGAGGAAAAAGAAATTTGTCTTTTTATATCTTTTTTGCAATTTTCTTGGATAATTATTTGCATTAATGATTTTTCTTTTTTAATTTTGTTTTCAGATTCACTGATTTACAAACCTTTTAAAACTTAAAGTTATGGAAAAATCGAACAAAAAATGGCTTACCGCTCTCATTTTGAGCTTTAGTATCCTCGGTTGCTGGGGTTTGCACCGCTTCTATGTAGGTAAGACCGGTACTGCTATCGCTATGTTGCTCACTTGCGGTGGTTGCGGTTTCTGGGCTTTCTACGACTTCATCATGATTATTCTTGGTAAGTTCACCGATGCAGAGGGTAAGTTGATTCAGCGTTAATCAAAGCCGAAGCACAATAAAAGGGCCATCTTTCGAGATGGTCCTTTTATTTTTTAGGTATTACGCCCAAGCAGTTCGCAAAATTTCAAAAAAAATCGCTATCTTCGCACATAACAACAATTATCACTACACTATGAAGAGACTGTTAATATGTATGCTTTCGTTGTGTGTCGCATCGAGCGTTGTGGCACGCGACAACAATAGAGGAGGAATCGACGCGACGATGCTCGACAACATTCGTCACGGTTATAGCGCCTCGGCAGCCGAGCGAGCTGTGAAGAATGCCCTCTCGACAACCTCCATCGACCGCCTCGCAGTCAATGGCGACAACCTTGCAATGTGCGACACCCACTTCTCGCATCGTGTCAAGACGGTCGGCATCACCAACCAAAAGTCGTCGGGCCGTTGCTGGCTCTTTACAGGTCTGAATGTTCTGCGTGCCAAGATGATTGCACGCCACGATATGGCATCGTTCGAATTTTCGCAAAACTACTGCTCGTTCTTCGACCTGCTCGAAAAGTCGAACCTCTTTTTGCAGGCCATCATCGACACTCGCTCGCAGGCTATCGACAGCCGCGAGGTTGAGTGGTTGCTCAAACACCCGATTGGCGACGGCGGCCAATTCACGGGCGTATCGAATTTAGTAATGAAGTATGGTGCAGTGCCAAAAGAGGCAATGCCCGAGACCTTCCAGAGCGAAAACACACGCCATATGCGCACCATACTCTCGACCAAGTTGCGCGAGTATGCGCTCCAACTGCGCGAGTCGCAACCTGCCAAGGCGCAGCAACTCAAGACCGCGATGCTGACCGAGATATACGGCATATTGGTTAAGTGCTTGGGCGTACCGCCTACCGAGTTTGAGTGGACTCACCGCAACCGCAAGGGCGAGGTGGTAAGCACCGCAACCTACACCCCAAAGAGTTTCTACGAGAAGTATATCGGCGAGGCTTTGGAGAACAGCTACATTATGCTGATGAACGACCCTACGCGCGAATATGGCAAGGTCTACGAAATCGAATACGACCGCCACGTCTACGATGGCGACAACTGGCTCTACGTCAATCTGCCTATCGAGCGCATCAAGGAGATAGCCATCGCCTCGATAAAGGACAATACCGCAATGTACTTCTCGTGCGACGTGGGCAAGTTCCTCAATCGCGAGAAAGGTACGCTCGACGTCGATAATTTCGACTACGCTTCGCTCTTCGACACCTCGTTCCCGATGAGCAAGGAGGAGCGCATACGCACCTTCGCCAGCGGCTCGTCGCACGCGATGACACTCATCGCTGTCGATATCGACTCGGAGGGTAAGCCTCGCAAGTGGCTTGTCGAGAATAGTTGGGGCATAAAATCGGGCTACAAAGGTTGTCTGATTATGACCGACAAGTGGTTCGACGAATATATGTTCCGCCTGGTTGCCGAGCGCAAGTATGTTCCCGAAGATGTGCTGAACATGCTCTCGCAGAAGCCTATCCGACTGCCTGCGTGGGACCCTATGTTTGCTCCCGAAGAGTAGTCGGCATCGGGCAACCGTTGGCACGGCTAACGAAGAACACTCCAACAACGTATGTCGATACGCAATATCTTTCTGACGCTTACCCTATCGCTCTTGACGACTTCGTGCTACGACAGCCACCAAGAGCCTTCGGGCAACTCCTCGCACCCTCGGCCCAATATCACCATAGCCGAATTGCGCTCGCGTGCCTCGACTCGCCCCGTTGTTGTCGAGGCCGAGGCCACAATCGAGGGCGTGGTCATCTCCGACGATGCGGAGGGCAATATCCGTCGCACGCTCTTTATCGACGATGGCACAGCCGCCGCCGAGTTGATGATGGGTCGCTACGACCTGCACGTTCACTACCCTCTCGGCCTACGTTTAACGTTCGACCTGCAAGGTTGTGCGATTGCCATCACAGATGGGGTATTGCAGATTGGTTTGAAGGCCGAGCCCTACTCGCTGTCGGCTGTCGATTACCTCTATTCGCAGGTCGTTATCGACCAACATACAACCTCGCTCAACGAGATTGCGACTATCGAGCCATACCCTCTATCGCTCGACAACTTCGCGGAGGCGCTCTGCGGGCGATTGGTCAGGGTCGGACCTCTGCAACGCGCACCTATCGACGAACGCGACAACGAACTCTCCGAGGGCTCACATCGCTACATCGACACGCAAGGCAATGCCATCTACCTCGTCATCGACCCCCTCGCATCGTTTGCCTCACACGCTCTGCCCGAGCATATCGGCTCGGCTGTCGGCATACTATCCTATGGCTCGACAGGATATGGCAATGGGGAGTGCGCTACACTACGGCCACGATATTTGAGCGACTATGAGAATTAGAGCCACTCTTCTTGTCGTGCTGGTCGTGCTGGTCGTGCTGCTCACAACCGCGTGCCAGCGCTCCGACCTCGACAGCGAAATCGGGCAAACCGTAAGCATCGCCTACCTCAAATCGCTAACCAAAGGCGAAGCCTCGCCTATCACCGACGATGTAGCCATCACGGGCGTTGTCGTCGGCAATGATTGGCTGGGCGAGTTCTACAAGAGCATCTATATAGTCGATGAAAGTGGTGGCATCGAGATTGCTATCGACAGTCGCAACCTCGCCTCGCACTACCCGATATATTCGCAAGTGAAAATCTACTGCTGCGACCTTTGGCTCTGCCGAGCAGGCAGCAATATCGCCATCGGAGCAAAGCCTACGGGCAACTACCCCGTAGAGCCTATGCCTATCGAGGTCGCACAGTCGCGCCTATGGTGCAACCTTACGCCCTGCGACGTCAAGCCACTGCAACGTCGCCCAAGCGAGGTCTCGCACTCCGACATCGGCCGACTCATATCCCTCTCGGCTATCAAGGTTGCAGAGCGAGGTAATGGCTACTGGTGCGATTGTGATGCCGAAGGAGCGGTCGATACTTGGCGCAAGGTCGAGAACGACGCAGGCGAAATCTTCTATATCCGAACTGCCGGCGCAACGCTCTATGCACTCGACGCAATGCCCAACGGCCACTTCGATGCGGTCGGCATCGTCGGCTACGCCGACCAACGCTACTACCTGCGCCTTACCAATAAAGAGATTCGCGAACACGAGTAAGGGGAGAGGAAGGCTGGGGAGGCTGGAAGATTAAGGTCGTTAGTGTCGTTAAGGTCGTTAGCGGTTACAAGCTACCCAATCTACTCAATCTACCCATTTTACCTTTAACGCCCCTAACAAAAAAAAAGCCCCCCAGGTGACCAAAAATTGATTTTAGAAGTGGCTTTGCAAGGCTCGGCGGTTTTGGCGGCGAAGGGTTGTACTTGGTGTACTACCCTTTGCAGACAAAAGCGTTAGCGGCAGAAAACACCTTATAAAATCGATTTTCAAAAATTGCATTTTAGGCGAGATTATACAACGCTCGGCAAAAAAAAGAGGCCGATGGGTAGTACCTCTGTACGTCCCATTGGCCTCGTTTTTGTTAGCGGAAGTAGAATCCGCCTACAAATTAATTTTTAGAAGAGGCTCTTAAAAATAATCTGCGTCGCCCCCTGATTCTTCGATGTGTACTCTTTGGAGATATGAGAGGTCTCGGCAAGATGGTCGGCATTGTCGCGCAGAGGTTCAAACCACGCACTCAACTCCTCGGCCGAGGTGACGGAGCAAGCCGCTCCGAGCGAAACCATATCGCGAGCCTCCTTAAACTTCGAGTAGTTGGGGCCAAATGCTATCGGCAGACCGAAAGTTGCCGCTTCGAGGGTGTTGTGGATACCGACACCAAAGCCACCACCAATATACGACCACGTTGCGTAGCCATAGACCGACGAGAGCAGGCCCACAGTGTCGAGAATCAGCACCTGTGCCTTATCGAGCGCGACCGAGTCGAGTTGGGTGTAGCGAACAGCTCCGCAGATAGTCGAGCCGATGATTTTGTTGATGCGACCCTCGTCCATCTCGTGCGGTGCGACCACAAACTTTATGTCGGGATTGGCATTTATCAGTGGCAAGAGAATATCCTCATCGGGACCCCACGTCGAACCGGCCACAAACAGTCGGCTCTCGCCTCGGAACTGCTCGACGACCTCGACACGTTTGGCCGCAGCGGCAATCTGCGCCACACGGTCGAAGCGTGTATCGCCGGCAACAACCACATTGTCGTAGCCTATCTCCGAAAGCAACTCCTTCGAGGCATCGTCCTGCACAAAAATCAGGTCGAAAGCGTTGAGCGCATTGCGCCACATATCGCCATAGGAGCGGAAGAATATCGAGCCACGGCGGAATATCGACGAGACGATATAGGTACGCACCTTACGACGTTGCAACTCGGCAAGCATATTGAGCCAGAACTCATATTTCACGAAGATAGCAACCTCGGGGTGGGCAATATCGAGAAATCGACGCACATTCGACGGAGTATCGGTCGGCAGATAGAAGATGTAGTCGGCACCCTCGTAGTTTTTGCGGATTTCGTAGCCCGAAGGGGAGTAGAAGGTGACCAAAATCTTGTATTCGGGACGCTCGGCACGAATCTTCTCTATGATAGGGCGACCCTGCTCGAACTCTCCGAGCGAGGCTACGTGAACCCACACTATGCACTCACCCTCGCCTATGGCTTGGGCCATACGCTCAAACAGATTCTTACGGCCATCGACCCAAAGTCGAGCCTTCTTATTCCAGCACGCAACGATGCAAACAAGCCACTCGTAGAGTGTGATTGCTATGTTATAAAGCCACATCAAAATATTCGATTGTTATGCAAATTAGTACAAAGGTATTGCTTTTTGTCTTAATTGCAAAATTACCAGCCGTATTCGATAGCATTTTCTATATATCTCACAGTCAGCGCACCATCATCGCCAACCGTAACAGCAGCCAAATCGAACTGCACATCGCCACTCATACGGTGCATAGCCGAGTATGCCGATGCGCCACGACGCAACGCTCGGCGCTTCGAGTCATCGATAGCCTGCTCGGGCGTGGTCAGCGACCCTTCGTGGCGCGTCTTAACCTCGACAAAGTGAACCACACCCCAACGCGAGGCGACGATATCGATTTCGTAGCGGCCACAACGCCAATTACGCTCCATAATCATAAAGCCGTGGCTACGCAACCAGCCTATGGCAGCCTCCTCGCCTGCAATACCGACAGCCCTCTTCTCGGTCATACCTTTTACTATAATAGGAACGAGAGGTCATCGCCCGCCTTTACCTCGAACGGCTCAACACCTCGCTTAAAGATACGCATCGGACGTGGACCTATCAACTCCAACACGCCGCCACTATAACGCAACATACAGCCCTCGCGCAGACCTGCCACATATCGACGCGGATTGGCCTCGATATACTCCAAGATGCGCTGTTCGCGAGTCTCGCCCGCGTGGCCCTCGGGATTTGCATCGAGATAGTGCGGATTTATCTGGAAACGTATAGCACCGATAGCCTTGAACGATTCGGGCTCGACGATAGGCATATCGTTTGTCGTGCAGATTGTCGGACAGCAGACATTGCTACCTGCCGACCAACCGACATAAGGCGTACCCTCCTTGACTTTGCGCAATATGGCACTCATCAGCCCCTGCTCCTGCATCTTCTTTGTCAGCGCGAAGGTATTGCCGCCACCGACACATATAGCCTCGGCTTCGCGGATTGCTTTGGCCGGCGACTTCTCGCGATGAACCGAGCGCACACGGATACCGATTTCGTCGAAGCGCGATTGGACCTTACGCTCATACTCGTCGTATGAGAAGGTAACAGCCGCATACGGCACAAAAACGACCTCCTTAACACCTTTCAGATGCTCGGCAATACGGCCAATCGGGTATTTGAGATACTCCTCGCCGGCATTGGTCGAGTTGGAGATAAGCAGAAGATGGTAATTTTTCATATATATCACTGATTTTTAGGTTGTTTTATTTAACAATTTTATGCGTTCAAGTTAAAATATTTGCAAACTTATGCCAAAGATAATAAAAAAGTGTTATCTTTGCGCAGTTTTGTTATGTTTTCCTGCACGGAATTTTTAGCCGTGAAAGCAGAGATATAGCAGAGCGTGTTGTACGAAATCAAAATTTCACAACAATATTAAATGTTTAACCAAAAATTGAAAGTTATGTCTGAAATTCAAGCAAAAGTCGTTAAAACGATTGTGGACAAATTGGGCGTTAAAGAGGCGGAGGTTACTCCAGAAGCAAGTTTCACCAACACTCTTGGTGCTGACTCGTTGGACAACGTAGAGTTGATGATGGAGTTCGAGAAGGTCTTCGGAATCCAGATTCCAGAGGACGTTGCCGAGAAGTTCCAGACTGTTGGCGACGTTATCAACTATCTCGAGTCTCACAAAGAGGAGTTGAATATCGAGTAACGACTACTTCGATATAGTTCGGGAAATTTGCATTAACACCACAACACTATTTAACAAGGAGAGATGGAGCAGAGGAGAGTAGTAGTAACCGGCATTGGTACGATAAACCCTATTGGTAACAATATCGAGGAGTATTTCAAGAACCTCGAACAGGGAGTAAGTGGAGCTGGCGAAATTACACTTTTCGATGCAACCAAATTCAAATCTCGAATTGCTTGCGAGGTTAAGAATTTCGACGCTTCGGCCTATTTCGACCGTCGCGACCTTCGCAAATACGACCGCTTCTGCCAATTCGCTCTGGTTGCTGCCGACGAGGCTGTGGCCGATGCAGGGATTGATATGGAGTCGCTCAACAAGGAGCGTGTAGGCGTTATTTGGGCCTCGGGTGTTGGCGGTATGCAAACTTTCCACGACGAAATTATGGACTGGGCTGCGGGGGACGGAACTCCACGGTTCAGTCCGTTTTTTGTACCAAAGATGATTGCCGACCTTACGGCCGGTCACATCTCAATCAAATACGGCTTCACCGGCCCGAACTACTGCGTTTGTTCGGCCTGTGCGTCGTCAAACCACGCAATGATTGATGCACTGAACCTCGTTCGTTGGGGCAAGGCCGATATGATTGTTACAGGTG
>JAZQSA010000045.1:0-54257 GCA_045629905.1 Alistipes sp. | reverse complement strand
CATATTCGACTTTGTGGAGGGTGCCGACTACCGCCTCTCGATTTGCGACGAGCGAGGCACACAGCGTCAAACCATTCGCCTTGCCAATCGCGCAACGAAGGTGACGATGCCGAGCAACTTCAAGCCCGTATGCAGCCTCGTGGCGACAAGGGGCGACGAGGGGGAGCAGTTCGAGAGCGATTGGGCGCTCTACAACGGCTTTGTCGAGGAGTGCGGAACGACATCGGTTACGGTCGATTTGCGTATCCCGCCACAGAAGTTTAGCGCAGGGCAGGAGTTTCGACTCGACAAGATTTGGTTTGGCGGTGCCGACGAGGGTATGACGCTCACGCTCGGTCGCGGCACATCGCTCCGCCCCTACTTCTCCACCGTACCGGGCTATGGCTCGACCATAACGGCGGCCGACATCACCCACCGCCCTGTGCGCCTGATGGAGTTGTTGGAGGCTCTGGGGCAGATGTTCCACCTCTGCTTCATCACCGACCGCGAGCGCAAACGCCTCTTTATCGCACCCCTCGACAGCCTCTACTCCGATGTGGTCTATGATTGGAGCGACCGCATCGACTACTCGGCCCCGATAACCTTTGCCGATGCGGGCGTCGGGGTGGCCGAGCGATACCGACTCAAATATCGCGGAGGCGACCGCACCTCGGCCCGCTTCAACAGCGACAACCAAACCGAACTCGGCACTTGGAGCATCGAGAGTGGCCTCTACGGCTCGCTCGACACCACATCGACCTCCGAGAATGCGCTCTTCACGACGGGCATAAATTGCGACTCGGTCTATGGCTCGGCACCTTCGGCCTCGATACTCTGCGTAGATGACGAGGTCGAGAGCGAAAAGCCACCCTACATCGTGCGCTGGGCAGGTCTGCAACCTCTGCCCGAAGGGGAGCAGTGGGGCTATCCGCTCAACGAGCCTCGCTATCCGCACGCCGCCTTCCACTTTGCAGGCAACGAGAGGGTTGCCGGCTCGACACTCTGCTTCGAGGACCGCGACCGACTCTACGGCCTGCACCACAACTACGACCGCCACTTCCGCGTGTTATGCGACCGCCAAACGCTCTCTCTGCGACTGCGACTCACGCCCTTCGACATCGAACATCTCCTCCTACGCGACGGCGTTACCCCGTCAATAGGCGACACATTCCGCCTGACCATAAATCGTGAGAGTTCGCTCTATCGGCTCACCGCAATCAAGGAGTACGACCCCGAGAGTGGTTCGACGCTCTGTCACTTTGTCCGCATCGACCGCGATTAGGACAACAAGTCAAAAACCTAAAATCACACACAAAATGGAACACAAAATCAAAATTTCGGACTCGGCGACACGATGCGTAATCGACATCGAGGGGGTTATCGGCATACCCGAGGAGAGTCAATTCGACTCGGTTGGCGAGCGCGTGGCAACCTACGAGCGTTTTCGCGAGCAGGTTGAGCGCATAGCCTCGATAGCCTCGCCCTCGGTTGTGGTCAATATCCGCTCGTCGGGTGGCGACGTGAACGACGCACTGCTGATTTACGATGCCCTTGCGTCGCTCGATGCCCACATCACAACACGCTGCTACGGCTACACCGCCTCGGCCGCCACAATCATCGCACAAGCCGCCAGCGAGGGGTGTCGCGAGATGGCCTCGTCGGCACTCTACCTGGTCCATCGGTCGAGTTGCGCAAGCGAGGGCAATGCCGACGAGTTGAGCGAGCGGGTCGAACTGCTCCGCAAAACCGACAAGCGCATAGCCTCGGTCTATGCCTCACGCTCGGGCCGCAGCATCGAGGAGTTTGAGGCTCTGATGGCCCTCAACAACGGCAACGGTCGTTGGCTCTCGCCCGAGGAGGCTCTCGAAGCGGGACTTATCGACACCATTGTCGAGAGTGGTCGCCAAAAGCCTCTGCACAACGCACTCCAAGCCGTAGCCCGCTGGTTTGGCTTCGAGCCGAAGGGTAACGAGCGCGAGCGAGGCGAAATGCCCTCCGACCGCAACGTTCTCCACACGGCCGACCCCGGTCATCTGTCGATTATCGAGCTGACCGAAGGTCAAAACCGAACAAAAGCAACCGAGGTCAAGGCGGTCGAGGACCCAGCATTCGACAACGACTCGCTACCGGCCAACCTCTCGGCCTACAATCGCGATGCGCTCAATATGCGACTCGGCCGCTAACGACCTCACACCCCAAAAACAGAGACAAAAAATTTGACTAAAACCCTTAAAAATTCAAACACTATGCTTATCGCAAATCCAAAAACCTACAAAGGACAAGAACTCGAAAACATCTTCTTCCGCCCATCGTTCTGTGGCACTTCGGCCGAGGAGCTCGGTATCCGCGTCATCTACAATATGCCGATGCCGACAACCGTACAGGTATGGAGCCACTCCGAACACGTCTTGCAGCCATTTGCAAGCGGCTGGAACGGTGGCAACAACACCATTCGCCAGCAAAAGACGATTGATATGCAGAAGGTGAAGGCCGAGAGCGCATTTTCGGCCGAGGACTACTTCTCGATGGTATTCGAGAAAATCACCAACAGCGCCGATGTCAATCTTGGCGACCTGACAGGCACCGAACTCGAAAA
Source organism: Alistipes sp. (assembly GCA_045629905.1). Taxonomy (GTDB): domain Bacteria; phylum Bacteroidota; class Bacteroidia; order Bacteroidales; family Rikenellaceae; genus Alistipes. The sequence goes on along the minus strand of JAZQSA010000045.1, from coordinate 51,682 downwards.
GGCCGAGACCGAACTCTTCCGCAAGGCTATTGCCGAGGGTGTGCGTGCTACGATGTGGTTGGGCGATACTAATAGCGAACTCTCGCTGTTCAGTACCTTCAACGGCTTCTTCCACGCCATAAAGAAGTATATCGATGCAGGCGACGAGATTTACTCGACAAGTTACGACTTGGAGAATCCGATTTCGAGTGGCACCAAGGCCCTTGCCGAGTGCTGGACTACGGCCTCGAACGAGTTGCGTTCGTTGCGCTCGGAGGGCCACCTCGCCTACTTCGTAAGTTCCGACATCTACAACCAATACCTCGCCGACCTCGATGCGAAGGGTTGCGACTCGGCCTACATCGACTCAATCAACGGCCACTCGACACTCCTCTACCACGGTATTCCAATCTTCGAGGTTGCGCTCGACAAGTACGACAAAAACGCCTTCTCGTCGTTCTGTCTGCTCACCGACCGTCGCAACCTTGTACTCGCGCTCAACACCTCGGATATGCCGGAGAACGAGGTGCGTATGTGGTACAACCCCGACGAGATGGAGAACCGCCAGCGTGCAACCTTCCTCGCCGGTACCGAGGTTATCGACCCACGTCTCGTCTCGATTATCTACACGGTCTACTAATCGGCTATGACAAAGAGTCAAACCCACAAACCCATTGGCGGTGTAGCGCGAGTTGCGCTACACTCCGCCGATGCGGTGCGGGAGGTGTCGTTCGCGAGCGACGGAGAGTGTGCCATACTCTTCGGTGACGAGGCCACAGAGGTCGAACTGCTCGACGATGGCTCGACCTTTGTCGAGAAAATCACAACCGACACAGGCATTGCCCTCGTTCGGCATACGCTATCGCTCGTAGCCTCGCGCAATAGTGCCGAGGCGTGGCTCGACCCCGACTTTCTGCAACGCGCAACCCGCATCGGAGTCATTGCCGAGGTGGTGTTGAACGACGGTCGGGCCTTCGTGGTCGGCTACTCGCAGCACCTTACGACCGAGCAGCCACTGCGACTACGCGAGGCGACCATATCGTCGGGCGACACACCTCTCTGCTCGCCAACCGTCACACTCTGCCTAACCTCGACCGACGGCCACGCAGCCGCAAAACTAATTCAGACCTAAAACACACACTCTGCTATGGAAACAACTATCAACAAAGCGACCGTATGCGGCGTGGTCGATACTGCCCGCGACCCCTACACCTCTACCGCCTCGCGCGTCGAAAACCGCGACTTTTGGAGTTGGGGTAGCGACAACCGATTTCCGCTGGCATTGGCCGCAATGTCGCGACGCTCGACCATACACCGCCGCATAATCAATGACAAGGCCGACTACATCTCGGGCAAGGGCTTTGCCTACGACCCTGCGATTGCGTTGCTTGGCCAGGTGGTCGAGCGCATCAATGGCGAGGGGGAGAGTCTGCGACAGATTATCAACAAGGTCGCCTTCGACCTCGCACTCTTCGGCAACGCATTTGTCGAGGTGGTGACCGACCCCGACCACTCCTTCCTCTCACTCTACCACCACGACGCCTCGCACTGTCGCCTCGCGAAGGACTCGACCCATATCCTGCTCCACCACGATTGGGAGCATTTCTCCGCCAAGGAGGCCGTATCGTTGCCTCTCTACCCCGCCTTTGAGCGACAGAGCGACGGCTCGCTCCGCGCGATGGTCCATTACAAGGACTATGAGCCTTGCTACCAACACTATGGCGTACCGCCCTACATCGCAGGTATGAACGTCTCGGCCATCGCCTACAAGACCGACCGCTGGAACATCTCGCGCCTCGACAACTCGTTCCAACTCTCGGGCGTGATGATTCTCGACGAGGCGGCCGACAACGAGGCGACAGCCGAACGCCTTATTCGTGCAGCCGAGGAGCGTTTTGCAGGACACCCCGGGCAGGTCTTGTTCGTCGTCAAGGGCGGAAGCGAGAACGACCACTCGCGCTTTATCCCCATCACCTCGCAGAACGAGGGCGATTGGCAGGCTCTCCACGAACAGGCAACAAGCGATATTGTCGTCGCCCACTCGTGGTTTCGCTCACTCAGCGGCCTCGACTACTCGACGGGCTTCAACTCGGAGCGCATACTGCACGAGTACGAGATTGCGCTCAACACCGTTATCCTCGGACAGCAAGCCGAGATTATGGAGCCTATATCGCGCATCATAGCCGAGGTGCTGGGCATCGACACCTCGTCGCTCGAAATCATCAACCGCCCTCCGACACGCTCGAAGCCTGTCTATATGCGCGTATGGGAGGCTCGCAAGGCCGATGGTCTCGACTACGACCCCGACGACGAAGCGCAACAGCAATTCCTGTCGGAGATAACCAAGTATAACATAACAAAAGTAGGATAATGAAGAGCCTGATTACCCCTGCACAAGTGGTGGCAACAGCCTTTGGCGACAGCGAATATATCGCACCCGAGGTGATTGTCGAGGCCGATATTGCGGCCGCCTGCCACCACTACATCACCCCCATCATCGGCCCGACACTGCTCGAAGCACTGCTCGATGGCCGCTACCCTGCGCTGCTCGACAACTATGTCGCTCCGGCACTCGCCTTTGCCGTGCGATGCTCGATTCAACCCTCGCTCAATGTCCGCACCTGCGAGCAGGGTCTCTCGCTCCCTGCGGGCGGAGGCTCGGCTTCGACCACAGCAGCAGCCGAGGCGTTGGTCGCTTCGCTCCGACACCGCTGTCGCATATTGCGCTCACTGCTCTCCGACCACTTGGCCACCCACGCGGCCGACTACCCGGAGTATAACCCAAACAACGATTCAATGAAAAACTGTACTATCTATGGAGGCATTGTTCAAATACATTAACGGCGCACTGTTGGCCCTCATCTCGCTCGTTGCGCCCATTCGGCCTGTCGTACTCTGTGCGCTGGCCTTTATCATCGTCGATTTCGTAACCGGCACACTTGCCGACCGCACCTCGGCCAAGAGGGAGGGGCGAGCGTGGTTCTTCGAGAGCGGCAAAGCCCGTCGCACGATATTCAAGGCGGGATTTACGATTATCGCGATTGCGATGACGTGGCTGGTTGAGTGTTGCGTACTCGACTTTATGGAGTTACACCTCACACGACTGCTTGCGGGTATGGTCTGCGGCGTCGAGATGTGGTCGATACTCGAAAACGCCTCGGTACTCTCCGACTCGCGTCTCTTCGAGTGGTTGCGTCGCTACGTTCGTCGCAAGATAGAGAAGGAGGTGGGCGATGGCCTCTAAACCACTGTCGCGCGGACTGCGCAACCTCAACCCGGGGAATATCCGTCGCTCGAAGGTGCGCTACCGCGACGAGGTTACGCCGAGCCGCGATGCCGAGTTTCGCGAGTTTCGCACCATCGAGGCGGGCTATCGGGCGATGTTCGTTCTGCTCCACACCTACCGCCTCAAACACGGCTGCACAACCCTTCGCGAGATGATTTCGCGCTACGCCCCACCCTCCGAGAACAACACCTCGGCCTACATTCGACGCGTGGCTTCGCAGAGCGGCATCGACCCCGACTCGCCCATCGACACACTCGACGGAGAGCAGATGCGCCCGATAGTCGAGGCGATGTCGGCCGTCGAAAATGGCGTGAAGGCCGTAGCCTCGCAGGTCGAAGGCGGGTGGAGGAGTTTTGTTGCCGATTTCGGAAAATAGTGGTATTTTTGTGGTAGCAAAACATCATCGCTAACCTCAACCGCTGTGCAATTCTCGTTTCGCAAAATAACCCAATACATTGGCACGATGCCGATGGCTGCGATTGCTCTATCGTTGGCCGTCGGCATTGCTATTTCCGACGGTTTGGCACTGACTGCGCCGATATGGTTCGGACTTGGTGTGGTTGCGCTGCTGACCCTGCCCCTATTTGCGGAGCGACTGCGGATAGTGGCCGGGGCGACAGCCTTTGTCGCCATTGGCGGAGGTGTCGAGGCTCTGCACACCACCTCAACCCCACCCCTCTCGGAGCCGGTCGAACTCCTCTTGCACTTCGACACCGACAGCCAACAGCGCGAGAGTGGCACAACGGCCAACGCCACAATCGTCGGCAGCAACAGGGGTGGCACATCGGCCCGACTACGCATATATAGCGACTCGACGCTGCGCTTCAAGGCGGGCGAGAGGGTCGTGGCGCAATGTGTCATTCGCCCCTTCACCACGCACTACCCACGATATGCGCTGATGATGCAACGGCTCGGCTTTGTCGGCTACGCATATCTCTCGCCCCACAACACCGCCCTCTCGGCCACCCACACACCAACGCTCCACCAAATGGCAACCGAGCGCCTACGAAGCCTACTCCCCGACGACGAGGCACGAAGCGTTGTGCTGTCGATGGGCACGGGCCACCGCAACGAGATTAGACCCGAGACTTCGCAATACTACCTGACAACCGCCGCAGCCCATCTGCTTGCCGTGTCGGGCCTGCACGTCGGCATCGTATGCGTGCTGCTCAACCTATTGTTCTGGCCACTCGTGTTGGTTTGGCGGGGCAATGTGTGGCGCTCTATACTTGTGGTTGTGGCAATTTGGGGCTATGTCGCCTTGTGTGATTGGTCGCCCAGCGCAACAAGGGCCGCTCTGATGTTCAGCGCACTCCAACTCTCGCTCTTTGGTGCTTATAGATACAACAGCGGCAACAACCTCTGCTCGATAGTCGCAATGTTGCTACTTATCTCACCGCAACTGCTCTTCGACGTCGGTTTTCAACTCTCGTTCGTGGCCGTTGCCTCTATCATCTTTTGGTATATCCCCCTCGCACACCTCTTCAAGACGCGATGGACGGCCGTAAATATATTGCTCCACACACTCCTTGTCGGAGTCACAACCACGCTCGCTACCGCACCCATAATATCCTACACCTTCGGCACAATTTCGCTCTGCGGCATTGTACTCAACCTGCCACTTATCGCCATTGCCAACGTCGTCGTATTCTGCTCGGTCGGCGCACTCCTGCTCCCCAACCCCCTTGCTCGCCTCTTGGCCGAGTGTGCGCATCGGTTTGCCGATTGGCAGAACGCAATAGTCGAGGCGGCAGCAACAAGCAACGCGGGCTACTACGACTACTCGGCCCCGTGGTGGCTTGTAGTACTGCTCTATGCCCTCGCACTCACCGCCACAATCCTCGCAAAGGGCTTTGTGGTGCAACAGACGGAGAGGAAGTTTGTTGAGTAGAGTGGGGAGGCCGGAAGATTAGGGTCGTTAAGGGCGTTAGGGGCGTTAGGGGTAAAATGGGTAGATTGAGTAAGCTGGGGAATTTAGAGAGTTTAGGGAATTTAGGGAGTTTAGAGAGAAAACTCTAATAACCCCTAACGCCCTTAACGACACTAACGACACTAATCTTTCAGCCTACCCAGCACAACCCATTCTACCCAGCCAAAATTTTTAATTTTGCATTTTGCATTTTGCATTAACCCTGCTGCGCAGGCTTTTCCTCCTTCGCGCCTCGGCAAAGTGTGCAAGCACCCTCTGCTCTCGGCTTGTCGTCGGTTCTGCATTTTGAATTCTGCATTTTGCATTCTGCATTTTGAATTCTGCATTTTGAATTTGCCCCCCCGCTTTCTCTATAAAAATTCTCTACCCTCTTGCAAACTCGCACATTTTTTGTACTTTTGTACTTTGTAGAGTATGCACAAAGTGCATAGCCAAACAAGCGCAAACAAAAACAAAACTATAAAATCATTAAAACTATGGCAGAATTTATCTATCAGGAGCCGCTCCCAATCGAGCGCGACAACACCGAGTATCGCCTCCTTACCAAAGACTACGTCAAGGTGGTTGAGTGCGACGGTCGTAAAATTTTGAAGGTAGACCCAAAGGGTCTCGAACTCTTGTCGAAGGCCGCCTATGAGGACGTGTCGTTCTATCTGCGTGCTTCGCACCTTCAAAAATTGCGTAACATTCTCGACGACTCGGAGGCTACCGACAACGATAAGTTTGTGGCTTACACAATGCTTATGAACTCGGTTGTAGCGGCCGAGGGCGAACTGCCAACCTGCCAGGATACGGGTACGGCAATCTGTGTTGCCCACAAGGGCGAAGATGTATATACGGGTGTCGATGATGCCGAGTGCATCACTCGCGGTGTATACGAGACCTACAAGGAGCGCAATCTCCGCTACTCGCAGGTTGTGCCTATCACGATGACCGACGAGCATAATACAGGCTCGAACCTCCCTGCTCAAATCGACATCTATGGTGGTCACCCGGGTATGGAGTACGAGTTCCTCTTCATCACCAAGGGTGGTGGCTCGGCCAACAAGACCTTCCTCTATCAGCAGACCAAGGCGTTGTTGAACGAGGAGTCGCTCACAAAGTTCTTCAAGGAGCATATCAAGGACCTCGGTACTTCGGCTTGTCCGCCATATCACCTCGCAATCTGCATCGGTGGTACTTCGGCCGAGATGTGTTTGGCAACCGTGAAGAAGGCTTCGGCGGGCTATCTCGACGAGCTTCCAACTTCGGGTAACGAGGGTGGCCGTTGCTTCCGCGACCTCGAATGGGAGGAGAAGGTGCTGAAAATCTGTCAGGAGATGGGTATCGGCGCACAGTTTGGTGGCAAGTACCTCGTACACGACGTTCGCGTAATCCGCGCACCTCGCCACGCTGCATCTTGCCCTGTTGCTATCGGTGTAAGTTGCTCGGCCGACCGTAACATCAAGGCCAAAATCACTCCGGAGGGTATCTTCTTGGAGCAGTTGGAGAAGAATCCTGCACGCTTCCTTCCGAAGGAGGCTCCTGCAATGTCGCCTGCTGTCGATATCGACCTCGACGAGGGTATGGACAAGGTGCGCGAGATTTTGACCCAATATCCGATTAAGACCCGCCTCAATTTGAAGGGTACGCTCATCGTGGCTCGTGATATTGCCCACGCCCGCATCAAGCAGATGCTCGACGAGGGTAAGCCAATGCCTGAATACTTCAAGAACCACCCTGTATACTATGCAGGTCCTGCCAAGACCCCTGCGGGTATGGCTTCGGGTTCGTTTGGTCCTACAACGGCCGGTCGTATGGACCCTTATGTAGACCTCTTCCAGAAGGCTGGTGGCTCGATGGTTATGGTAGCGAAGGGTAACCGTTCGAAGGCTGTGACCGATGCTTGCCACGCCAACGGTGGTTTCTACCTCGGTTCGATTGGTGGCCCTGCGGCAATCCTCGCCAAGAACTCGATTAAGAGTGTCGAGGTTGTCGATTTCCCTGAACTCGGTATGGAGGCTGTTCGCAAGATTTACGTCGAGGACTTCCCTGCATTCATCATTGTCGATGATAAGGGCAACGACTTCTTCGCCGAATTTGCGCATTAGTCGCCCGACCCTACATACGACTCTGACCCAAACCCCCTCGCAAAGGGGGCTTGGGTTTTTGAGTAAAAATCGGTGCCGACACACGCCTCTTCGGAAAGAGCGCGAAAAAGGCACGAGGCGAACAATAAAACTCTGTTTTATATCGTTGTTTCGTATAGTATGAACAATCTGATAAAATCACTCCTTACCTTCGCGTTGTCGATTGTGGCCGTTGTTGCGGTTCACGCCGAGACGCAGACCACCTTCGAGGTCAATGCTCCGATGCTGACCGTCGAGGGCGAACCATTCCGCGTGGAGTTTACGCTCAACGCCAAACCCGACGAGGACTCGTTTGTCGCCCCATCGTTCGAGGGGTTGTCGGTCATTGCGGGTCCAAGTACGTCGCAGGGTCGCTCGATACAGTTTATCAACGGCTCGATGTCGCAGACCGTCACCTACTCTATCACCTACGTTGTGGTGGCCGAGCAGAGCGGTGAGTGTCGCATCGAGGCGGCCAAGATTGCTGTCGATGGTACGGTCTATTCGACCCACGAGACGATTGTCGAGGTGCGTCCGTCGAGTGGCGGCTCTTCGGGTGGCGGCTTCGAGGAGCAACAGCCTTCGCGCCAAAATCAGTCGCTCGAACAGCGAGCATCGCAACAGGTTGGCAAGGACGACCTGCTGCTGCGAATTAACGTGTCGCGTACCTCGGTCTATAAGGGCGAGCCGCTGCGTGCAACGCTCAAACTTTATAGCCGTGTGGCCATCGCAGGTTCGGAGGCTCTGAAAATCCCTCCATTCAACGGCTTTTGGAGTCAGAAGTTGGAGAGTGAGCAGGGGCCGTTCCGAGAAACATACGGAGGCAAGGTCTACGATGCCTACACCATCGGCGAGTATCTGCTCTATCCGCAGCAGAGTGGTGCGCTCGAAATTGCACCTGCCGAGATTACGGTCTATGCCCAGGTTGTCGTAAGCAACCCTCGCGCCAACAACTTCTTCTTCGGTGGCCCGGAGGTCTATAACCTCCCACGCAACCTACGTTCGCCAAAGGTGGTTATCGACGTGCGACAGTTGCCTGCCGGCGCTCCGGCTTCGTTTGGTGGAGCCGTGGGTCGCTACACGATGGAGGCCAACCTCTCGTCGTCGCAGATTGCAGCCAACTCGGCCGCCAACCTCTCGCTCCGCATTGCGGGTGCAGGCAACATCAACTTCCTGCAAGCACCAACACTCAACCTCCCTTCGTCGTTCGAGTTGTACGACGTGAAGACAACCGAGCAGATTCGCAATACCGCTTCGGGTTCGACAGGCTCGCGTACATTCGAGTACCCGTTCATCGCCCGTGCCGAGGGTAACTATACGATTGCCCCTGTCGAATTTACCTACTTCAACCCGACGGAGGAGCGTTATGTTACACTTCGCACCGACTCCTATACGATTGACGTGACACCCGACCCGAAGGGTGGTTCTGTTGCTGCACAGGTCAGCACGATGGGCGTAAGCAAGGAGGACGTGAAGATGCTCGGCAACGATATTCGATTTATCGCACTCGGCTCGACGGCGCTTCGTAGCTACGTTGCACCGCTCGTTTTGTCGCCACTCTATTGGGTGATTGTCGCAGCGATGGTGGCCCTCTTCCTGGTGGTCTATGTCGCTCTGCGTAAGCGCATACGCGACAACCGCAACAGCGTCTTGGTCAAGGGTCGTCGCGCAAACAAGGTAGCGGTACAGCGTTTCCGTGCCGCCGCAAAATATATGCGCGAGGGTAATCGTCACGCCTTCTACGAGGAGATGTTGAAGGCTCTGTGGGGCTATATGAGCGACCGCTTCAACATTCCGGTTGCCGACCTCACGCGCGAGAGTATCCGCGAGGAGTTGTTGCGTCGTGGCGCAGCCAACGAGGCTCGCGAGGTGGTCGATATTATCGCTATGTGCGAGGAGGCTCAATACTCGCCTGTCGCAAGTTGCTCGATGGACGAGAGCTACGCAAAAGGTATCGAAATCATATCGAAAATCGAATCGATAGTCAAAAAATAGCACCGACAATGAAAAAGATATTCGTCACACTCCTGGCAACCGCAGCTATGCTGCTCTCGGCTTCGGCGCAAAGCGTACCGACCGACTCACTTGCCACCGCTACACCTGTCGAGGCGGAGATTTCGCCACTCACCTCGGCCGAGGAATTGCTCGATATGGGCAACAAGGCCTACATCGACGGAGAGTATGAGCAGGCATTGGAGTACTACAACGCCGTACTCGACCGCGACCTCTTCTCGGCTGCGCTCTACTACAATACGGGCAACGCCTACTTCAAGACCAACCATATCGGCAAGGCGATACTCTTCTACAACCGCGCCCTGCTCCTCGACCCCTCGATGGAGGACGCGGAGTACAACCTCGCCATAGCCGAGGCTCGCACCAAGGATAAGATTGCCCAGGTGCCGCAATTCTTCGTTAAGCGTTGGGTGGGGGCGGTGCAAAACCTCTTCGACTGCACAACGTGGAGCGTGCTGTCGCTCATTGCGCTCGCTTTTGCGATGCTCTGTGCGCTGATGTTCCTGCTTGCGCGTCGCATCGCAATCCGCAAGGCGGGCTTCTATGGTGCGTTGGCGGCTATCGTGCTGCTTGTCGTGACAACGGCATTTGCAGTGGCCGAGCGCAACGATATTCTCTCGCGCGAGGGTGCTGTGGTGATGATGTCGGCCATCTCGGTCAAGAGTTCGCCCGACCGCAATGCCACCGACCTCTTTGTGCTGCACGAGGGTACGAAGGTGCGCGTTACGGCCCAGGTCGGAGATTGGTCGGAGGTGGTGATTGCCGACGGCAACAAGGGCTGGACCGAGAGCAAAAATATAGAGAAGATATAGCCTATGTCGAAACTTCTGGATAATGTCGTTGGCGAGTTGTCGCGACTGCCTGGTGTGGGCCGACGTACGGCACTGCGCTTGGCTATGCACATTCTCAAATCGGATAGCGAGGAGGTGCGTGCGATGACCGAGAGCATCGACCTGTTCCGCAACAATATCTGCCACTGCGCCAAGTGTGGCAACCTCTCCGACTCGGAGATTTGCGAGATTTGTGCCGACACCAACCGCGACCACACGACACTCTGCGTTGTCGAGCAGGTTGCCGACCTGCTCTCAATCGAAAAGACCCACCAATATCGTGGCGTTTATAGCGTGCTGGGCGGTGTAATCTCGCCTATGCAGGGCATCGCTCCGTCGGACCTGCGCATCGACCTGCTGCTCGACCGCATCGCGCTGGGCGGTGTTCGCGAGGTGATTATCGCTATCTCGGCTTCGGTCGAGGGCGAGACGACGCTCTTCTACCTGATGAACTGCTTGCGTCGCTTCGAGGGGCTGAAAATCACAACCATAGCCCGCGGTATCGGCTTCGGCGACGAACTCGAATATGTCGATGAACATACCATAACCCAAGCCCTTATGAACCGTCGCACGGTCGAACGATAGGGCCAACAAATATTTGGAGATACATGCATCAAAATTTTATAGCTATGAAAATCAAATCTACCATTATGGCGCTTCTCTGTGCCATCTTCTTGACGGGCTGCTGCTCGACTTGTCGTCATCACCAAAAGAACGCACTGCCTCTTACGGGTACAACGTGGCACCTCGTACAACTCGAAGGTCGCGACCTCACGCTCCCTATCGAGCAGTTCAACATCACCCTCGCTGCCGATGGCTCGCTTGCGGGTGTTGGTGCTTGCAACCGTCTGCTCGGCCAATATACGACTACCGAGTCGCTCGGTATCTCGTTTGGTCAGGTCGGTACAACGATGATGCTCTGCCCCGAGAACGAGGAGTTGGAGGCCAAATTCACCCAACTGCTTGGTGCGATTACCCACTACGACCTCGACCTCGACACGTTGATTCTCTTGCAGGAGGGTACAATCAAGGCCCTCTTAAAGGCTCAACCCGAAGCCGTAAGCGCAGAGTAAACAACCAACCGCAACGCTATAAGAAAGGGTTTTATATACAAATTTATACCGACTTTCGGAGTGAAGCGACCAAGTCCCCTCCCGAGGAGGGGATTTAGGGGTGGGTCAGACTTGTAAACGCGGCATTAAGCCGCGAGCAACCAACCTCTATCAGCGGCAAAGGTTTGGTATTGTAAATATGTAAATAAACACTATGAGAAAGGTTATCAATCCGTGGCTCGAAGTCGAGGGCTACCACTGCTACGGTTGCGACCCGAAGCACGAACACGGCCTGCGAATGGAGTTCTACGAAGATGGCGAGGAGATTGTGAGCCGCTGGCGACCAACCACCGAGTATCAGAGTTGGCTCGACACGTTGCACGGAGGCGTGCAGTCGGCACTGCTCGACGAGTTGTGTGGCTGGGTGCTGTTCCGCAAATTCCAGTCGGGTGGAGTTACGTCGCGTATGGATATTCGCTTCCGTAAGCCTATCCATATCTCCGATGGCGACATCACGTTGCGCGCATCGGTTGCTCAACAGCGTCGCAATGTTATCGACGTTACGGGCCGCATCTATAACTCGGCAGGCGAACTCTGTACCGAGGCGACCTGCATCTACTTCCTCTTCCCGAAGAGTACGGCCGAGGAGCAGTCGCACTTCTGCAAATGCCTGGTCGAGGAGGAGGAAGTCGAGCGATTCTGACGGCCGACCGAGTGGTCTAATCTACTTTTTTAGCGAGAAGGTATTGTTTTTTCAATATTTTCTCGCTATCTTTGTTTGGGCGAGAAGCCAAAGCCTCTACGGGCGAGGCTCTGCCCGACAAGTCTTATCAACGCTGACAGCCTATGATAGACCGCTTCTTAACATACATCGAGGTCGAAAGACGCTATTCGCCACTGACGGTGCGTAATTATCGTCACGACATCGAGTTGTTTGCGGCCTGGTGGCAACAGCACCACAATCTCCCGACATTCGACGTTACACAACTCTCGGCTACCGACCTGCGCGAGTGGATTGTTAAGCGTATCGACCGCGATAAGGCCAAACCCGCCTCTATCAATCGTGAACTCTCGTCGTTGCGCAGTTTCTTGCGCTATATGCGTCGCATAGGGAGCGTCGATAAGGACCTCTTTAAGTTTATCGTATCGCTTCGCACACCGACCGTTTTGCCGACCTTCGTTCCCGAAACGCGTATGCGTCGTGTCCTCGACAACTGCAACGACGATAGCGAGAGCCTCTCCTTCCGCGACCAACGTCGTGCGCTGATTATCGCAATGTTCTATGGTTGCGGTCTGCGCTTGGGCGAGTTGCACGCTCTGCGTCTGGGCGACATCGACCTTGCGGGGGCGACGATTCGTGTAGTCGGCAAGGGCGACAAGGAGCGACTCCTTCCTCTGCTCGCAACGCTTGTCGAGCGCATCAAACGGTATATTGATTGCGTAGCAAAGGAGGGTGTCGAGGTTACGAATGCAATGCCGCTTATCGTCACCGAGCAGGGTGGTGCGTTGTCGCGCTCGTCGATTCAGCGTGCGGTAGCATCGGCTCTCGGCGAGGCCTCGGTGCAGGGTCGCAAGAGCCCTCACGTGCTGCGCCACACCTTCGCCACGCATCTGCTCAACCGCGATGCCGATATGCGCGATATTCAGGAGTTGCTCGGCCACTCCTCGATGCGCACAACCCAACACTATACCCATAATAATATAGCCGCCTTGCAGCGAATATACGACAAGGCGCACCCTCACGGAAGGGGTCACGGACGAAAAAAAGGGGCAGATTCGCAATGACGCGAAACCCCATAACCATAAAATATAGAACTATGGATATCAAGATTCAATCGTTGAAATTCGACGCAAGTAAGCAACTTATCGAATTTGTAGAGAAAAAGATGGCACGTCTCGAACGTTTTGCCGACCGTCCAACAGGAGTTGATGTCGTTCTGCGACTCGAAAAAGATAGCGAAAAGGGTAATAAAGTAGCCTCGGTAGTCCTCCACGTTCCGGGAGGCGACATCGTTTCGGAGCAACACGCCAAGACCTTCGAGGAGGCTGTCGATTTGGCCCTCGATGCCGTGAAACGACAAATCGAAAAACGCCGTGAATAGGCTCTAACAAAAAGACCTCCCGAGAAGGGAGGTTTTTTTGTTGAATGCAAAACCGAGGACAAGCCGAGAGCAGAGGGTGCTTGCACACTATGCCGAGGCGCGAAGGAGGAAAAGCCTGCGCAGCAGGGTTAATTCAAAATGCAAAATGCAGAATGCAAAATGCAAAATGCAAAATTAAAAATTTTGGCTGGGGAGTTTAGAGAGTTTAGAGAATTTAGGGAGTTTAGGGAAAATAAAACTCTAATAACCCCTAACGCCTCTAACGACCCTAATCTACCACTCTACCCAACAATCAGTTCGTCGAGTCGGATTTTGGGTACATAGTGTACTCCGTCGCGGCGGTAGTAGGTCTTATCGTCGTCGGCTCCGCACTCGACCAACTCGATGCGCTCGGCGGGGCGGCCGATAGCTATAACGAGCAGTGGCTCCAATTCAAGACCGAGCGACTCGCGCACAGCCTTGTGGTCGAAGGCTCCGATGCAGATGCCGCCAAGCCCCATCTCGACCGCTTGGAGGAGCATCGATTGTGCCGAAATACCGAGGTCTATATCAATATAGTGGTCCTCCTCGACTGTCGAGCAGACCACGATAAAGGCTCGTGGCTCCATACCCTCCAACGGCAATTTCAGGTCGCGCAGTGCGCCACCCAATCTAATGTGGGGCAGCACCTTATCGGCCTCGTCGGCAAGTACGGGTCGGAAGCGCAATGCCTGACGGTTGCGGGCCGAGGGTAGCAGGGTATTGACCCCGATGATGCGGCGCAGTTGGTCGGCACGAACGACAAACGAGCCATCGAAACCGCGATAACTGCGGTTGCGCGAGAGGAGTCGCCCGAGCGATGCGGTGCGATGTTTTGTTACGACGGGGCGGGCCAGGTAGTCGGCCATCTTTTTGCCCAAATAATCGTCGGCCATTGGCAGCGGTTTAGAGTGGTTTAGAAGTAGTATGTAACACCTGCGCCATAGAACGCATCTTCGTAGCTGACGTAGTATCTCATCAGGGCTTTAAGCTCGAAGTGGCGGAAGCCGATACCCGTCTGTGCCAAGACGCTCCACTCGTTATCCCAACCCGATTTGATGGCGTAGTCGTATTGACCACCGACACCGACAAACCAACCGGCCTTGTTGCCGCGTATGATGTTGAGATTGACCGTAAATGGTATCGAGAGATAGCCACTGCCTCCGTCGATATAGCCCAAGTAGTTCATTCCGACCGTTGTGTTGAAACGGCTGTTGTAGCTGAAAATACGGAATAGTACACCAACTTCGTAGGCGTGCGTGTCCTGACAGTAGAGGTAGTTACCTGTCAAACCGAGGCTGAAAAAGTTGGAGATTGTGTCGAGGCTCTTGGTGCTGCCACTCTTCGACGACGAGCGTGACGACGAAGAGTAGGACGACGAGTAGCGCGATGAGCGAAGCGTGCCGAACTCGATTTCGTCGGTCGAGTTGTTGATGGTTATGTGCTTGGTTTGTGGGGTGTAGCCGTCGAGCGAAACCTTGACCTCGTGTTCGCCATAAGGGAGCGAGTAGCTCTTGTTGGCGCTACCCAAATATTTGTTATCGACATAGACCGATGCGCTCGACTTGTTGCACGAAATTCGTACCTCCTTTGTTGTTGGGAGCGAGAAACCCTTAACCTCGACGGTTTGGCCCTCCTCGACACGGCAAACGTGGGTATGTGTGGCGTGGCCCTCCTTTGAAACGACGATTTTGTGTTCGCCGACAAGGACCATCTTGTCGAATGGGGTCTGCTCCGACTGCTTCACACCGTCGATGGTGACGTCGGCAATGATAGGGTCGTTGCACTCCACTTTCAGACGACCATAGATAGGCAGTGGTGCAGGCAGGTCAAACTCGTTGGCGTGGGTCGAGAGTATATCGACGGTGCGTTGCGAGTTGCGGTGACCCACCTTCTTGCAGACTACGTTGTAGGAGCCAATCTCCAAGTTGCCCGACCAACGACCTTTGCCTTTGTTTTGGTCGTTAATCCAGATTTCGCACTCGTTGTCGGCCGCCGTCAGGGTTATAGGTGCGAAGTTGGGTTGGAGCTCGGCCGAAAGTTCAAAGGTCTGCTCGTCGGAGATGGTTACCGTCGTTTCGTATGACTTATACATCGCCTTGACGAAGCCGACTTTGTGTGCGCCACTTGCCAATCTCTCGATAGTCTTCGGAGCCTTGCCGACCTGGGTCTTGTCGATGTAGATTGTTGCTCCGTCGAGCGATGGCGAGGAGAGTACCTTCAATGCGCCAAATGCGGGGCGGAGTTCAATCTTTTGGGTGATTTTCTGCTCCTTGACGGTAAATGTTCCCGACTCGGAGTGGTACTCCTTCAACTCGACCGTATAGTTATATACGCCCTGTTTGAGCGACTTCTGCGCTACGCCGTTGGTAGTTAGCCACGGCTCGCCATTGACGATAAGCGTCGCCTCCTTTGGCTTGATGTCGAATACGACGTATTGCGGTTGTGTGCCGGCAAGATTGACCTCGCCACGGAACAAGATGCTGTTCTTCTGCACGTTAATCTTCTGCTCAACCTCCGAACTGCCATAGACCAGGCGCAGTGTATGTTCGCCCGGAAGCACGTCGGAGATGTTGAGTGTATATTCGCTATTGGTGTGGCCCATCAATTCGTTGTCGATATAGACCTCGACACCCTCGGCATTGGCCTGAACGATAATCGAGTAGAGTTGGTTGAGCGAAGCCTCGATATAGTACTCCTTGTTGCCCTCGGTTGCGATAGTCACCTCGTTCGACATACCCAGGTGTGGGTGTTGGAGGTAGAATACCGTGTTTTTGTAGGCGGTCATCTCGATAATCAGGCCGTTACCCTCGTGGGCCACTTGGCACTTGCGCAGGTCGATGACACCACCACGCAGGCGGAACTGCAACTGTGCAATATCTTCGCGCGTCATACGGTTGATGCGCATTTTCAGGCGCGTGCAAGGTCGTTTCGTGCCGTCGAGACCTATCGGGTCGATGGCGATGCCTGTCAGCGCGTCGGTCTGCACGGGGCGGAACGATGCGGCATTGATTGAGATGACCTTCTCGGTCTCTTGTGCCGAGGTTGCCAACGCGAACGTAGCGGCAACAATAAGCAGGAGTAGTCTTTTCATTATGAGTGTGGGTGATAATATAGTTTACAATTCGATGACGTCGATTTTCTCGTTCTTGAACTTCGGCATTGCCTTGCCGATAGATGCGCCGATGTAGGTCGGGTCGCAGATGAGGTAGTGTTTGTCCTTATAGACGATGTGGTCGCCCTCGATGTTCTCGGTGAAGAGTACGGCCGTAGCGAGGTGGGTTGGGTAGTTGAGCAACACGACCTTCAAGCCCAACAGTTCGCGCACCAGCACCGAGTAGAATATCGCGCGGTCGTCGCAGTCGCTGAACGAGTAGAAGAAAATCTCGTCGCCAAAGTACCACTTCTCGAAGCCGAACTGCTCGGTGTCGGTCTTGTATTTGAAGCCCGTCTGCACGAAGTTGATAAGTCGGTTTGCCGCATCGCGTTGCGACTTACCCTCGATGGCCTTGCGCAGTACGGGGTAGAGTTGCTTTTTGAGCGACTCGCTGAGCGAAGCGGTGACGTGAGGCTGAAATTCGCAGTGTGGATATGTTGCGTAGAACTCCATCAGGTTGTGATTTATGGCCACATCGACCTTGACTTCGGAGTAACGTGTCGAGGTGAAGGTTGTCGGTGCGGTCATCTTCTCGGCCAGGCGTGGTTGCTTGTCGAAATAGAGCGACATCGACTTCTCCGAAGGGAACTCGGCATCGCAGATGCGCAGAGCCGAAGGGAGTACGCGACCCTCGTACATCGGGTAGAAGCGAGTGCCGTCGAGCGTAAAGTAGGTGCGGGAGTAGATTGTTTCGTTGCAGCCGAGCAACAGATAGAGGCGGTCGTTGGTGCGGCCAAGACGAACCTTGTAGCCCGATTGAGCGAGGATAAAGGCCTGCAACAAAACCTCTTCGCTTGCGCCTTGACAACCCTCGCAATACTTCTCGCTGAACAGTTTGACAAATTGGTAGTAGCCCCAATCGCCCAATGCGAGCGACGTGCGGTAGGCCAGACAGTCGGCCAGCATCTCATCGAACTTTGGTTGCGAGTAGTACTCCCAGCCGGAGGCGATAGCCTCCTCGGAGAGCAACGACGACAAACAACTATCCTTCTCGGGAGCCTTGACCTTGCACGTCAGACCAAAGTAGTCGAACTCGACAATATTCGGCTGTGGCTGCGGAGCTGGTGTTGGTGTTGGCTGCGGAGTCGGCACGGGTGCTGGTTGCGGAGCGGGCTTGATAGGCGCAACGGGTTGTGGTTGCGGAACGACAGGCGTTGTTGGTATAACCTTCGCAACAGGCACCTCGCGTGGTATGGTATGCTTCGACGGGTCGTAGGTCGGAGGGACTATCGGGTCGGGTTTGTCGGGTACGGCGATGGGTGCCTCCGACTCAAACAGGCTCCACTCCTTGCGCAGGAAGTCGGCATAGCGGGCGTTAATCTCCTGGCGGAAATTGTCGAACTTGCGCTCGTTATCCTCCTTCATCGTGTTGAACTTCTGCTCGACCTGCTTACGAAAAGCCTCGAATTGGTCCTCTTGTGCAACGGCTGTGCCACACACGAGCAACATTACAATCGAAACAAACACCTTTTTCATAGTATCTCTGTTTTTGAAAAGTGTAAAAACTTCTTCTTAATCCAACGACCCCGAGACCGAGACCTTGTTAATCATCGACTCGGCCGAGTAGCCTTCGAGTCGTTGCTCGTGCCAGATGCGGACACGAACAAGCGGATTGTCGGTACTCTTCATATCGATAGCCAGCGTCAGCACACCGTCGTCGGCATAGTTGTTCGAGTAGTAGCGTTGGCGCATCTGCACCGCATAGATACCCTCCTTGCCACCATAGCCTCGGTCGGTATCGAACTCGCTGAAACGGATATTGACAAACTCCTTGCTGGTGAAACTTTGGCGCAAGTTTTTGATATATTGGCCCTTGCTCAACTTGATGTATTTCACCCGCTTCTCGTCCATACCCGGCATATCGTAAGGGTTGTCGTCGAAACGCTTTTTGCTCTTTTCGAGCACCTTGCCGACGATGATGTAGGCGTCGTCCGAAAAGACTTTGTTGATATACTCGATGTCGCGCAGACAGTAGGCCGTGCGGTAATCTTCGAGGAAGATGAGCAGCGTCAGTCGTGCCGCATCGTCCCACTGCTTTTCGAGAATGGCGCTATCGATGTCGTTGTCGAGTTGATAGGCTACCGAGACGATTTTCTTGCTGGCCGAGCCAAAGCGGAAGACGACATTCTCGTTGAACGAGTAGTTGCCCTTGAATTTGAGTTTCAGCGGAATAGAGCGACAGATGACCAGCGAGTCGTGCTTCAAAAACTTGTACGACGGAGTGCCGACAAGTCGCGGATTGCCACTGACGACAATATCCTGATACTCCTTCCACGCCTTGTCGGTGAAGTGGTTGCGAATCGACTCCGGCGACGAGAGTTTGCTGAACGAGGCCGTCACGTCGGAGAGAATCTTGGCGTAGATTTGGGTCTCGGCTGTTGCCACCTGCTCCTTTATCGGTGCATAGGTGCGCAGTTGTGCCTCGCGGCTGTTTTTCACGGCCGAGACGACCTTCTCGGAGTTGATATCGACCGTAGCACTCGCCTTGACACCCTTTGGTTGCATCGCTATCTCCTTGCGACAACCCTTGTAGATGCTCTGGAAGGCTGGGTTTTGGAGCAAAACGTGAACGTTGGGGTCGAGTTGGCGGGCTAACTGCGTATGTGTGCAGTCGATTTCGATGGCCAGCGTGCTGTCGATACGCTTGACGCTAATCATACTCTGGCCGTTGGATACGGTCTGCCCGTCGATATATGCCGTGCCGTCGAAATAGTTGAATACGAGGTGGCTAATCGGCTCGTCGTTGTAGATGAAATCGAGATAGAGGTCGTTGGGGTTGATTTTGTCGTTCTTGTTCTTGCGGATTGCAGTGACCTTAATCTCGATGTCGCCAAGCAGTTCGTCGATTTTGTTGAGCAGCCACTGTTCGGCCGAGAGGTTGTCGAAAAAGAGGTCCTTCTTCGGGTAGTTTTTGCTCAAAATGTGGGCCCAAACGTAGTTGCGCAACTTGTCGTCAATCTCGGGCGTATAGTCGCCATCGCTCTTGTAGCGCTCGATTTTCTCCTTGATGCGCTCGTAGCGGCTATCCCAATCCTCGCGAGTGACGTAGCGCAGCACACGCTTTTGACCATTCTCGTCGGGGAGGATTTCGCGACGCATATTTTCCAGATAGAGGTTCGATACACCCACGCTCTTCTGTTTGAAGGTTTCGGTCGAGGTGCTACCTTCGGTAGAGTTTACATCGACCATCTTGCCCTCGCTGACCACAACCCTCTCCATCGAGTTGGACGATAGGGTGTTGATGGCATCTTGGTCGGCACTCTCGATGTCTGTGCCATAGCCTATGGCCCAGACGTAGCGCTCCATCTTTTCGTCGCCCAGGACCGCGGACAAGGATTGGGCCTTGACAGCCGTCAGAGCGAACATCAGCAGTGCAGAAAGCGTAAAGATTCTCTTCATTTGGATTGCAGGGTTTGGGGTGTTTTATAATACGAACACACGGACGGCAATGGTTTTGCCGCCCATGTGTAAGAGTTGTTGGTTTGGATTATTTAGCGCAAGAAGCTGCGAAGCCCTCGTTAATCCACTCCGAAATCTTCGAGCCGTACTCCTGTGCGAGTTTCTGCTCCTCCAACGCACGCTTCATAGCCTTGATGTGGGCCTGATGAGCAGCGTCGCAATCAACGAGGCAAACGAGTTTCACGTCGAACTTACCCTCCTTGTTCTTACGATAGAGAGTGTACGATACGCGAACTTCGCCATTGAGTTCCGAACATACCAAACGCTCGTAGCCTGCGAGGAAGTTCTCACGCTGAACGTCGTTGATGTCCGACATATCCGAAGTCACACGACCCTTAACCATCGACTTTGCAGCCTCGGCGTACTCGTTGAGGACGTTGTTGCGAGCAATCGACTTTGCCATATTGAGGCTCTTCTTTGCCTCGGCAGTGTTGGTGATTTCGAATGCGTCACCCGAATATTTCTTTGCAAGGTGGCGTTGAATCTGAACGGAGATGTCGCCCGATTCGAGCAAAATCCAACCCTCCGACTTCGCTGCCTTAACAGCCGATTTAGCCTCTTTCTTCGCTTGTTTGAGTTCGGCTTTTGTCTGTGCGCTCAATGGAGCGGCGCAAACCATCAGTGCAACCAGCACCAAAATAATCTTCTTCATAGTAGTATGGTTTTAATGGTTTAAGTTTGCTTTACAGTTTTGATTTTAAGCGAGTTACGCGAAACACCTCTCTCGTAAAATTTTATATACTCTTTTACAAAGGTATAAAGCGAAAATCAAAAAAGCAAATTTTTATGCTAAATTTTTCATAGAGAGGGGAGGCTGGGTAGAATGGGTAGAGTGGGGAGAATAAGGAGGCCGGGTAGAATGGGTGGCTTGAAATGCCAACTCACTCTACTCGGCCTACACGGGTTGTCAAGTATGCCTACCCCCTAAAACATCAACTTTGCACCGACAAAGATGCTGCGAGGCAACGATGGGCCATAGATGTAGCCCGAGTCGCGGAATGGACCTCGGTCGAAGTCGCGCTGATAGGAGTTGAGGATATTCTTCACACCTGCATTGACCTGCAAGGTGATTGTACGATAAATCTTGAAGTCGTAGGCGAGTTTCAGACCCATATCGAAGAAGGCTGGTGTATGCTCGATGCAGTCTTGTTCGAGTGTCGTGCCGTCGGGGAGCATACCGCCTGCGGCGTGCTGCATATACATACGACCTATGTAGTTGGCCGTCAGGTCGATGTTGAAGCCTCGTACGGGTTGCGACGAGATGGTGAAGTAGCCATAGGTGTTTGGCGAGCGGAACATATTGCGTGCCGGCTCGGCTGTTTCGCTCCAATATTCGAGCTTCTTGTAGCGGCTGCGTTGGAGTGTGACACCTGCCTGTACCTGAATGTAAGACATATAGGCAACCTTCGCCTCGATGTTGATACCCGCAACCGTAGCGCCCGAGCCGTTGTAACGCTCGTACATACGTGCGCCGTCATTTACATCGTAGACGCCCTCCTTGCCATCGACAGGCTTGATAGTCGAGCCGAGTTCGCTACCTGCGTAGTCGCGCAGCGCAAAGACGTCGTCGAGAATCGTGTAGAAGCCCTCGACGAGGAGGTTTGTTTGTACGCGACCGAAGGTGTGGTACATATCGGCCGAGATGTTGAAGGTGTGGCTACGCTCCTCTTGTAGATTTTCGGCCAAGCGGATACGCGAACGCTCGCCACCGACGATAAGGATATGCAAATCCTCGTCGAATGCCTGCGGAGCGCGGAAACCTTGTGCGTACGAAGCGCGGAGGTTGATGTCGTGAGTAGGGTTGTAGCGCAGTGTGACACGTGGCGAAGGTATGCAGAGGAACTTTTTGTTCGATGCGTTGTACCAATTATCCAAGCGGCCACCAACAAGGAAGCCCCACTTCTTGAACTTAAACTCGCCCTGCGCCAAGATGCTGGCATTGTGAACGTGTTGCTCGGTGAGCATCGAGGCATAGCCCTCCTGACCTGCATAGCCGATAGGGTCGTCGTAGAGGTAGTCGTAACTATACTCTGCTCCTGCCGTAAATTCAAAAATCTTGGTGCGGTAGAGGTATTGCGCACCCGTTACCGAGGTCAGACCGTCGGTCTTGCCATAGGCAAACGGATTCTTCTCGGCACCATAGTAACTGTCGCGGTTGGTCGCCTGTGCCGAGGTAAAGACGCTGTAACGGTGGCGCGTATTGCGCGAAGTACCCTCGAACGAGAGACCTCCGCTATTGATAAGGTGGTCGGTCGTCTCGGCAATCATCGCCTCGTGTGGCGGACGGTTGAGTTGGTCGCCACCACGACGATACTCGTTTGTAGCGTGGTAGTCGAGAGTCAGTTTGCTGTATGCGCTGGTCTTGATATAGGCCTGCGTACCAATGGTTTGCGACTTGATGGTCGGAATCTCGACGAAGCCGTCGTTATCGTGGTCGTAGGCACTGCGGATGCGGTTTTGGCCATAGATTGTAAGGCCCGCCTTGCGGTTGTCGGTCACGAGCGAGGCGTTGAGGGTCGTATTGTTGTCGAGTGCGCCCGTGCAGCCAATCGAGGTGAGTGTGTGGGCCAACTCGCCCGAACTGCGAAGCGGCTCTTTGGTGATGATGTTGATTGTACCGCCGATAGCCGACGAGCCATAGAGGGCCGAGCCGCCACCGCGAACAACCTCGACGCGCTCAACCATATTAGCCGGAATATGCTCCAAGCCATAGACACCTGCGAGGGCCGAGAATACGGGGCGCGAGTTGATAAGGATTTGCGAATATTGGCCGTCGAGACCATTGATGCGGACCTGTGCAAAACCGCAGTTTTGGCACGAGTTCTCGACACGCACACCCGGCTGGAACGAGAGTCCTTCGGCGAGTGTCGGTGCAGCAGCCTTCTCGAAGAGGCGTGCGTCGATGATATTTACGAGTGCAGGGGCCTCGCTACGCTTGGTCGCGTTGCGGTTAGCCGACACGACAACGGCATCGAGCGAAATCTGCGCCTCGGTAATCTCGAAGTTGAGCAGAATGTCGGCACCACACTCAACATCAACCTCTTTGGTTTGGTTGGTGTAGCCGATAGCCGAGGCTGTAATCTTCAACTTGCCGACGGGCGTATGGTAGAGGGTGTAGTGACCTGTGTCGTCGGTCGTTGTGCCGACGGTCGTGTTGTCGATTGTGATGGTGATGTATGGAATGTGTTGGCTTGTACGCGAGTCGGTTACGTGGCCGTGAATTGTAGCCTCGCACTTCTCTCCCGAGGCGTGGTTATGGTCGGTTTGGGCAGCGACAGTTGCACACATAGCGAGCGTGGCAACAATCGCAACGAATATTTTTTTCATTGTTTTTGGTTAAATCCGATTTTTCAAAATATGTAGCCTCGTCGCATAATTATCGATGCAAGAGGGGCTACACGACAACGTTTTGTGGTGTTGTGGTGTGCGAAAAATCAGATAGCGGGCGGAGCGCGGAGCGAGGCCCAACGAACTACCTCCTTTGTGCGGAGAATGACGGTTGGGATAAACGCCGTGAGGATAATCGTTGCAAACAGAGCGATGGTTGCGCTCTCAAACGAGAGGAAGAAGAAGAGGTTGAAGTGACATATCGGACAGTTGTCGGCAATGCCGTTGTCGGCCGACTCCTCGGTCTGCATAAGCGATTGCCAATAGTCGCTGCTGTGGGTGTGGAGGGCCTTGCCGAGGAAGGCAAAGACCACTATCGCCACGAGCGACGACAATAACAATTTGCGATATGTTTTCAGTAAAAACACCCTGTTTGCAATGTTGTAAAGCGGTGCAAAAGTAGTGATTTTTTTGTTTTTTGCTTGTTTGCTTGCGAAAAGTTTTATACCTTTGCTTGCTAATGTATATGCGTATGAGCGTGTTACGCGCGCGAAATCGCGCGTAGAACGCCACCACACCACGAAAATAAACAATAATAACAAACTAAAAACTAACTAATAAAATGAAGCGAAATTTTATGAATTTTGATGGGGGGGGGTACACCAAGCCGACCCTGTTCATCACCGAGACACCTCCCGAGGAGGGTTTCTTCCAGTCGACCGGTAAGGGCGACATCGACGACCCGAACGAAGAGGAGTGGGATAATCCATTTGCTTAACTCAAAACGATTGTAACAATGAAACAGACAAAGCAGTTTTTCGTGTTGTTCGCAATCGTTGCGATGACACTCTCGTCGTGTACAAAGTATGTCGATGAGGACCTTATTCCACAAGTTGTGGTTGATGGTGGAGCAACCATTACGCAGTTCGATGCAGGTATGTCGCCTGACGAGAGCCGTGCGGGTGTCAATGGCGACCACCACTCGATTTGGCACGCCGGCGACAATATGACCATCGTGAAGTTCAACCCTGGTCAGACGACTCCGCAGGTGCTTCACGCCGCAGCGCTCAACTCGACAATCAGTTCCGACGGTCGCACGATGACCTTCGCTACCGACCTTCCGATTCACGCCGCAGGTGAGCAGTATGCTATCTACCCTGCACAGACCAACAAGGACGTGAAGAACTACACAAGCGGTAAGATTGGTAACCGTACGTTCAGCATCGAACTTCCGGAGCAGGAGTTGGCGGCCGATGGCTCGTTCCGCTACCCTGCGTTGCTCGGCCATTGGGACGCAGCGACCGTAGTTGGTCAGCGAGGCTCGTTCCTGTTCAGCAACCCATTCACGATTCTGCACTTTACGCTCAAAAAGCCTGCGGGAGAGACCGCCGACCTCGTGTTGAACAATATCCAGATTAAGGGTAACAACGACGAGTTGATGTGGGGTGCAGCCGAGGCTACGATTATCGACAACGGCAACGGTACCTTCACAAAGGATATCAAGATGGTGCAGGGTGCCGAGAAGCACGTCAATCTCGATACCCGTGTCAATGGTGTTGGTCAGACCATCACCACCGAGGGTCGTGAGTTCTACGTATGTATCCCTGCGCAGAACTACTCGAAGGGTATGACTATCCACTTCTTCTGCGAGGGTGACAAGTCGGCTTCGATTTGGTATATGGAGACTCCGCTGATGACACGCGGTGTCGATTGCTCGGCCAAGAAGAATACGATGGTCAATCTGCCTGCACTCGAACTCAATGTCGAGAAGTCGAGCATCTTTACGTCGCTCGTTCGTTCGACCGCAACGACGTTGGCAATGTCGTGGACGACAAATATCGCCAACTCGCCATACCTCTCGCAGCAGGCTCCTGCTTCGAAGGCTAACTATACGGCCGAGAATGCCAACAACACCTACATCGTCGAGTTGTGGACCAATAACAAGTGCCAATATGGTACGGGTACGCTTGTCCAGAGCTGGATTCTCAAAGGTAACGAATATTTCTACGAGACTGCGGGCGATGACTCGGATAAGGACGTACTCTTTACCAAGGTCAATAATCCGCCTCGTTTCATCTTCACATACCTCAACCCTGCGACGACCTACTACTTCCGCGTGATGTATACGACCGACGCACAACCCGACACTACCGACCTCTCGAAGTGGCACGTTTTGGAGCACCCACGTGAGGTGCATACCCAGGACCCATTCTCGTCGAGTGTCGAGACTATTCTCTATGAGGACTTCCGCGACTGCGTGATGGGTGGTGACTTCTCGACCCGCTCGGCAGGTTATATCTCGTACAATCGTTCGAGTATGTCTACCGTCTTGGAGTCGGTTGTCAATGTTCACGACTCGTCCGACTCGGAGACAGCAACCGATATCAACCACCGTTTGAAGTTGCCTAACTTGGAGGGCTTCGGCAACAAGGGTGTCGGCTCGCCGTGGACGGTTTGTCCGCAGGGCAAGGAGACAGCACTCTTTACCACAATGCGTAATGTTGTGGCCGGCACTACGGGTGCGTGTCCGGGCAACTATAAGACCTACAAGGGCTACACCTCGAAACTCAAAGATTGGGCTTGGTTTGCCGACGACAACCTCTCGGGTACGGTGCTGATGCGTGCCGGTTACCTCAAAATCGGTGCATACTTCAAGCACGCAGGTATCGTTACTCCTCAACTCTCGATGCTCTCGGGTCCGTCGAATGTGACGGTCGAGTTCTACGCTTGTCCATACGGCTCGGCCACTTTGGATAAGGAGGAGTTGCCAATCGCTGTGAAGTTGCTCAATGGCGTGACGATGTATAACGATACCTCGACCACTACCACCGAGCGCACAGCAGTCAAGGATTTGCTCAACCGTATCGACGTCTCGACTATCGATGCCGCAACGATGTCGGTTGTACCTATCACGTTGGAGGGTAACCAATACTCGTGGAAGAAGTATACGGTGACCTTCTCGGGCGTATTGCCAACCTCGCGCATTGCATTCTGCTCCAACCGCGAGGATAAGAACACCAACAACCGCTTCCTGATTGACGACGTACATATCTACCTCAATCAGACCGAGCCTCTGACCGTTAAGCAGGTTAGAGCAACCGACTCGACAATCACTGTCGGTTGGACCGCGACCGCTTCGAATATCCCATATATGGCGACCCTTGGTCCGAAGTCGGTTGATTACACCAGCGAATACCAAGACACCTACGCCGTAGCAATCTACGATGCGAAGAAGACCCTGATGGGTAAGATGTCGGGTATTGTAAAAGACAATACATCTGCGGCACTCTTCTCGACTGTTCAGAAGCCACCACGTTGGATTTTCACAGGCTTGGAGCCTTCGACCAAATACTATGTCAAGGTTTGGAATACGACAAAGGGTACCGAGAGTCCATATTTGGAGGTATCGACCATTGCTCCTGTATTCGAGAAGTCGGACGTTGCTCCGCTTGGCGAGCCTGCTGCTCCGGGTCACGTACTCTTGTTCCACAACTTTGCTGGCTGCTTGTATGGTGGTTGCCACTCGTCGCGTGCGGCAGGTTATAAGCATACGTCGTATGTGGCTAACGGAAACTACCTCGTGAAGTCGGGCGCACAGACCCACAACGCCAGCTCGGGATACTACTGCGTGGGCTCTTCGGCAAACGTAACGCTCTTTACGACTACGAAGTCGCAAATCAACAATACGTTGGACCTTGCAGGTTGGTCGTGGGTATATAGCGACAACGCAACGGCTGCAACGAGTGTGATGATTAAGCCTGGTTATGTTCAGGTTGGTGTAGGTGGCAAGAACAACTGGTTGGCAACCCCTGCGCTTACGAATATGCCTTCGGGCAAGTCGTCGCTCCGCGTAACCTTCAAGGCTTGTCCTTATGGTAGTGCTTCGGGTTCGTTGGACGAATCCGAGTTGGCCGAGAAGGCTATTGCTGTTCGCGTATTGACGGGCGGTACGGTTGGTAGCGATTACCAACTCACGGGCCACACCGTTACCGAGACCCATAACCTGACGCTCAAAGGTACAACCAATACCGAGTGGAACGAATATACGGTCGATTTCCACAACGTACCATCGGGCGCACGCATCGCCTTTGGTGGTGGCCGTACCGACTATGGCGACAACCGTTGGCACTTGGACGATGTGAAGATTCAGCTCATCAACAACTCCGAGTTGCTCGTGGGTGTAGTTCGTGCTACCGATACGACGCTCAACATCGGTTGGACCGAGACGGCAGCCAATGCCAACAAGTTCCTCACTCATCTGCCTGCAACGGCTACGAAGAGTGGCTCGACTGTGACGACAACCTACAAGTACGACTTCCATACGTCGGATAACTCGAACTCCTATACCGTCTATCTCTATACCGACGAGGCTTGTACCAACCTCTACCAGAGCTGGGCTGGCGATACGGCTTTCTGGCACGACACCGAGATGGTAAATAACTACCCTACTCGCTTTATCTTTACGGGTTTGGAACCGGAGACCGACTACTATGTTGTTGTTCGCAACAATACGTCGGGCCGTCAGAGTAGTGCGGTGAAGGTTTCGACCGTTGCCCCTCAATACAAGGGTAAGAACGTTGTGACCGACCCTAAACAACTCCAAGCGGGCAATACCATCATCTTCAACAACTTCGGTAAGATTTACTATGGTGGCGACTTGACGGGCTACGCTATGGGTTACTCAATCAATAGTAGCGTTGCCGCTTCGGTGACCGAGAACTTCAATGCACAGGGTCACTTGCCATACAACAACGATACGCGTGTCGATTTCGACCGCCGTCGTTGCGACACCGAGCACGGTCTCTTCTCGACCTATGCAGGTATGCTCGACGACTATGGTATGAGCGATTGGTCCTATATGTCGGACGACTCGCAGGTGCGCGTGCTTATCAAGCCGGGTTATCTGAAAATCGGTAACGGTAGCCAGCGTACCCATATCGTAACGCCGCTCTTGTCGGCACTTCCGGAGGGCGAGGTTTGGTCGGTAAAGGTGCGCTTCAAGGCTTGTCCGTTTACCGAGGCTACCTATGTTCATAATACAGCCGAGGACGATATTGTTGTTGCAGCATACGAAGGTGGCGAGGTTGGTGCGACCGTTAATGGTACCCACTATCCATACTGCTTCGTCAATGGTGCGGTTGTCGATTCGCAGGAGCTCAACATCGGCAGCCACGTTGGCACGTGGAAGCAGTACGAGGTTACGCTCAACAACGTGACGAGCGACTGTCGTATCGCTATCGGTGGTGCGCGTGCTACGGCTGGTCAAAACCGCTTCTATGTCGATGATATCGAGGTGCAGGCGGCAAGTGCTTCGGACGTGAAGTACCTGACCGGTTATGTATGGGAGAGCAACGGCACAACCCCTGTCGAGGGTGTGATGGTTACCGACGGTTACCACGTTGCCAAGACCAACGCCAAGGGTAAGTACCGTATGCTCTACGAGCCTTCGGTCTACAAGCCTGAATATGTATACTACACAACTCCTGCCGGCTACGAGATTGGTCGTGATGGTACAGGTCTGCCTGTAACCTACTCGAAGGTGGGCGTAAATCCTGACCCTGAAAATACATTGGGTAAGGGTAACGACTATGCCAAGGACTTCAAACTTGGTCCAAAGATGACCGCTTCGACCCACGCTAACTACAACGCTACGACGGGTAAGCAGGATAAGTGGTTCCTCTTTGTGTTGGCTGACCCACAGACCCACGACTCGTCGCGTGACAACTGCTTCACTCGATTTAGAGATATTGTCGCTCCGGATATCAAGGCCAAATCGGCTTCGTGGAACTCGGCAATCAACTCGGCATCGGGTACAGGTCAGGCCTACGGTGTTATCTGCGGCGACGTGACTTGGAACGCTCCTGCCGCTCACCACGAAACGATGAAGTCGGCTTTGGAGGTAGGCGATACAGGCGTATATTGGTTTGCTGCTCCGGGTAACCACGACTGGTACCAGAGCGATAGCGATACTTCGCCAACAATCTCGCACTTTAAGAATGTCTATGGCCCAACCCGTATCTCGTTCGACCGAGGCGATATCCACGTCGTTGTGATGAACAACGTCATCGTGAAAGATGGCTCGACTTCGCTCGGCGTTGAGGACTATCAGGCAGGTTTCACCGACGACGAGATTACTTGGTTGAAGAACGACCTCTCGCACGTCGATAAGAGCAAGGGTGTTGTATTGGTTGTCCACATTCCGTTCCGTAGCGGTACGGCTGCGGGTACGAAGAGTGGTGCGCAGGTGATGAAGGACCGCTACTACGATGTGGTACTGACCGAACTTGCGAAGTTCCAGCACGCCTACATCTTCTCGGGTCACACCCACAAGAACCAGACCTATGTCCATACGGGCTATCCTACCGCCGGTGGCGACTACGTTACCGAGGTGGTACACTGCTCGGCAAGTGGTAACTTGTGGAATACAAGTATTGCACCTGACGGCTCGCCTGCGGGCTATACCATCTATACCTTCGAGGGCCCTCGTGCCAAGTTGCAGCGATTCAAGGCTGTCGGTACTTCGGGTTCGATGGACGGTGCTTGGAAGAACAATATCCGTATGTATTGGGGCCCAGGTAGCACAACAGGTACCTACGTTTCGCTCTACCGCTTTAACGCCGCAAAGACCCGTGTCATCGCCAACGTCTTTATGTCGCACGCGGCAGCCGAGTACGATTCGAGCGGTGCTAAAATCGCATCTCCGAAGAGAGGTATCCCTGGCGAGTTGAGTGGCGACTGGGTGGTTCAGCTCTACGACCCTGAAACCAAGAAGTGGACAAATATGCACCGCATCGAGAAGAGCCGCATTGAGCAGGCACCTAATTGGAATAGCTTCACGTTTAATGTGTCGGAGGCCGATGACTTCCTTATCGACGGTGCAACCGGTCAGACAAAGGCAAGCGGTGCTACAAGGCCTGCCAATGGTTGGAATCTGCGTAACGACGTCGATTGGTGGTGGTGGAGTAATACCATCGAGGGCAACTCCCACATCATTGGTCGAAGTGGCAGTGCGTTGGGTGAGCAACACAATAGCAGGAGCTACCAGAGTTCTTGTACGCATATCTGGTATGGCGACCTCTCGACCGAATTGACGGCCGATGCAGTCAAAGGCTCGTCGCACGGTGTCAAGGTGCGTGCAATCCCACCTTACTACGGCAACGATGCGAAGGTTCAGGCCGCTATCACCAATGGTACCGACCTGACAGGCTATGGTGCAATCTACATCTGTAACACCTTCACGCAGTGGGGTCGAACAGCAGCCGTGGCGAAGCCGCTCAGCTGGACTACTGTGGAGAGCGCATACTAAAAATTGATTTGTAGGCAGCATTTGATAACAAAAAGCCGATGGAGCAATCCATCGGCTTTGTTTGTTTGGTCGTTAGGGTCGTTAGAGTCGTTAAAGGCGTTAGGGGAAACGCTAATGAAAAATTAAAAGTTAAAAATTAAAAATTGTTTTTTGCAGCCTACCCACTCTACCCAGCAAAACCCATTCTACCCAGCCAAACCCAGCACAACCCACTCTACCCAGACCCCGCTTGCCATTCAATGCCATTTTTAAGGGCTTTATGAGTAGATTGAGAGGCTGTAACCCCTAACGCCTCTAACCGACGCCAAGCCGAGAGCAGAGGGTGCTTGCACACTATGCCGAGGCGCGAAGGAGGAAAAGCCCTCGAAGAGGGATTAACGACCTTAACGACCCTAATCTTCCATTCTACCCAGACCCCGCTTGGTTAGAAGCGCTTCATAATTGCGTAGATTTCCCAGGCGAAGCCCACGACAACCACGATAGGGGCGAGCGTAATGCGTCGCCACGAGAAGATGTCGTCGCTGAACACTTCGGGGGTTGCGGGCGTACCACCTGCCATCAGCAGGAAGCCGACGACGATGATTACCGCGCCAACGAGAAGCAACACGTAGTTGCGCATCGAGAGTGGCATCTCGGCATCGGACTTATCGTCGATGCTGTTGAAGCGAGCCACGAGAGTTTTCCACCACTGTTTCATATATTAATATAGGTGTATTTTGTTAGACTGCATATTGACAAAGCGATTGACCGTAAAGAGCGTGAAGAGCATTGCGACAGCCACGCTTACGACAACCATCGCACCAACGACGATGCCGAGCAGACCGAGTTGCTCGGTCAGGCCGAGTTCGGGCAGCGTGTGGTCGAGGCCGTAGAGTGCCGCGACAAAGAGTGCCGAGGCCAACAATCCTGCCACAAGTCCCTGCCAACCGCTCTTGGCGAGAAACGGCTTGATGATAAACCAGCGTGTTGCGCCGACCATCTTCATCGTGTTGATAGCCTCGCGACGCGAGTAGATTGCAAGACGTATGGTGTTGTAGAGCAGCACGATAGAGATTGCGAGCATCGCACCGCCAAAGATGAGCAGCAGCAGTTGCATCGTGTCGAGTACCGAATGTACGCGGTCGAGCAACTCCTCGGGGTAGGAGACATATTTGATGCCGTCGATGCCCTTGCACCACTCGATGAAGGCGTGCAGAGCCTCGTCGTCGGAGGCTTGGGCCGAGAGGCTGACATCGAAGGAGTCGGGCAGAGGATTCTTACCCAAGATACCCTCAATATCGACGTCGAAGGCCTTGCGGAAGGCCTCGTCGGCAAGTTTTTCGTCGCGGCTGACGAAGGTTACGGCTGCAACCATCTCGTTGCCGAGCAACATCGAGCCTATCGAGTCGCGATGTTCGACACTGACATCGTCGCGCAGTTCGACAATCATCTCGACACCCTCGCGAACAGCGTGTGCCGAGGCAAAGACCGAGGCCATAAGGTAGCCGATTGCGCCCATAACGAATACCACGAGGGCGATGCTGATGGTCGAAACGGTGTAGGAGCGTAATACTCTACGCTTCATTGTTGGATTGCTTTTCATATCGTTTTCCAAAAATCAAAATCAATAACAGACCGCCAAGAATCACTATCGAGCAGATGAGTGTCACCGCCTCGACTGTGCTCCAATTTGGTGCGCGGAAACGCCACTCGATAGCGTGTTCGCCTGTCGGAAGCACCATACCGCGCAGTAGGAAGTTGGTGCGCACATAGTCGGCACGCTCGCCATCGATGTAGACCTCCCAACCCTTGTCGTAGAAAATCTCCGAGAAGACGGCAAAGGCCTCGCTGTCGCTCTGGTAGTGGTAGCGGAGCAGATTTGGGTGATACTCGACAAGTTCGATTGAGCCATCGCTCGCAAAACTCTGCGCAGGCAACGTCTCGCCCTCATTTACGACCGCCGTAGTTGCCAAATCGACTATGCCGAGGGCGTCGAGCTCCTCGGTCGCGTTGCGCACGGGCAGTACCGTATCGACCAACCACGCTGCACCGAGCGAGGTTGTGCGCTCGGCAACGTCGCCCTCGCGCGTGATGATGTACTTGGTGTTGAGCATATCGAGTACAGCCTCGTTGCCGGAGGTCAGGTAGCGGTCGATAAGGTCTTGGTAGCGGCCCATCTTCGCACCGTGATAGCCACCGACCGAGCGGTGGAACATCGAGGTCGTAGCGTCGTTGAAAGGCGATACCGAGAGGTTAAAGACACGATAGCCGGGCTCCTTGTCGGCCATAATCAGGCGGTCGGCCTCGGTTGGGGTGATGGTCGTTGTGCGCTTCGCCACAAAGTCGTCGTGCGAGAGGTGGCGCAGATTAACGGGTAGAATGTCGGCCAAAATGAGCGCGGCCAAGAGTGCCAAAGCCCCAAGTCGCCAACGCTTGCCGATGCGAAGTGCGCCTATGGCGAGCAGTGCGGCCGCGACGATAAAGAGACACGAGCGCCAAGCGTCGGCCGCCAAAATCTCGGCACGCTCAACAGCCATAGCATCGGCCACCATATAGCCC
The DNA here is from genome assembly GCA_045629905.1 of Alistipes sp. Classification (GTDB taxonomy): domain Bacteria; phylum Bacteroidota; class Bacteroidia; order Bacteroidales; family Rikenellaceae; genus Alistipes. Next base: position 18,577 of record JAZQSA010000045.1, on the reverse strand, counting down.
CACTCGTCGTGCAGACCACTCGCGATAAGTGCCTGACCCTTCTGCTCTTGTTGCAAGACGTAGCGGAATTGCTGGCTCATCATCTCGCCCCCCTGCTCGCGACCAAAGTCGAGCAACGAGTCGCCCGCAACGGCAAAGAGCATACACACGCCTGCCGTTACACCAGCCGCAATGGCTATGGCTCGTGTCAAGGCTTTGCGCTCGTCCCATCGACGGTAGAGTTGCCAGAGGGCTATTGCGGCCAACATCGGCACACTCCACTCGACCACGACAAGTGCCATCGAGACGGTGCGGAACTTATTGTAGAGCGGAAGGAAGTTGAAGCAAAATTCGGTAAACCACATCGCGTTGCTACCCCAAGCCAAGAGTATCGCGAGCAGCGTGGCGGCCAAAATCCACCAGCGGTCGCGCGACGGTGCAAGCAGCAGACCCAAAAGTGCGAGGAATACGACCACCGCACCGAGGTATGTCGGGCCTGCGGTGTAGGGTTGGTCACCCCAATAGGTCGGCAACTGCGTGGCCACACGACGGTCGAAACCAATCTCCTTGAAGGTGTTGGCAACGGCTCCATTGGCCGAGAACGACGTTGCCGAGTCGCCACCCATAAAGTTGGGGATAAGCATATTCCAACTCTCGCTTACGCCATAGCTCCACGCTGTAGCATATTCGAGGTCGAGACCCTTGTCGGCACCCGCCTCGATAGCCACCTCGCTACCGCCACGAGTCGTGTCGGCGGTGTGCTGGGCGGTGTAGTAGAGTGGTGCGAAATTTGCACCTATGGCGAGCAGTGCCGCTGCAAAGAGTATGGCGGTGCGACGACCCCACTCCTTCAACTTCGACTCCTTGATGGCGAATATCGCATCGCTAATCCACAGCGCAAGGGCTGCGAGCAGGAAGTAGTAGGTTATCTGTGGGTGGTTGGCTCCGATTTCGAGCGCACCAAAGAGTGCCGCCAACGCTCCGCCAAGCAACGCACGACCTCGCAAGGTCATATATATTGCACCCATCATCGCAGGTGCAAAGACCAAAGCCCACATCTTGGTAATGTGGCCCGCGCCGATGATGAGGAAGAAGTAGGTCGAAAGACCGTAGGCCAAACCTGCAATGAGACCTATCCACGGCGAATAGCCCATCATCACCACCATCGCAAAGGCCGCCACCATCGCAAAGAAGAGCATCGACGACGGCTCGCCCACAAGGCCGAAGAGCCAATCGCCCGCACTTTTGATGATTTGGGCCGGATAGCGGATATTGATTTGGTAGGCAGGCATACCGCCAAACATCGCACCTGTCCATTGTGGGTCCTCGCCCGTGAGGTTGCGATGCTCGCGAATATCGCGGCTCATACCATTGAACTGCTCGATGTCGTGCTGCTGCAACACCTTGCCCTCGAATTGGGGTGCAAAGCAGGCGGCCGTAACCGCAAAGAACAGAACAAGAGCGACAAACGTCGGAGTTATTTTGGAAATAATCTTTTTCACGACTTCAATTTTGGTACATATAACGCTCAAAGATAGAAAAAAACATTCAGATTTCGGTCGCCGTTGCCGAAATTTAACTATCTTTGTTCGGATATAAGACTTTTTATGGTAACACTCGACGATATAAAACAACCCATAGCCACCTCGATTACAGAGTTCGAGGAGTTTGTTCGCCACTCGTTCAACGAGAAGGAGGGGTCGCTTCTGGCCGAGATGATTGAGTATATTCTCTCGTCGCGCGGCAAGAGTATGCGCCCGATAGTTGCAATGTTGGCGGCCGGAGCTTCGTCGCGCTCGGGCAGTTTCGGCAAGCGTACGTTGCTTGCTGCGCTGTTGGTTGAGCTGATTCACGTTGCGTCGCTCGTTCACGACGACGTTATCGACGAATCGAACCTGCGTCGCGGTCGTGCGTCGGTCAATGCTCGTTGGCAGTCGCGCAATGCGGTGCTTGTGGGCGACTACATCTTGGCTCGCAATATGGATATAGGTCTCAAAAGTGGTCAGTACGACCTTTTGAGCCACATCATCGGCGGTATGATGACGTTGTGCGAGGGCGAGATTATGCAGAGCGACCACGCAACGCGCCTCGATATTTCGCGCGAAGACTATTTCGATATCATCTATAAAAAGACGGCGAGCCTCTTTGCCATCTGCGCTTCGGCGGGAGCGTTGTCGGTTGGTGCTTCGCGTCGCGAGGTGGAGCGTATGTTCAACTATGGCGAGGCGTTGGGTATGGCCTTTCAGATTGTCGATGATATACTCGACTATATGCCCGACAACAATACGGGCAAGCCTGCGGCCAACGACCTGCGCGAGCGTAAGATTACGTTGCCGCTGATTGAGGTCTTGGAGCGTGTGTCGGCCGAGGAGCGCGAGCAGTTGCTCGATGCTGTGGGTCGCTGCGCCACCGACGATGAGGCTGTTGAGCAGGTGCGTCGCAAGGTCGAGCAGTACAAGGGTGTCGAGTTGGCCCAAGCGACGATGCAGCGCTTTTTGCAGCGGGCAATGTCGGAGTTGGCCGAGTTCGAGGAGTCGGACTATCGCCGCTCGCTGATGATGCTCTGCTCGTTTGTGGCCGAGCGCGACAGATAGGCCGAGCGTAGAGCGTGTGTGCGGGGCGGTACAAGCCCGACGTGCGCACCCAAAGGAGAAGAGTAGAAAACCTTAAATACTAATTATTTATGTCAAAAAAACAGAGTTCTAATGTACCGGCAATAGTCGTTTGTCTGTTGCTCTTCGGTATGGTTTCGTTCGTCACAAACCTCGCCTCGCCAATGGGTAAGGTTTTGGAGAACCAATTTGATGTGGCCGAGTGGTTGGGCAAACTTGGTGTGTTTGCCAACTTTGTCGCTTACGCCATTATGGGTATCCCTGCGGGCTTGATTTTGCAGAAGCGGGGCTACAAATTTACTGCATTGACAGCCGTCGCCGTAGGTTTTGTTGGTGTCGGTATTCAGACTATCGCTGGTCTGTTGGAGGGCAATATCGCCTTTGGTGTATATCTGCTCGGTGCTTTTGTGGCAGGTTTCTCGATGTGTATGCTCAATATCGTCGTTAATCCGATGCTCAACAAGTTGGCTGGTGGTGGTAACCGCGGTAACCAGCTCGTGCAGATGGGTGGCTCGTTCAACTCGTTGATGGGTACGGCCGTTATTATCCTCACGGGTCTGTTGATTCCGTCGCTCACCGAGGCCAAAATCAACCAGGTATTCCCGTTGATGTATGCTGCGTTGGGTGTCTTTGCTGTTGCCTTTATCGTGGTGCTGCTCACCGCTATTCCGGAGAATAAGAGCGTTGAGGCGAAGAGTGAGGAGAAGTCGCAGTACGGCCCAATGTCGTTCCGTCACTTCGTACTCGGAGCGGTTGCAATCTTTATCTACGTAGGTGTCGAGGTGGGTATTCCAAACCTCTTGCAGGATTGGTTGAACGAGACTCTGACGGGCGAAAATGCAACCACTATTGCAAGTACCGTAGCCGGAACATATTGGTTCCTGATGCTTGTAGGCCGTTTGGTGGGTGCCGTTCTTGGCGCAAAGGTTTCGGCCAAGGCTATGCTCTCGGTTGTCTCGATTGCAGGCTTGGCTCTGGTGTTGAGCGCAATGTTCCTCGACCCGCACAATGTGGTTGAGTTGCCTGTATTCGACGGTGCAAAGGGCTTCGCTATGGCCAATGTGCCTGTAAATGCTGCGTTGCTCGTGTTGTGTGGTCTCTGCACATCGGTTATGTGGGGTGGCATCTTCAACCTCGCTGTTGAGGGCCTCGGCCGATATACCGAGAAGGGTGCAGGTATCTTTATGGCGATGGTTTGCGGTGGCGGTATCCTTCCGTTGTTGCAGGGCGTTATCGTTACAGCAACCAAAGATACGCTCGGTACGGGCAGCTATTTGGTAAGTTATTGGGTAGTTGTTGTGGGTCTTGCATACCTGCTCTACTACGCATTGGTAGGTTCGAAGAATGTAAACAAAGATATCAAGGTCGATTAACTTGGTCGAGACTTGATGCGAGATGGGTGGCTTCTGTGGTGTGGCCGCCCATCTCTTATTTTTGTACGGGGACTCTCTTCTATTCCTCGGAAATCTACCTTTGGCGCAACGAAAAGAGGTTGAGAAGTGATATTTTTTCAAAAATTTTCAAATTCAGTAAAAAAACGATATTGGTTATAAAGTGTAAAAAACGACCTCGATTTTTGGCCGTTTTTGGGTCGAAAATTGTGCTGTAAATTACAAATCGAAACATTGCTCCGAGGCGGATTGTGGCCGAGAGGGTCGTAAAAATTTTGTAATCAGGAATATTATTCATATCTTGCTCTTTGAAATTGTGCAAAAAATCGGCTTTTTTGCCTCTTTCTGTGAAAATATACAATTATTAAATATCAATTTTTATGAAGAAATTTAGACTTTTACTTATGCTTTCGTCGCTCTTCGCTATGGTTTTCACCACAGCCTGCGACGATGCGGAGCCAGAAGGTGTAAAGCCTTGTAGCGTGGCTATCGAAGTTGTTGAGGGTGGTGTTGCCGATACTTCGGTTTCGTTCAATGTTACCACCGCTGAGGCTGTTGCTGCCAAGTATTGGGTTTTGACTGCCGAGGAGGACCAGGGTGTTGAGCACCTCGATTTGAGCGTTGCCAAGTCGGTTGCGGAGGTTAATAAGACCGTGCAGGTCGATGTTACGGGCCTCAAACCATCTACCGAGTACCACATCTATGCCTATGCACAGAACCTTGTACATCGCGCTTTCACTACCGAGCCTTTGGTTGTTACAACCCTTGCTGCTGTTCCTGCTGCTACCGTTGCTGTAGAGTTGGAGGAGGCTATGGCCGATGGTGCTGCCCTCTGGGTTACCACAACCAACGCTACTGCCGCTTGGTGGATTTGCGTTCCTATGGGCCAGGAGGTTTCTGCCGAGGACGTTAAGGCTAACGGTACTGCTATCGCTGCTACCGACCTCAATGCCGATGCATTTGTTGAGCTTACCAAATTGGAGGCCGAGACTTACTACGATGTATATGCTGTTGTTGAGAACATCGAGGGCGACTTGACCATTTCGAACGTTTTGAACTTCAAGACCCTTTCGGCAAGCGCAGCTGCTTTGCAGGGTGTCACTTTCGATATAGCTTCGGTTATGGACGCTTCGCAGCATATGATACAGGGTGTCTTCTACTTCCAGTTTGAGAACTCGCTCACAGGCGACAATGCTGCTTTGTATGTATATGATTTCACCGGCAACCCATATTGCAATGGCTACTATCCGGTAGTTTCGACAGAGACTTGGGAGCCAACAGCCGAGAGTCTGCTTGGCTTGGATAAGGACGAGTCGGGTATCAACGTAATCTCGTCGGGCTCATATACCTTCAAAGAGGGTGTCGATGAGTATGGTAACCCTTACGGTGTCAATATCCTTACCGCTATGGGTATGGGTCAGGACAACAATATGGTTGAGCTTAACCTCTTGGCTGTCGATGATGCCGGCAACGAGGTTCTGATTACCGGTACTTGCTACGAGGGCGCACTCGGCTACTCGGGTAGCTCTGCTGCAAAGACCAACCGCGACCTGTCGACCTTCACCTCTTTCACCAAGACCGTGATGGAGAACAATGTTGTGAAGCTCCACGGTGTAAACTATGCAGGCGATTTGATCCTCTACCTCAAAACGACCAACGGTGAGCTTACTAATGCCAACGGTGGTGTAAATTACAGCGTTGAGGAGGGTACTATCCTTCCGGAGAGTAACTATTTTGAGCCACTCGACGATTGGCAGTTCGATATGATTTCGGGTAACCTCTACATCGAGAAGGTTGAGGGTAAGGAGAACACCTACAACTTCATAATGAGTTCGAAGCGTGGCGGTTTGGTTGCCGAGATGAAGACTCCAATGGCTTTGCTTTGCGAGTTTACTCCACTTGATACCGAGTGGGAAGTAACCATCGAGTAAAAATAGCAGTTTAGGCAGTAATAACTGCGTTAAACTTCGATAAATCGCTCCTCACATACGTCAAGTATGCTGCGGGGCGATTTTCTTGTTTGCCTTGTTCTTATCAGCCTAAACTGCTATTTTGCGTGGGCGCGAATGGCTGGGTAGGCTGGGTTTTGCTGGGTATGCTGGGTAGTTTGTTTTTCAGGCTACCCAATCTACTCATTCTACCCATTCTACCCATTCTACCCATTCTCCCCACTCTCCCCAGCCCCTCCCCTCCCAACAACAATCGAGGCAACCTCGCGATGGAGATTGCCTCGATTTGTATAGTGGTCGGTTGTTCGACTACTTCTTCGCCTTCTTGGTTGCCTTCTTGGCTGCGAGAGCCTTCTCGACCTCGATTTGGAAGTCGGAGAGGACATTCATATAGTTGATAAATGCCTCGTACGACGAGCTATAAGGGTTGAAGTAGGAGTGAACGTCGCCGTCCGACAGCCACTTGGTTGCCATATAGTAGAAGTGGTCGGAGGTCTGCATAAAGTTCCAGACGTAGTTGAAGTCGTCGCTTTTGAGCGAGCGAACCTTCTCCTTCATCGCATACAACTTGCCGAAGGCCTCATTTTGGAGGTCGTTGCCGAGCCAAGCCGTAACGTCGCGCTCCTCGTCGGCCCACGACATAACGTGTGGCGAGTGGATTACCGATACAGGCTGATGTGCCGCAGCGGTCTCCGAGACGGTTGCAAATTGCAGGTCGCCACGATTGAGGATAGCCTTTGGCAGAGCCTTCACAAAGTCGAAGATGCCGGTCGAAGCCTTCTGGTGTTCGCCGAAGGTCTCGTAGTCCATAAAGAGGTTGAGAACCTCGCCCTCGGCCTCGCCCAACCACTGTGCGAACTTATCGGCCGTAAGCGGATACTCGTCCCAACCCTGATTCGAGAAGCGGAAAGCGATGTCGTCCGAAAGTTTGTAGTTGCGCAACAACATACGGAGCGACTGGTCGCCAGCACTTGCATAGACATAGTTAGGCGATTTCCAACCCATAACGTGCTTTGCGCCCTCGGCCAGCATAGTCTTGAAGCCGAGTTCGCCAACCATTGCGCCAATCTCGTCGGAGTAGATAAGCTCGGTGTTGCGGAAGGCCTTTGGTTTTACGCCAAACTCCTTTTTGAGCATTGCCGAGTGAGCCTTAACCTGCTCAACGAAATCCTCCTTGCTCGACAGTGCGGCAAGCGAGTGCGAGTAGGTCTCGCCAAGCAACTCAACGCAACCCGTTGCAGCCAATTCGCGGAACGAATCGAGAACCTCGGGAGCGTAGAGCTTGAACTGCTCGACAACGCTACCTGTGAGCGAGAACGATACGCGGAAAGCGCCCTTATTCTCCTTGATGAGTTTCAGCAAGAGTGAGTTCATCGGCAGATAGCACTCGCGGGCAATCTTCTGCATAATGGCACGATTGGTCAAATCGTCGAGATAGTTGTGGTCCTTGCCGATGTTGAAGAAGCGGTAGGTCTTCAAACGCCAAGGCTGATGCACCTGAAAATACAAGCAAATTGTCTTCATATCTTTTGTTTTTTGTTATTTCTTGCTGTTTGACTCTGCGATAGCATCTTCGTAGACGCGCTTGATTTTAGCCGCAGCATCGTTCCATTTGAGGTTGGTAACCTCCTCCAAACCCTTCTCGGCAAACATCTTCGAGAGGGCAGGGTAGTTCACCAAGCCATAGATTGCGTCGGCCATAGCATCGACGTCCCAATAATCGACCTTCACGGCGTAGTCCAATACCTCGGCAACACCACTCTGCTTCGAGATGATTACCGGCACGTTGGAGCGCATCGCTTCGAGCGGTGCGATACCGAACGGCTCCGATACCGAAGGCATAACGAATACGTCCGATAGTTGGAACATCTTATCGACGTCGGCACCACGAAGGAAGCCCGTGAAGTGGATGCGGTCGGCGATACCCAGGCGGGCTACGCGACGAACAACGTGGTTCATCATATCGCCCGAACCTGCCATCACGAAGCGCACGTTAGGGCAGCGCTTCAACACCTTGGCAGCCGCCTCGACGAAGTAGTCGGGACCCTTCTGGAAGGTGATACGGCCGAGGAACGTTACGACCTTATCCTCGACACTGCGCTCCGGCCACGGCTCGCCCTTGTCGGTGAAACGCACAGCGTTGTGAACGGCAACAACCCTCTCGGCAGGTACGCCATAGCGGTTGATGATGATGTTGCGCGTAAGGTTCGACACAGCAATTACGCGGTCGGCAGCGTGCATACCTGCGCGCTCGATGGCGTAGGTCTGCGTATTGATATTCTCGCCCGAGCGGTCAAACTCGGTTGCGTGCATATGGACCACGAGTGGTTTGCCCGAGACGCGCTTGGCTGCAATACCTGCGAAGTAGGTGAGCCAGTCGTGGGCGTGGATAACGTCGAACTGACCCTCCAAGTCTTTGGCAACCTGCGCCGCCACGATTGCGTAGCGTGCAACCTCCTCCAACAGATTTGCTCCATACTTACCCGAGAAGGTGTAGCGCTGGCTCCACACGTCGGAGGTCTCCCAACGCTTTTCGCCCGTCTTGACAAACTCGTCGTGATAGGTTTCGTAGTCCTCGGGCGAGAGATATGGGACAAGGTTCGAGTCGATGTGGATAAACGACATCTTCTCGATGATATCGGCCGAGTCGTTCGACACCTTGCCGAAGACGGTCTCGACATCGCTCGCATTGACAACATTGACAAAACGCTGGTCCTCGTCGCCCGAAGCGTGAGGCATAACGAATGTTACGTCTACGCCGTTACGCGCCAATCCGCGCGTCATTCCGTAGCAAGCAGTACCCAAGCCGCCTGCGATGTGCGGTGGAAACTCCCAACCAAACATTAATACCCTCATTGTTACTATTTTTTACTGTTTTTAACCACTTTTGTTGATTTGGCCGAGGCGCGTTTTGCAGCCTTTGCAGCCTTTGCCGCCTTCTCACCCTCTTGGTCGAGCAGGTTGCGAATGTAGAGCATTGCACCGACGCTCCAAGCCTGCGAAACAGCACCACGAGGTGCGAACGGAGGGTTGGCATCGTAGTATTCGGCCACCGAGCCGATGCAGTAGGTCTGGATATGGTCGTCGTAGGCCTCGAACATCTCCTCGGCTCTGGCAAGGAAGCGCTCGCCATTGAGTCGGAACATACTCTTGAAGTAGAACATCATTGGCCATACCCACACCGCACCATTCTTCGATGCAGCCTCCTGCTCGATTGGGTTCGATTTGTAGGTCGCCTCGAAGCGTGGGTCCTCCGGCGAGAGCGAACGCATACCGTAAGGGGTAAGCAGGTGCTGACGCACGGTGAGCAGGACATTGACAATCTGCTGCTCGTCGAGCATACAGTAGTCGAGACCACAAGCGATAATCTGGTTGCAACGAATCGACTTGCTTGCGTGACGCATATCGACACGGTCGGCCAAGTAACCCTCGTCGGCGAGGTAGAACTTCTCGATAAACGAAGCCTTTGTGCGCTTTGGCAGAGCCTTCCACTCCTCGACAAAGGCCTTGTCGTCGTACTTCTTGGCGAGTGCCAATGCATACGACACGGCGTTGTACCACAGGGCGTTGATTTCGACCGTATAGCCGTCGCGCGGAGTTTGAGGCTGGCCGTTGATAACGCTATTCATCCAAGTCAGGGCGTAGCCGTCGCGCGAAGCCCAGATAAGTCCGTTTTCGTGGAGTGCAACGCAACCGCCATAGAAGCCGCTGCGATATGCTGCGAGGATACTCTTCATCGCTGCACCGTAGCGCTCCCAGATGGCTTTGCTGCCGATGTGAGCCTCCAACTGCTGCAAGGTCCAGAAGAACCACAGCGGAGCGTCGGCTGCAACTTCGGCCGAAGCCGAGCCTGCGAAGTCGCCATTGTGCATATCGCCGACCATCGTATCGAGAACGGCCATACAGTCCTCCTTGTAGCCCTGTTCGAGCGTAAGACCCGGCAGTGCGATAAAGGTCGAACGACCTGCTGCGCCATACCACGGATAGCCGGCAACAACCTCGGTGCGGTCACCTGGGCGGCGAATGATAAATTGGCGTGCCGAGTGGTGCAGACAACTGCGGAAGTCGATTTTGTGGGTACGACGGGCAATCGAGGCCTCGAAAGCCTTGATAATATCGTCGCTCGATGCCATCTCATCGACCGAAGCCGAGAAGATGATGCTCTCGCCCTTCTTTATATCCATCTCGAAGTAGCCGGTCGTGAGCAAATCCTCGTAACCCTCGTAGCCACGCTCAATCTCCTTCTGATACTCGAAGTCGTAGTACCAATCGGGAGCAGGGATAAAGCGTGCATCGTCCTTCGACATCTGCATATGCAACCACGGAAATCCGTCGTAGAGGCGGTTTTTGACACCATTACGCACAGGATAGGAGCGCACGTTGGCCTCCATATTTGCCTTCGACAGCGAGTGCTTGTTGCGGAATGCAAGGAATGGGCGCAGGCGCAACTTCGTCTCGGAGTGGGCATCGACAAGCGTGTAGCGAATCATCAGATGCGTGCGCTTGTGAATCCACAGCAACTCCTTCTTCAAGATGACACCGCCGACACGATAGGTGATGGTCGGGCAAGGCGTATATTCGAAGTCGGTGATATATTTGTGTCCGCGTGGCTCATAGACACCGCGAAAACGGTGCAAAGCCAAGTTGAACGATTGGTCGTGTTGAACGATAGTCTCGTCCAGCGACGACAGCAGCACATACGTCTCGTCGGTCATATCGATAGGCGCGACGATAAGTCCGTGGTACTTGCGAGTGTTGCAACCAACGATTGTGGTACTCATATAGCCTCCGCGACGGTCGGTGGCCAACATTTCGCGTTGCAACGAGTACTCCAAGTTACCAAGTTCCCGTTTGTCAAAGGTAAGTCCCGGCATAATATTTTGTTAAGAATTTTACAACTTATCGTAAAGGTATAAAAAATTTAATCAATCTACACCTTATTTTATAAAAAAATATCTATCTCGACTATTTTTAAGCGCAAAACTGCAACTCGGCTATCTGCGCGGTTGCAATTCTGCGCCTAAACAATCTGTCGATTAAGCCCACTTAACAAGTGCGAAGTCCATACGGTGTGGCAACTTGTCGTTGTGAGGGAAGACACGGAGTGCGAGGTCGAACATACCCGTACGACGTGGGGTATAGTCGAGTGCGTAGGTTACGCGATTGCCATCGACCTTCTGGCGAACGAGTGGCAACGAGTAATCGACATTGGCAGCCTCCGAGCCAATCGTAGGCTTGGCAACAACCAACTCAACACCAATATCCTCTGGCGAGAGGTTTGCGACGTCGAGCGTAACCTCGAAGTGGTATTGCTCGCCAACGAAGAGGGCCTCCTTCTCAACGCGTACGCGCTGAACATCGAGAATCTTGACGTTGTCCCACGCTGCCGAAACGCGACGCTTCCAAGCTGCAATCTCGCGAGCAAGCAGGTAGTTGTTGGCAATCATCGACTTCTTACGCTCGGCAAGGCCGTTGTAGAAACGCTCCTCGTAGTCGGTGAGCTTACGGTTGGTTGTGAAGTTCGACGCGATGTCGGCAACACAACTCTTGACCGAAGCAACCCACTCGGTTGGGATACCCTTCTCGTCGCGCGTATAATATTTAGGTACAATCTGCTCCTCGATGGTCGAGTAAATCATCTCGGCGTCCAAATCGTCTTGGTAGCGTTGGTCGGTGAAGGTGCGCTCCATAGGAAGCATCCAGCCTGCGCCCTCTTTGTAACCCTCGACCCACCAGCCGTCGAGTACCGAGAACTGCATAACACCGTTCATCACGCACTTTTCGCCCGATGTACCCGAAGCCTCCAAAGGACGGGTTGGGGTGTTCAACCATACATCGACACCCTGAACCATACGGCGTGCCAACTCCATATCGTAGTTCTGCAAGAAGATAATCTTGCCGACGAACTCCGGCATAAGCGACACCTCGACGATGCGCTTAATCAAATCCTGACCAGGCTTGTCGTTCGGGTGAGCCTTACCTGCGAAGATGAACTGTACAGGGTGCTCCGGATTGTTTACAATCTTCGACAGACGTTCGAGGTTGGTGAAGAGCAGGTAAGCACGCTTGTAGGTTGCGAAACGACGTGCGAAACCGATAGTCAGCACCTCTGGCTTGATGCGCTCCGAAACCTGTACCAACTGACGTGGCGAGTCGAAACGTACCTGCGAAGGGTCGGTGTAGCGACGCTTGATGGTCTTGATGAGTCGCTTTTTGAGGAACATACGCTCGTTCCACAACTCCTCGTCGGAGATGTTGTGAATCTTCTGCCACTCCGGAATGTTGTAGAGGTGACCCTCGAAGCCCTGTGGGAAGTATTTAGCGTAGAGACGACGCATATTCGACGCAGTCCAGGTTGGGAAGTGAACACCGTTGGTAACGTAGCCGATGTGCAACTCGTTCTTGAAATAGCCTGGCCACATATTGCCGAGAATATCCTTCGACACCTCGCCGTGCAACCACGATACACCATTGACCTCCTGCGAGAGGTTACAAGCGAGTACCGACATCGAGAACTTCTCGTTGGCATCGTTAGGATTAACCTTACCGAGGTTGATGTATTGGTCCCAAGTGATACCCAACACGTCTGGGTAGTGCGACATATATTGACGAATCATCGACTCTGGGAATGCGTCGTGACCAGCCGGAACAGGGGTGTGGGTCGTGAAGAGCGACGACGAGCGAACAACCTCCAAAGCCTCCGAGAACGAGAGCTTCTTGCGAGCGATGAGGTTGCGGATACGCTCGATACCGATAAATGCTGCGTGACCCTCGTTGCAGTGATAAACCTCCTGCTTGATGCCCATCTTCGAGAGGGCGCGGATACCGCCGACGCCGAGCAAAATCTCCTGCTTCAAACGGTTCTCCCAATCACCACCATAGAGGTAGTGGGTTACCTGACGGTCCTCTTCGAGGTTAGCCTCGTAGTCGGTGTCGAGCAGGTAGAGAGCCGTGCGGCCGACCATACAACGCCATACGCGAGCGTGGAGCGTACGACCAGGGAGGGCAATCTGAACGGTTACCCACGAGCCGTCCTCGTCACGAACAGGCGAGATTGGCAACTTGAAGAAGTTTTGTGGCTCATAGACAGCCTCCTGCGAACCCTGGGCCGAAAGACGCTGGGTGAAATATCCGTAGCGATAGAGCAGACCAACGGCAACCATCGGTACGTTCTTATCCGAAGCCTCTTTCAGGTAGTCACCTGCCAAGATACCGAGACCACCCGAGTAGATTTTGAGCGTGTGGTGCAGACCATACTCCATCGAGAAGTAGGCAATCTTCGGAGTCTCGGCCTTTGGAGCCTCGTTCATATACTCTTGGAATTGGGCATATACGGCGTTGAGTTTCGAGAGGAACTCCTGGTCCTTCTCCAACTCTGCCAAACGCTCCAATGGGAGTTTGTCGAGCAGGGCGATAGGGTTGCGGTTTACCTCAATCCACAAATCCTTGTCGATAGCCTCAAAGAGGTCGCGTGCGCCGAGAGTCCAGCTCCACCAGAGGTTGCGCGACAACTCTTCGAGTGGGCGGAGTGCCTCCGGAAGGCTCTTCTCGACCATCACGCGCTGCCACGATGGACGCTCAACGAAGAGCTGCTGACGTACGAAGTTGATTTGCTCGGTGCGCGAACCACCGTCGCCGTGAATAGCGCGGTTGGTGCGGGCTGTGCAGCTCTCGATTGCGCTCTCGTAAGCCTTGGCGTAGTGCTTGTAGAGGTTGCTCCACAATGCAAGGTGCGAAATCTCGCTAACCGATGCGCGAAGGTCGGCAATCTCCTCCTTCGACAACTGTGCGAAGTGGCGGATAGCAAATGCGATATTGGTTGCAACTTCGTTGAAGTTGTGGTCGTTGCGCTCGATTACGGTGATACCGTTGTGGCTGTGCAACGATGCTGCCCACGCACCGAAACCTGCAAGGTTGGTGGTGATGGTAGGCACCGAGAATGCGATTGATTCGAGCGGAGTGTAGCCCCACGGCTCGTAGTACGAAGGATATACCGTGAGGTCCATACCTACGAGCAACTCGTAGTAGTTCTTGTTGAAGATGCCGTCGTTCTGGTTGAGGTATGTAGGAACGAAGATAACCTTAACCTTCGACTCGGCACGGTCGAGACCGCTCGCTGCGATAGCCTGTGCAATCTGGTCCCAAGCCTCGTTTTCGAGGTAGTGGGTCGAGAAGCGGTATTGCGACGGGTCGATAGCGTTGGCCTTGTTCTGCAAGTGGGCCTGCAAGTCGGCACGAGCGCCGTGGTTGGCAGCAGGTACGGTAACATAGGCGAGGATTTCGCGCTCGATGTTGGTTGTGGCGAGCTGCTTCAAAGCCTCGAAGAATACGTCGAGACCCTTGTTGTGGAACTCGTAGCGACCGCTTGTACCGATGATGAGTGGCTCGGCAGCGAAGGTGTGACCCAAGCAAGCCTCGGCAACCTCAATCATCGACTTGCGAGCCTCGGCACGCTTTGCATCGTACTCGGCACCCTCCCAAACAAAGTCGTTCTCGAAGCCGTTAGGCGTAACAACATCGACCTCCTTGTTGAGCAGATACTTACACTCGCGAGCCGTAATGTCGCTGACGGTGAGGAATGCATCGTGGTACTGTGCGCCCATCTTCTCGATAGAGTGCTTTGCCATCACGTTGAACTGACGAGCGAGGTCGTCGGCGTTGAACTTGCTCAAATCGCTGTACAGTGGCAGACGGTTGCCTGCGATGCAACGACCCATAACGGTAGCGTGGGTACTCATTACGGTTGCAATATATGGCGAGTTCTGGCGCAAGTAAAGACCACCCGAGCAGGTCATCCACTCGTGGAAGTGTGCTACGACGCTGTCGGTTGGCGAGCAGAAGGTTGCTGCATACGACTCGATGACCTTGCCGGCAATGTGGCCGAACAAAACAGGCTCGATATAGTCCCACTGACCCGAGAGCGAATCGACGTTATAGTTGTCCCAAAGGCTCTTCAACACCTCGTCTTTGCTTGCGAAGTGGGTCGTAAAGTCTACGAGGATTGCGATAGGCTCGCCGACAATCTTCCAACGGCCGATACGAACGCGGATACCGTTGTCGTAGAGGTTCTGACGCCAAGCTTTGAGCAGCGTTGGGTCCTCCACAAATTCGCTGTTGCCATTGTCTTGCGAGAAATCGGGACCAATGGTGATGTAGTTGTCACCCAAAAGTTTGGTCACGGTCAATGCTTTGGTAGCAACAACGGTGTGAATTCCTCCGACCTTGTTGCAGACCTCCCAACTTACCTCAAAAAGGGTGTTGGGCGTAAATTTTTTGTTACTCATAATTATCTGATTATATTGTTTTTTTCAATAAAATTCGGCGCAAATATACGACATTGCATCGAGATAAAAAAGTGTTTTTATTAAAAATTTTTAATAATTTTACATATATTATAATAGCTCTTTTTCGTAATAGTTGCTCTCGTGTCGGTCAGAGGCTGTTTTAGGCCTCAAAAAGGGTGCTGATTACAGCGTCGGAAATCAAAAATTTTTCGGGCGGAATTTGCAGGCGCACCTCTCCGTCGGCCTCGTGGCGAACGAGGTTGCCCGAACGCAGAGCCTCGGCAGCAAGGTGCTCGATGCGCTCGCGTGCTTCGACTCCGCCAATGCGCTCTATCTCGTTGAGTGACAGACCTTCGGCTCGGCGCAACGAGGTCATCACGCACTCGTTGAGGCGGTCGGTTACGGAGAGCCTCTCCTCGCCATATTCGACTGTGGTGATATACTCCTCGACCGACTGCTCGCACCAGCGACGCACATCTCCCGCAAAGGAGTGCGCACCGGGGCCGATGCCGAGGTATTCGGCACCTGTCCAATAGGAGGAGTTGTGGCGCGAACGACGCGACGGAAGGGCGTAGTTCGAGACCTCGTAGTGGTCAAATCCTGCCTGTGTGAGGGCGGTATGTACGGCTGCAAATTCGCGCTCGCTACACTCCTCATCAACCACCCCGATTTCGCCTCGCGAGAGCATACGACCAAAGCGCGTATTCTCCTCGATAGTAAGATGATAGGCCGAGATGTGTTGTACGTCGAGCGATATGGCTGTGTCGAGCGTCTTTTGGAGTCGTTCGCCACCGAAACCATCGATGCCGAAGATGATGTCAATCGACAGATTGTCGTAGCCGGCACGTTGCAGTCGCCTCACCGCCTCGACCGCCTCCGTAGCCGTATGTCGTCGGCCCATAAAGCGCAGAGCCTCCTCGTCGAACGACTGAATGCCCATCGACACGCGATTGACCCCCGTATGGCGCAGAGCCGCAACCCAATCGTCGGTCACATCGTCGGGATTGACCTCGACGGTTATCTCCTCGACCTTGGAGCAGTCGAAGAGTCGCGAGGCGTGGTCGATAAAGCCCTGTATCACATCGGGTGCGAGGAGCGACGGAGTGCCTCCACCAAAATATATGGTGCGCAGTTGTCGGTCGTGCAGAAAGCCCTGCTCGGCCTCCAACTCGGCGTGCATCTGCTCCACAACCGACGGCAGAAGTCGCATCTTCACGCTTCGGTGAAAGTCGCAATAACCGCACATCTGTTTGCAAAACGGAATATGTAGGTATAATCCAGCCATAATTTACAAATATGCCTAAAATACGTAGTAACACGACATCAATCTTTTGCCGCTGACGAAGGTCGTTGCTCGCGGCCTAATGCCGCGTTTACAAGTCTGACCCTCCCCTAAATCCCCTCCTCGGGAGGGGACTTGGTCGCTTCGCTCCGAGGGTGGGGTAGAATTGGTGTGGTTTTGTATATAAAGCTATTTACAAATATACAAAATTTTGGGCATTGGGCAAAATGGCGCACCAATTTAATATCGAGAGGGATAAATATCGTCGTGGTCGGCAAAAAACGGGGCGCGAACGGGGTTTCGTTGTCGGCCGTCACACCACTTGACAACGCACCGTAAAACAGGGCGAATTGTAATCCGAAAGGCGGTGAAAATATCTAATTTTTATTTTTTCTGTTAATTTTTTCACAAAGGGCGTAAAAATTCAAATATTTGCAATATATTTGCATCGGGAAAATAGGGTTTGAAACGTAGTTTCAGCGTGCGACCCCCTCTTTGCGAGGTTGTTTTTCCGCAGAGCAAACAGTTGAAATTAAGGCTAATTTATTAAAATACAAACAATTATGGCATTCAAGAAAGAAGATTTATTGAAGTATGGCATTACCGGTTCGACCGAGGTTGTCTACAATCCGTCGTATGAGGTTCTCTTCGAGGAGGAGACCAAAGAGGGTTTGACCGGTTTTGACAAGGGTCAGGAGACCGAGCTTGGCGCAGTGAACGTGATGACAGGTGTCTACACCGGCCGTTCGCCAAAAGACAAGTTTATCGTAATGGACCAGAACTCGAAGGATACCGTATGGTGGACTTCGGAGGAGTACAAGAACGACAACAAGCCTTGCTCGGAGGAGTCGTGGGCTGCGTTGAAGGCTATCGCACAGAAGGAGCTCTCGAACAAGCGTCTCTTCGTTATCGATGGCTACTGCGGTGCAAACGAGGATACTCGTATGGCAGTTCGTTTCATTATGGAGGTTGCTTGGCAGGCTCACTTCGTTAAGAATATGTTTATCCGCCCAACCGAGGCAGAACTCGAAACTTTCGAGCCTGACTTCGTAGTTTACAACGCTTCGAAGGCAAAGGTTGAGAACTACGCAGAGCTCGGCCTCAACTCGGAGACTGCGGTAGTGTTCAACATCTCGTCGCGCGAGCAGGTTATCATCAACACTTGGTATGGTGGTGAGATGAAGAAGGGTATGTTCTCGATGATGAACTACTACCTCCCATTGAAGGGTATCGCTTCGATGCACTGCTCGGCTAACACCAACGAGAAGGGCGAGACCGCTATCTTCTTCGGTTTGTCGGGTACAGGTAAGACCACCCTCTCGACCGATCCAAAGCGTCAGCTTATCGGTGACGACGAGCACGGTTGGGACGACAACGGTATCTTCAACTTCGAGGGCGGTTGCTATGCAAAGGTTATCAAGCTCGACAAGGAGTCGGAGCCAGATATCTACAACGCTATCAAGCGCGACGCTCTCTTGGAGAACGTGACTGTTGATGAGAACGGTAAGATTGACTTCAACGATAAGAGCGTAACCGAGAACACTCGTGTTTCGTACCCTATCAACCACATCAACAACATCGTAACCCCTAAATCGGCTGCCCCTGCTGCGAAGAACGTAATCTTCCTCTCGGCTGACGCATTTGGTGTGTTGCCTCCTGTTTCGATTCTTACTCCGGAGCAGACCAAGTACTACTTCCTCTCGGGCTTCACCGCAAAGATGGCAGGTACCGAGCGCGGTATCACCGAGCCTACTCCAACCTTCTCGGCTTGCTTCGGTCAGGCGTTCCTCGAACTCCACCCAACCAAGTATGCAGAGGAGTTGGTTAAGCGTATGGAGAAGAGTGGTGCAAAGGCATACCTCGTGAACACAGGTTGGAATGGTACGGGCAAGCGTATCTCGATTAAGGATACCCGTGGTATCATCGACGCTATCCTCGACGGTGCTATCTTGGAGGCTCCTACCAAGACTATCCCTGTATTCAACTTCGAGGTTCCAACCGCACTTCCGGGTGTAGACCCTGCAATCCTCGACCCACGCGACACCTATGC
The DNA here is from genome assembly GCA_045629905.1 of Alistipes sp. Classification (GTDB taxonomy): domain Bacteria; phylum Bacteroidota; class Bacteroidia; order Bacteroidales; family Rikenellaceae; genus Alistipes. Next base: position 30 of record JAZQSA010000045.1, on the reverse strand, counting down.
TGATGCAGCAGAGTGGGAGAAGAAGGCAGA
>JAZQSA010000044.1:0-30599 GCA_045629905.1 Alistipes sp. | reverse complement strand
AGACTGGGTAGATTGGGTAGACTGGGTAGACTGGGTAGACTGAAACCCTAACGCCTCTAACGCCCTTAACGACCCTAATCTCCCAGCCTACCCAGCACAACCCAGCCAAATTCTTAATTTGCCTACTCCCTCGTGTGCCACACGATGGCCTCCGAGTCGTCGTGGTCGGGCAGCGGTTTTGGCTCAAAGTCGGAGTAGCCGAGGGCGATGACGCACTCCACGCTCCACTCGGCAGGTATTGCGATGAGCGAGCGCACATAATCCTCGGCCTGTGGGCCTTGTGGCTCATCTTTGAGGCGCGGACGACCGCCAACGTGTACCCAGCACGAAGCCAGGCCCGCATCGACAGCCGCAAGGGAGAGCATTGTGGCCGAGATAGCGCAGTTTTCGCGCCAGAGGTCGGTCTTGGTCGTGTCGGCCGCAACGACGATAGCGGCAGGTGCATCTTTCATAAACGACGAGCCGTAGTCGCGCATTTCGGACAATGCGGCAAGGGTCTCGCGGTCATCGACGATGATAAATCGCGAGGTGCGCATATTGCGTGACGAAGGGGCTGTGAGTGCCACATTTACGAGGTCGAGAAGCACCTCTCGCGAAACGGCTGTTGGCGAGAAACGTCTTACGCTGCGACGCTTCGCTACAAGAGTTTTGAAATCCATAGTTTTATACTATTTTATATTTTGTGTCTATATAATAACTCAAAGTTACACCACAACAACACTTTACGCTGATATGGGTTGTTGCTCGCGGCTTAATGCCGCGTTTACAAATCTGACCCTCCCCTAAATCCCCTCCTCGGGAGGGGACTTGGTCGCTACGCTCCGAAAAGCGGTATAAAATTACACAAATGTAATTTTGTATATAGTGCCTTTTATATTTTGTCGTTTGAGTGATACAAAAATAGTGAAAAATTACTAACTTTGACCCAAATTATACTTATTAAAATGAAGGAACACGAGGCATACAAATTTTCGATAGCCCTAATCTACGACTTCGACGGCACACTTTCGGCAGGCAATATGCAGGAGTACAACTTTATTCCGGCTGTGGGCAAGAGCAATATGGAGTTTTGGAGCGAGGCCAACCGCCTTGCCGAGGAGCAGGACGCCGACCAGATTTTGACCTATATGGCGCTGATGATTCGTGCAGCACAGGCCAAAGGTGTGTCGTTGCGTCGTGAGGCCTTTCAGGAGTCGGGCCGCAACATTCCGTTCTACGATGGCGTGGAGGAGTGGTTCGACCGCATCAACCGCTATGGCGAGGAGCGTGGCATCAAGATTCTGCACTACATCAACTCGTCGGGCTTGAAGGAGATTATCGAGGGTACGTCGATTGCCGACCGTTTCAGCAAAATCTACGCCTGCTCGTTCCTCTACAATGTCGATGGCATAGCCTATTGGCCTGCTGTCGCGGTGAACTACACCAACAAGACGCAGTTTATCTTCAAGATTAACAAGGGCGTCGAGTCGGTCTACGATACGAAGTTGGTCAATCAGTATATGGAGGAGCGTTCGCGCCCTGTGCCGTTCTCGCGAATGATTTATGTTGGCGACGGTACGACCGATATTCCTTGTATGCGCCTCGTCAAGAACTTTGGCGGCCACTCCATCGCGGTCTATAACCCGAAGGACGGAGCGAAGCGCCAGGAGATGAACACGCTGATTCGCGACAACCGCGTCAATCACGTCTGCGCAGCCGACTACCGCGAGGGTGGCGAGATTGATACCGTTGTAAAGTCGATTATCGACAAGTGTCTGGCCGACCATCGACTCGAACAACTCGAAATCGAACATTTGTAGTATGGCACGCAAGATTATATTCGCAACCAACAACGCCCACAAATTGGGCGAGGTGCAGGCTCTGCTCGGCGGCGAGTTCGAGTTAAAGACCCTGCGCGAGTGCGGCATCACGGAGGATATACCCGAAAACGAGGCGACACTCGAAGGCAACTCGCGAGCCAAAGCACGCTACGTCTATGAGCGCACGGGAGCCGACTGCTTTGCCGACGACACGGGGTTGGAGGTCGATGCGCTGGGTGGAGAGCCTGGTGTTCGCTCGGCCCGATATGCGACCGACGGCCACGACTTCGGGGCTAACAATCGCCTGCTGCTCCACAACCTCGCAGGCAAGGAGTCTCGCACGGCCCGCTTCCGCACCATCGTCACGCTCATACTTGCGGGCGAGGAGTACCAATTCGAGGGGCGCGTCGAGGGCCATATCACCGAGAGCGAGGCAGGTTGTGGCGGCTTCGGCTACGACCCACTCTTCGTTCCCGAGGGCCACGAGGTTACCTTTGCCGAGATGTCGGCCGAGGCGAAGAATGCCATTTCGCACCGAGGAAGGGCAATCACAAAACTTGTTGAATTTTTGAAAAACAGATAATGGAAGAGCTCTACAACTACCATCGCGAGGATTGCTACAATCCCGAGACTATCGAAAAGTTGATGTACCACTATGGCGAGGTGTTGCGCCTGCTGGGTGAGGACCCCGAGCGTGAGGGCTTGGTCAAGACCCCGCTGCGTGTGGCTCGCGCCTGGTCGTATATGACCAAAGGCTACAACGAGGACCCGATTGCGATTCTCCGCTCGGCAATGTTCGACGAGGAGTATCGCCAAATGGTGCTGGTCAAGGATATCGAGATTTTCTCGGTCTGCGAACACCATATGCTCCCCTTCGTCGGCAAGGCCCACGTCGCCTATATCCCCGACGGCAAGATTACGGGCCTCTCGAAGATTGCCCGCGTGGTCGATTGCTTCGCGCGTCGCTTGCAGGTGCAGGAGCGTGTGACGGTGCAGATTCGCGACTCTATTCAGGAGGCACTCAATCCGCTCGGTGTGGCAGTCGTAATCGAGGCTTCGCATATGTGTATGCAGATGCGTGGCGTCGAGAAGCAGGACTCGGCAACCACAACCTCGGCATTTACGGGCATATTCCTCTCCGACCACCGTACGCGCGAGGAGTTTATGTCGCTCATCTCGTCGAAACTTCGCTAAACAGATTAACCAAACATACAGAACTATGAAAGCAAAGCAGATTCTTTTTGCCCTCCTTGCAGCCTTCGCCCTTATTATGGCAGGTTGCTCCGATTCGAACAACTCGGGCAACGACAACCCTGGTGGTAACAACCCGGGTGGTAATACGGGTGGTGGCAACACTACAACCGAGCAGAACTTCACGATTGCCGTAGACCAGATTACAGCATCGTGCGCCAACGTAACCGTAACCCCTAAAAAGAGCGGTACCTACTACTTCGATGTTATCGAGAAGAGCGAATACGACTCCTATGCCGACCCAAAGGTCCTCATCGAGGAGTATATCGACGAGTTTAACCAACTCATTGAGGAGGATGCCGACCTCGGTTTGACGCTGGCCGACTTCCTCTCGGATATAGCCGACTCCTACTACTATGCGTGCGACCTTACACCCGACACCAAGTACTACGCCTTTGCCGTAGGTATCTCGACCACCGGCGAGATTACGACCGACGTTGAGGTTGTTCCATTCGCAACCCGCACCGTACAGCCATCGAACAACACATTCTCTATCGCAGTGGTGAACGACATCGTGACCGTCACCCCAAAGAATGATACCGAGTACTACCTCTTCAACATCTTCGAGGGCAATATCGACGCTGCAACCGCACCCGACTCCCAGATTATCGAGGCAATCTTGGCTAATGCCGAGGAGTATGGTCTCGAATACTTTATCGGTGGTGGTGGCGAACACGAGTTCGACTACACGGGCGAATTTACCAACGGCACAACCTACACCATCGCACTCTTCGGTTACGACGGTGGCGCAACGACTGCCGTAACTCGCTACGTCTTTACCTACGAGGGTAGCACCTCGGGCGGTGGCGATACAGGTGGCGACACAGGTGGCGACGAGGGTGACCTGCTCGACGGCATCACCTCACTCACGGGCGACAAGACCCTCACGATAAAGATGGTCGAGGCCGAGTACTATGGCGACTTCTACGGCACAGGCACCGAGAACTGGATGCTCTACGCCTATACCACCACAAGCTTAAACACATCGACCGAGGGCATCACGCTCGAATTCTTCTCGAACCTCGGCTCACGCACCCCTGTCGGCTCCTACACCATCAGCGAGGATACCCTCGGCGCAGTAGGCAACCAGATGCCGGGCTATATGGATTCGGAGGGCTACACCTACGGCACTTGGTTTATGAACTACGACGGCACATCGTATGCCGCAGCCGTGTCGGGCAACACCACGATTGCCGCAAGTGGCTCGAACTACAATATCAACATCACCTTCAAGGATTGCGAGGGCAACACCGTTAAGGCTACCTACTCGGGCCCTGTGGGCATATACGAGGGTCAGCTCGCAAGCGCCTCGGTGCAGAGCAACAAACGCCTCGGCTTCGGTCAGGGTGCTTTGCAGCCAAAGAGCAAGAGCGCACGCCTCGCATCGAAAGCAAAGGCACAGAGCGCTCTCGCAGTTAAGCCTCTGCTCCCAAAGGTCGAGTTCCTGCCAAAGAAGGTTGCACTGCGATAAGCAGAAGCTCCATAAAAAGAGAGTGTGTCCAAAGATTTTTGGGCACACTTTTTTTTGGGGGAGGGTAGAATGCAGAATGCAAAATTAAAAATTAAAAATTAAAAATTTTGGCTGGGTAGAATGGGTAGAATGGGTAGTTTGTTTTTTCAGGCTACCCAGACTACTCAATCTACTCAATCTACCCATTTTACCCCTAACGCCCTTAACGCCCCTAACGACCTTAACGACCCTCTCCACCAAAAATTGCATTTTAGGCGAGCAGTTGCAAGGCTTGCGAAAATCCCCAAGGCAGGAGCATACTCGGCGTATGTGACTGTCTTGGGGATTGAGCGTAACGCAGCAAATGCCGCCTAAAATCAATTTTTCCTTCTGCGAAACTCCGCACACACCACCGCCGTCGCAATAGCCACATTGAGCGACTCCGAGCCGGCACGGTCGGCAGGATAGGGAGGGATAAGGATTTTGTGGGAGACAGAGGCGGCAACCTCGGAGGAGATGCCCTGGCCCTCGTTACCCATAACGATTATGCCCTGCGAAGAGAGCGAGGCGGAGTAGATATTTTCGCCTTCGAGGAATGTGCCATAGACCTCGACATTGCGCTTGCGCTGTGCAGCGAGCCACGCAGCAAGGTCGGTATAGTGAACGCGCACGCGCAGGATTGCACCCATCGTGGCCTGCACAACCTTCGGGTTGAAGCAGTCGGCCGTATCCTCGGAGCAGACGATGTCGGAGATGCCGAACCAATCGGCAAGGCGGATTATCGTGCCGAGGTTGCCCGGATTTTGCACTCGGTCGAGGGCCAGCACGAGGTTTTGGCTCGGCTCAACGGCCGAGAGGTCGCACTGCGGGGTCTCGACTACGGCCAAGACTGTGTTGGCAGTTTTGAGTTGCGAGATGCGCTCCATCTCCTTTGTGCCGACCACCTCGCCCTCGGCAAAGAGGGGTTTGGTCTGGTATATGTGGCGAATATGGAGGTTGGAGCGACGGATTTCATCGACCAACTTCTCGCCCTCGGCGATAAATGCACCCTGCTCCTCGCGACCCTGCTTGGTTGCGAGCGCCTTTATGGCAAGGATTTCGGCTCGTGTAATCATATCTTGTAGGTTTCGCCTTCGTGGGCGATGTAGGTTTCGGGGAAGATGGCTCTCGCCTCGGTCAGAAGCGGCTCTTTGTCCTTGTAGCGCGACGAGAAGTGGCCAATCAACAACCTCTTAACCCCTGCCATCAGCGCCGTCTTTGCGGCATCTTCGGTCGTGGCGTGACCGCGCTCCTTCGCCTCGCGCTTTTGCTCGGCGGCATAGGTCGCCTCGTGGTAGAGCATATCGACCCCTGCAACATATTTCGCCACCGCGCCCGAACGGTTGGTGTCGGAGCAGTAGGCATACGACTGCGGAGGGTGCGCCACGAAGGTTATGCGCTCGTTTGGCAAAATCGTGCCGTCGTCGAGCGTAATATCTGCGCCCTCCTTTGCCGCGACAATCTGCTTGACAGACAAGCTCCAACGCTTGATGGCGAATTTATCGACATTGCGTGGCAGAGGCTTCTCGCGGAAGAGGTAGCCCGAGGTTGGCACACGGTGGCGGAGCGGTATCGACCACACCTCCAACGTGCGGTTTTCGAAGATGATTTGGTGCTTCGTCGTATCGACCTCGACCCACTGCACCTCGTAGGGCAACTCCTTGTCGAAGTAGCGGAGGTGGCACTCCAAAATCTCGCCAAAGGGGCGGGGTGCAAAGACCGTGAGAGGCGTTTTGCGACCATAGAGACCGAGTGTCGAGAGCAGAGGAAAGAGACCAAAGACGTGGTCGCCGTGCAGGTGCGAGATAAAGACCGCACGCAAGCGCAACGGGTTGATTCCCAAGCGGAACATCTGCTGCTGCACACCCTCACCGGCATCGACCAGATAGTATTGCTCGTTGCAATTTACTATCTGTGCCGAGGGGTGGCCGCTCACGGTCGGTTTGGCCGACGATGCTCCGAGAATCGTTACCGAAATCATCTCGCAGAGGGGTTATTTGTGCGCTGCAAGGAAACGCTCGGCATCGAGCGCTGCGATGCAACCCGAGCCTGCCGCTACGATAGCCTGACGGTAGTGAGGGTCGCAGACGTCGCCCGCCGCGAAGATACCCTCGCACGAGGTGCGCGATGTGCCGGCAACGGTCACGATATAACCCTGCTCGTCGAGAGCAAGTTTGCCTGCCACGAGTTCGGTGTTCGGGTGGTGACCGATAGCAAGGAAGAAGCCCGAAAGCGGAATTTCGTACTCCTCACCATCGTTTTTGCGCAGACGCACGCCCGTCACGCCATCGTCGTCGCCCAAAATCTCGGCCGTATTATGCTCGAACAACACCTTGATATTTGGCGTATTAAAGACGCGCTCCTGCATAGCCTTCGATGCACGGAGGAATGGCTTACGCACGATGAGATAGACCTGACGGCAGAGCGATGCAAGGTAGGTAGCCTCCTCGCAAGCGGTGTCGCCACCACCTACGACCGCCACATCCTGCTTGCGGTAGAAGAAGCCGTCGCACGTTGCGCAGGCACTCACACCCATACCACGGAAGCGCTGCTCCGATGGCAGACCGAGATACTTGGCCGAAGCACCCGTTGCGATGATGACCGTCTGCGCCTCAATCTGCTCGCCACCGTCGATGGTAACGATAAACGGACGCTTCGAGGTGTCGATATTCGAGATTGTACCCGTGCGGACATCGGTACCGAAACGCTTGGCCTGACGACGCAGGTCCTCCATCATTGCCGTACCCGTAATACCCTCGGGGTAGCCCGGGAAGTTCTCGATTTCGGTCGTTGTAGTGAGCTGACCGCCCGGCTCGATACCCTCGTAGAGTACGGGTGCGAGCGATGCGCGGGCTGCATAGATTGCGGCTGTGAAACCCGCAGGGCCACTACCGATTATAAGACATTTTACCTGTTCCATAGTATGTTGTTTATTAGTTTGTTCGTATTTTAGGCAAAGATATGAAGAAACTATCAAATTTGGAATAACCGAAAAACTATTTTTCACACAACCTGCCATTGTAGTCGTAGTGATAGGCCACACCATCGAGCCACGCGACAAATCGACTCAACGCCTTGTCGTAATCGACACTATCGAAGTGTGTGGGCAGGAGCGCCTCGCCACGACGGTTTATCACCCCGACACCCTCGTCGCTCTCGACCACCGAACGACCCTCGCAGAAGTCGTCGGCCCAGAGGTAGCGACACTCGATAACCTCGCGGCCCGACTCGTCGGTAAAGCCGTAGCGACCATCGCGCAGGGTACGCACAAGCCCTTCGTGGGCGTATGCTATCGGCTCGGCTGGGGCAAAGGTGTAGGTGGCAGCACAATCCTCGACCATCGACCCTCCGCGCTCGGCAGCAAGCGCAAAGAGAGGTCGGAAATCGTCGCGACAACCGCCCAGCGTGGCGTAGTGGTAGCGTATCGGGTGGAGGCGCAAATCGTCGCCAACGATGATATTCTCGGCTTTGAGGTTGTTGTGCGTAAATCCCAGGCGCACCATCTCGCATCGCAACTCGGCAACCATACGCGCCAAGCGGCCACCCTCAATCGACCCCTCGCAACTCAACGGCACGCCTGCGGGTAGTCGCTGCACGACAATATCGCCACAGCGTCGCGCACCCGTAAGGTCGGTAATCTCAACCTCGTCGTAGAGCAGCGTATAGGGCATAAGCCACTCGCTTTGGAGCGAACGGAGGTGGTGGGCAACACGCTCGATGGCAATCACAGCCGAGGGCGAGAGTGGCGAGTAGAGCAGTGCGTGACCCCCATCGGGCAAAATCACCTCGGCCTCGGCAAATCGGGCTGTACGACGCACCATCGACTTGGGGTCGGAGGCTACACACCGAAGCGCACCAAGTGTGCGAAAGTGGCGTGTAGGGGCAAGCAGAGCCTGCCGAAATTGTAACATCGACAAAATCATAGCATACTATCGGATATAGGTAGCGCTATACGAGCCAATATTGATAATCGAGAAGGCATCGGCAGCCGAAGCGTTGTAGACCATAGCCAGGTATGGCGGAGTAGATGGGGTGAGGCGCACCGACTCGACCGCAGCATTGAACGGCTCGGGCAGAAGACTCGACATCTGCTCCAAGAGGTTCACCTTATCGACCCCGTGTGGCACCTCCGAAGGGTTGGGGAAGAGTAGCGCCTTGGCCTTGGGGTCGGACGAAAGGTGGGTATTGACAAGCAACGTACTACCATTGCGTGTCGATGTCGCACGCAACCGCTCGGCCATACGCAACAACGACGCCTCGTCGCAATCGGAGGCCTCGCCATCGGTAATATTGAAGACCATAGGCGGAAAACTATCGCGATTTTGTGGCTCATTGCACCACCGCCCCACCATATCGTAGATGGTGGCAAGCGTTTCGTACATCGGCGTCTCGCCCTCGGCTCGCGGCTTTATCCACTCGGAGTAGGTCAGCGATGCGGGGCCATCGGCCGAAGGCTCATCGTCGAAACGCAACTCAACCTGCGGCACTTGGCACTGCGCAAGCATCGTCACCGGAACAAAGCCCTCGAAATCGAGAAGCGAATATACGCTCGTATTGGAATAGCCAATAACGGCCACATCGTAGTAGTTGCGGTGCTCGTCGCAAAAGCGCGAGCGCATCACCAGCTCGTCAATCATCGTACCCACAATGACAGCCACCGCCTGCGCCTTTGCGACGTGGTGGCCGGCAAAGAGTATCGACTCCTGCATCGAACCCGATTGGTCTACTGCGATAACAAATGCCGTACGGTGAGTGCGTGTAATCTCTTGGTCGTACATCGCTACAAACCTCTGACAGCCTTGAAGTCGGCCATACGCACCTGGTCGTCGAGCGAATCCACACCATAGCCGACACTCATCTCGACATCGGCATCGCGCTCGGCATCGCGCTCCACAAGACGTGCCAACGACTCGGCAACAACTTCGAGAGCCGAAATATCTTCGACCGAAGGTTCGCGACCCTCGCGCTCGACAAAGAGTGCCTTTGCCCAACCGTGAGCCTCGTTGCTATAACGCTCGGACTCGGCACGCAAGCGCAAATCTATGGCCGCAACCTCTACCACACCAGCCTCAACCTCGTCGAGCAGAGTCTCGACAACGGCTTGGCGCACATACGCACCACCCAAATCAATCCAGCGGTCGCACACGGTAGCCTCCGACGACCCCTGCGAGAGCATTGCGGCAAGCGAGGCGGCGATATATTGACGATAGAGCGAGAGTCCGCGCTGCAACATAGAGCGCGAGATGACTACACCCTTGTAGCGATATTGGTCGGCGTGTGGCGACTGCGAAGCGAGGAGTTCGAGGCGCTTCACGGCCTCAACGGCTGCACCTGCAAGAACGGGGTTATACTCCTCGAACGAGATAAGGTCGCGGCAAACGCTACGACGGTCGCGCTGCGGCCACTTCGCCACGTCGCGAGCCGTGCCATAACTTTGCAGACCATAGCCCGGCAGCAGATAGGAGAGCGAGTCGCGCTCCATAAGGTACGAAAACGGAAATTCGCTTGTATCGTGATGGTGGGTGTGACGACCCAGCACGGTCGTAAATGCACCCTCGGCCGATGGGGCCATAACATAGGCGTTGCTTGCAAACTTACAACCGCGACGATGCACCGCCTGATGCACCGCGCCACTCTTGAAGAGGTGGTTGCTCTGGTTGGTTCCGCTACCTGCGTTGAAGAACGAGAAGAGGCCCGCGATAAGCAACGACGAGCGATGGTGCGAAACCGTATAAGGACCTGCAAAGACCGAGCAGGCCTCGCCATTCTCGCAGTGCGAGTTGGCAAAGAAGAGTGTATCGACAGCCGAAAAACCGCCTGCAACAACGGCACACTCGCCAACAAAACAGCGGTTGAGCATCGCTCCCGTATCGACACGAGCACCCTCGACCACGATAGCGTTCTGCACCTTCGCATCGACGCCGACATAGGCTCCGCTCATCAGCGTCGCATTCTCGACAAGCGATGCACCCTCGATGGTCGCACCGTTGAAGAGATTGACCTCGCGCACAAACTTTGCTCCGATAATTCGACAGTCACAACCGACAACACCCATCGTCGAACGGCTCTCGTCGGCTACCAACTGCGCACGAGCCTCCAACGCCTCGACAAGGCGAGGACGATGGCGATACATCGCTCCGATATAGGCAACCTGGGCCGAGAGTGCGGTATGAATCTTGATGGCACGACCTCCGTTCTCATTGACGGCCGCAACCGACACTCCGTTACCGAAGGTCGAGGCTTCGCGGCACTCCAACGCAATGGTCGAACGCACCTGCGAACGCGCACCGATACGATAGTTGGCGATATGGGAATCGACCAGCAGTACATCTTTGCCGATTTCGACCGCACCGCCAAAACGACAGCCGCGCACCTGCGAAGGCGAAAAACCCTCCGCAACCAGCACCTGCGACCAATCGTCGGCACTACTGCCCATCTGCTCCAAAAGCAAAATCTCTTGTGCAGTTAAATTTCGTAACATAGTTTTATCTTTTTTAGTGGTTTGTTGTATATTCTTTTATCTGTTTTGGTCGCAAGCCGCTACAACCCTTTGCGGGCAAGAACAGCCTCGGCATCGCGAACCGACTCCATACACCAACGATAGAGCGTACGCGTGCGCTCCTCGTCCGAGAGTTGCCAACCCTCGACACTTTGGCGTATGCGCTCCGAGAGCATATAGACCACTATCGCGGCACAAGCCGAAACGTTGAGGCTCTCGACCATACCGCACATCGGGATTTTCAGAAAGTCGTCGGCCGCCTCCATAACCTCGTCCGAGATACCCGTCTTTTCGGTACCCATAACGACCACAAAAGGGCCCTTTGCCACATCGAAGGTCTCGCGCGTACAACTCTCGCGGTGGGGCGTGGTCGCAACGATACGATAGCCCGCCGAACGCAGATGCGACAACGCTTCGGTGGTCGATGCGTGGCGATGAATATCAATCCACTTGTCGGTACCGCGCACAATGTTGAGGTTGGGGTTGAAGGCGCACAGGGTCTCGACCGTATGGAGGTCCTGCACACCAAAGGCCTCGCAGTGGCGAACAAGCGCACTCGCATTCTGCGGGTGGTACATATTCTCGGCCAAAAGGGTCATATATCGTGTTCGCTGACCAACGGCACGGTTGAGCGTCGCAAATCGCTCCTCCGACATAAAGTCCGCAAGGCACTCGATGCGACGACGACACTTCTCGATGGTGAGGTTATTTTCGGTATTTATCATCTTCGTCCAAAATTTTCAGGTAACTCTCGTAGCGCGAGTAGGCTATCTCGCCCTCCTTGACAGCCTCGCAGATAGCACAACCGGGCTCGTGGGTGTGGGTGCAGTTGTAGAATCGGCACTCGCTCGCACGTTGCATCATCTCGGGGAAGTAGTGCCACAACTCCTTGTCGTCGATATCAATCAGGCCGAAGCCCTTGATGCCGGGGGTGTCGATGATGTAGCCACCGTTGCCGATGGGGTACATTGTCGAGAATGTTGTCGTATGCTTACCTTTGTGAAAACTCTCCGAAATCTCGCCCGTGCGGACATCGAGCGAGGGGTCGATACGCCCAACGAGGGTCGATTTGCCGACACCCGAGTTGCCCGAAAGCAGTGTCACGGAACCGTCGAGCATCTCGCGCACACGCTCCACACCGCGACCTTCGAGGGCCGAAATCTCGATAACCTCGTAGCCCGCTGCGCAGTAGGTGGCCTTAAACTCTTCGACCGCCTCGGGCATCGCATCGAGCAGGTCGCACTTGGCGAGAAGTATGGTCGCAGGGACCTTGTAGGCCTCGCACGTCACCAAAAATCTATCGACAAACTCCAATGCCGTCACAGGCTCGATAAGCGTCACGACAATCATCGCGCGGTCGATATTGGCCGCAATGATATGCGACTCCTTCGAGAGGTTCGAGGCGCGACGGATAACATAGTTGCGGCGCGGCTCAATATCGCATATAACCCACTCGCCACGCTCGTCGCACTCGCAATGGACCACATCGCCCACCACGACAGGGTTGGTCGAACGCACTCCGCGCAGACGCAGACGACCACGAATACGGCAACGCAGACGCTCGCCCTCGTGCAACACCTCGTACCAACTACCTGTGGCACGCACCACCAATCCCGAAATATGCTGCTCCATCGGCCCTATCTTATAAGCGATTCCAACCACCTCAATATCGTACGCGTCGCCTCGCAAAGTGGCTCAAACGAGACCGAAGCACGAGTCATCTGCTTCGACATAAAGTTGTACTCGCCATTGAGCGTATCGATAAACATATAGACCACGCCGAGCAGCAGCGCATACTTTACGAGCGAGAGCGCGATGCCGCCAATCGTATCGAGCGAGCCGACACCGACCGCCTCCAAAGTCTTGCGCAGGAGCGAGCCGAGCAACGAAACGCCAATGAGCGTCAGCACAAAGAGTGCGACAAATCCGCCAACCATTGCCACCTTGCCCGAGAGGCCGACCAACTCGCCCACCCGCTCGCCAAACGAGGTTGCCAAGAACATCGCCGCAACGATGCCTATAACCGCAAAAAGTTGCTTGACGAGGCCCTTGCGCCAACCTGCAACGATGGCCAACAAAGCCACGACCGAAGTGAGTATATCAAAAAATGTCATAATTACGATGCTTTACTTATCCAAAAAGTGTCAATATCCGCACGAAGTTAGTATTTTTTTCGGTATTTTCCTATCTTTGCAAAGTAATATACGCTTTTATGAAACGATTTTTGCTACTGATATTGGCTCTGGCGGCCTGTTTCGCAACGATTTCCGCCCGCGAAGTCTATACGCTTAACAACGATTGGCGTTTCTTCTTCCAAGAGGAAAATTCGAGCGACGAGGCCCGTCACGTCCGCCTACCCCACACCTGGCACAACGACCCTCTCGCCCCAACAACGGGCCTCTACCGCACGACGGGCAACTACCGTCGCTCGCTCTACGTTCCTGCCGAGTGGCGTGGCCGACGACTCTTCCTGCGCTTTCGCGGTGTGCAGAGTGTGGCCGACGTATTTGTGAATGGTTCGCACGTCGGCGAGCATCGTGGCGGTCGCACAGCCTTCGCCTTCGAGATTACGGAGTGCATCAACTTCGGCTCCGACAATACGCTGCTCGTATCGGTCAGCAACGCCTGCCACAACGATGTACTGCCCACCTCGACCGAGGAGAACCTCTATGGCGGTATCTATCGCGACGTGGAACTTATCGTAACCCATCAGACCACAATCTCGCCCCTCTACTACGGTACCGAGGGCGTCATCGTCCGCCCAAAGAGCGTCTCGACCGAGCGTGTCGAGGGCGACATCACGATTGCTCTGCTCGGCAAGAAGGAGCGCGAAACATCGCTCTCAATCGACATCGTTTCGCCCGACGGATATGTGGCCACAACGCAGAATATCAAGACCAAAATCGACGGCAAAACCATCACCGTACCATTCACGCTCAACACCCCCGAACTCTGGTCGCCACACTCGCCGAAACTCTATCGCGTGAGGGTTGCAACGGGAGGCGATACGGTCAGCGTCACGACGGGTTGGCGCAACATCGAGGTTACGCCCGAACATCTGTTGAGGGTCAATGGTCGTCGCGTCTATGTTCACGGCGTTGCACTCAACCACGACTGCGCCCACTCGGCTGCGGCACTCACCGAGACACACTATGCCGATGCTCTGCGCTCAATTCGCGGTATGGGAGCCAATGCTGTGCGCTCGCTCGCAGGTCCGCACGCCCAGACGCTCTACGATGAGTGCGACCGTCGCGGTATGCTTGTGTGGGTCGATTCGCCACTTGCGCAGTCGCCATTTTTGAGCGACATAGCCTTCTACGACACGCCGCGCTTCAAGGCCAATGGCGAGGAGCAGTTGCGCGAAATCATATTGCAGAACTGCCACCACCCGTCGATTGCGATGTGGGGCATATTCTCGCTTATGCGAGGTCGCTCGAAGAGCCTGCTCGACTACATCGGCTCGCTCAACAAGCTCGCCAAGAGCCTCGACCCTTCGCGCCCGACCGTTGCGTGCAGCAACCAAGACGGCGACATCAACTTTATCACCGACCTTATCGTATGGCATCAGAATATGGGTTGGGAGAGTGGCTCAATCGACGACCTGAATATCTGGCAGCAGGCCCTGCTCGATAATTGGAAGCACCTCTCGCAAGCCATCTGCTATGGCGAGGGTGGCAACCTCGGTCTTGCGGGCGAGAATCACACACGCCGCAATTACAGCCAGCACCGCCTGCCCGAGAGTTGGCAGACACGTTTCCACGAGGGCTATGCAGCCCGCGTCGATGAGACTCTGTTTTGGGGAATTTGGCTCAATACGATGTTCGACTTCGGCTCGTCGCGCTACCGCACGGGGCTTCGCAATACGGGTCTGATGACCCACGACCACACACAGTGCAAAGATGCCTACTACCTCTACAAGACCCTTTGGCACGACCGTCGTCCGACACTCCACATCGTCGGCAAGAGCGCACCCATACGCTCGCGTAATCGCCAAGCGGTGCGCATCTACTCGTCGCAGGGCGCTCCGACCGTGCTGGTCAATGGCGATACGGTAGCCGTGCGCCAACGCTCAATAGGCGTCTTTGTGACCGACTCGCTCACACTCTCGGGTCGCAACCATATCGAGGCACATACGGCCGACTGTCGCGACTCGATGACACTCGTTATAGGCAACTATTTGCGACGACACTAACTACTCCTTCGCCCCTTCGCGGAAGATATTAAATCGGCGCAGGCGCGGATTGCGACGGTCGAGCAGCAGCGATTCGAGCAGCAGCAGAATGGCGGCCGTAGCGAGCAGCCACACAAATTGCTCGGCATACTCCTCGAAGCGGAGCGTCGAGAGTTCGCCCTCCTCCATCTTGCCGATTTCATCGACAATCTCCTCCAAGCCGAATGTTGCACCCGAGGCGCGGATATAGCCACCCTTACCGATTTCGGTTATCTGTTGGAGCATCTCTTCGTTGAGGCGCGACACGACCATCTCACCCTCTTCATCGGTGATAAATTCGCCACCAATTTTGATTGGCGCACCCTCGGGCGTGCCGATACCTATGGCGAAAATGCGGATACCCTGCTCGGCGGCACGGGTTGCAGCCTCGATAGCGCGTTCGTCGTGGGCCTCACCGTCGGTGATAAGTATCATCACACGGCCTATATCGGGGTTTTTCGAGAACGAAAGCGAGGCCAACGATATTGCGCTACCCAGGTCGGTACCCTGAATCGACACGAGCGACGGAGAGAGGCGGCGCGTGAAACTGCGGGCCATACGGTAGTCGGTCGTGATTGGGAGTTGCACCTTCGACTCGCCCGCAAAGACAACCATACCGACACGGTCCTGGTGCATCGAGCCAAAGAGTTTGTCGATGGCGTAGCGCGTACGGTCGAGGCGGTTGGGGGTAAAGTCCTCGGCAAGCATCGAGTTCGAGACATCGACCACAAGCATCATCTCGACACCCGTAGCCTTCTCCTCGCGCAGACGTGAGCCAAATTGCGGACGTGCCGCAGCGAAGATTACCAACGCAACAGCCACAATAAAGAGGGTCGATTTGACCACATTGCGCCACTTCGACACATCGGGCATCAACCCTTTGAGCAGTGCGATGTTGCCGAAACGAGCCAAAGCCCGACGGCGCACGATGCCAACGATGTAGAGGGCAACCACCATCGCAGGAACGATGAGCATAGCCCACAAAATATCGGGATTCTCGAAACGGAACATTATGGTATGCGTTTAAGTATCAGTCGGTTAATAACAAATTCAAGCACGAGGCAAAGGAGTGCCGCAAGCGCAAATGGCAGCATCTCCTCGTAGAGTACCGTATACTCCTCGACCTCGACACGACTCTTTTCGAGGGTGTTGATTTGCTCGTATATCGCTTCGAGCGCACGTTTGTTGGTTGCGCGGAAGTACTCGCCACCCGTCTCGTCGGCAATCTGCGAGAGTATGCGCTCGTCGATTTCGCCACGCATCATCACCACATCGACCTCGCGACCTCGCTCGTCGAACACGGGGTATGGAGCCTCCTTCTCGGAGCCGACGCCGATGGTATAGACCTTGATGCCAAGTTCTTTGGCTATCTGTGCCGCTGTGAGAGGCGCAATCTGGCCGCTATTATTCACACCGTCGGTGAGCAGTATGACGACCTTGCTCTTTGAGTCACTCTCGCGCAGACGGTTTATGGCCGTAGCCAAGCCGTTACCTATTGCCGTACCGTCCTCCATCTGACCGCTTGTGATGCGGCCGAGCATCGTCTGCAACGAGGCTTGGTCGGTCGTGAGCGGAGAGTAGGTAGCCGCCTCGCCCGCAAAGACAACAAGGCCTATGCGGTCGCCGTGACGGTCGCCCACAAACGAGGCCGCAACCTCCTTGGCCGAGGTGAGTCGGTCGGGCGTGAAGTCACGTGCGAGCATCGAACCCGAGACGTCGATGGCCAACACGATGTCGATACCCTCGGTATTGGTCTTGCGATGGTGTTCGGCCGATTGAGGACGCGCGATGGCGAGCACCAACAGCGTCAGCGCTGCACAACGCAACACAAATGGCACGTGGCGCAGATAGTATCGCCACCCTTTGGGTGCCTTGCGCAGTGCGTCAATCGACGAAATGGTGATGGTCGCACCGCCCAACCGTTGGCGGTAGATGTAGTAACCTACCAACGGAATGAGTGCGAACAGACTCCAAAGTATGTGTGGGTTTGCAAACTCCATAGTTTTTGTTGTTTTAGGGGGTTTAGGGTCGTTAGAGGCGTTAATCCCTCTTCGAGGGCTTTTCCTCCTTCGCGCCTCGGCATAGTGTGCAAGCACCCTCTGCACTCGGCTTGTCGTCGGTTAGTGTCGTTAGGGGTTTTTCAATCTACCCAGCCTACTCACTCTACCCAGGCCACCCAGCCTCCCCAGGCTCCCCTACCAATTCCGCTTACCGCGAATAAGTACGCCTTGTGCCTCTTTCAGTTTCTCTTGTGTCTTATCCTCTTGGGCCTGAATAGCCTCCAACATTGCCTCCTGCTCCTGTGGCGAAATTCCGCTCTGTCGTTGCTCTTGGTTCTGCTGTTGCTCCTGCTCCTTTTGTTTATCTTGTTGTTGCTGTTGCTGCTCCTGCTTATCTTGTTGCTGGTCTTGCTTATCCTGCTCGTTCTGCTGTTGCTCTTGATTTTGCTGCTCCTGGTTCTGCTGATTCTGCTGGTCTTGCTGTTGTTGCTGTTGGAGCAGAAGTTTGGTATAGGCATAGTTGAACTTGGCATCTTGGTCGTCGGGGTTGAGTCGCATCGCATCGCGATAACTCTCCAACGCCCCTTGCAGGTTGCCACCATCGAAGCGCACATTGCCGAGGTTGTAGGCCACATCGGCTCGTTGCGTATCGTCTATATCGGTGCGCTTTGCAAGGCCCGAGAGCAACTTCTCGGCACGCTCGGCCAACTCGGGCTTATCGTCGCGACGATTCTTCGAGAGTGCGGTAGCGAGGTTGAATTGGGCCTCAAACGAGTCGGGCTTCGCCTTCAACGCCTGCTCATAGAGTTCGACACTCTCGGTGTAGTGCTCCTTGTTGAATTGTCGGTTACCGCGACGAACCAATCTTCGCTCGGGCATATTCTGCGCAAAGGTCTCGCCCGCCACAAGCGTAGCGAGGAGAACAAGTAACGTGGTTATATGTCGGTTCAATCTCATTGTTTCTCGGTTTCAGCGGTGTTGGACTCATCGTCTTCGTCGTCGGGCAACACCTCGACAGGCTTGGTCTCCTCGACAAAGTAGTAGGCCTTGTTGTAGTCGGCCACGCATTGGACGGCATCGGGCGACGCCTTGGCAAACTTCACCAGGTCGGCATCGCGCAAGATTGCCACAAGGTCCATAGCGCTCTTTTGAGGCAGGTCGAGGTGGCGCACAGCGTCGATAATCTTGTCGGTCGTCATCTCCATCGCACCGACACCAAAGCGACCGTCGATATAGGTACGCAGAATATCGGTCAGCGTCGAGTAGTAGAGTTTATGCTTGTTGTTCTGCCACAGTTTTTGGTTGTGCAGAGCCTCCAACGCCTCGATTGCAACGATGTGCGGAGGTGGCGGAGGTGTTGGGCGGAAGAGGTCGCCGATGCGCTTGCCACGCTTTTTCAGATAGCGGTGCAACAGATATATCGCCCCCGCAACGAGTGCCGCTGCGAGCAGACCCCAAAGCAGGTAGTCGGAAATCTCGCCGAGGCGGAACGGGAGGTTGCGCTGTGGCTTGTAGGGGCGGATAGAGGTGGCCGTAGAGTCGATTTTGACGGTATTGACCACCACGCAGAGCGAGTCGCGCGTGAAGAGCGTATCGACCACATTCTTGTCGAGATACATCACCTGTGGTCGGCCAAGCGAGTAGATGCCCTCGTCGAAGGCGGTCATCGTGTAGCGTTTGCCGAGTCGCAGACGTCGTCCCTCGTTGAGGAGCGTATCGACAGGGTGTTCGGTTATGCACTCCAAGCTCCCTTTTGGGGCTTCGCTCGCCTCGGTCTCGGGGGCCGCCTTCTGCGTAAAGTGCGGGAAGATGACCTCCTGCATACGGTCGGCCTCAACCTCGATGGTGAGCGTAAAGCGGTCGCCAATGAGTATGGAGTCGGGGGCAACGTGGGCCGTGATGCGAGGTGCGGCACTTTGTGCCGAGACACAGAGGCTCGTGGCTGCAACGGCGGCGAGGGTTGCCCAGAATTTTCGTGTTAGCACAATCATCGTTGCTTGAAGAGTTTTATCAATTCGACAACGTAGTCGCCCTCGGTCGAGATGTCGGCCGTATCGATGCGGTTGCGCGTCAGCAGGTCGGACATCTCGCGCTCGCGCTCGGCATAGACCTCGGCATAGTGGTCACGCACGGCACGCGACGAGGTATCGACCCACGTCGTGCGACCACTCTCGGCATCGCGCAACTCGACAACACCCACGTCGGGCATCGCCTTGTCGCGTGGGTCGGTGATGCGTATGCCGACAATATCGTGGCGGCCCGATGCAATTTTCAGCGCATCTTCGAGCGGTGCCATATCGCGGCGCGGATTCATAAAGTCGGATAGCACGAAGGCCGTGCAACGCTTCTTATTGACATTCGAGAAGAAGCGTACAGCCTCCGAGAGTGCCGTACCTTGCGAGGTTGGGCGGAACTCGATAAGCGAGCGGATAATCATCAGGATATGGCTGCGTCCCTTCTTCGGAGGGATAAACTTCTCGACGTGGTCCGAGAAGAGTATGCAACCCACCTTGTCGCCCGTTTGAGCAGCCGAGAAGGCCAATACGGCGGCAATCTCGGTCAGGATATTCTGCTTCGTGTGGTCGGTAGTACCAAATATGCGCGAGCCGCTGACATCGACCACGAGCATCATCGTCAGTTCGCGCTCCTCCTCATAGACCTTGATGTGGGGCGTACGCGAACGGGCTGTGACATTCCAATCAATATCGCGCACATCGTCGCCGATGCGATATTCTCGCACCTCGGCAAACGACATACCGCGACCCTTGAATGCCGTATGGTATTTTCCTGCGAAAATCTCGTTCGACAGACCTCGGGTCTTAATCTCGATTTTGCGGACGCGTTTGAGTATGTCGCTCTCGCTTTGGTGCATTATGGTACGATGACGTTGTTAAGAATCTCGGTGATAATCTCCTCGCTCGAAATATTCTCGGCCTCGGCCTCGTAGGTGATGCCGATACGGTGGCGCAATACGTCGTGGCAGACACTGCGCACGTCCTCCGGAATCACATAGCCGCGACGACGGATAAAGGCATAGGCACGAGCAGCCTTCGCGAGCGAGATACTTGCACGTGGCGAACCGCCATAGGCGATAAGCGGTTGCAACTTGGCGAGGTTGTACTCCGCAGGCTCACGGGTTGCGAAGATGATGTCGATGATATACTTCTCAATCTTCTCGTCCATATAGACCTCCTCAACCACGCGACGAGCCTTGACGATATCCTCCGGAGTGATGACCTTGTTGGGTTGAGGCATACCCTGACCCGAGAGGTTCATACGGACAATATCGCGCTCCTCCGAACGCTTCGGATAGGAGATTTTGGCTTTGAGCATAAAACGGTCCACCTGCGCCTCGGGAAGCGGATAGGTACCCTCCTGCTCCAACGGGTTCTGGGTTGCAAGCACGAGGAATGGCTCCGGCAGACGGTAGGTCTTGTCGCCGATAGTCACCTGACGCTCCTGCATAGCCTCCAAGAGTGCCGACTGCACCTTCGCCGGCGAACGGTTAATCTCGTCGGCAAGAACGAAGTTGGCGAAAATCGGGCCCTTCTTGACGGTGAAATCCTCGCTCTTCTGCGAGTAAATCAGCGTACCGACAATATCGGCAGGCAAGAGGTCGGGCGTAAACTGTATACGCGCAAAATCGGCATCGACAGCCTTCGCAAGGGTTGTGATGGCGAGCGTCTTTGCCAAGCCCGGAACACCTTCGAGCAGAATGTGACCGTTCGACAGCAGACCGATGAGCAACGTATCGACCAGGTGCGACTGGCCGACAATCACCTTGCCCATCTCGGCACGCAATGTATCGACAAACAACGACTCACGCTCGATGCGCTCGTTGAGTTCTTTGATGTTGATTACTTCACTCATAAATATTTTGTTGTGTTGTTATATGCACATTTTGGCGACTATGCGTCATATAAACGGACTATCGGCCCATTTATTGTATTTCGGTAAAAATTATTCGCGCTCCTCCTTCGACAGTTCGGCAAAGCAGTGGCGGCAAATCGGCTCATAGGTATCCTTCTCGCCGAGCATCACAAGCGCATCGTTCTTGGCCAAGCGGTGCGAATGGTGTGCCAAATTGCCACAACGCACACAAATTGCGTGAACTTTGGTCACATATTCGGCCGTAGCCATCAGGTCGGGCATCGGACCGAAAGGCTTGCCAAGGTAGTCCATATCGAGGCCCGCAACTATCACGCGCACTCCACTCTCGGCCAACGTACGGCACACATCGACGATACTCTTATCGAAGAACTGCGCCTCGTCGATACCGACCACATCGACGTCCGATGCGAGCATCAGGATATTGAGTGGCGAATCGACAGGTGTCGAACGAATCGTTGTCGAGTTGTGCGACACAACCTCCTCATCGGAGTAGCGTACGTCGATGCTCGGTTTGAAAATCTCGACCTTCTGATGTGCAAATTCGGCACGACGCAGACGGCGAATCAACTCCTCGGTTTTGCCCGAAAACATCGAGCCGCAGATAACCTCAATCCAGCCTTTTTGGCTTGCATTTTCAAGAAACATATCTATTTATTCTTTGTTTAGGTTGAATACTTCTGCAAATATAATAAAATTTTTGATACGGTTGTTAAGGTCGTTAAAGTCGTTAGGGGTGATAGGTAGATTGGGTAGTTTGGGTATTGCTGGGTAGTTTGGGTATTGCTGGGTAGCCTGGGTATTGCTGGGGAATTTAGAGAGTTTAGGGAATTTAGGGAGTTTAGGGAAAATAAAACCCCTAACGCCTCTAACGCCTCTAACGCCTCTAACGACCCTAACGACCCTAACGACCCTACTCTCTCCCTACTCTCCCCACTCCTTATAGGGGTGCAGGGCGAGGAACGAGTTGTGGTAGTAGCGGTTGCCCGTGACCTCCTTCCAAATCCAGGCGGGGAGTGTCGGCTGCTCATCTTTTGAGGCGAGTTCGACCTCGGCAACCACCAGGCCCTCGTTGTCGCCCAGAAACTCATCGACCTCCCACGTCCAATCGTCGTGGCGCACCTCGTAGCGAATCTTCTCGACACGGCCTCGGCAGCGCGAAAGCAGAGCCTCGGCACACCCGACGGGGATAGGTCGCTCCCACTCAAATCGGCTCAAACCGCCATCGTGGCTCTTGCCCTTGAACGTCAGGAAGGCCTCGTCGCCGATGATGCGCACGCGGGCCGTCACGCGACGACGACAGAGGTAGCCCTGCGCTATGCGGCGGCTACGGAAGGCTTCGCGACGAAACGCATCGTCGCAGACCAAGAATTTGCGCTCAATCTCCTGCATCGGCCCTTCGGTTTTAGCGCGAAGCCGACTCTTTGGCATCGTCGGCAATCACACCCATCGAGTCGAGCGCCCACATACCTTTGGCACGCAACACCTGCTCGATAACATCGCGCACGGCACCTGCTCCGCCATTATACTCGGAGATGTAGCGAGCCGCTTCGAGAACCTCGGAGCAACCATCGGCCGGAGCGACTGGGATACCCACCTTGCGCATACATTCGAGGTCGGGAATATCGTCGCCCATATATATCGCCTTGCTCAAATCGACGCCCGTCTTTGCGGCAAAGTCGTCGAGTGCGGCTATCTTGTCCATACAGCCGAGGTAGCAGTGTTTCACACCGAGTCGCTGCATACGCGATTCGAGGTTGCGACCAAAGCCGCCCGAGATGACGCAGACATTGCAACCGTGCTTCACGGCATAGGCCAACGCATAGCCATCTTTGGCGTAGTAGCAACGCAGGAAATCGCCACCCTCGACGGGAATTATCTTGCCGTCGGTCATCACGCCATCGACGTCGAAGATGAAGGCCTCGACCTCGGCAATTATCTCTTTGAAATTTTTGTCTGCCATATATTATCACTGATTTTGTTGTAGATTTCGGTCATTGGGTCGTCGCCCAGCAGTGAGGTGTGTCGCTCGCGCGTTGCCACATCGCCACGCACCGCAGGGCCTGTCTGCACCCCCTTTGGGTCGCCACTTGCGACTGCCTTCGAGGCGGTCTCCTCGATTAGGGGGGCGATGGTCGAGAATGGCAAGCCTACACGGTCAAGCACGGCCGTAGCGCAGGCGTACATATGGTTGGCGAAGTTCGAGGCAAAGACCCCCGCGAGGTGGATATGTCGGCGCACCTCGGCATCGGCATCGCCCACGCAGTCGGAGAGCAACGAGGCGAAGCGTCGGGTCTCGTCACGCACACCCTCCTCCTCGGCCTCGACGAATATCGGAACACGGCGAAAATCGACCTTGCGGCCCGACGAGAAGGTTTGGAACGGATAGATTATCGCTCGGCGGTGGCTCTTTGGCAACCATTCGAGCAGGCCGCACCCTGCCGTATGGGCAACGATACCCCCTTCGGGGAGTTGCAGCGAGGCGGCAACCTCGGCTACGGCACGGTCGCTGACCGCTATCAGGTAGAGGTCGGCACGGTCGAGCGGAGCGTCGATGGCGCAATAGCGCGACTCGGCTATCCGGGCCAAAGCCTCGCCTCGCTCGCGGTTGCGTGCCACGACCTGCACCACCTCGACGCTGTTGGCGTGGAGTGCGGTCGCAAAGGCCTCGGCAACGTTGCCACTTCCTATAATCGTAACTTTCATAAGCGCAAAGTTATCAAAAAATCATCTCTATTGCAACGCTTTGACCCTCAATTCGCGTAAAACACCATCGCTCGCTTGCACCCTCGCGCACACCGAGTTGTCGGCATAGTTGGGCGTTGGAGAGGGGGAAGTCGCGGCGGTATATCTCGATAGCCTTGCCGCGCAGACGCTTTTTGAGTCGCTTCGGGTCGAAGGGTTCGATGCTCGCTATGCGGGCCACGCGACCCATAGCCTTTTGAGGCTCGGTGCGGGCAAGCGCCACGCCATTGTGCGACCACACATCGGCCACACCCTCGAATGCGGCAGCCGTAAGGCGGCTATGGCCGAGAGCCACGTCGGGAAGAATGATGTAGTGGTAGTCGTCGAAAGATTGGGGTGGTGCGCTCCACTGCTGTCGCTCGGCCTCGTCGGTCGTAAGGCAGACCTCGCCAAGCCCTATGGCTACGGCCGAGCGCGACGATGGCGAGCCGTCGATATAGATATTGACCTCCTTGCACTCGCCTCCGAGCGATACGGTCTCGACCCGACAATCGCCAAAGAGACGTTGTGCCTCGGCCGTGTCGAACAGGGGCGAACACTTGATGCAGAGGCGGTCGGCTATCTTCAAAATTGGTCGGTACAGCGCAACGATATTGGGCGAACACTCCTCCAAGCGGACCAACTTCTCGCCCGAAGCGCCACGACGGTCGGGGTCGATGAAGCACCAATCGAAGTGGTCGGTGCATTGCTCGACAAACTGCTCGGCCGAGAGTGCGCAGACCTCGATATTGTGGCAGCCGAGTCGTGCAAAGTTCTCGCGTGCCACCTCGGCCAGCACCTCGTTGCGTTCGCAGGTCACAACCCTCTCAAATCGGCGCGAGAGCATCGCCGCATCGACTCCGAGGCCACACGTCAGGTCGAGCAACGACCCTCCCGAGAGAGGCTTTCGCACGGCACACTCCTCGCTCGACGACTGCTCGTAGGAGAGTGGCGGTAGGCAGGCGCGTACCGCATAGTATGATGGAAGTTTCGACTTGGCGCGTTGCAGCCGCTTGACCTGCGTAGCCACCACCGCAGCGTATGGCACACGCCTATCAAGTGCGATGTCGGTCGGCGTGCGCGAGATGTTTGCCTCGATGGCCTGCTGAACCTCTTCGAGGCGAACTATGTCGAAATCTTCGGCGCTAAACATTGAGCAAGGCAAAAGCCTCTAAAATTTGTTTATCAGTTTTGCAGGATAGTTGGTCGTGATGGCCTTCAACTTGCCCTTTTGACCAACGTAGTAGTTCATATGCGCCTCGTCATCGACGGTATAGACGCTGAATTTGATACCCTTATCGACGAAGCTGTCGATGGTGTGGATTGCCTTGCTTGATTCGTTGATACCGTCCTTGATATAGTCGAGGCTCATATTTGCCCAATCCACGCCCTTGCTGACATAGGTTGCAGGGTATTTGTTGGCCATCCAGGCAAAAGGTACACCGATAGCCTTGGCAGCCGCCAAAGATTCGGCCAGAGGCTCCTCGTAGCCCGTGCAGATAAACTCTACCCACGGTGCAGCCTCCATCTCGGCGATAATTTCGCAAGCACGCTTACAAGCCTTGACAACCTTGTCGTGGTGAGGGTTCGACGAGGAGAGGTAGCAATTTTTGAGGTCGAGCCACAACTTGGTGCAACTACCCTTCTTCATCGTCTCGCGCAGATACTCTTCGAGCGTTGGCAAGGTCTCGCCATTCGACAACTTGCCCGAAGCCTGCAACTCGGCGAGGGTATATTCCCACGGATAGCGGCCATTGATTTTGATATTGCCGTCGGCGTGAGCCACGATGATTTGGTTATCTTTGGTCCAATAGATGTCGGTCTCGGAGGCGTAGCAACGCAGACGCTGCGCATAGCGAAGCGATGCTATCGAGTTGTCGGGCGTTGTGGTTTTGCCCGCCTCGGCCGAGCCGCCACGGTGTGCCACGACGATATTGTCGGCCACTTCGGGAGCAGCAGCAGGAAGCGAGAAGGTAACCTCCTTGTAGGATTGGGTGCTACCCGCATTGTCGCCCCACGACGCGACCATAAGGCGGTATTGGGCATCGGCACGGAGATTGAGGCGCGAGGCATCGATTGTCACCGTACCCTCGGCCTTCGTTGCACCATAGAGGCGCTCTGCCGCAGCAGAGCCGACAAACCATTGGAGGTGGGAGTTGTCGCCCAAGAAGAGGCGCGAGATAATCTCGTTGTATTGCGACTCCTCGACCACCATATAGTAGAGGCGCTTGATGTCGGCCGTCGGGGTGATGAGTATCGAACCCTTGCCCGAAGGCGAGACGCGAACGTTGATTTGAGGCTCGGCCGCGAGGGTCGTAGGGCGCGTACCGACCACAAGGGTCTTGCTCTTAAAGCCCTTTTTGCCTGCACCATAGAGTGGCGTATAGTGGCCCTCGCCCCACTCGCTATGTGCGCCCTCACCATATTCGCCCAAGAGCAGATACGATGGTTGGCCATAGGTTATAGGGTCGTGGTGGGCATAGGTTACGCCTCCCACCTCGAACGTACGCGAAGCCTCGTTGAAGGTGAGTCGCGCATCGGCCGTGAGGAGGTTGTTGTAGATAGCCTCGTTGCGGTTGAGCCACTCCTCCTCGGTGCCATCGCCACCGCCCTCGTTGAACTGCGCCATATCGACCACAGCATACTTTACGACCGAGGTCGAAGCGACACTCGTCGGGTGGTAGTATTGGGCCGTGAAGCCGTCGGCCGTCTTTTGCACGATGGTCACATCGGGGCGTTTCTTGGTCGTAAAGTCCAACTTCGCCACCTCGGTATAGTGCTTGCCTTTGCGACCTGCAATCTGAATGTTGTATTTTGTATTTTGGGTCAGCGATGTGACCTTAAACGTCACACTGCTCTGGCCGGAGGTCTGACCAACAGTACCCTCGGCAAAGAGTTGTTCGGCAGTGCGCTCCACAACATCGGTGGCCAACGTCACGACATAGGCATAGTCGTCTACATTGGTCGTCTTGATTTTGATTGTTGCCTCGGTATAATTGACCGTAATACCGCCAATCGCTACCGAGCCGCCTGTTGCGGACTCCTCTCCTGCACCACTGTCGCCACCACAAGCCGAGGCTATGGTTGCAACCATCATACATAGGAGGCTATACAAAAACTTCTTCATAGGTTTCTCTCTTATTTTGCTCTTATTTTGAGGTATTCCTCTTAATATCCTTGATGCGCAACTGCGTCGTGACATTGCCGCGATAGTGGTTCTCGACTATCTGATAGCAGATATCTATCGGACGGCCCGAACGCACCCACTCGTAGTGGGTCGGTTGCTGGAAGGCTATGGTCTGAATAGTCGTATTCGGACGCTGGGTCTGCATCAAATCCATACGCAGATGCTCGGCCTCGGCACCCACCAACTTCGCATCGCCATTATTGACCACGCCTCGCGTTGCGAATACAGGCGAGTTGTTGCCCGGACCAAATGGCTGGAAGCGGTTAAGCTCGCGGTGGAAGGCAGGCGTGATGTCCGAGAAGAGGAGCATCGAGTCGATTTCGACCTGCGGCACAAGCACCTGCGGGTCGATATTTGCCTCGACGTAGTCGTTGAAACGGCGCGTAAACTCCTCGACTCGCTCGGGGCGCATCGTAAGACCTGCGGCGTACATATGGCCACCAAAGTTCTCCAACAAATCGGAGCAGGACTCGACAGCCTTGTAGAGGTCGAAGCCCGGAATCGAACGGGCCGAACCCGTCACAAATCCGTTGCTCTGCGTCAGCACCACCGTCGGACGGTAGTAGGTCTCGATAAGGCGCGAGGCGACGATGCCGACGATACCCTTCATCCACTTCGGATTATAGATGACCGTACTCTTGCGCTCTTTGAGTTCGGGGTGCGACTCGATATAGTCGTGAGCCTCCTGCGTTACGCTGCGGTCGATGCTCTTGCGGTCCTGGTTGAACGAGTCGATGACGTCGCCAAACTCGCTCGCCGCAGCCTCGTTACCCTCGACAAGCAACTTCACAGCAGCATAGCCACCCGAAGGCATTGCATTCTCATCGTTCTCGTCCATACGCATACGACCCGCAGCATTGATGCGAGGGCCAATCTTAAAGACGATGTCGTCGATGGTGATATTCTGACGGTCGAGGTTGCAAATCTTGATAATCGACGATAGACCCTCCGACGGCGTATTGTTCAGAATACGCAATCCGTAATGGGCCAAGATACGGTTTTCGTCTACCAACGGAACAATATCCGAAGCGATACTTACCACCAGCAAGTCGAGCAGCGGCTCGATAGTCTCGAAGGCGATACCGTGCTTCTGGGCATAGGCTTGCACCAACTTAAATCCCACACCACAGCCCGACAACTCGTCGAACGGATAGGTGCAATCGTTGCGTTTTGGGTCGAGAACGGCTACGGCACGAGGAATCTCCTCGGCCGGAAGATGATGGTCGCAGATTATGAAATCCACCCCTTGTTGCTTTGCATAGTCCACCTTTTCGACAGCCTTGATACCGCAGTCGAGTGCGATGACCAACGTCACACCCTTCTTGGCGGCAATGTCGATACCCTTGCGCGAGATACCGTAACCTTCGGTATAGCGGTCGGGAATGTAGAACATCAGATTGTTGTGTCCGATGCTGCGCAGAAATTTGTAGACGAGCGCCACGGCCGTAGTTCCATCGACATCGTAGTCGCCATAGACCATAATCTTTTCGCCTCGCTCGACAGCCAACTCAACACGCTCGACAGCACGCTCCATATCCTTCATCAGGAATGGATCGTGGAGGTCGGACAGTTGAGGGTTAAAGAATTTCTTTGCCTTCTCTACTGTGTCTATGCCTCGTTGTACCAGCAGGTTAGCCAAGACCGGTGAGATTCGCACGGCCGACGCAATCTGCGCCACCTTGTGAGCCTCGCCCTGGGCTTTGACCTCCCATCGTTTGTTTATAGGCATAATGTTTAGTTTTTATATATTTTTTTGTATTATTTTTCATAATTAAAGTCGTTAGGGGCGTTAGGGTCGTTAGAGTCGTTAGGGGTTTTTCAGTCTACCCAGTCTACCCAGGCTACTCAATCTACCCAGGCTCCCCAGTCTTCCCTGCCTTCCCGGCCAAAACTTTTAATTCACCTCCACTCCCAGCAATCTGGTCAAATGTCTTTTCAGTTTGCCCTTCACCTCGTCGATGTCGGTCGCCTCGCCGCGCTCACGCTCTATCGAGGTGACACCCTTATCGACAAATCCGCAAGGGTTAATCATCGTAAACCAACGCAGGTCGGTTGCCACGTTGAGTGCCAAGCCGTGCATCGTCACAAAGTGCGAAGCGCGAACTCCTATGGCGCAAATCTTTCGCCACATCGAGGCTCGACCCTCGGCGTCGCGGTTACAAATCCACACGCCCGTAGCTCCCTCCAATCGCTCGGCCGCGATACCATACTCCGCAACGGTCGCGATGACCGCCTCTTCGAGTATCTCGATATAGCGACGCAGACCTATGCCCAAGAGCGAAAGGTCCAAAATCGGGTAGCAGACAATCTGCCCCGGGCCGTGAAACGTAATATCGCCTCCGCGGTCGATATGGAAGTATTCGGCTCCGAGGGCCTTTAAGCGTGCCTCGTCGATAAGCATATTTTGTGCTTTGCCGCTCTTGCCGAGCGTATAGACCGGCCGATGTTCGACAACGAGTATATCGCCCGCTTTCGTAGCCTCTGCGCCAGCCTCGTTGTGGCATTGCAGACGGCTCTCAAACAGACGTTGTTGGTACTCCCAACACTCTTTGTAGGACATCGTGCCCAAATCCTCGTATCCGACCTTCATATCTCAATACGGCACACTGCCGTACCCATTTACAAACCGTAAAAGGGGCAGACCGAGCCTCACAAGGGGCTACGCTCTACACACGCTCTTACACGCTTCGTCGGCAAGGTACGACGACCGCACGAGCGGTGCGCTCGCACAGTAG
Organism: Alistipes sp.; assembly: GCA_045629905.1. Taxonomy (GTDB): domain Bacteria; phylum Bacteroidota; class Bacteroidia; order Bacteroidales; family Rikenellaceae; genus Alistipes. The sequence continues at coordinate 817 of JAZQSA010000044.1, read as the reverse complement.
TCAAATCCGAGGTCGAGTGCCATACGGCGATACTCTTCGAATTTCTGTGGGGTGATATAAGCCGCAACCGGATAGTGCTCCACAGTTGGTCGAAGGTACTGGCCGATGGTCAGAATACGCACTCCCGCCTCGCGCAGGTCGCGCATAGTCTGCTCCACCTCCTCGTCACTCTCGCCGAGTCCGACCATCAAACCGCTCTTCACCACAACACCCTTCGACGCCAAATAACGCAACGTAGCCAACGATGTGGCATAGGTCGCGCGGGTACGCAGGGCAGGTGTCAAACGCTCGACAGTCTCGATGTTGTGCCCAACAATGTCGGGCTTGGAGGCTACAACCACGTCGAGAAGAGCGGGCGTAGCGTCCAAATCGGAAATAAGGAGCTCAATTGTTGCGTCAGGATTCTTCGCTCTGACAGCCTCGACCGTCGCAGCCCAATGGGCAGCCCCTCGGTCGGGTAAATCATCACGAGTTACAGAAGTCACGACAACGTGCCGAAGTTGCATCAACGCCACCGACTCGGCAACCCTCTCGGGTTCGGCCTTATCGGGCGGCAAAGGGTGACCGGTAGCAGTAGCACAAAAACGACAATTTCGGGTACAAATATCGCCCAAAATCATAAATGTAGCCGTACGGCGTGACCAACACTCTGCTTTGTTCGGACACCTGCCGCTACTGCAAATCGTATGTAGAGAATGGTGCTTCACGATACGCTCCACCTCCCCATAAGCTTCGCTTGCGTGGAGACGTATCTTCAACCATTCCGGCTTGCGTTCTACCGCATCTGCACTATACGACTTCGGCATTTTAAGTTCAT
>JAZQSA010000043.1:0-29813 GCA_045629905.1 Alistipes sp. | reverse complement strand
TCAGCGGAGTAATGGGCGTGGTCGGTCCTGTGGACTACTCGCTCTCGCCGGGCGTTGTGGCATCCTCGTCGTGTGCATCCCGATATACTATTCTGCCGGCTGCTGTGGCTATGATAGTGCTCGCCTTTATCCCTGAGGCGGTGTCGGTGCTGCTTACTATTCCTCAGCCCGTTATGGGCGTTGTGCTGCTCTTTCTGATGGTTACGCAGGTGGCTGCGGGTCTGCACATGATGCATACATCATCTGCCGTATCGACATTTAAGGATGGTATTACACTCTCTATTCCAATTATGTTTACCGTAATACTATCATTTGCCCCACAGTCGGCTATGCAGACTATCCCGTCGCTACTTCGCCCGATTGTAGGCAACGGCTTTGTGATGGGTATTATCACAATATTACTTCTCGAACACATCTTCTTAAAGGATAGAAAAAAATGAATGTAAAGCAACTTCTCAAAGATTGTCAGCAGAGCAAATGTGCCGTGCTGGCTACAAACTTCTATAACTTCGAGACGCTGCAGGGCGTAATGCGTGCTGCACAAGCTACAGAGTCGCCCGTACTACTGCAACTGACCCGCTCAAGTATCGACTATATGGGTCTTAAGCAGGCTGTGGCTATGGCTCGTCAGGCTATCTCTGACTATGGCGTAAATGGTTGGATTCATCTCGACCATGGCGGAAGCGTAGAGCTTGTTGAGCGATGCCTTGATGCAGGCTTTGACTCGGTGATGATAGATGCAAGTGAGGAGAGTTTCGATGTCAATGTGGCAACTACCCGTCGCGTGGTAGAGCTTGCAGCACCTTATGGTGTCAATGTTGAGGCAGAGCTGGGTTATGTTGCCAAGCTCGGTCAGCAGCAGGGCGGTGGTTTTACAACCCCTGAGGAGGCTAAGCTATTTGTTGAGCAGACAGGCGTAGATGCGCTGGCAGTATCTATCGGCTCTGCACACGGATTTTATAAGCAGGCACCAAAGCTCGATATTGAGCGCCTTGCACAGATTCGCGCAGCAACAGATGTGGCACTTGTGCTCCACGGTAGCTCAGGTATCCCACACGATATGGTGCAGCAGGCTATCTCTAACGGCATTGTGAAGGTAAATCTGGCAACAGAGATTAAGGATATGTTTATGCGTAACCTCAAGTCTATCCTCACAACGACAGATGAGATTGACCTCCGCAAAGTATTCCCTAAGGCGACCGATGCCGTTGTCGAACTGCTGAAGGAGAAGTATGGCGTTGTGAAAAATTTACAAATGTAAAGCAGACTTTCCATTTTTATTTGTATCTTTGCTCCCAAAGAGAAAAACTATGGAAAAATACGAGTCAAAACAGTGCCAAATATTTAAGTCTGCATCGCAGATTTTCCCCTTTATCTCTAACTTCTCGCTGCTTACACCGGCAGTAGCCGATAAGGTGGAGGAGTGGCAGGCTACAGAGGATAGTTGCTCGTTTAAGGTCAAGGGTTTTACCGTAAAGCTCCGCATGATTGATAAGGTCGAGGGTAAGCATGTTAAAATCACTGGTGATGACGGTGGTGTGCCTATCGACTTCGCTTTCTGGATTCAGCTTCACGAGGTCACTCCGACCGATACCCGTATCAGAATGGTGCTCCATGCCGAACTCAATATGATGATGCGTATGATGGTCGGCAGCAAGATACAGAAGGGGCTTGATCAGGCTGTAGAGGGGTTTGCACAGGCATTTAATCGTTTGTAACAAAAAATTTTGCGGTTATAAGGCATTATCTACTTCCGCTAGCATATAAAATCAGCAAAGGGTTGTACGCGCAGTACTACCCTTTGCTGTTTTATATGCCGAGCGTTGTATCTAATACCTTCTAATCACAAAATTGGCACTCCCAAAGTCCGTATTGCTATAATGGATTATAACCAATATTGAGCGCTATTAAAAGTTATCTCTTAAATGTAAAAAAATAATTTTCGATAATTGGTATGATTATCGCTAAAAATTATTATCTTTGTCACAGATTGTGTACAAACATTTTTTAATAATAAAAAGCTCTATGATTTATTCACACGAAGTGCAGCAGATGTGCTGCGTAAAGAAGGGTGCAAATCACGAGTCTGCTCCTATTCCTGAGGAGGGCAAGTGGGTTCGCGCCAAGGAGATTAAGGACATTTCGGGCCTTACACACGGTATTGGTTGGTGCGCACCACAGCAGGGTGCTTGCAAACTGACGCTCAACGTTAAGGAGGGTATCATTCAGGAGGCTTTGGTTGAGACCATCGGCTGCTCGGGTATGACTCACTCGGCTGCTATGGCATCGGAGATTCTTCCGGGCAAGACCATCTTGGAGGCACTCAACACCGACCTCGTTTGCGACGCTATCAATACCGCAATGCGTGAGTTGTTCAAGCAGATTGTTTACGGTCGTACACAGTCGGCTTTCTCGGAGGGCGGTCTTGTTATCGGTGCTTCGCTCGAAGACCTCGGTAAGGGCTTGCGTTCGCAGGTAGGTACGATGTTCGGTACTTTGGCAAAGGGTACTCGTTACCTCGAAATGGCCGAGGGTTACTGTACTCGTATGGGCCTCGACCAGAACGACGAGGTTATCGGCTACGAGTTCGTTCACCTCGGCAAGTTTATGGACTTCGTAAAGAAGGGCATCGAGCCTGTTGAGGCTTTGGAGAAGGCGAAGGGTTCGTACGGTCGCTTCAAGGACGCTGTTAAGTATATCGACCCACGTCACGAGTAATCACCATATTGTTAAACCTATAAAAATCAGAGAAGATTATGGCATTATTTGAGAGCTATGAGCGCAGAATTGATAAGATTAACGCTGTGCTTGCACAATATGGTATTAAGGATATCGACGAGGCAAAGGCTATCTGCGAGGCAAAGGGCATCGACCCATACAAGATGTGTGAGGAGACCCAGCCAATCTGCTTCGAGAACGCAAAGTGGGCTTACGTTGTAGGCGCTGCAATTGCTATCAAGAAGGGTTGCACCAATGCTGCTGACGCTGCCGAGGCTATCGGTGAGGGTTTGCAGGCATTCTGCATCAACGGTTCGGTAGCAGAGGACCGCAAGGTAGGTATTGGTCACGGCAACTTGGCTGCACGTCTGCTCCGCGAGGAGACACAGTGCTTCGCATTCTTGGCAGGTCACGAGTCGTTCGCTGCTGCCGAGGGCGCAATCAAGATTGCCGAGATGGCAAACAAGGTTCGTAAGAACCCACTCCGCGTTATCCTCAACGGTCTTGGTAAGGACGCTGCGAAGATTATCTCGCGCATCAACGGCTTTACCTATGTTCAGACCCAGTTCGACTACTACACAGGTGAGGTTCACGAGGTTGAGAGCATCGCTTACTCGGACGGTCTTCGTTCGAAGGTTCGCTGCTACGGTGTAGACGACGTTCGCGAGGGCGTTGCAGTTATGTGGAAAGAGGACGTCGACGTATCGATTACCGGTAACTCGACCCACCCTACCCGCTTCCAGCACCCAGTTGCAGGTACCTACAAGAAGGAGCGTGTATTGGCCGGCAAGAAGTACTTCTCGGTAGCTTCGGGTGGTGGTACAGGCCGTACTTTGCACCCAGGTAATATGGGCGCAGGTCCTGCATCGTATGGTATGACCGATACCCTCGGCCGTATGCACTCGGACGCTCAGTTTGCAGGCTCGTCGTCGGTACCTGCTCACGTTGAGATGATGGGCTTCCTCGGTATGGGTAACAACCCGATGGTAGGTGCTACCGTGGCTGTTGCCGTTGCCGTTCAGCAGGCTATGAACTAATCAACTTGATTGATAACGAAATACCCGCTCTATTGCAGAGCGGGTATTTTTTTCTGCCTACCATCGGTTGTTACACAACAATGGGGAGACTGGGTCGTTTGGGGAGGCTGGGTAGTTTGTTTTTCAGGCTACTCAATCTACCCAATCTACTCAATAACGGCCCTAACGACCCTAACGCCTCTAACGACCCTCCCCCAGCACGCTCGCCTTAATTGACGACAAAGGGCTGTACTTACCGTACAGCCCTTTGTCGTCATATTGTGGTCGCGGACGTAAAATCCGTCTACAAATCAATTTTACTTCTTGACAACCTTAAACTTCGAATAGTCAGCCTTCAAGTAGAAATCCCACGTTCCGGCTGCAACCGATGCATTGTCGCCACCGGTATTATACTCGACACCCGACGAAGCCTTTGTTGTGCCACCTGTATCACCCATCGCAACGTCCCAACCCTTATTCAAACGGAACTTAAAGTCACAACCGCCCGAGGTAGTAAGATTGCGAGCCACAAACCAACCATTCTCGTAGGTACAGACGTGGTCAACCGACCAGTTCTCGCTACCAAAACCACCGACAACGCTGACAACGTGCGAAGGTGTTGCTCCGCCCGCCTTAACGACCTGGAAACGGTTGTCGGCAAGGTCGAGATATACGTCATAGCGATACGATGTATTGAGGACAATATCACCTTTAAAGTTGCTATTATTAGGCGTGGCACCATACCATTTACCGAGCTGGCTATCGATATTTACCTGCTGGGTATCGTAGCCATAAGCACCATATTGGTTAGTCCAATTACTATAACAGAACTTGAAGCCCTTACGGGATTCTGTCGTAGCGAGGCTGACATTCTTGCAGACCAACAAGCCGTTAGGGCCATAGAACATCGGGTGACGCAACTCATTCCAACTGTTAAACGTGCCGACCAAGCTCCAACTTGTCTTGGCACCCACCTCGCCAATATTGAGAATTCGCGAACGGTTGAGCGTAACGGCCGAGGTAATTTTGCGCACCTCAACGCCATCGAACAAGACCGTAAAGCCCGCCTTCATCGAGATTGGGAGGACTGCGATGCAGTAGGTCTTACCCTGCTGAACATTGTTGAGAGTCACTGTCTGCGAGCCGCCCGAAGTAACGGTAGCCGTTGGAGCATTGACGCCATCGTACGACACCTTAACCGTACCGACGAGGTATTCGCCCGCAGTATTGGACTTGATTGCGACATTACCCGACGAGAGGGCCGTAAACTTAAACATCGCGCATACGTTCTTAAACTCCAACTGATTACCCTCCGAGAGCGCAATCGACAACGATGCCTCGGGGTCGTAGGAGTTGGCCGTAGCCTGCTGCGTTGCCTTAACAACCGCACCCGTAACTACGCCGGGCGACGACAATGCAGCCGAGGCGGTATATGGGTGGATAGCCGTATAGGAGTCGGCATCGGCAACATCGCCACGGAAGAGAGCCGTAGTCACATTGTTCTCGGCCATCACAAACTGATTGTTTGCCACACCGTCGAAGATGCTCAAACGGTCGCTATCGGTCCATACGGTCGAAGTACCATTGAGAGCCGTACGCGACTCTGTCTCGACTGCGGCCGAAAATTCGGAGTCACCCCACACGACGCTGTCGCTTTCGAAGTTCTCGCTCTCGCACGCAACTGCGCCAACAAGAGCAAATGCTAAAATGAGGTTAAATATCTTCTTCATCGTCTCTATCATTTATCGTTGCACACTCTACCAAGGGAATACATCCTCGCCCCAATCCTCGTTATCGCCATCCTCGCCCGGAGCCTCGAACGACATAGCAAAGCCCTCCTCGGCCGGCATCAGGGTTACATATAGCCACGGAGCGCAATAGTTCTCGCTATTGCAGTTATCTGCAAATTTCAGTGTCGCTTTTTTCATCTATATCACTTTTTAGTTAGCAGCCCCTCTTTTTAGAGGCCTCGTTTTTCGTAAGTTGGTTTGTTACTGATTGTTAAGCCCACAAAATTATATCTTTTCAAGATATATAGCGCATTTAGCTCTCAAAAAAACCGCCGAATGGTTAATGTTTGCCCCTCGGCGGTCTATTTTTTGGATTGAATGGTACAAGTGCGTTACTTCGTTTGGAGCTTTTCGGCTTGTGCTTTGGCCTCCTCGACGAGTTTAGCAGCCTGTTTTTCAGCCTCTTTGACCAGCTTATCGGCAGCCGCCTGTGCAGCCATCTTGGTCAGAGGATTCGAAGCCTTATCGACCAACTTCTGACTCTCGACTTTGGCCGCCTCGACAAGTTTTGCACCCGCAGCCTCGGCCTCCTCGATAAGTTTGGCCGACTGCTTTGCAACCTCCTCACTGACCTTCGATTTAACCTCCTCGGTCGAAACGCCCGCATTGCTCAACGCCTGCTCAACCATCTTGCCTGCATCGAGCGAAACTTTCGGCTTCGAGAACGTACCGCCAATCTTGCCGTGCAAGGTCATCTTCGGAAGCGCAACTGCAACCTTGTAGTCGATGCTCGAATCGAGGCCTGTAAGGCCCGAGAGGGTCAGTTTGGTTGTGCCAATCTTTATATCGAATGGTTTGGTAATGATATTGCCATCTTTGAGGGTAAAGCTAATCAACGTAGCCTCGCTCGTCGAGAGTTGCGAAAGGGCCGAATTACCCGAAGCCGTAGCCAGAGCCGAGAGGGCCTCGACGCCGCTAATCTTGAAGTTACCCGAACGGATTTGACCGTTACCGTTAATCGAGTTAAGCACCGGCGACATCTCGCCATCGAGTAACATATCGGCCGAGAGCGACATCGTATAGCTGCCATCAACCTTCTCGAAGATTGGAGCTATCGACTGCAAAAGGTCGAGCTGTGCGAATGTAGTCTTGAACGAAGCCTCCGTAAAGTCGGCTTTGAGCGCAACCTTTGGCGACTTATCATCGACGGTCGAATAGAGAGCCGTCGCTTTCGCGCGACCATCGAAGAGGCGCATCGACAACTCGTTGAGACGCAACTCGCCACCACGCATCGTAATCTCGCCCTTCAACTTCTCGATAACCATCTTCTCGAACAACACCTTGTCGAAAGAGGAGTTGAGTGCAAGGTCGAGATTTGCAGGAACTTTGATAACCGACATTGGCTCTTCGCTTGTTGGCTCGGCAGCAGGTTGTGGCTCTTCGCTTGGCTCTTCACTCGTCAGGCCCGCCATAATCTCATTGAGGTCGAGGTACGACGAGGTAACATCGAGGCGACCCTTCAACGTCTTATCGTAGAGCAGCCAACCCCAATAGTTGTTGAGCGAACCCTTCATTGCTATATCGCTTGCGCCAATCTTGACATCGAGTTGTTCGAGAGCCATACGCGACGGAGTCAATGTTGCCACAGCCTTATCGACGCCGATTGTAGGCAGGGCTGCATAGTTCAACTCCATCTGCTCGACACCCAAGCGACCCGAAATCGACATACGGTCGTAGGCACCCTTCTCAATCATCGACATACGGCCACCAACCGAAGCATCGGCCGTAACGATACCGGCAAAGTGGATACCCTCTTCGAGCGGATATACATCTTTGATAGCGCCCAAGTCGATGCGACCCTTTGCCGTTGCTTTGAAGGCGAGGTCGCTCATCGGGGTTGCAACCGAGGCCGTAGCCGAGAAGCTTTGGCCAGCCAACGTTGCACCAAAGCGCGACACATCGAGGGTCGTAGCGTCCAACTCGCCACCAGGATTGGTAGCCACAGCCGTCAGCACGATACCCGTAACCGCCTTCGGAAGGTCGGCATACTTGAATTGGCCATTATCGACCGCAAGACGAACATCGAACGATGGGAATGCCGTTGCCGTCATACGACCCTTAACCGCAGCCGTCAGCGACACATCGCCCGAAGCGGTCAGAGCCTCGAAATCTTTGGTATAGAATGCCGGAACAAGCGACAAAATATCCTTGAAATTATTGTCGGAGCAGTCGAGCGTAATATCGGTAACAATATCGTCGCCCTCCAACTGCACCCAACCATCGGCCTTGGCCTTTACGCTATTGACCGAGAGCAAGGTCTGCGAAAGCGTATAACGCGAAGCGTTGAAATCGGCCGACACGCTACCTTCGAGCGCAGCGGTCAAACCCGATGCAAATGAGGTGTTGTCGCTGACAAACGTAATATCGGCTGCCGAAGCTGCAAGGTTGAGCGTCGTCTGCTCGGCCGACAAGTCGCCCGACAACGAGAGGTTGAGCGGCTTGGTATGGAAGTGCATCTTGGCAGGTCGGTCGATATAGGTGAGCGATGCGTTGGCGATAACCACGCTCTCGATGGAGAAAGCAAGCGACGAACCGCCCTCCTCGGGTTGCTCGGGTTGCTCCTCTGCCACAGGCTCTTCGGACGGCTTCATAATATCCCAGTTAGCCGAGCCATCTTCGAGTACCGAGCCATAGACAACGGGCGATTGAAGCCACACCTTGCTAATTGTGAAGCTATCACCAAATATCGACAACAAATCGACTGCCAACTCAATACGCTCGGCTGCAACGAGAGTCTCACCCTCGAATGCACCGACACCCGTCACGCTCAAATCGGACAATTCGAGCGAAGCCTTCGGGAAGTGGCGGAATAGCGATATATCGAGCGACGAAAACTCCACCTTTGCATTGAGCATCGCATTGGCCTCGCGCTTTACGATTTCGCCAATCTTGCCACCAAGCAACATCGGAACAAAAAACATCAGGGCCACAATCACTGCAAGCGATATACCCATAATCTTTAACGCCTTTTTCATATCAACGAATAGTTATTTGATTTTACACATATTTTTCTACCCCAAAGGTAATAATTTTTCAAAAAAAACGACAAATTTATCCCATTATAAATCATAAAATTGCTATCTTTGTTATAGAAACCACAACAACGAGCCTTATGAAACGATTATTTCTACTATCAGTCGCGCTTCTGATATGTCTCTGCGCAAGCGCAAAGGAGACAAAGAGAGATTATCGCTATGGCAAAAAAGGTTATTTCGGCACCGCAACAGTAGGCTATGTTGTACCGGGCAAAGGTGTAGGTATCGACGTCGTCAATGGATACGCTTTCAACCCTTGGTTTATGCTCGGTGGTGGTCTTGGAGTAAGGTACACCAACCCAAAAGGACATTACCATATATCAATCCCTGCATACGTACACCTACGAGCCAACTTTTTAGACCGTAGAGTCACACCGTTTTTCGCCCTAAATGTTGGTGGCGGATTAGGCCTGGGATATCTATCCTCCGGGCCTTGTCTGGACAAGCCTGACCAAACCGACGCTCGCTACTTTTTCACTTTTGGAGAGCCCCAACTCGGCATTGCCGTACGACTTAAAAATGGCAGAATGGTTGATTTGGGGGTCGGAGCATTTTTCGAAATAGGCGAGGGCCTTCATGCCGGAGTAAAAATCGGGGTTGGTTTTACTTGGTAAAGGGCAGCGCACGAGATTGGATATTATTAACTAAAACACATACGCTATGAAGAGATTTTTTATCTGCATTTTTGCAATTTGTGCTATTGGTGCATCGGCCAACGCGCAGAGTTGGTTGGACGCATTGAAGAAGGTAGCTACCGATGCCGTCGATAATATCACAGGAGGCAAACTAACCGAGGTAGCAATAGTCGGCAGTTGGTCCTACTCCGCCCCTGCACTGCGTTTGGGTAGCGACGACAACGCATTGGCAGCACTCGGCGGTCAGGCCATAAGTTCGACCGTCGGCCAAAAGCTCGCACCGATGCTCGAAGGTATCGGCGTCAAGGAGAGTTTCTGCACCATCACTTTCAACAGCGACGGCACCTTTGCCTTGCCTATCAAGGGTCGCACGATAAGTGGCAAATATACGTTCGACAGCGCAACCCACGCCATCAAACTGACTATCGGCAAGCTTGGTACAGAAATCAACGGCTTCGCATATATCAGCGGTGAGAGTCTGCAACTTATGTTCAACGTCGATAAGTTCAAGGACCTTATCGTCAGCCTCGGCTCGAACATCGACGCTCTGTCGTCGATTACTTCAATCATCGAGCAGTACGACGACATTAACCTCGGTCTCGAATTTAAGCGATAGAGCGCAATCCTCCGAAAAGGATAGGCGAGACTATATAACGCTCGCCTAAATTAACAGCGAAGGGCCGTACGTCAAGTACAGCCCTTTGTTGTTACATTTTGGTAGCGGAAATAGAGTCCGCCTAAAATCAATTTACGCCCCACTCGGAAGCTTTATATGTACTCTTCGGCGCATTAGGCACATTCGGGAAGTAGGTAATGCCTGTAAGTTTCTCCAATTCCGAAATCGACATCATATCATCCGCCTCAGGCTCGTGTCCCTTTGCCATCTTGTGGCATATTGTGAAGGCAGCGCATTGCAACTCGCTTGCCGAGCAATCCTGCACTCGCTTACCGCTACTTCCCTTCTTGGTACGAAGCAGTGCATAGTAGAACATAGTTGGGCGAGTTACATCCGTACGACCACCATACGATATTTTTGACGGCGTTGCGGAAGCACCATTCTTCGTGAAATCCTTGAAGTAGCAACCAATCACCACATACAAAGTATCGCTACAAACAAGGCCATCAACGTGGTCTTCGAGGTTGTTCCACGCACCACCTCCCGTGTTGAAGGTATTGGAGTACTGCGGTGCTATGTTGGTGTAGTAGAACACCTGCTTATTTGTCGCAGTCGAACTCAAACGCTCTGCCGAGCCAAGCATATGGCCCTTATTACAATCGCCACCCGTATTCTTGCTATTGTATTGTATATCGCTTGGAACTTTTGGGTCTTTGCCATAGGCATCGGTTCGCGATGCACCACTCTCGTAGGATTTATGACGAGGTGCTGCCACCCAAAGTGGGCAATGGTGCTCCGCCGAGTAGCATACGGTAAAGTTACGCGCCGAGCCGTTGCGCTGTGCATTCTTCTCGCCTCCTGCGCAGAGGTGATGAGCATAGTAGAGCGTCTTGTTGTTGCTATGCAAATAATTACCCTCCTTTGTGTAGTTCACCACAGGCAACTCCGCCCAATCGTAGGCATAGGTGCTTGGATTGTCGCCAGGAGTAGGTGTTGGGTCGGGGTCAGGGTCAGGCGTTGGGTCGGGGTCGGGAGTTGGGTCTGGGTCTGGAGTTGGGTCTGGGTCGGGGGTTGTACCGCCTTCATTGCCGCTACCGCCACCTGCGACGATTGTAATCTTGGTTATACGCGCGCACGCTGACGAGCGAATAAATAGCGATTTATGGCCCGTAGAGGTTAGCGTATACTCATAAGCTTTGCCGCTACACTTATACGACTCAAACTGCCCAGCAACCGACGTTGTGCCACTCTGTGAGCAGAGGAGAATATCTCCCGAATAGCTCTCTGCAAAGTTGAGAGTAATCTTCTTTATATCACCCCCGAAGGTTGGCGTACCGATATAAGCCACCTTGCCCGAGTTTATCTGCATTGCGTTCGAGTTGTCGTAGACGCAGATAGTCCACGTACCATACGAGTTGGTGTAACTCTTTGGACTGCCATACGACTTTACCAAGATGCTCTTACACTCGTCGTAAGTAAGGGTTGCTGTCACAAGAGTTGCCTCCGGCTCATCGCCACCACCAGATAGAGCCTCACGATTCTCGGCCTGCGAGAGGTCGATATTGGCATCGTAGTAGGTATTGCGAGCGACCGTGCGCGAGTAGTCGTAGGTATAGGTTGCTGCGTCGGTCACAACGGTCAGTGTACCCTCGTATGCGCCAGGAGCAACGACCATCGAGATTGGCGTTACGGCGTTGAGCGTCGAGCCAACCTGGTATGGTTGCGTAAGCGACGTTGTAACCGAGGTTACGGCATATCCCGAGATTGCGAGCGACTCACTCAATAGATTGACCTCGAAAGCACCTGCGAGAGGCTTATTGGCTGCATAGGTAATGCTCTTAACCTTCTCGCCTGCATAGTTGGTCGAGGCGTAGACATTGAAGCACACGACGCCACCCAATGAGCGCATAGTTATCGGCGCACTCTGCTCGCCCTCGCCAAGCGTATATGGCGTTGCGACCATAGGCATTACCGAGCCGAGGTCGCCCGCAGCCGCGAGCGTCTGGTTGGCAGGGATTTCGAGCGACACAGCCTCTACCCCACTATTCGAAGCCTTGTATGGCATATAGCCATAAAGCACATCGCCCGCAGCAAAAGGATAGACCGAAGTCGAGCAGTAGGCACGACCATCGGCCACCGACACCGACGACTTGGCGTTGAAGGTCGGCTGGGCCGAGCCTACAAAGAGGCCAAGTTGCTCGTTTCCCGACCAGCCATAGCGACCGGCAGCGAACGATACGCGCGATGTTGGCTCCGTCTCCAAGGCGAGTTTCAAATCGACCTTCGATGACGAAGATTCGGAATTAGAGTTGTTACAAGCCACCAACGTTGCCACGAAGAGCAACAAAAGTGCAATCGAAAACTTTCTCATATTATCAATTTTTCAAACGATTCGGAATATCTCCACAAAGATACTGCTTTTTATCCGCATTGGCAACTATTCGGTCGCAAACCTTACGCCCTACTACGCGGAAAGCGCAGCAAAATCGAGAGCAACATCATCGCGCCAAGCAGCAGCGGATAGTAGAGATGAGGGATAATAGCCACGGGCGACAATTCGGCCAAGCCCGCCGCCATCAGCACCTGCGCACCATAGGGAATGAGTCCCTGCACGAAACACGACGCAGTATCCATCAGCGAGGCACTCTTGCGAGGTGCAACGCCATAGCGCGTCGAGAGGTCGCGAGCAATCGGGCCAACCGTAAGGATTGCAATAGTATTGTTGGCCGTACAGAGGTTGGTCAGCGCAGTCAGCATCGCAATAACGAACTCTGCGCCACGGCTACCCTTAACTCTGCGCGTAAGCGTTGCGATAAGGAAGTCGAAGCCACCACCCTCGCGGACAACATTCATCAGACCTCCGGCCAAGATGGTGACCACGATAAGTTCGCTCATCGACGCAAGGCCCGACCCCGCAGCCGTAAATAGCGCGACCGTCGAAAATGAGCCACACGCAAGACCTATAATATCGGTAACCAGCACACCAAACAACAACACAACAAGCACATTGACACCCGACAAGGCCAGGAGTATCACCATCAGATAGGGCAACGCCTTGAACCACTGCATAGTATCGACCGCAGCCGCACTCTCAACCACTTCCACATCGCCAAAGAGGTAGATGCAGAGCGTCGCGATAGCGGCAGGTAGCACCATCACGAAGTTGGTACGGAACTTATCGCTCATACGGCAACCCTGGCTCTGCGTAGCGGCAATCGTCGTGTCGGATATAAACGAGAGGTTGTCGCCAAAGAATGCGCCACCGACAACAATAGCCACCAGCCACGCCTTGTCGCACCCCATAGGTTCGGCCATATTGGTCACAACGGGAGCGAGGGCGACAATCGTACCCACCGACGTTCCGATAGCCATCGAGATAAAGCAGGCGGCAATAAATATACCCGCAGGCAGAAACTCACTCGGCACGGCCCACATCGTCAGCTCGACCGTCGCATCGACAGCACCCATCTCTTTGGCCGACGAAGCGAAGATACCCGCAAGGCAGAAAATCCATATCATATACATTATGTCGGGATTGGCTGCTCCGCGCGAGAAGATGCCGATACGCTCCTGCAAATTGAGGCCACGCAGCAGCGTGAGGCCATATATCGAAGCCACGACAAATGCAACGCCTATCGGGATACGGTAGAAATCGCCCGCAAGCAACGACCCCACAAGATAGACCGCCAACAAGACCAATACAGGGGTCAGGGCCAATGCTCCGTGCAATGAGTTCTTCTTCATCGTCAAAGTTATTGAGTTCGAGGGCCAAAGATACAAAAACTCGCTCAAAATCACATCGCAAAGTACAAAAAACGGAGTAATATAGTTTCGTGTTGTAATTTTTCAGGCCCCCTCCGCTGCGCTCGTCCCCCTAACTTCGGGGGACAATAATTGGTGGTTTCCCTATATCCCCTCCTACCTTCCTCTCTGCACCTCGGAGCGTAGCGACCAAGTCCCCTGCCCGAGGCGGGGGATTTAGGGGGGGGGCAGACTTGTAAACGCGGCTTCCAGCCGCGAGCAACGACCTCTGTCAGCGGCAAAAGGTTGATGTTGTGTAATTACGATAGGCGCCATTCCGAAAAAAAAGTGGCTCTCCGCAAGCGAAGAGCCACCTCTTTATTCAGGGAACTACTGACCGATTATGGCACGTAGTTGAAGTATGCGTTATCCTTACAGTGGATAGGCTTGTTCTGGTAACCACCGTATACAAAGTCGTTGAAGTTCTCCGGAGTAATAGTTACACCGTTAACCGAACCACCGACAGCAGCTGTCTCGATTACCAAAGCGTGCTCCAACGAACAAGCTGTACCAATCTGCGACTTGTGCTGTGTACCGAGGATTGCACCGATAGTCGAAGCAGGGTTGGTCGACTGGCTGATGACAGCACCACCGTTGATATCCGACTTCAACTCACCATAAATCATCGAACCGCAGACACCACCAACGTGAGCTACAATGTCCTCTGGGTTATCGGTGAGCAACTGAACTGTACCTACGTTCGAGCTACCATTGAGGTAGAATACGTAGTTAGCATCGTAACGGTTCGAAGCCATCTTACCCATTACACCACCGAGGAATACCTCCGACGAAGCGCGGTTGGTCTTCAAGGTTATGTTACCCATATTCGAGCAAGAGTTGTAGTGAGGGTTGTATGCGTTAGCACCTGCACTTGCGATAGCACCACCGACGCAGATACCGCAGTTGTCGGCATAGCGCATCGAGCCTTCGTCGTACTGGGTTGCAGTAGTGTCGCACTCAACATAGATGTTACCATTGTTGATGAGGAACGTATTCTCGCAACCTACGGCGATGTTACACTGTGTGAAGCACAACAAACCACCTACGCAGAAGTAATCGATAGCATTGGTTGTACCGGTAATCTCGGCCTCCCAATCCTGGTGGAGGTAATCACCTGTATAGAATGGGTCGTTGAAGTTAGCGTAAACCGTGATGTCGGCATTGTTGGTCAACTTCGTGAGGTTAGCCCACTGTGTACGACCTACACCACCCGAGAGAGCAAATGTGTGAACAGTGATACGCTTGTCAGGAGTACCGGCCTTGATTTCGCCATAGTTCTGACAGTTGTTGATGTCACCGAAGAGGTTGGTAGTGTTGCTATCGGTACGGTTGGTTGCATAACCTGCGATTGCACCGATGTAGAATGTACCACACTTACGGTCGATATCCTCCAATACAATCTCACCATAGTTCTGGCAGTTGCTTACGCTATAACCTGCTGCACGACCTACCATACCACCGACAGTAGTGTAACGATAGTATGCGTGAGTAATCTTCGTACCGCTTGGCATACCGCTCTGGGTAATATCGTGCAACCAAATCTTACCGTAGTTCTTACAGTTCAAGAGGTGCGAAGGAGTATCAGGGTCGTCGTTAGCACCCGAAGCCTGACCTACGAATGTACCCACATAGATATTGTCGTTACTGTGGTCACCGAAGACATTGATAGTACCATAGTTAACGCAGTTCTCAACGTTACCGGTTGCAACGTGCTTTGTAGCATCGGAAGTTACAACACCACCACCTACGAGGAACGCCCAAGTTTGAGCCTCACCTGTAAGGATAGAGAGGTCGACATTCAGAGTACAAGACTCGTCGAATACCACGTTCGAAACGGTGTTGCCATAGCTTACGTTCTGGAACAACGACTTAAACGGATTGTTGATAGTGAGGTTCTTGATGCGGAAGCTACCACCGTTGAAGTTCTCGTTCAACGTTGCGTCTGGCCAGTTCGACATATCAATATTTGCCATATCAATATCGCAGCTGAAACCATAGTCACCGTCGATATTGCGGTACTTCTTCATCTCGTCACCAGTCTTACCTGCTGCGAGGTCGGCCATAAACTGCATAAACTTCTCACCCGAGTTGATAGCGGTAATCTCCTCGCCAGGAGCCAAGGTCTTTGGCCACTCGTCGAGACAGATGTCGAACATCGCGGTCTCACCGGTTGTATATACAGTCTCTGGCAAATCTACTGTGTAGTAGTATGCACCTGCATAGATGTCGGCAGTCATAGTACGAGTGCCTTCCCAAACGCCCATATATACCGGAGTTGCGTTATATACACTGTTTGGAATAGCGACAGCCTTATCGGTTGTAGCGGTAATCTCGTTGAATGGCAAGTTCTCGCCCATATCGGTCTTGGCTGCAATGTTGTAGATGTGCGAACCACCAATCTTGCTACCCTTCAAAACAACCTTGAAAATCTTATCCGACATTGCCTTCTTCGAGTAGATGTTGAGACCTACGATAGCCGACATTGGCTGGATATCGCAACGCATTGCACGGGTTGTACGGAATGCCTGGTCGTTGGTCATAACGAATGGCAAGCAGTCAGCATACAAAGCACCGGCAGTCAGATACTGCTCCGAAGGAACCGAGAGAACAATCTCGTTGGTACGGCTGTCGTTCGACGCATCGTATGGACCATAAACGAATACCGACTTACCGGTCTCGTCGTTAGGGCACGAACCGCTGAACTGGTTGTTACCCAAAGTGGTCGATTTGATGTTAGGTGTAGAACCTGCATAGAGACCCATCGAAGCCTTTGGCGAGAAGTAAACGTCGCCACCATTGTAGTTGTGAGTTGCATCGACACCCTTGATGAGGGTCAAGTACTTATAACCATCGGTGTAGTCAGCGATGTTACCGCAACCAGCAAAGCTAAACTTCGCAGTCTGACGGAGGTAGTTAGTACCGTTGTGGTCAACCTTGTTCATACGCTGATACTGCTGCGAGTTACAAGGACCGCAAGTAAGATTCGAAACTACGCGCAGACGCAAGAAGTAGTAACCGTCCTCCATTGCATCTGGGAAGGTAGCGATAATCTTATCAGGGTCGGTAGTAACCTGCTTCGAAGACTTACCACCCTTGAAACCGTCCGAATATGTAATCTGACCCTTCCAGTAACCTGCGTTGCTACCGATTTTAGAGTGACCAACAGGGATACCGTTAGATGGGTTCTGTGCTACGTCCTCTTCGTTAGGAACGTCGATAGTAGTAAGATTCCACTGCGTCCAGTCGAGCGAGTCGTAGAATGCATCTTTCTCTGCATCGGTACGCATTGTGATAGGAGCACCTGCCAAAGTATACTCCTCGGCAGTACACTGTGCCCACTCAAATACGTGGTACTTCGCACCTGCGTCGGTACCCATAAATGTAAAGTAGCAAGCGACGTTGGTCATTGCCGCAGCGTTGTGAACAGGCAATGTCCAAATCCAGTAGTCACCCTCGTACATACCGGTTACCTTTGGCGACGACGAAGTTACGAGCATACCGTCACCACCAGCACGCTCCTTAACAATCGAAACGTCGGTACCCATAACGAACTGAACGTGAGCCGAAGTAGCAGCAGCAGTTGCAAACTCAACCGGCTCCTCCTTCTCGTATGCACCCGACTCCTCCGAGAGAACGATTGCAAAGGCCTCCCACTGGTCACCCTTTACCTCGCCCTGTTTGAGGTCGTTGAACGCAAAGTTTACTGGCAAACCGATGATATCCGAACCCAACTCGATGAGAGGGAAGAGGTTATCCGATGGGTCGTACTCCGAGAAGAAGAGGTCGTCGATACGATATACGTCGTCCGAAGTGTTCTCGAAACGGAAGTAGAGAATCTTCGATACGTTAGGCGCAATCGAGAAGTCCATCTTGTTCAAAGTCCAGTTGTTTGGATAACGAGGGTCCTCGGTATGGGTATAATCCATCTCTGCCCAGTTCTTGCTGTCGCACGAAATGTAGAGTTTGAGGTGCTCCTTGTTGAAACGACCGTCGCTATTCTTCGCACCAAACGAGAGGTAGAAGTCGGTCTTGTCCTGGTTGTTGAAGTTACGGATATCGAAGTGGCTCTTACCGTCCAACATAATGTTGGCACCACCCGAAGCTGCACGGTCGAACTCTGGGTCTACGTAGCGCGACGAAGGCTCGTCTTTCGATGCGTAGGTGTTGTCCGAACCTGCATAAGAGTATGCGTAGAGGTCACCGGCAGTAGCAACACCACTGTACGAATAACCACCATTGTCACCCTTGAAGGTGTAGAACTTAACTACGGTATTCTCCTCCAAAGTCTCGCCACCGAAGTTATCCTCAACGAAGATAAGACGGCTCTCGTTTGCATTGGTCAGAGGACCACGCTGCTTAACGGTCACTTTGTAGGTCTTGTCGAGCATCTTGAAGATGATGTATGCCTCGCGGTCTTCACCGTGGTTCTCGGTTGGATAGAGGTATACGTTGGTCTTCGACTGTGCCGGAGCTGGACCACCGATAGGAGTTACAGTAAGCCAAGGCTCAACCGAAGTCGATGCCATCTCGGCACCCTCCTCAGGAGTTGTAGGCTCGCCCTCACCAGGATTCTCCGGCTCTGGTGTTGGTTCTGGCTCTGGAAGAGCTGGCTGTGGATACTGAACCTCAACAGTCCAATAGGTGCTCGAAGTTACTTCGAGGTAAGGTACGGTACCTGTTGCACCGACACCGAGTTTGTTGAGAATGAGAGCCTCTGGGTCAATCTCATTCCACTCTGCCTCACCGGTCGAGTAGGTGATGTCGAACGGTACGAACGTCGACTCACTGCCGGTGTTGTCGGTAGTACACGAAGCGAATGCGAACATCGCCACAACGCTAATCGCTACTACGTTGAAAAGTTGTCTTAAAGTTTTCATATTATTAGTTGGTTTTGATTAATCGAGTGTCCAAGTCGCAGTAATGTCACCGTTATAGAACTTCTTTGGTCGCTCCATATTCTCACGATAGACATTGCCGTGACGGTCTTTTACGGAAATAATCAGTGTCGATTTTGCAGACGACGCAACAACGCGGAACAGGTGAGGTACCTGGCTGCGGCTCGACTGTGTCGACGGGAATGAGCCCGTTAGGGTAAAGTTCTCAATCTCGAAGAGCGCAGACAGAGGGTCGTGGTAGCCCGAGAAAATCTCCTCGACTTGCAACTGCTGACCATTCTCGGTAACGGTAATCTCCCAATTACCATAACCTGCAAACGAACCCTTCTCATAGTTCCAGACGTTAATCCAAACAGTATTATCAGCCTCCTCGTAACCATACTCTCTCTTGGTCCAAGTATTCGTCGGAGAGCCACTGCTCGAATCGTTCTTGCAACTACCTGTGGTGATGAATTTATTGGCAGGACCATACGAGTTGAAGAAGCTGCGAACTTCGTTCATATCGTACGACTTGAACTGCTTGTTGTCGGCCTCGTTCACGCTCTTGTAGAACCAAGTACGCGATGTACCCTCGGCGTCCATAACCATATAGCCCGAAGGAGCACCATCGGAGCAGAGGTTCAAGGCTCCCACCTTCGTAGTCGTACCGCCGGTAACTTCGCTTGTACCCCACCAAACGCCACTCAATGCGCCAATATTGTTCTCATACAAATTGGTGCCGTAGCCATTGATGTTGTGCATACGGTTTACGTGGGTATGACCCGAAATAAATTGCACCTCCTTGTAGTCGTTGAAGAGGTCTACAAATGCCTTCCAATTCGAGCGCTCGAACTCGCCGCTATTATAAGCACCAGTCCAATAGCACAACGGGCTGTGCAGACCAACGACAATCGGAGTATTCTTATCGACATACGAGAGATTTTGCTCAACCCACTCAATCATATCTGCACGGAAACCACACGAGTAGTCGCGCTGGCCCATCAATGGGTCTGCGGTCGAACTTGGGAAGGAGTTTCTGTAGAGAATGTCGTCGATAAGGATATAATGAACTTTACCGAAATTAAACGCAACGTGAGTTGGACCAAGCACCTTACGATATGGGAGCGATGCACGCAAATCGACGTCCTCACCTTCTGTGGTACGACCGTCGTTGTCGTGGTTACCCATTGTCGACCAAAACTGGAATGGCAGACGCGAAATCTGCGCAGCAGCGTTGGTAATATCGTAGCTGTTGTTATACCAATATGCGTCCCAAGCAAAGTCACCGAGGTTGAGGCAATATACATTGCTACGGCCCGTATATTCAGCAACGACCTCCTTCACGAAGCCCTCCTCGAACTGGTTAAGGTCGAGAGGCTTACGCTTACGGTTGGCAAGGTGAATATCGGTAACTACCAATACGCGGTGATTGGTATTGTCCTTCTTAATTAACTCAAAGTTGTGTTGTTCCTGGCTCTCATAGTTGAGTTCGGTAGTTGTCATTGCCCAGAACTTTGGCAAAGCCGCATTGGTAGGCACCTCGTAGCCCGAAGGGAGTACGATATAGACCATCTGATAGCGCTTATCGGATTTAAGCCAATAGTGACCATCGGTATTGGTCTTCGTAAACGTCACACCATCGGTAACCAACACGCCCTCAACGCCCTTGGAGCCGCAATAAACCTTACCTTTGAGAGTATAACGCTCCGAAGCAGGTTTGTCGGCAACATACATATTCGTTGCTTGGCAGGTGATTTTCGAAGTGAAGAGTTCCTGCGAAATCTCATTACCACGGGTAATAATCAACTTATAGGTGCCATCGACCAAATCCGAAGGTACACGGAATTTGAAGTAGGTATTGCTAACCTTCGTAATTGCACATTCGAAAGTCTTGCTACCCTTCAATACCAATACGTCGGTAGTCTTCGCAGCCGAAGCATCTTTGGCACGAATGTTACGCTCCTCGCCAGGAATAAGCGACATATTAGCCTCGACCTGTGGGTCTACAATAATCTTACCTGCAGGAGTAACCGGCTTGTCGCCACCACCCGGTTCGTCCGCCCCGCCGGAACCGCCGCAAGCGGCGATTCCAAGCATAACGGCAACGATGAGTGTCAGTTTCAGTATTATTCTTTCAACACTGTTCATTTCTCACTAATCTAATCTAATTTATCTTTTCAGCTTTGTCGGTTTACAAATTACCTTCGCCACCCTCGGTGTTCTCACCGCCCTCGGTGTTCTCGCCACCCTCATTTGGGTTCTCTGGAACAGCCGGAGTCTCCGGAACAACAGGCTCCTCCTCGACAACGAGGCCGGACTGCTTGATGGTTACGATGATGTTGTTGTTACCATTGGTGTTCTGGAATACGGTAATCGTACCCTCACGAGGCTCTGCGCTTGCGTTAGGGAGAACCGAAACGTCGAACTTACCCTTGGTAACACCCGAGATTACAATCCAGTCTACTGGGTCACCGTTCTCGTCGTCATTAACACGAGCGGTCCAAGCAACGTTAGCGTCGAGTGGAATCGACTTAACAGCCTGGTCATCAGCCTTGAAGGTCAAGGTCTGCAAGAATGGCTGGATATAAAGCTGGGTAAGAGATGCTTTAGCCTGCTCAACAGCGATAGAGCGGATAACCTTACCACCCGAAACGATATTAACCTTCGCGTGGCGGGTATCACCCTGACGAGTATTAGGCTGGAATTTCAACGTAAAGCGACCATCGTGGTTACCCTGGCTTGGCCACGATTCAATCCACTTATACTCAGAGTCATAGCACTCCGAATAGTCAGGAATAATCTCCCAACTCTCGCAGTTGGTAAACATATCGTAGGTTACCGTTACAGCGTAGTTCTCACCAATATAGCCATCAGTCGAAACGACGAGCTTATCAAGCGTACAACCAGCTGCACCCCACTTAACGTAAGCTGGACCACCTGCACCCTCGGTTACATAGGCGAGTTTGTTCTCCTCGCTACAACCGGTCAATGCTACTGCGGCGAACGAAACAACCACAGCGGTCATCAATTTAACATATTTGAATGCTCTTTTCATAGCTTAATTCTTTATTAAAATTAGCGAATTTCCTTTGCAAGACCAGCCTCGCTCCACCATACAGGGGTAAGCATATTGTCACCACCGTCGTAGTAGGTCTGACGAAGAGTTGCGCAAATCTCCTCATAGCGGTCTGGGTTGGTAGTCTTTGTAGTAGTAGGATAAACGAATCGCAATGGAAGGACACCATTGTTGTATACACCCGTACCGATAGTGAGTTTAGGGAAACCGGTACGACGGTAGTCGTTCCAACCCTCGGTCATAATACGGAAGTTAGCCAAGAACTTCTGGTTGATGATGCACTCCAAACCATTCTTGATGTCGAATGGAACCGAAGTTTCGATGAAGTTGTTGATAGCAGCGTCATCGATAACAGGAACCATATCTACATTGTTGTAGTCGTCGTGCATAGGCTCGATAGCGCAGAAGTTACGATAGGTTGTCTTCTCGTTACGGCCATTGAGACCATAGTACTCGGTGTAAATCCAACGCCAGTACTCGCAAGACGAGCGGACACCCTTGTTGTACCACTCTGCGATACGTGGCTCACCACCAGCGATTGCTGCCCAGTGGTCATCGTCGTTACGATAGTAAGCCTCGGCAATAATGAAGCAAACCTCGTCGTGACGCATAAACGATACAGGGAGTTTGTAGCTCATAAATACCTGTGGGTTGTACCAAGGATAACCAGCGGTAGTGGTATCGTCGCCAGGCATACCCGACTGAACGCCCATCCAACCTACCGCAGCCGACCAAGGAATGAACCAAATCCACTTACGAGGGTCGTTCTTACCGTTGAGCTGTGCGATGAAGTACTCTGCACCACGGTGGCCCGACATAGTCGACTGGCTATAACCACCCCAACCATTCTGGAATGGCGACTCACCCGAATAGAATACGGTTGCGTTGTCGGCATACGACTCCATAATTGGATACTTCGCAGGGTTGTCGATAATCTTCTTCAACTTCTGAGCAACCGACTCGCCGAGCAAAATCTCCATATCGGTCGAACGGTTCGAAAGACGCATCAGGATACGCAACTGCAACGAGTTGGTAAACTTCTGCCACTTCTTAACGTCGCCATTGTAGAGCTTATCCTTCGAAGGAACGTCGAGAGCACGGTTAGTCTGATAGAGAGAGTTTGCAAGTTCGAGGTCCTCGATGAGCTGTGCATAGATATCCTTCTCTGCATCAAACTTTGGCTTGTTGATGTTGTTATCACGAAGCTGGAATGCCTCCGAGAATGGTACAGGACCAAAGATTGCAGTAAGCTGGTCCATCCAGTATGCACGGAGCGTGAGGGCGATAGCCTGATAGTTCTGGCTGCCGTTAGCCTCGGCCAAATCGTACATATGGTCAGCATTTGCAGCCCAACGTGCAGGGTTGTTCCAGCAGTTGATACCATACGATGCTGCGATATAGTAGCGGTGGATAACCTCGTTCGACGCACCACCCAAGCAGGTGTACTGCATCAACTCGGCGAAAGTGTCATAGAAACGCTGCTGTGCATTCGACGCACCGTTACAGATAATCTCGTCCATCAAGTCAGACGGGTGGGCCTTGCCAACCTCCAACTGGTTTGGCGACACGTTGTACTCCTCCAACGTTCTACACTGCGAGAACGTAAGGAGAACAAGAACAATCGAAATATATTTCAAAGTTTTCATATATACCTATATTATATTATTAGAAGCCCAATTTGAGAGTAACACCATAGGTACGAGTCATAGGATACGCACCGGTCTCAATACCACGGCTAATCGACGCAGAGTTGAATGTTGCAGCCTCTGGGTCATACTGTGGGAAGTTAGAGATACAGAATACATTGGTTACAAATACACCAACCGAGAGGCTACGCAACCAACCAATCTTTTGGAGAGCCTTCTTACCAAGCGTATAATCGAGGTTGATTTGCTTGAGTTTGAAGAACGAAGTGTCGTAGGTATTGGTCTCGGCATTCTTACGAGTGTAGTAGTAGTCCGAATAGAAGATAGCAGCCGACTCGGTGATAGTCGTGTTCTTGGTATAAGTACCATCGGCGAGGACATTCACACCCGGATAAACCAAACCGTCATAACGGCCATAGAGAGTATCCTTTGTCTTACCCGACGATGCCAAGATAGCGTGAGTCAACGAGTAGCAGTTACCACCATACTGGTAGGTGAAGTTCATACCCAGACGCAAGTTCTTGTAGCGGAGCGTAGTGCTCAAACCACCCTTCCAATCAGGATAGATAGAACCGAGGTCGATGAGGTTCTGGGTATCCTGCTCTGGATAACCCTGCGACGATACAACAACCTGACCCGAGCAGTCAACAGTCTTACCGTTCTCATCGATGTAGTAAGCACCCTGTGGAGCACGCTTGAAGCCATAACCGTAGATGCGGCCGAGCTCCTTACCTGGATAAGCGTAGATGAAGACGTTGTTGCTCGAAGTGAACGAAGTGTTCAACTGATAGAGCTCAACACCAGGAGCCAACTCAACGAGTTTGTTCCAGTTCTTCGACCAGTTGAAGTTCACGTCCCACGAGAAGTTGCGAGTCTGGAAAATCTTTGCGCCCAACGAAACCTCGATACCGTGGTTGTTCACCTTACCTGCGTTGATGAGCTTGTAGGTAGCACCGGTAATCTGGTCGGTTGGAACCGAGAGAATCTGGTTTGTAGTGTTTGCATCGTAGTATGCAACGTCGAGCGACAAGCGGTTCTTGAAGAAGCGAGTCTCCAAACCAATCTCCCACGACTCGGTGTTCTCTGGTTTGAGCAATGGGTTGTTCAAAGTACCAGGGAGAACATACGACGACGAGTACGACGAGTTGGTGTAGTAGTCGGCAATCTTGTAAGCCGAGGTATCGTTACCTACGTTTGCCCACGAACCACGAATCTTCAACATATCAAGCCAGTTGGTATCGCGCAAACCTGGGATAGCCTGATCGAGCAATACAGCAGCCGAAACCGAAGGATAGAAGTACGAATTATTACCCTTTGCCAACGCCGACGACCAGTCGTTACGAGCTGTGAAGTCGAGGAAGTAGGTATCGTTGTAGTTGAGCGAAATCATACCGTACAACGAGTTAATCATCTTCTCGGTGAGAGTGTAAGAAACCTTTGGACGGTCTACCGAGTTCGAAATCATAAACACGTTAGGAGTCGAAAGCTTCTCGGCAGTCATCGAGAGGTTACGGTGATTGTAAACCATATTGTTACCACCGAAGTTTACACCGAGGTGGAAACGGTTGAACTGCTTCTTGAACGAGAGGAGGAAGTCGGTATTAACCTCATAACGCAAGATGTCCTGCACGCGGTACCAACCCTGGAAGTAGTTGTTAGCGTACTGTGGCTTCTGCTGGGTACGGTGGTCGTTGAACAAGTCGAGACCCGAACGTACGAAGAGCTCCAACTCCGGAAGGATAGTGAAGGTTACCTGCATATTACCGTAGATACGGTCACGAACCTGTGTATTCACATAGTCGTATGCCAACCAGTAAGGGTTGTTCACGTTAGACGAAGCACCGTTACAGTTGATAATCGAGTTCATATTAGCCGAGTCACCACCAGCCTCCTTGATTTCGAAGGCCTGCTGGATACGACCGCTCCAATACTCTTCCTCAAACGAGCGAATGCTTACCGAAGGGTAGTTCCACATCAACTGGTATACAGGTGACGAAATGTTGTAACCTGTTGTAGGGAGGTTGTCCGAACGCTTACGATAGTAAGTTACCTTCGACTGGAACTTCACTACCTTATTTAATTTACTATTAACAGAGAACGAAACGGTCTCCTGGTTGTAACCCATATTAGGAACAATCCACTCGTTACGAGTATCCTGGAACGAAGCACGAACCGAAGTACCCTTACCGTTGTTACCGCTAACCGAAACACTGTTCTTGAAAGTCAAACCGGTCTCATAGAAACCCTTGTAGTAGTCCTGGGCCTCATAAGGGAGCAGTTTGTAGTACTTGCTCGATGCAGGCTCGTAGATAGTCTGACCCGAAGCGTCCTTCTCGACAGTCAGGTCAATCGAACCCGGCTTATCGGTACGCTCGCTGGTCAACTTATCGAAGTCG
Organism: Alistipes sp.; assembly: GCA_045629905.1. Lineage (GTDB taxonomy): Bacteria > Bacteroidota > Bacteroidia > Bacteroidales > Rikenellaceae > Alistipes. The sequence goes on along the minus strand of JAZQSA010000043.1, from coordinate 4,210 downwards.
AGGGACTCGTACATATAGGTAAGGTCGGTACGGCCGTAGTATGGCGAGTTCGGGTCGCTCTCGCGGTAACCGAAGTCACTACCATATTTAGGACCCCACATATTACGCGACCAAAGACGGTCAGCAACCTTTGTCGAACCCTCATAGACATTCCAGAACGAGTAGTACTGCTGTGGAGAGAGCTGCTTACCATTAACAGTTGCAAAGGTAGTCAAAGCCGACGAACCTGCACCATACTCCTCCTGGAACTCTGGCCAGTACGAAGCCTGCTCTGCTACAAACGAGAACGAGTAATCGACACCGATACCCTTATTCTTGCGACCACTCTTGGTAGTAATGATGACAGCACCGTTCTGCGCACGCGAACCGTAGAGAGCGGTTGCAGCAGGACCTTTGAGGACCGAAACCGATGCGATATCATCTGGGTTGAGGTCACCGATACCATTACCGTAGTCGATAGGTGCGTCGTCCGAGTCATTGGCACCACCGGTCGAAGTCATTTCGCTACCGATAGGCACACCGTCAACTACGAAAAGGGCCTCGTTGTTGTTGTGGGAAAGTGACGACTCACCACGAAGAGTGACGCGGACCGAACCAGCAGGACCGGTAGCAGCCGACTCAAAGGTCATACCCGCAACCTTACCGTTCATACCGTCGAGCCAGTTACCCGAGACGGTCTGCGCGATATCATCACCCGACACCTTCGAAACCGCATAACCGAGCGATTTCTCTGCACGGGTAATACCGAGCGCGGTCACAACGACCTCGTCAATCTTTTGGGTCGATTCTTTCATCACCACGTCAATCTGGGTACGAACACCAACAGGAACCTCCTGGGCCTCGTAGCCGACGTAGGTGTATTCGAGAACCGGATTGGCAACACCTGCGACATCAATCGAGTAGTTACCGTCCAAATCCGTTAAGGCAGCGCGAGTACCAAGGCCTTTGACCGAGATTGTCACACCAATCATCGGACCTCGAGCATCAGTAACCTTACCGGTCACCACCTTTCCCTTACCCTGAGCATACACCGATGCAGGGCAGAACAGCGTACAACAAACTAACAAAGACAGCGTTACGACTGCCATCGCCAACTTGCGAACACCGTTTGAAACAAGAAGTAAATCTCTTTTCATAGGTTAATTATTAAGTTTTATTAAAAATTGGTTGCTTAAATTCATACAAAAATAAAAAAATATTTTTACACTCACAACATATACAGCACTTTTTTTCATAGAAAAATGAAAATAATTTTTTTCAACAATTCCAGATTTGCGACAAACAAATCCAAAACCGCCATAAACAGCAGATAAAAAGGGGGATATTTTGGCAAAAACAGAGGAGCAATGCGACTTTTCGGAGGGCAACTTTACGCAAAAAGCCCGAACAACTTTACATTTTTTTGTCTACCTTTGCCACGTCAGAAAAACCAAAAAAAATTATGACCAAAGGAATAGAAAAATTACTCTACAAATTTTCGTTCGGCGAAGAGATTGCAAATACCGTATCGCACGGAGCAATGAGCGCGCTCACACTCCTCGCACTGCCTTTCGCAACACTTTGGAGCTACACTCACAACCCCGCGCAGCCAATCACTTCGGCCATCGGAGTTTCGATATTTATGATATCCATTTTCCTAATGTGTTTGGCCTCGACTCTCTACCACTCGATGGCCCCATCGTCGCGCCACAAAGAGATATTTCACATACTCGACCACATCTTCATATATGTCGCAATAGCAGGTAGTTACACACCTATTGCTCTATCGGTAATCGGTGGTTGGCAAGGCATCGTAATTGTCGCGCTGCAATGGTCAATGGTGCTCTTCGGGGTCTTCTACAAATCGCTCTCAAAGAGGTCGATTCCGGCCATCAGCTTGACGATATATCTGATTATGGGCTGGACCGTAGTTTTCTTCTTTCCGCTATTTATCTCCAACTCCTCGATTCCGCTCCTCGTGCTGATTGCAGCGGGCGGTGTGCTATATACGCTCGGGGCTTGGTTTTATGCAAAGAAGGGCTTTCGATACCACCACCTGGTATGGCACTTGCTGATTAACTTGGCTGTCGGTTGCCACTTCACAGCAATCGTATTCTTTTTGAGTTAATCACCTCGCCGACAACAAAAAAATAGGGCTGCAAATTCGCAACCCTATTTTTTTGCACCTTTCTCAACAGATACGCCCCTGACAATCAACAACGAAACACCCTTGTTGGTCCTCACTTTTATAACCCTGTTAAAGACCCCGTCATTAACCTTCGCGGCTTCGAGCAGAACCCTGATTTCGGCACTGCCACCAGCAGCAATCGGCCGACGCGAATAGCGCGCCTTCAAGCACGAACACGAGGTATCGACACCCAGAATAACAACAGGCTCGGAACCGACGTTAGTCATTGTAAAAGTACAACTATATTCGCACCTATGACGTGGCACAACGCCAAAATCATATTGCGACTTATCGAACACTACTGACGAAGTCTCGACATCTTGCGCAAAGGCAGAAATCGAGGCCAGAACAGCCAGCATAAGAACCACAAAACGTTTCACGGCAGAATATCGTTACTTATTGATTTTCAACTTAAATATATAGGTTATCGTACCGCGTTGATTGTGACTCTCCGACGGCAGAAAACGAGCTTTGAGAGCCGCTGTCTGCGCCGCCTCTATAAGCGAAGAATCGGAGGTTGTTGAGCCTTGCGGACGGAAGGTCGCCGAGGTGACAAAACCCTCGGAATCGACCATAACTTCAATCACCACTTTTCCAACTTTATTGCCAGGCGGATAGAGTGGCATCGGCAAATCACCAGCCAATCCGCGACCCTGCAAACCCGCATCTAACGCATCGTCGTAGGCGGGACTTAAACCGCGACCCGAGCCTCGCGACGACTCCTCGTCGGAGAGCTTCGCCTGTGGATTTCCAACCGATTCGGGGGCATCGCTACCGCCACGATTCGACGGAAAGAGCGCTCGCGGATTTACGGTCTGCACCTGCTCCTTCGTTCCGTCGGCCGCAGACTCCTGCTCCACCGGAGCCGGGATTTCGTGCTTCGGAACTTCGTCGGCCACCTCCTCGTCGGGTGGCGATTGCACAACCTCACTCTCGACAGGTGGCTCAACAAATTCGACAAAGAGGGCCGCCGACGACACCTCGGGTACCACCACGTCGAACGACAGGAGGCACATTGCCGCAGCCAGCACGACGCAATACAACAACGTCGCTATATAACCTAATTGGTTGCTCTTCATCGCTTTAAGCCCTATCTACTTTATATAATAATCATCGCGGTGGATACGCTCTCTCGGTCGGCTCGGAGGGAGCATACTTTGTGTATGTGACCTTCGAGGCGGACAAGAGGAAGGCAGGAAACTCCCCTCAATCGTATCGCTCAAAAAATTGCTTTTGAGGTAGGGTTTGCAACGCTCTCTTGGTCGGCTCGGAGGGAGCATACTTTGCGTATGTGACCTTCGAGGCGGACAAGAGGAAGGCAGAAAACACCCCTCAAAACAATTTTTAAGGTTGGGTAGCAAGTATTAGACGATACCCATCGTCCTTCGCAATATTCATAATCTTCACAACCTCATCAACTGCCACAGTTTTGTCGCAGTGGAGAGATACAGTCGGCTCGTTCTGCCCTGCAAGACGGCTACGCAAAGCAGAACGCACGCCCTCAACACCCTGAACCTTATCGAGTTCGACATAGTAGCGATATGCACCGCCCTTATTCTCTATCGACACCGTTGTTACCGCCTTATCTTTCAACTGATTACTACTTTTTGGGAGCATCAGTTTCAAAGCATTGGGGTTGATGAGCGTCGTCGCTATCAACATAAAGATAAGCAACAAAAACATAAGGTCGGTCATAGCCGAAGAGGAGAACGACTTATCGACTTTTGAACCTCGTTTGATTGCCATAATCGCTACTTTTGAACAGGTTGATTAAGAATATCCATAAAGGCGATAGAGTTGGCCTCCAAACGGAACACCAGCTTCTCGATACGCGCCACAAGGTAGTTGTAGCCAAAGTATGCAGGAATACCGACAACCAAACCACCAACAGTGGTCACCATTGCCACATACATACCACCCGAGAGCAGAGCCATATCGACCGTACCGCCTGCTGCCGACATATCCATAAAGGTCTCCACCATACCGAGCACCGTACCCAAGAAACCAATCATAGGCGCACCACCCGCAATAGTAGCCAAGAAT
>JAZQSA010000042.1:0-32165 GCA_045629905.1 Alistipes sp. | reverse complement strand
AGAAGGTGAGCGAGCAGTACTATGATGAGGAGGCAAAGACCTTCCTTGCAGACCGTTACATCACTGGTACCTGTCCTCGTTGCGGAGCTGAAGGAGCTTACGGAGACCAGTGTGAGAAATGCGGCGCTACTCTCAGCCCGGATGAACTCATCAATCCAAAGTCTGCACTCAGCGGCGGCGAGCTCGTGAAGAAGGAGACCAAGCACTGGTATCTGCCTCTCGACCAACACGAGGAGGCTCTGCGCAAGTGGATTTTAGAGGGACACAAGGAGTGGAAATCTAATGTCTACGGACAGTGTAAAAGCTGGCTCGACGGAGGTTTGTTGCCTCGTGCCGTGAGCCGTGACCTGGATTGGGGTATTCCCGTACCGGTTGAGGGTGCAGAGGGTAAGGTTCTCTATGTATGGTTTGATGCTCCGATTGGCTATATATCTGCTACAAAGGACCTTACGCCCGATTGGGAGAAGTATTGGAAGGACGAGGAGACCAAGCTCGTTCACTTTATCGGCAAGGATAACATCGTCTTCCACTGCATCGTCTTCCCGTCGATGCTCAAAGCGCACGGCGACTATATCTTGCCGGAGAATGTGCCGTCGAACGAGTTTCTCAATTTGGAGGGCGACAAGATTTCGACCTCGCGTAATTGGGCCGTATGGTTGCACGAGTATTTGGAGGAGATGCCGGGCAAGGAGGATGTGTTGCGATATGTTCTGTGCGCCAATGCTCCCGAGACGAAGGACAACGACTTTACGTGGAAGGACTACCAGGCCCGCAATAACAACGAGTTGGTGGCCGTGCTTGGCAACTTTGTGAACCGTGCGTTGGTGCTGACCAAGAAGTACTACGACGGCGTTGTTCCTGCGTGTGGCTGCCTTACTGATTATGACCGCGAAACGATTGCCGAAATCTCGCAAATCAAGTCGTCGCTCGAAGCCAACATCGAGTCGTATCGCTTCCGCGAGGCGTTGAAAGATGCGATGAACTTTGCGCGTATCGGTAACAAATATCTGGCCGACACCGAGCCGTGGAAGTTGATTAAGAGCGATGCCGAGCGCGTTAAGACGATACTCAACATCGCGTTGCAAATTACGGCCAACATCGCTATCGCCATCGAGCCGTTTATGCCATTCTCGGCTGCCAAGATTCTCGCAATGCTCGACGTCGAGCGCTTCTCGTGGGAGTCGTTGGGCGAGATGACACTCATTGCCGAGGGTCACACTATCGGCACTCCGTCGCTCCTCTTCGAGAAGATTGAGGACGATGTTATCCAGCGTCAGCTCGATAAGTTGGAGGCTACGAAGGCTGCCAATGCCGCTGCCGAGGTCAAGGCCGAGCCACAGAAGGAGCTCTGCACGTTCGACGATTTCCAGAAGATGGATATTCGCGTTTCGACCATCATTGCGGCCGAGAAGGTTGCCAAGACCAAGAAGTTGCTCCGCCTGACGGTCGATACGGGTATCGACGAACGCACGATTGTATCGGGCATCGCCGAGCACTTCACCCCCGAGGAGTTGGTCGGCAAGCAGGTGCTTGTTTTGGTCAATCTCCAACCGCGCGAGTTGAAGGGTATCCTCTCGCAGGGTATGATTTTGATGGCGGAAGATGCAACAGGCGCATTGCGTTTGGTGCAGCCGTCGGAGGCGGTTAAGGCGGGTTCGATTGTCGGTTAGTTCCACGTGGAACAACCGCTTCGGGCTACCCCGTTGCCGCTGTAACTAACAGAAAAACAGTTCAAATAGATAAGAATACAATGGAATTGAATTGGGACTCATTGTCTTTCGATTTCAATGAAACAGGTGGCGAGAATCTTCGCCAATACTATCGCGACGGCCGTTGGTCGGAGCCCGAATACACCACGTCGGAGTATATCCCTGTGCATATGTGTTCGGCTTGCCTAAACTACGGCTTGCAGGCCTTCGAGGGTATCAAGGCCTTTCGCGGTGTCGATGGTCGGGTGCGTCTGTTCCGCCCCGATGCCCACGCGCGTCGTATGGCGGCAGGTGCGCGTAAATTGTGCCTCCCGATGCCTTCGGAGCAGATGTTTGTCGAGGCTTGCAAGGAGATTGTGCGACGTAATATCGAGTTTTTGCCCCCTTACGAGTCGCAGGCGGCACTCTATGTGCGCCCTGTGCTGTTTGGTACGCGCCCACGTCTGACGGTGCGACCATCGGGCGAGGCGGGCTTCTGCGTCTTTGCAACCCCCGTAGGCCCCTATTTCAAGGAGGGTATCCGCCCTATCGACGCTATTGTCAATCGCAACCAAGACCGCTCGGCACCTCTCGGTACGGGCGATGTGAAGGTGGGTGGCAACTACGCTTCGAGTATGTTGTCCTACGAAGAGGCTCATCAGATGGGTTATAGCGCAGTTCTCTATACCGAGTCGGTCGAGCATCGCTATATCGAGGAGTGTGGCGCAGCCAACTTTATCGCAATCAAGGGCAAGACCTATGTTACCCCTGCTTCGCCTTCGATTTTGCCGTCGATAACCAATGATTCGCTGATGCAACTTGCTCGCGATAAAGGTTTTACGGTCGAGCAGCGCAAGGTCGATGTTGCCGAACTCTCGTCGTTCGACGAGTGCGGTGCTTGCGGTACGGGCGCGATTATTACGCCACTCGGCAAGGTCTACGACCCCGATAACGATACGACAATTTGCTTTGGCGACGAGGTTGGCGAGGTGCTTCTCGACCTCTACCGCTCGTTGCAAGATGTGCAGTATGGTCGTGCCGAGGATAAACACGGTTGGTGTGTCGTAGTAGAGTAAAGTGTTGATACTCAAAGCAAAACGGATTGTTCCACGTAGAACAATCCGTTTTTGTTTTACCCCGATGTTCCACGGGGAACAATTGTTTTTTGAGGTGGCTGGGTTTTGCTGGGTAGATTGAGTAGCCTGGGTAGCCTGAAAAACCCCTAACGCCTCTAACGCCCCTAACGCCTCTAACGACCTTAAAAAAACTACCTTCCAAACCTCACGAGCAGCACATTGACATCGGCTGGCGACACTCCCGGTATACGCGAGGCCTGACCGATGGTCGTAGGGCGTATGCGTTGCAGTTTTTGGCGTGCTTCGATTGTGAGCGACTGCATCGAGGCGTAGTCGAAGTCGCTCGGAATGGCTATGCCCTCCAAGCGGTGCAACTTCTCGGCCACCAAACGCTCGCGCTCGATATATCCGCTATACTTAATTTCGATTTCGGCCAACTCGATAATCTCGCTTGTGATACCCCTCTCCTCGACAAAACGGCGGAGCTTCGGCAGTACCTCGACGAGTGCTGCGAGTGTGATTTCGTTGCGCAAAGCGAAGTCAAATATCTTGCGACCCTGCGTTGCAGGTGGCAAACCGAGCGAAATTAAATAGTTCTGAATTTCCGATATTTTCACACTCTGCGAACGAGTGTACTCTATAAGCGATTTTAGGAGCGAAATTTTTTCTTCATATTTTTCGTATCTCGACTGCGAAATCAGACCCAATTTTCGACCAAGTGGCGTGAGTCGTTGGTCGGCGTTGTCCTGACGGAGCAAGATGCGGTACTCGGCACGCGAGGTGAACATTCGGTATGGCTCATCGACACCTTTGGTCACGAGGTCGTCAATCAAGACTCCGATATAGGCCTCGTCGCGGTGCAACACGATAGGCTCCTCGCCTCGACAACGTCGGTGGGCGTTGATACCTGCCAACAGACCCTGCGCGGCAGCCTCCTCGTAACCCGTCGTGCCATTCACTTGGCCCGCAAAGTACAGATTATCAGCCACTTTGCTCTCCAACGAGTGCCACAACTGCGTCGGTGGGAAGTAGTCGTACTCGATGGCGTAGCCCGGGCGATAGACGTGGGCGTCTTCCAAGCCCCTAATTTGGTGAAGGGCAGCGAGTTGCACGTCGTAAGGCAGCGACGAAGAGAAGCCGTTGAGATAGTATTCGTTGGTCGTTTCGCCCTCGGGTCCGAGGAAGAGTTGGTGCTGCTCCTTGTCGGCAAATGTGCGCAACTTATCCTCGATGCTCGGGCAGTAGCGCGGACCGATGCCGCGAATTGTGCCGTTGAACAGTGGCGAGTCGTCGAAGCCTGTGCGGAGCGTGTCGTGTACCTCCTTCGAGGTGTAGACCAGGAAGCAAGGCATTTGATGGCGCACCGGCTCGGTCTCGTCGGAGAAGGAGAACTTCTGCGGCTCGTCGTCACCCGGCTGCACTTCGAGGGCCTCGAAATCTATCGTTCGGGCGTCGATGCGTACGGGTGTGCCGGTCTTCATTCGACCCACCTCGATACCTATCTTCTGCAACGATTCGCTGACCCCTATTGCCGCTGCATCGCCTGCGCGACCACCTGCGGCGTTGGCTCTGCCACAGTGCATAAGACCTGCGAGGAAGGTACCTGCGGTAAGCACTACGGTTGTAGCCTCGAAAACCACGCCCATTTGCGTTTTTAAGCCTCTTACGCGCGGTTTCTCCCCCTCGTGGTCGAAGAGTATCTCCGCGACCATATCTTGCCAAATATAGAGGTTTTGCGTATTTTCGAGCCTGCGTCGCCACTCGGCCGAGAAACGGCTCTTGTCGCACTGCGCACGCGGACTCCACATCGCAGCACCCTTTGAGCGGTTGAGCATACGGAATTGTATGGTCGTCAGGTCGGTTACGATGCCCGTGAGGCCTCCGAGTGCGTCTATTTCGCGCACAATCTGCCCCTTTGCCACGCCACCTATGGCCGGATTACACGACATCGAGGCCATCTTGGTCATATCCATCGTGACAAGCAGGGTTTTCGACCCCATACGTGCTGCGGCGGCCGCAGCTTCGCAACCTGCGTGACCTGCACCAATTACTATAACATCGTATTTTTGTGTCATTTTTTCTCTTTTTTTTAGGGTCGTTAATCCCTCTTCGAGGGCTTTTCCTCCTTCGCGCCTCGGCATAGTGTGCAAGCACCCTCTGCTCTCGGCTTGTCGTCGGTTAGGGGCGTTAGAGGCGTTAGGGTCGTTAAGGGCGTTAGAGGTTTTTTCAGGCTACCCAGCCTACCCAGGCTACTCAATCTACCCAACAAAACTCCCACTCTCCCACATCGCCAGGTACTTATCCTCCTTGCGGTGCATCTGCTTCTCTGTGCGAGGGGTTTTATCCTTCTGTCCGCAGAGGTGCAGCACCCCGTGAACGATAACGCGCAACATCTCGCGACGGGCCGTTGTGCCATAAATTCGGGCGTTGTCTGCCACCGTCTCGACGTCGATAAATATATCGCCTGCGATGACTCGCTCCTTCAAGCGGCTGTCGTCGAAGGTGATGATGTCGGTGTAGTAGTCGTGGCCGAGGAACTCGATGTTCATCGCACGATGGCGTGCCGCCGAGCAGAAAACATAGTTCACAGCCTCGATTGTATAGCCGCCTTCGGCTTTGGCTACCTCGCGCAACCACTTGCGTATCAACCGTTTGTCGCGTAGGCGGTAGTTGCAGTCGTCGTTAAAATAAAGTATATCCATTTTCGGGGTGTTTATCTCTTAAAGAGGGCCGAGGCCTGCATCTTTATCGACGACGATGGGGCGTAGATGCCGAACACGATTTTGTGCTGCATCTCCATCGTTGTCGGGTCAATCATCTGTGCCACGACGCCGATTTTCTGGTTGCGTGCGACCACATCGCCCTGTTTGACGGTGGTCGAGGCGAGGTTGGCGTACGACGAGATATACTCGCCGTGGGCGATAAAGATGTCGTATTTGTTGTTGATTTTGTTGCGCGAGACCTTCATCACCTTACCCTCGTAGATTGCCGTCACCGCAGCACCCTTTTGGCCCACGATTTCGGCCATATTGCCCTTGTATTGCACCACGCGGCCACCACTTACAGGTATGCGCAGACCCGAGGTCTTGGTCGAGAATGCGGCACCCGACTTGTTGCCCTTTGTGAGGGCTCGCAACTCCTTGATTGCCGAGTCGAGTTTCTTGCGATGTTCGTCCATCGAGCGCAACTTCTCGCGCTCGCTCTTTGTGAGGCGGCTAATCTCGGCTTTGGCCGATTTGAGGTTCTTTTTGAGTGCATCGCGACGCTTGGCGAGTTTGCGCTTCTCGGCATCGAGCTCCTTGCGACGCTTCGAGAGCTTGTCGCGCTCGCGTTGCACATCGCTGCGCACCGACACGATATGCTCCATCTGCTCCTTGCGCTTGATGGTCGCCACGCGCAACGAGGCTATGCGGTTGGCAAATTCGCTCGTCGTAGGAGCCGAGAGTATGTAGGCCAAGACGCTGTTGTAGCGATAGTTACGATAGGCTTCGCGAGCCATCTCGACACACGAGGCTTCGAGCAGCGTCAGGTTGTTCGACAACACTTCGACACGACGTGTTGAGGCGGCAATCTCGTTGTTGAGATGCTTTATCTGCGTGGTTGTGGCGTTGATGAGTTCGGTTCGCTGCTCGACCTGACGGGCCAGCGACTTGATTTTCTTCTGGGTCGAGGCCTTGCTCTTTTTCAGCGACGAGAGTTCGGCCTCCTCCTTCGCGATATTCTTTTCGAGTTGGGCGATAATGCGGCGTTGCTCGTCGATTTTGGCGGTTTGTGCCACGAGCGGCAGGGCCACCACCACGAGTGCTGCGAGGGTCAGTATCAGAGAGCGGAACTTCATACTATTGCGTGTGATTATTTTCTCTTTTTAGGGGTTTGGGCGGGTGCTGTGCGCTGGCGTTGGGCCTCGATACGTTGCTCAATCTTTTGGGCCTCACAACCCCTTTCGAGGGCCTTTTTCCAATATGTTTGGGCAAGGAATGTGTCGCCCAGCGCATCGAGTATATCGCCATAGTGCAGAGCCAATTCGGCCGAGTTGTGCTTGTCGAACGAGAGGGCTTGCTGCATATATCGCTTGGCCTGCTGATAGTTGCCGAGGCGGTAGTATACCCAGGCCACCGTATCGAGGTAGGTGGCGTTGTTCTTCTCGATTTCTATGGCTCGCAACGCCATCTTCTCGGCCTCGGCAAGGCGCTTGCCCGCGACAGCGAGTTTGTAGGCGTAGTTGTTGAGCGCCACAGCGTTATCGGGGTTGAGTGCGAGGGCCTTGGCGTAGGCACGATGCGACTGCTTGATGTTGTTGCGCAACTCCTCCGTGTCGCCAATCTGCCCCCAGATGCTACTCTGCTCCTTTGGGTCGGAGGTGTGTGTGAGGGCTTCGTGGAGGGTCGCCACTACCCCATCGTAATCCTCGGCCGAGTGTTGCAGCCAAGCCTTGCGAAGTCGCATCTCTATATCGTTGGGGTAGAGCCCGATGCCCAAATCGATGTAGTGTGCCACCGAGTCGCGACGGTCGAGATACTGCTCGATTTCGATAATGCGCCCAAGGGCCTCCTTGTTTGGGCCATCGACAGCCATACGCTGCTTGAATATCTGCCCCGCCTTGTCGATTTTGTTGGTTGCGACGAGGTGGGCGGCATAGAGGTCGAGAACCTCGATGTTGTCGGGGTAGAGTTCGGCCATACGTGCCAACAGAGGCTCTATGAGCAGGAGGTTGTTGCGCACAAAACCCTTGTCGCCGATGATTTTCTCGACGATTTCCAACTTGGTGGCAATATCGACATCGCGCAACTCCACGAAGCTCTGTATGGCCATCATAAACTCGATGTTGCGTTGGCGATGCAGCAGAAATTCGGCAAATTCGAGAATCGTCTGCGGATTGCTCTTATCGACTTCAAGAGCCTTCGTGTAGGCGTTTGTTGCGAGTGAGTCACGCCCCGTCGAGGCGTAGATTTGGGCCAATGCCGTATGGTTTTCGGCATCGTATGGGGCTTCGGTTGCTGCTCGCAGAGCCTCGCGCTCGGCCCTCTCGATTTGGCCGTTTTTGAGCAGCAGACGTTGGCGCATACGGGTAAAGAAGCCTATTCGACCAAAGCGCACCTCGGCAGTGTCGAGGGCTGCAATGGCCTCGTTGTCGCGCGACGACATCGTGTAGAGCATCGCCAGCACGCGGTAGTGGTCGGGGTCGGTCGCTTGGCTCGCCAGGCGGGAGTAGTAGCCTATCGCCTTCTCGATGCGATTAACCCTCACGGCCGCCATACCTGCCTCGTGGAGGTAGAAGAGGTTGTTGGAGTCGCTCTCGATAGCCTTCTCGGCCGACTCAAAGGCCTCCGTATAGGTGGTCGCGATGCGCGAACGCAGGTAGTGCGCAGGGGCATAGGTCGAGTCGAGAGCCAACACCTCGGTCGTAAAACGGCGTGCCGAGGCGGTGTCGCCGTGAATGGTCAGGTGGCGCAGAGCCTCGGTGTAGAGTGCAAACCGACGCTCGGCCTCGGGTTGATTTTTGGGCGTACCGCTACCCTCCTGCTGCCCCCACGCACGAAAGGCGCAGAGCAACGCAAGTAGCACGAGGCCATATATCAACCCTCTGAATTTCATCGCACACTACCCTATTACAGTACGCTGTCGAATTGGTGGAGGAAACGCACGTCGTTCTCGAAATAGAGGCGCAAGTCCTTCACTCCGAACTTCAACATCGCAATACGTTCAACTCCCATACCAAACGCGAAACCCGAGTATTCGTTAGGGTCGATACCGTTGGCCGACAGCACGTTAGGGTCTACCATACCGCAGCCGAGAATCTCCAACCAACCCGTACCTTTGCAGACAGGGCAACCCTTGCCGCCACAGAGGTTACACGAAACATCGACCTCGGCCGATGGCTCGGTGAATGGGAAGTACGAAGGGCGCAAGCGGATTTGGCTCTTCTCGCCGAAGAGCTCTTTTGCGAAGTAGAGCAACGACTGTTTGAGGTCGGCAAACGAGACGTTTTTGTCGATATAGAGGCCCTCGATTTGGTGGAAGATGCAGTGTGCGCGGTAGGAGATAGCCTCGTTGCGGAATACGCGACCCGGGCAGATTACGCGAATAGGCGGTTGCTGCTTCTCCATCGTGCGCACCTGAATCGACGAGGTGTGGGTGCGGAGCAGAACGTCGCTCGAATCGGGTTCGTTCGACTGCTTGTCGATGAAGAATGTATCCTGCATATCGCGAGCAGGGTGCTCGGGTGGGAAGTTGAGCAACGAGAAGACGTGGTTGTCGTCCTCGATTTCGGGACCATCGGCCACCGTGTAACCCATACGGGCAAAAATATCGATAATCTCGTTCTTTACAATCGAAATAGGGTGGCGCGAGCCGAGCGATTCGGCCGAACCTGGGCGCGACATATCCTCGATTTTTTTGTCATCGGCTACACGTTGCGCAGCCTCCTCTTTGAGGGTGTTGATTTTGGTGAGCGCAGCCTGTTTGAGGGCGTTAATTCGCTGACCGTATTCACGTTTGAGTTCGGGTGCTATGCCCTTAAACTCCTCCATCAGAGCGGTGATTTCACCCTTCTTACCGACCATTTTGATACGAAAGGCCTCGATTTCGGCCGCATTCTGTGGGCAAAACTCCTCGACGCAGAGGAGCAGGTTTTTGATTTTGCTGTCCATATTGTATTTTGAAATTTTACTCTTTTTTCGTAACTTTACACTCCATAAACGGGTATAGTAGGGACAAAGTTACAAATTTTTTGAAAAAATGTGGCGTAAATATGTAATATTTATAGTTGCCGCACTCGGCTTCGCCTCGGCAGTCGCGACCCCGAAGGTCGGATTGGTTTTGAGTGGAGGCGGAGCGAAGGGTCTCTATCACATTGGCGTAATCCGCGCACTCGAAGAGAATGGCGTGGCAATCGACTATGTCGGCGGTACGTCGATGGGTGCTATTGTCGGCGCACTCTATGCCGCAGGATACTCGCCCGAGGAGATGGTCGAGATAGTCCGTTCGGGCGATATTGAGCAGTGGCTCTCGGGTCGTATGCCCGACCGCTACAACCACTACTTCCGCGAGGTCGATACCCCACAACCGCTGCTCACGTTGCGCTTCGATGTTGAGCGCGACAAAGACTCGACCCCCGGCAAGAGGGTCGGTGTGCGTCAGCGCACGGTACAACTACCCTCCGACATCATCTCGTCGAACCAAATCGACCTGGCGCTGAACCGATTTTTTGCTCCGGCGACGGTCGTTTGTGAGGGCGATTTTTCGCGCCTGATGGTGCCGTTTTTCTGCGTGGCTGCCGACCTCAAAGGGCGCAAAGCCGAATTTTTCGACCGTGGCGACCTGGCCGAGGCTGTTCGTGCGTCGATGTCCATACCGTTCATATTCAAGCCGTTGCGTCGCAAGGATAAGATGCTCTACGACGGCGGTATCTTCGACAACTTCCCGTGGCAGCACTTGGCTTCGACCTATGCGCCCGACCATATCATCGGTGTAAAATGTACGTTCGGCAACCGCGAAATCGACGAGTCGAGCAACATCGTCGAGCAGGGTTTGGGCCTGCTTATCGGTGCGACCAACTACGAGTTGCCGCGCGAGGGAAATATTATGCTCGACCGCGAGGTTGAGTCGGGAATGTTGGACTTCGACGAGGGTATGAAGATTGTCGAGCAGGGCTACAACGATACGGTGGAGCGTATGGCCGAGATTTTGGCTACCATACCGTCGCGTCGCAGTCGCGAGGAGGTCGAATCGCGTCGCGCCTCCTTCCGCAGCCACCTTCCGCCAATCGATGTCTCGGAGGCCAAAATCGAGGGCCTGAACCGCAATCAGGAGCGTTATGTGAAGGCTGTGCTGACGACAGGCGCATCGCGCGGTGAGCAACCAGCCACCTTCGACCAACTCCACAAAGGCATTTGCAACCTCTTGGCTAACAACGACTTCGAGATGGGCTTTCCGCGCCTCGACTACGACTCCCTGTCGCGCCGCTTTACCCCTACCCTGCCGCTCCGACCACAACCGTCGTTGCGCCTCTCGTTTGGTGCCAATATCTCCTCGACCGCCTACAACCAGGCGCGAATAAACTTCCAATACGAGCATATCGGTCGCGTGGGTGTCAATGCCGCGATGCGACTCTATCTCGGTACGGTCTATAATGCCGGCAGCATCGGTGCGCAGATGTTTGTCCTGCCACGTCGTCCGCTATTCTTCTCGGCCCACTATATCTTCTCGGTGCGCAACACCATCTATGGCAACTTCGGCAACCTCACAAAGGTCGATAATACCCACCGAATGAAGCACAAGGAGCATTTTATGTCGTTGTCCGCAGGTGTGGCCATCTCCAAGCGCTCGCTCTTGCAGGCGACATTCAACCTCGGCGAGAGTGTGTATCAGTTCCAAAACCAGACGAATCCTACACGCTTCGGTTTCTATGCCGCGCAGTTGCAGTTCCGTCGCAGTACGCTCGACAACCTCGTAGCACCATTCCGAGGCCATCGCCTATCGGTGTCGGCTATCTATGTCGGTGGTCGTGACCGCTGGAAAAACGAGGGACACTACATCTCGGCACGTCGCGATTGGGTCGGCTCAAAGGTCGCGTGGGAGCATCTGCTGCCAATCAGTAGTCGCTGGTTTTCACTCGGTTATAGCGTCGAGGGCCTCTACACCAACCACCCCGACTTTGTCGAAGAGTTGGCCTCCAACGCCTCGATGCCGCAATACGCTCCGACAACCCATTCGCAGATGCTCTATATGCCCGAATACCACGCCTCGCGATATATTGCGATGGGTATTACGCCCGTGTTCCACATCATCGACCAACTCTATCTGCGTGCGGGATTTTATGCGATGTATCGCAACACAACCACCGCCTTTGGCCATTGGCAGTATATCTCCGACCTGACCATATCCTATCGCTCAATTCTCGGCCCTGTGAGCCTCTCGCTCACCAAATATGGCTTGAATAGCGGCAACAACTACTATCTCTCGTTTAATTTTGGGTATTTGTTGTTTGCGCCGAAGGGGACGTTTTATTAAAATCGATTCTATTAAAATTGATTTTATGCGGATTCTACTGCCGCTAACCTCTTGTTCTGCAATGGGCAGTACGCCGAGTACAGCCCATCGCAGTCCAATAGGCCGAGCGTTGTATAATCCTGCCTAAAATGCAATTTCTGGGAAAATCGATTTTATAAGGTCTTTGCTTCCGCTAACAAAGAAAGTGACCAATGGGACGTACATCGAGTACTACCCATCGGTCACTTTTTTGCCGAGCGTGGCAAAGCCTCTTCTAAAATCAATTTTGGTCACCCGAGTGGGTGGAGAGTTTTTTTGTTAAGGTCGTTAGAGGCGTTAAGGGCGTTAGGGGCAAAATGGGTAGATTGAGTAGATTGAGTAGTCTGGGTAGCCTGAAAAAACAAACTACCCAGTCTACCCATCAAAACCCAGCCTCCCCAGCCAAAATTTTTAATTCTGCATTTTGCATTTTGCATTTTGCATTCTGCATTAACCCTGCTGCGCAGGCTTTTCCTCCTTCGCGCCTCGGCAAAGTGTGCAAGCACCCTCTGCTCTCGGCTTGGCGTCGGTTCTGCATTTTGCATTCTGCATTTTGCATTTTGCATTTTGCATTTTGCATTAGCCTCCACCCCCCTTAATCCTCCTCGTCGAGGGCAAACAGCACCTCGACGGGTTTGTCGAATATGCGGGCCATCTTCAAGACCAGGACTGCCGACGGCACAAAGCGGCCGCTCTCGATAGCGTTTATCGTTTGGCGACTCACACCGACAGCTTCGGCCAGCTGTTGTTGGGTCATACGGACCTCGGCTCGTGCCACTCTGATATTGTTATTCATCGGCCGAGCGGGAGTTGATGCGCCACATCTTGAAGCGGAAGACCGCAACAAAGACTACGGGCAGGGTAAACATATTGTAGATAAGCAGGTCGCAGAAGGTCTTGCCGTAGAACGACAAGACGCCGACAATCAGCACCAGCGACGAGATATAGAGTGCGATGAGCAGTGCATTGAGGCGCACCGAGGCAATCATTTCGTCCTCGTGCTTTTTGCGTGAGCAACCGATGAAGATTGCACCTGCGATGATGCCGATAATCGAGGCGTTGTTGAGCCATTGCGAGAGAGGCTCTTCGTGGTTGCCGGTCATCGTGAAATAGCCATTGACGTCGCCTTTGAGCATAATCACAAGGCCGACAATCAGACACGGCACGAACAAAATCCAGCCAATCGTGGCGAAAGGTCGTGGAAGGAGTAAATCGTTCTTCATAGGTCGCGCAGAAACTTTTTGCAAATGTAAAACAAACTTTACAATTTGACAACTCTGTGCGACTTTTTTACTCCTCGACGCGGCTGATATGCGCTCCGATAGCGTTCAGACGGCCCTCGATGTTGCAGTATCCGCGGTCGATTTGGTCGATATTTTGGATTGTCGAAGTACCCTGTGCGCTCATTGCCGCGATAAGCAGCGAGACTCCTGCGCGAATATCGGGCGACGACATCTTTGCGGCGCGGAGTTGCATCTGGTGGTCGTGGCCGATGACGGCTGCGCGGTGAGGGTCGCAGAGGATAATCTGTGCGCCCATATCAATCAACTTATCGACGAAGAAGAGACGGCTCTCGAACATCTTTTGGTGAATCAGCACCGTACCCTTTGCCTGCGTTGCGACGACGAGGAATATCGAGAGCAGGTCGGGTGTGAGGCCCGGCCACGGAGCGTCGGCAATGGTCATAATCGAGCCGTCGATAAAGCTCTCGATGCGGTAGTGGTCTTGCTGTGGTATGTAGATGTCGTCGCCACGGCGCTCGATGGCGATACCGAGGCGCGAGAATTGTGCAGGGATAATGCCGAGGTCGTCGTACGAGACATCTTTGATGGTGAGCGACGAGCGGTTCATTGCCGCCATACCGATAAACGAGCCGACCTCAATCATATCGGGCAGCATACGGTGTGTAGTGCCACCGAGAGCCTCTACGCCCTCGATTTCGAGCAGGTTGGAGCCGATGCCCGAGATGCGTGCGCCCATACGGTTGAGCATCTTGCAGAGTTGTTGGAGATATGGTTCGCAGGCGGCGTTGTAGATTGTGGTCTTGCCTTTGGCAAGCACGGCCGCCATAACGATATTGGCTGTACCCGTTACCGAGGCCTCGTCGAGCAACATATAGCAGCCCGTGAGTTGCTTGGCCTTGACCGTGAAGAAGGACTCGGCAGCGTCGAAGTCGAACTCGGCACCGAGCTTCTGGAAGCCGATAAAGTGGGTATCGAGTCGGCGGCGGCCAATCTTATCGCCAGCCGGCTTCGGGATATAACCGATGCCGAAGCGTGTGAGCAGTGGGCCGATAAGCATCACCGAGCCGCGCAGACGGGTGCAACGCTTGCGGTAGTCCTCGCTTTGGAGATAGTCGAGGTCAATATCTTTGGCGCGGAACGAGTAGCACTCGTCGCCCAATCGCTTCACCTCGACGCCCATTGCTTCGAGCAGCGAGATGAGTTGGAGTATATCGAGGATTTGCGGCACGTTATCCACCACCACCTCTTCCGGGGTCAGCAGCGTGGCACAAATAATCTGTAATGCCTCATTTTTAGCACCTTGCGGAGTGATTTCGCCCGATAGACGATGACCTCCTTCGACTTTGAACAGAGCCATATCTCACACGTTTTTATAGTTGGTCAAACAAAGATAGCGAAACTTTCGTAAAATCGCAAGATTAGGCCGACAACTTTCGACCTAAATAGGTAGGGTAGGGCTCTACTTGCGGCGCGGTATGGCGAGCAGGAGCATACCGACGAAGGTCAGCGCAGCGTTGATAAGGAGCAGTTCGTAGCCGATTTGGTAGCCGTCGAACCAACGCTTGGCGAGGTGTTGCACAAGGCCCGAGAGAGCGGGTGCTGCGACGACAACGAGCCACAAACCGCGACGATGCAACTTGAAGCGGGTCGCGAGGCCAAAGGCGAAGATGCCGAGAATTGGGCCATAGGTGTAGCTTGCGAGGGTATAGACGGTGTCGATAATCGAGTCGTTGCCGATGTGGTAGAGTGCGATGAGTATGGTGAGCATCGCGACCGCCATAGCCGCGTGTACCCATTTGCGTAGGCGTGTGAGCGACCCCTCGTCGAGTTGTCCGCCACCGAGCAGGTCGAGCGTAAACGAGGTGGTGAGGGCCGTGAGTGCCGACCCTGCGGCCGAGTAGGTCGAGGCTATAAGTCCCAAGATAAAGAGCAGACCCACCGCAAGCGGCATTTCGGGCGAGGTGGCGATGGTCGGGAACATAGCGTCGCTGCCACCACTCCACGTTATCCCCTTCGCCTCGGCAAAGAGGCAGAGCAACAATCCGAGTACCAGCAACGTAAATATCACGAGCGTCTGCAAGATGTTCGCCACGATGAGGTTCTTCTGCGCATCGCGTGTCGAGCGACACGAGAGCGAGCGTTGCATCATATCCTGGTCGAGGCCCGTCGTTGCGACGACGATAAATATCGCCCCGACGATATATTTGAGGAAGTATCGCTCCTCGTTCACATTGTCGGTAAAGAAAATCTGCCCCCTCTCCTCCTCGCAAACAAGGCGTACGACGTCGCCAAACCCCCAATCCATCTCCGCCACGACGACGCAGATTGAGGCCACGACACTCGCCACGAGGCAGGCCGTGCGTAGCAGGTCGGTGCCGATAACCGAGCGCACACCGCCACGAAAGGTGTAGAGCCATACGAGCAGTACCGTCGCCCCTCCATTGACCCAAAAGGGTAGGCCGAGTGGGTCGAACAGCAGAGGTTGCAACACGGCGCATACTACAAAGAGGCGCACCGAAGCTCCTGCGAGTTTCGAGATGAAGAACAACCACGCTCCGCACTTGTGGGCCTCGATGCCCAGCCGCTCGTTGAGGTAGCTATATATCGAGAAGAGTTGCAGTCGGAAGTAGAGTGGCACCAGCACAAAGGCGATGATAAGGTAGCCGACAAAGAAGCCGATAGCCATCTGCATATAGGCAAAGCCGCTCGTGGTGACCATTCCGGGTACCGAGACGAACGACACGCCCGTCATTGCTGCGCCGACCATAGCCGCCATCACGACCCACCACCTCGATTGGCGACCACCGACAAAGAAGCCCTTGTTGTCGCTCTTGCGGCCGCTAACGAAGGCGACAGCAAACAGCAGGGCGATATAGGCCGCGATGGTCGTGATGATGAGTGTCGGGGTCATAGGGTAGGGGTCGGTTGTTTAGGGTACGGGGTCGTAGCCACTGCCTCCCCAGGGGTGACAGCGGGCGATGCGTTTGAGTGCAAGCCACAGCCCACGCACAACTCCGTGACGGCGCAGAGCCTCCAACGCATATTGCGAGCAGGTGGGCGTGAAGCGGCACGAAGGGGGTGTCAGTGGCGAGATGCACAACTGATAGAATCGAATCAGGGCGACGAACGGTGCGCGGGCAATCTGCCTACATATCGTCGGCAATCTTTTCGAGGATTCGTTTGACTGCATTTTCGATAGTGTTGTAGTCGAGCACCTCCTTTGTCGAGTAGATGAGCGCAATCTCCACTCGGCCCGTCTTGCAAGGCTGGGCCAAGATGCTGCTGTTGAGGCGGTAGGCTTCGCGCATACGGCGGCGAATGAGGTTGCGACGATTGGCTCGCTTGTGGAACTTCTTTGGGGTCGAGAAGAGTACCGAAGGCTCCAAGACGACCGAAGGCTCGGCATATACGAGGTAGCGGAACGGATAGACAAAGCCGCCCCGACCCTCCTTGAAGAGTCGGCGAATTGCGCCAAACGAACGGAGTCGCTCGGCACGTGTGAGCGAATTGTCGGCTTGTGTCATATTGTCGGGCCGCACTACTTTTTGCGGGCGCGGCTCTTTTTGGCGAGTTTGTGTTGCTGGTTGCGCAGGAACTCCTCCTTCTGGGCGTTGTCTACAAATTCGACATCGCTCACTTCGCGACCCTCGCGGATATTCGATATCAGAATATCGACCGCCTTTGCCAACGATGGTGCCTGCGGACTTGGGGCCGAGGCCTTGACCGACAGACCACTCTCGGTTGCGAGGCGCAGCGTACCCTCACCAAAGGTGCTGATGAGCGGCATCTGCTCGACAGGCATCTTGTCGCAGATAGCCTTCACGTCCCACGGCGAGTAGAGCAGCAGCAGGTCGTACTGCTTCAACTCCTCGGCCGGAATATCGCGTGCGACCGTGCGAGCGAGGATAACGGGGGTGTAGGAGATGTTGAGTCGTTCGAGTGCCTCCGGAATTTCGGGCTTGTGAGGCTCGGCGAGCGACAGCAAAAGACGCTCGTCCTTGTGCTTAACAATCAACTCGATAAGGCCCGTGAATGAGCCATCGGCAAACGAAATCTTGCGCTTGCGGTAGATGATATATTTCTGCAAGTAGAGAGCGATAGCCTCGGTCGAACAGATATACTTCATCGACTCGGGTACGTTGATGCGGGTCTCTTCGCAGATGTGGAAGAAACTGTCGATTGTGGTGCGCGAGGTGAAGATTACAGCCGTGTGAGCCAAAATCTCGACCCTTTGAGCGCGGAACTCCTTTGCCGACACACCCTTTACCTCGATGAGGGGGCGATAGTCGATATCGAGAGCATATTTGTTGGCGAGTTCAAAGAACGGAGATTTTTCTATAACAGCAGGCTTTGGCTGCGAAACAAGTACTTTCTTAATCTGTTGTGACATAAATTACCTTTAACCGATTCCGACCCCTCCGCGCAGCAGTGGAGCAACGAGGAGCGACGTCGGAAAAATTTCCAGGGCGCAAAGATACAAAATCCAATGTAAAATCGAAACTTTTTGTGTCATAAAGAATAAAAAAGACTCTTTGACATAGAGAATTAGCGAAATAAACGCCACGAGAGCGATGCTCCACAACCCCACCTCGGCAAAGTGGTTGCCACCCAAAATATAGACTATCGACAGAGGTGTGGCGAGTGCGCAGAATATGGCCAAATGCATCAATTTTATCTGCACCAAACCTCGGCAAAGGGCCTTTGTGTCGCACACAAGAGCGGAGAGTAGCAGCGCGAGCAACGACCCTCCGACCAGCGCGACCAGCGCACCGGCGATAATGGCTCCCGTAAGCCATATCGACTCGGCGGAGTTGAGTAGTGAGGCGGCCTCCTCGCCAAGCAGTCGAACGCCAACGGCCGAGAGTGTGATTGTGCCTATCGTGAGCATCACGATTTCGAGGTTGATGCGCTCGCTCGGGTTGATGTGGCTATGCTTCTGCGACGAGAGTTTGATGCCGACCGACGAGAAGAGGAAGTGGCCGACAAATCCTGCATAGCGCATTATAAATATAATGTATACGACGGCAACTGCGACAATCATCAGCTGTGCCACAACGCCAAACTCTACACTCGGCGAAGCGACAGCCTCGGTCGTTGCGAGGGCTTCGGGGGCGAGGTCGCTCTGTGGGCCGAACATTTCGGCAGGCGTTACCCGTAGCGATGGTATGAGGTGGTGGGGCTCAATCATTCGAATACACGTTTGAGGGTTACACGAATGGTTGTGCCTTGACCGATGACCGACTCGACAACGGCGATGCGACCGTGGTGATACTCCTCGACGATGCGACGCGAGAGTGAGAGGCCCAAGCCCCAGCCGCGAGTCTTGGTCGTGAAGCCGGGTTGGAATATCCGCTTCCAATTCGACTTGGCGATACCTTTGCCGGTGTCGGTGACGTCGATGCGCACGAAGTTATCGTCGGAGTCGATGCGCACGACTATCGAGCCGTGACCTTGCAGTGCATCGAGCGAGTTCTTCATCAGATTTTCGATGACCCACTCAAAGAGTGCCGTATTGAGCATCGCCTTGACCGGTTCGCTGGCAAGGCCGTTGTAGTCGAGAGTCACGTTGCGCGGTATGCGCTTACGGAAATACATCACCGAGCCACCGACAACCTCATTTACGTTGGCTACGGTGAGAGGTGTATCGGAGCCGATTTTGCTGAAACGGTCCACGATTTTGCGCAGGTGGGTCAAATCCTTCGACATCTCATCGACCGCCATCTGGTCCACAGGTTGCTCGCGCAGATACTCAATCCAGCCGAGCAGCGACGAGGTCGGTGTGCCGAGTTGGTGTGCCGTCTCCTTTGCAAGGCCTATCCACACGCGGTTCTGCTCGTCCTGCTTCGACGAGCGCACGGTGATATAGAGCAGCACGGCAAAGGCGATGATGATAATCATCTGCACGAATGGGAAGATGTAGAGCATCTGCAACGTCGGCGAAGAGCCATAGAAGATGATGTGGTTGTGCTTGGTAGTCCAGCCAAAGCGCACCACACGCGGGGTGTTGGCGGCCGACATCTTGTCCAACTCCTTGCGCAGCAGTTCGGGGGTATAGATGGTCTGCTCGTCGATGTGGTGGTACGACACGACGCGCAAATTCTCGTCGGTGATGATAAACGGAATGTTGTTGCGGTTGCTGATAATCGACTGAATGATAGGGTCTTGTGCATAGTCGCCCATATAGTCGCGATTGACGCGCTCCATTGCTGCCGCCCACAACTCGACGTCGTGCTTCTCCTTCTCGCGCAACGAGTCGGCTGTCCAATACGATATGAGCAGCGAGGTGGCAACAAGCACTATGCCCGACACCAAAAGTATCGTGCGACCGCTCTTACTCAATCCTCTTTTGACCCGTTTTAACACGCCTCTATCCTCTATTTACGTTCGGTATCCTGCTCGCGCAAAATCTTTGTCATACGCT
The DNA here is from genome assembly GCA_045629905.1 of Alistipes sp. Taxonomy (GTDB): domain Bacteria; phylum Bacteroidota; class Bacteroidia; order Bacteroidales; family Rikenellaceae; genus Alistipes. The sequence continues at coordinate 12,706 of JAZQSA010000042.1, read as the reverse complement.
CCTTGTCGCCCAGCGCCTCGATAGCCTGCTTCACGCTCTTGTCCTCGCTGACACTGCGAGCCGTGACACCTGTCGAGTAGGCGTAGCGGAGTATGATGTTGGAGTTGATATACGAAATCACCTCCTTGCGATAGGTTTGGAGGTTGCTCATCTTATCGTCGTGCAGACCACTCTCGATAGCGGCCATAGCCTCCTCCAAACCCTTGTCGTAACGCTCCTTTTCGAGGGCCTTTTTGAGTCGCTCGAAGGCTGTGCGCGACGACGATTTGTAGGGAATATCGCGGCTTGCGACCATCTTCGCAAACTCCTCATACTCTTGGTCGGTGATGGAGAAGGTGAGTGGGTCAATCGTTGCCGTCGGGTGCTTCTGGAAGTAGAGGTCGCCAAAGTCGTCGAACAGACCCAGAACGTAGAGCGTCAGCGTAAATTCGCTCGACGGCTCGCCACTAAATTTGATATCGGGCATAATGCCGCCACCATCGTAGACCTTGCGACCTGCCGCCGTACGGAACTCGTTGATAAGCGAGTCGGGCATAACCTCGGCTCGACCCTCGGAGTTGTAGCGCACGGCCTGAATACAGCGACCCGAAGGGATATAGTATTTGGCCGTTGTGACCTTCGCATAACTGTTGAAGCCGAGTGGTAGCGTTGTCTGCACAAGGCCCTTGCCGAAACTGCGCTCGCCAAGCAAGAGTGCGCGGTCGAGGTCCTGCAATGCTCCCGCTACGATTTCGGCAGCCGAGGCGCTATTGCTGTTGATAAGCACCACGAGCGGAATATCGGGCAGGATAGGGTTGTTTTGGGTGTGGTATTTGGAGTTATCCTCGGCCTTGCGACCTTTGGTCTCGACCACAAGCGTACCCTTCGGCACAAAGAGCGAGAGAATCTTTATGGCCGACTGCATTACGCCTCCGCCATTGTTGCGGTAGTCGAGTATCAGTTGCTTCAACTCGCCCTCGCTTTGAAGGCGTGCTATGGTGGCACGCATCTCGTCGTAGCAGCCGTCGGTAAAGTCGGAGTGGCGGATATAGCCGACACCCTCGGCAACATAGCCCGCATACGAGATGCTTGGGATTGCGATACGCTGACGGCGAATCTTGACCGTCTGATGTTCGCCCCCGAGCAACTTCTCGACCGTCACCTCGACCGTCGTATTTGGCTCGCCACGCAGCAGGTTGCTCACCTGGCTTGTGGTGAAGCCTTTGGTCGAAGCGCCGTCGATAGCCACGATGCGGTCGCCAATCTGCAACCCTGCAAGGTCGGCAGGCGAGCCTCGATAAGGCTCGGCAATGCGCACATAGTCGCTATCTTGGCGGATAACCGCTCCGACACCGCCATACTTACCCGTCGTGTAGGTCGTAAATTCGTTCATCTCCTCCTCGGGCAGGTAGGTCGTATAGGGGTCGAGGGCCGAAGTTATGCCCTGTGCGCCATTGCGCATCATCTCGTCGGGTGCAACCTCATCGACATAGTGTGTCGCGATAGCACCCATCAGATTGACCATAATCTCCATATTGCGACCCATACCGAAGTCGCGTCGCGAGGCAAAGACTCCTCCGACGAAGATAGCCACAACCACAAGTGCGGTGGTGGCAAGTTTGACTATTTGGCGCGTTCTAATCCTCATTTGTTCGCTCAAAATTTGTTATGTAGCCCTCCATACGGAACGCGATGCGCACTGCGAGTCGGCGCAGACCCGAAATGACAATCTCGTCGCCACACTGCTCGACGCGAATCTCGTCCTCGAAGAGCGTCGTGAGGCGTTGTACAGCCCCTGCGCGGAAGGTCATCACACCCCCCTGCTCGCCAACGAGGCTCATACCCATAACCTCCATTGCGGTCATAATCTGCTGGCGGTGCGTCGCCACGTTGCCCGCAATGCGGCGGCTCGTGAAGCCAAAGAGTGGATAGGTTGCCGCAAGCACTATTGCCGAGCCGAGCAAAGCCCAGCCGTTCCATTGGTGGAAGTAGGCCGACAGCAACTCCTCGAATGGGAGTGGCGATTGGCCATATTTGGCCTGAACCCACATCAAGCCTAATACCAAAACGGTGAATGTGACGAAATATTTTACGCTGCGCAGAATGTAACGTGTCATAGTTATATGGTTTTAATCGGTTTCACTACAATTTGGATATGGCTTCGGCCGCCTCGCGCATCAACCACTCGGGGGTCGATGTTGCACCGCACACGCCGACCGTCGAAGCACCCTCGAACCACTCGGCCTGAAGTTCGCCCGCCTCCTCGATGTTGTACGACCGAGGGTTTTCGCCCCTGCAAATCTCGAACAGCACCTTGCCGTTGCACGACTTGCGACCACAGACAAAGACCACCACGTCGAAGCGGCGTGCAAAGGTGCGCAGATGCTCCTCGCGCGACGATACGCGGCGGCAAATCGTGTCGTCTACCGTCAGCATCGACTCGTCGGGCAGTCGTTGGCGCATAGCCTTGCAGAGCGACTCGAAGAGGGTGATGCTCTGTGTCGTTTGCGAGAGGAAGTAGATGGGGCGACCAAAATCGACAACCTCCAAGTCGGCCTCGCACTCAACCACCACAGCCTGCTCATCGACCTGACCCGTCAGCCCGACAACCTCGGCGTGACCTCGCTTGCCGAGAATCACAACCGTACCGCCAACCTGCACCATCTCCTCGTGCGCCCGCTTAACGCGCTTCTGCAACGCTGCGACAACGGGGCAGGTGGCGTCGATAATCTCGATGCCGTGGGTGCGTGCAAGTGCATAGGTCGAAGGTGGCTCGCCGTGGGCGCGTATCAACATACGTTGCCCTTCGAGCAGAGGAATATCGGCTTTGGTGATTGTTCGCAGACCGAGCGATTCGAGACGCTGCACCTCCATACGGTTGTGGACAATATCGCCCAACGAGCAGACACCCTCGCCTGTCGAGAGTGCGTTCTCGGCTTCGGATATGGCTCTGACCACTCCGAAACAGAAGCCCGATTTATCGTCAATCTCTACATACATAGCCCGATACAATAAAAGATTGAGTGTAGGGGTGGGGGAGGCTCGTTAGCGCAACGAAGCCTGTACGCGCTCAAACTCGCGCTCAAACCACACCATCTGCTCCTCGACACTCATATGGCTGTTGTCGAGAACGATAGCGTCGTCGGCCTTGCGAAGTGGCGATATGGTGCGTGTCGAGTCGGCCTTGTCGCGCGAAATGACGTTGTCGAGGACCTCCTCGAACGATACGTTGTCGCCCTTGGCCTGCAACTCGGCATAGCGACGCTCGGCACGAACCTTCGGGTCGGCCGTCATATAGATTTTCAGCTCGGCATCGGGGAATACAACTGTGCCGATATCGCGACCGTCCATCACAACGCCACGACCTCGACCCATCTCCTGCTGCATCGCAACCAACTTCTCGCGCACCTCGCGAATCGAACTTACGGGGCTGACAAAGTTGCTAACCTCGATAGTGCGAATCTTGCCCTCGACAAGGTCGCCATTGACGTAGATGTCGCTGGCTCCACGCGCAGGGTTGAAGCGGAAGGTAATCGAAATCTCCGAGAGCAGTCCGACTATCGCCTCGTCATCGACGATGCCATTGACGATGGCTCCGTGTTCGAGAGCATAGAGAGTCACGGCACGGTACATTGCGCCCGTGTCGATAAAAATATAGCCCAAACGGGCCGCGATAGATTTGGCAAATGTGCTCTTGCCACACGACGAGTGTCCGTCGAGAGCGATAACGATTTTCTTATTGTGCGATTCCATCTTGAAGCATTGAGTAGAATGTTGTTATTATTGTGACGAGGCCGAGCAGTCCGACAATGATACCTGCAACGTGGTTGATGGTCTGCATATGGCGCGGGCGGAAGCGGCGGCGGAAGAGGCTGATGACGGCCGTGAGCAGCGCCCACCAAGCCGTAGCACCGCAGAAGAAGCCGGCTATAATCAGCAGGCTCGTTGCCAGCGCAGCAATCGAACTATCGCCGTTCGATGTGCCGACACCAAACATAGCGAAAAAGGCCAAAATGTATGGGATAACAACCACGAAGTTGGCAATCGTAAAGCCAAACATCGAGACAAAATCTTTCCAAAGGGTTGTGTTGCCGGCACGATTGCGACGAATCTGCGGCGTCGGATTTTGGAGATAGATGACCACTCCCACAACAACAACGAAGAGTCCGCCACCCAAACTCAAATAGGTCTTGTACTGCTCGATGTAACTCTCCATCATAGCGTAGAAGAAGTAGGCGATGATTGCCATAAATGTATCGGCCACAGCCACACCCAGGCCCGAAAAGAGACCCGAGCGAGTGGTCTTGCTCAATGTGCGCTGAATGCAGAGAACTGCCACAGGACCGACCGTAATCGAAGCGGCCAAACCCACAGCAAATCCGCGCAAAACAACATCTATCGCCGAGCGCAAAACCTCATCAATGGCAGAAATAATCATCTTTTTACTCCTTATGGTGTTTCAACATAGGCAAACACCTTGCAAAGATAGTAAATAATATTGAAAAGAAAAACCAAAAAAATTGATTTTATAAGGTGTTTGCTTCCGCTAACGCTTTTGTCAGCAATGGGCAGTACGCCAAGTACAGCCCATCGCCGCCAAAACCGTCGAGCGTTGCAAACCCACTTCTAAAATCAATTTTCGGGTTGATGGGGTTGATGAGTAGCCTGGGTAGATTGAGTAGGCTGGGTAGATTGAAAGACAGTCTACCCAGTCTCCCCAGCAAAACCCAGTAAAACCCAGCAAAACCCAGCCTCTCCCTCGCCTCCTCTACGCCTCGCCGACGGGCTTAAAGCCTGCGGCGGGTCTTTGTGCGAGGTCGATGCGGCCGAAGGTATTTTCGTAGCGCGACACATTCTCCTGCAACGACAGAAGCAGACGCTTCGCGTGTTCGGGAGTCAGGATTATTCGTGAGCGCACGTTGGCCTTCTGCAAGCCGGGCAATATGGCGGCAAAGTCGAGAATGAACTCCGACGCCGAGTGGGCTATGATTGCCAAATTGGAGTATTGGCCGATACCCACCTCGGGTGTGAGTTCGATTTCCAGCCCTTTTGGTTTGTTCTCTTCCATTGTGATTATCTTTTTAGGGAGTTCTACCAGAGTTCGGTCTTGACGGTGTTGCGACCTGCCATACAGTCGATAAACTCGACCTTCGTACCCTTTGGAATGGTCACGCGCACTGCACTGCGAGGATAGAATACGACAGGGTTCATACGGTTGCCGTAGAGTGTGCGGAAGGTGATGTCGGAGATGTTGGTTATCTCCAATACGCCCTTCTTCTTGTTGATTACGCGCACCTGCAACGACTTGTCAATCACCTGCTTAATAAGGTCTTCGCGACCTGCCAACTTGTTGGTGAAGAGGGCGAGCATACGGCCTGCGAACATCGCCTCGCGTACCGATTCGATGGTGCGCTCCTTGGCGAAGATGAGGGTCATAGGGCGTACGATGCGGCCATACTCAAAGCCCGAAGGGTTGTGAATATCGGTGTTGGCCATCATTGGCAGACCATAGGTGTCGAACCAGTCGAGGACCTTTGGATACCACTCGTGGCTGTTGAAAATCTCGACGGCGTGGATACGCTTCTGCTCGATAAGGCCCTTGTGCAGGTCGTAGAGCGTACACTTCTTGTCGGGCCAACCCGGGTGGTTCCAGATGATGAATGCGCCCTGCTTCTCGGCAGCCTCAAAGTCCTTCATCTCGGTTTCGCGGTTAGGGATACGGTTGCCATCTTTGTCGCGGAGTAACTTACCATTCTCATCGACCAGATAGCGGGTCTCCTCAAAGACGTTGCAGTCCTTCAAGAAGAGAGCGTTCATATGGCCGAAAGGCTTGGTGCGGGTAATCTCTGCACCGGGGATAACGAGCAGACCCCACTTCTTACCCTCCTTGATAGCCAACTTGTTAGGCAGGTTGTAATCGACGAGTTTGATGCCCTCGGTCTTATGTACGGCGATATGCTCGGTCATAGCGATTACGTCGAGGCCGTCGTGCCAAGCCTCGCGCACGCGACCGATAGGCGACACGGTTGCATCGGCAAAGACGGTGTGCATATGGAAGTCGCCTTTGAGGGTCAGGTAGCCGTCGATGTCGGGGATTGAGACGATGCGACGCACGCCCGACTCGGTTTGTGGTACAAAGACGCGGTCGTCGGAGTTCTCGGGTGGTGTTTGAGCCGAGATTGTCGTTGCGACAAATGCTGCGGCAACGAATAAGAGTAGTTTTTTCATAGTGGTTATGTTTGTTTAGTTTTAGTATTGCAATGTTTCGAGGCGGTTGTAACCACCCTTATCATAAATCTTTGGCAGCTGCTCGCGGTAGTGCTTGCTGACCTCCTCCCAGCGGTAGTATGGGGCGATGTCGCTCTCGATAGGGAAGCGAATCTCCTCCTCGTTGAGCAGCATCTTTACCAGCACCTCGCCCTTTTTGTTGCGGTAGAAAATCCATTGCAGGTTGCAGGCCATCGGGATATTGAAGTCCTGCCAAACCTCTTCGATTTGCTCCCAGCCTTCGACCCTCTTGCTCCAACCCTCGATGCGCATCGAGTTGAGCAGGCCCATAATATTGCCGTCGTGGCCGAAGCGCAACGACACGGCAGGCTTACCCTCGGCAACCTTCTGGTCGGCATCGTCGAGCATCGCTTCGAGCAACGGAGCCGAGACTCCATCGAGGAAGCCACCCTCTATGCCCGAAGGGCCCTTCTCGTAGTAGAATATGGCATTGACCAGTCGCCACTGCTCGTAGAGTTCCTGCGGTGTGAAGATGTCGAGCATATCGACCTCGGTAGGCGTTCCGGGCAGACTTGTGACGCTCTTAAAGAGGTGGAAGACAAAGTCGTGTGGCAGAGGCATACTCTTGATGTAGTCCTTCTTGAAGAGCGATTCGAGCAGGCGTGTAATATCGACGTTTTCGCGACGATACTTGCGCCACTCCCTATACCACTTCTCGTGGCGGGGTGCGGTGTGGCGGAAGCGGTCGATATACTTTGCCAGACGTGGGTCGTTGTCCTTGTAGTAGGGGTTGAGCCAACGCTGGAACGGGCGACCGCACTCGTAGTGAATGTCGAGCGAGTTGTCGTGGCGCATCAACTCGTCGCAGAAGGCGGTCATACTGATAAGCACGCGCGGCACGATGGTACTCTTGGCGTCAATCGACTCACACTTCTTGAATACCGACTTGTAGTTTTTGTACATACGGGCGGCAATCTGACGGTGTTGCTCCTGACCTTTGAGCGTCAATTCGCCAGGGCGACCGTAACTATGTTTGCAAGCCTCCTTCAAGCGGGCATAGACCTCCTTGCCGTGGGGTGTCAGTTTGCCGAAATACTCGGCATCGGCAAAGACACGAAGCGGGTGGTCGAATTTCTCGTCACGCAGAATGTAGCGTGAGCCGTGACGGCCGTAGTGGCTGATGTAGAAGGGCTTAAAACCCTTTGGTGCGGGGGTCTGTGCCTTGAACTCGGTCGGGTAGAGGCGATAGACGCCGAGTGCGAGTTGCGGGTCGGCCAGGACTCGTTCGCGGACGCTCTGCGCTGTGGCTCCAAAGGCGAGAAGCGTAAAGGCTGCGATGGTTAAAAAACTCTTCATATCTTGTTGAAGTTTTAGGTTTTCGGTTGTTGGTCTTAAACAGAACGTGTTGTGCCGAGCGTTTAGTGTGCTTCGAGCCAGTTGCGACCCACGCCACACTCTACCACAAGCGGAATAGAGAGCGATGCTGCCCCCTCCATCTCTTCGCGCACGATGCGTTCGACCCTCTCGCGCTCCTCGGGGCGGAGGTCGATGACGATTTCGTCGTGTACCTGCAAAATCAGTTTCGAGCGTATCCCCTCCTCGGCAAAGCGACGTGCCACACCGACCATCGCAAGTTTCATAATGTCGGCTGCGCTGCCCTGTATAGGGGCGTTGATGGCGTTGCGCTCGGCAAGTTGGCGGGCGTTGGCGTTGCGCGAGCCGATGTCGGCAAGGTAGCGACGGCGACCAAAGAGTGTTGTGACGTAGCCTCGGCAGCGAGCCTCATCGACCACACGCTCCATATATTCGCGTACCTGCGGATACGAAGCGAAGTAGCCGTCGATAAGGGCTTTGGCCTCCGAGCGCGGAATATCGAGTCGCTGTGCAAGACCAAAGGCCGAGATGCCGTAGATGATGCCGAAGTTGGCCGTCTTGGCACGACGTCGCTCCTCGGCTGTCACCTCATCGATGCTCTTGTGGAAAATCTTGGCGGCCGTAGCCGAGTGAATATCCTCGCCATTGAGGAAGGCTTTGCACAACTCCTCGTCGCCGCTCAAATGGGCCATCAGTCGCAACTCGACCTGCGAGTAGTCGGCCGAGAGCATCTCTCCACCCTCGACAGACGGGATAAAGGCCTCGCGGATTGGGCGACCTACGGCGTCGCGGATAGGTATGTTTTGCAGGTTAGGGTTGGTCGATGATAGACGACCTGTGGCCGTAACTGCTTGATTGTACGATGTATGTATGCGGCCCGTCGATGGATTTACCAACTGTGGCAGCGCGTCGATATAGGTCGAGAGGAGTTTTTTCAGCCCTCGATATTCGAGTACCATACCGACAATCGGGTGGCTGTGGGCGAAGCCTTGCAGATACTCCTCGTCGGTGCAGAACTGCTTGGTCTTGGTCATCTTCGGCTTGTCGGTGATGCGCATCTGACCGAAGAGCAGTTCGCCAAGTTGTCGGCTCGAATTGATGTTGAGTGTCGGGTTGTCGGCTACCGTGCGGATTTTGTTCTCGATGTCGGCAAGGCGCGACCCGATTTCGAGCGAGTAGTTGGCAAGTGCTGCGCTGTCGATACGCACTCCGTTCCACTCCATATCGGCCAGCACGCCAATGAGTGGCTCCTCGATTTGCTCGTAGAGCGACTCTACACCCTCGGCTTCGAGCAGTGGGCGCAGGGCGTGGTAGAGTTGGAGTGTGATGTCGGCATCTTCGGCCGCATACTCTGCCGTGCGACACTCGGCCACCATATCCATCGTCAGTTGGCGTGCGCCACGACCTATGAGGCTCTCGATTTCGATTGGCGAGTAGTGCAGATAACGCTCGGCGAGGGCGTTCATACCGTGTCGTGCCTCGGCGTCGAGCAGGTAGTGCATAATCATCGTGTCGAAGCGTCGGCCGCGAACCTCGATGCCGAGCGTGCGCAAAAAGAGTATGTCGAACTTCATATTCTGACCCACCTTCGCAATGCGCTCGTTGGCAAAGAGAGGGCCGAGAATCGAGGCGTAGAGCATCTCGGTATCGTTCTGCGAGAGTGTGCCGCCGATGAATGGGATATACCAGGCCTCGTGTGGCTCAACGGCAAGCGACAGACCGACAATACGGCTGCGGAAGGTGTCCAACCCCGTTGTTTCGAGGTCGAACGAGAGGGTGTCGTACTTCGATAGTGTGGCAACGAGTTGGCGCAACTCGTCGGCCGTGTGAATCGTGTGGTAGGTGTGAGGCGTGTCGGCAATCGTCGCAAAGGCCTCGTTGCTCGCGTTGTCCGCTTCGCCCTCGGTCTGCTCGGTTGCGCTCGACTCCTCGTCGATAATCGTTGGCGCAGGTGTCGTGTCGCTATCGGTCGAGAGCATATCGAAGAGCGATGCCTGACCCTCCATAGCCGCACGCTTGGCCGCACCAGCCTTCATACGGGCCATATTGGCCAACTGCGTCTGCGCCTCTTGCTGCGGCTTGCTCGGCTCACTCTCGGCAGGTGCGAGGTTCATCAAATCGCCGAGGAAGTGCTTGAAGTCGAGTTCGGTGAAGAGTGCTTTCAGCGCATCGATATGCGGACGGCAAACCGTCAGGTCGGCCTCGTTGAAGTCGATGGGCACATCGAGTCGTATGGTCGTAAGTTGTTTTGCAAGACGGAGTTGCTCGACGTTAGCCTCGATGTTGGCGGCCGTCTTGCCTCCTATCTCGGCCGTGTTGGCGATGATATTCTCGACCGTACCCCAGCGTTGCACAAGTTTGCTTGCACCCTTCTCGCCAATGCCCGGCACACCCGGAATATTGTCCGACGAGTCGCCCCACAATGCGAGAATATCGCGCACGAGCAGAGGGTCGTCGATGCCATACTTTTGGTGAATCTCCTCGCGGCCGACAATCTCAATCTCGTCGCCACGCTGCTTGTAGAGTCGGCGATGTTCGCCCACGAGCTGACCATAATCCTTGTCGGGGGTGACCATAAAGACGTCGTAGCCCGCCTCCGAAGCCTTGAAGGCGAGTGTGCCGATAACGTCGTCGGCCTCGAAGCCGGCAACCTCCAAAATCGGGATACACATAGCCTCGACAATGCGCTTGACGTATGGCACCGAGGCGATAATGTCCTCGGGGGTCTCGGGTCGGTTGGCCTTGTAGGCCGGATACAAATCTCTGCGGAAGCAGCCACCCTTCGGGTCGAATGCGACACCGAGCAGGTCGGGCTTTTCACGCTTCTGTATATCGCGCAAAAACTTTGTAAAGCCGAAAACGATAGAGGTGTTCATACCGGCACGGTTGCGCATCGGTCGCCCCATAAATGCGTAGTAATATTTGAAAATCAACGCATAAGCATCGACGAGAAAAAGCCTTTTCAAATTAAAAATTAAAAATTAAAAATTACCAATTACCAATTACCAAATTTGGCTGCGACTTTGGCTCTACTCATTATCCTCGGCGTACCACTCGGCATAGGACGAGGCGGTTTCGTGGAGGCGCAGTGCGTGAAGTTTCACTCCGCTTGGGAGCGAGGCCGAGATGCGGGCGGCAAAGTCGGCAAGCATATTCTCGCACGTCGGCTGGTAGGCCACCATCACAATATTGCCAAAGCGACCACCGAGCGTCGCCACGAGGTCGCGGTTTTCGGCCGTGTCGCGCAGCACAAACGAGTGGTCGAGGCGGTCGATAACCTCGCGGTGAACTATCTGCTTCAAGTCGCCAAAGTCGATAACCATACCGAGCTTCGGGTCCGACTCGTTGCTCGAAGGCTCGCCCTTGACCGTCACAAAGAGGCGGTAGGAGTGGCCGTGAATTTCGCGGCACTTACCGTCGTAGCCCAGCAGCGCGTGGGCCGACTCAAACGAGAACTCCTTTGTCAGTCTAATCATCGGCCTACGTATTTATCGAGACAGTCGATATGAGGTTCGCGCTGGAACGACTCGTTGAGCGAGATGTAGGTTTGGGTACTCGACACGCCAGGAATACGGAGGATACCATCAAAGATGGTACGCATCAGGTGTTCGTTATCGACGCAGTAGAGTTTGACCATCGTGTTGTAGGTACCCGTGATAAAGTGACACTCGACAATTTCGGGAATGCTCTTCATCTTTTCGGCTACGGCGGCGCTCATAATAGGGTCCTGAATACGTATATTGATAAAGGCGCAGACGTCGAAGCCGAGCATCTTCGGATTGACCATCATACGGCTGCCGAGGATTACGCCCGAATCTTCGAGTTTCTTGATGCGCTGGTGGATTGCGGCACCCGAGATACCACACTCGCGAGCGATTTCGAGGAACGGCATACGGGCGTTGCGGACCAAAAATTTGAGAATCTTTCGGTCGGTAGCATCGAGGACTACTTTGTTGTTCATCATAAGGCAAAAGTGTGTTGAGGGTTATTATTTCAATACGCCGAGTGCGTGACCGACCTCGACAAAGGCCTCGACGCAGCGTTGCAACTGCTCGCGTGTGTGGCCCGCCGACACCTGTACGCGAATACGCGCAAGGCCCTTCGGTACGACAGGGTAGTAGAAGCCGGTGACAAATACGCCTCGCTCTTGGAGTGCTGCGGCAAACTCCTGCGAGAGCTTTGCATCGTAGAGCATCACGGCACAGATAGCCGAGTCGGTCGGCTTGATGTCGAAGCCTGCGGCAATCATCGCCTCGCGGAAGTAGGCAACATTCTCTACCAGGCGGTCGTGGTGCTCGTTGCTCTCTTCGAGCATCTTGAAGAGTTCGATACCTGCTCCGACCACTGCCGGTGGCAACGAGTTGGAGAAGAGGTATGGGCGCGAACGCTGACGCAACATATCGATAATCTCCTTGCGACCCGTCGTGAAGCCACCCACAGCACCACCAAAGGCCTTGCCGAGCGTGCCGGTGATAATATCGACCTCGCCACGCAGGTTGTAGAGTTCGGTGATACCGCGACCTGTTGCTCCGAGTACGCCTGCCGAGTGGCACTCATCGACCATCACCAGAGCGCGATACTCCTTCGCCAAGCGACAAATCTCGTCGAGAGGAGCGGCATTGCCGTCCATCGAGAATACGCCGTCGGTGACGATGATGCGGAAACGCTGCGCCTGGGCGCGCTTCAAACAATCCTCCAACGACTCCATATCGGCATTGGCATAGCGATAGCGCACAGCCTTGCAGAGGCGCACACCGTCGATAATCGAGGCGTGGTTGAGCGAGTCGGAGATGATGGCGTCCTGCTCGGTAAAGAGTGGCTCGAACACACCACCATTGGCGTCGAAGCAAGCGGCATAGAGAATCGTATCCTCGGTGCCGAAGTAGTTGGCGATAGCCTGCTCCAAGGCCTTGTGCATATCCTGACAGCCGCAGATAAAGCGCACCGACGACATACCGTAGCCGCGCTCGTCCATCGCACGCTTCGCAGCCTCAATAAGGCGCGGATTGTCCGACAGTCCGAGGTAGTTGTTGGCGCAGAAGTTCAGACACGAGGCTCCGTTCACCTCGATTTCGGCCCGTTGTGGCGAGCAGATTACACGTTCACTCTTGTAGAGACCGGCCTC
>JAZQSA010000041.1:0-10576 GCA_045629905.1 Alistipes sp. | reverse complement strand
GGTAATACGATTCATTCAGAATCATTATATAAATCTAATAAGTATACAGCTTTAATTCAGACCAATTTAGATTCGGATATTAATAGTCAGAATATAAATATCTTAAAAGAAATTTATGACAAATACAAGGAGCATGGTTTGAATGTGGTGGATTGTGTTTCATACTATATTTATCATGGTCAAGAATATAATATGGCGACTCAGTATGTGGAGAATTATAATATTCCTTGGGAGGTAGTGGTATTAACGGATGATAATAATTTGTTCAGTGCTGATTACAATTTGTCGGGATGGGGAAGTTGGTATCCACTGAACGATTCACCTGGTATTGTACTAATAGATAATAGTGGTGAGGTCATTATGTACTCATCACAGTATTATGGTGATACAGGATATGCCAAACTTGACAACTACTTATCAGAGTATCTTTTGGGGATAATACCGACATTGCCATATGAATCTACTGATTATACAAAAGACGGTAGTTATAGTTTATTGCAGAGAGCACAGACTGGTAATGGCATTGATATCGTGTTAATGGGTGATGGATATTCCGACCGATTGATAGAATCAGGAGATTATGATAATGCAATGGACCAAGCAATGAATATGTTCTTTTCCAATGAGCCATATAAATCTTATCGTGATTTGTTTAATGTGTATGCAGTCTATGCTGTATCTGCAAATGAGGGCTTTGAAACAAGAAGAGAATCGACCGCATTAAATAGTTCTTTTATGGGTGGCACATTGATAGAAGGAAATGCAGAAAAAGTATTCAAATATGCACTAAAAGTCATTGACGAAGAAAGAATGGATAATGCAAGCATTATTGTGGTGTTAAATAGTACTAATTATGCTGGCACATGTTATTGTTTTAATGGGGAATATTGCGATTATGGAAGCGGTATATCAATATCATATGTTCCAATACAAGATGGTTTAGAATTATTTGGAAGTACCATATTACACGAGGCGTGCGGTCACGGCTTTGCAAAACTTGCCGATGAGTATGCCTACGAGGATATGGGAGCAATTCCAAGCGACTATGTTTCGCAGATTCAGTCTCAGCAGAATAGTTGGGGCTGGTGGAAGAATGTCGATTTCACAAGCGACCCAACAGCAACACGCTGGAGCCACTTCATCAATGACACCCGTTATGCCAACGAGGGTTTGGGCGCGTATGAGGGAGGCTTGACATATTGGGCAGGCGTATGGCGACCAACCGAGAACTCAATTATGCGCTACAACACAGGCGGCTTTAATGCCCCATCGCGCGAGGCGATCTACTACCGTATTCACAAGTTGGCATACGGCGCAGATTGGGAGTATGACTACGAGGAGTTTGTCGAGTGGGATGCCCGCAACCGAGCTGCTGCCGCAACGCGTGCGATGGTATATAAGCCTACGAACTACAAGCCTACGCACCCACCTGTAATCGTAAACAAATCGTGGAAAGATGCAAAGTAAACGACAAATAACACGCAATATGTTGGCGGTAGCAGTCATACTGCTATCGCTGGCATATCTTTGTTCGTGTGCAACAAGCAGAAAGATGAAAAAGGAGATTGACAAACAGCCACAGACAGATAGTGTAGATGTTTTTGTGCCGACACACCCGCCCGTAGTTGTTCCGCATTCGTGGCGTGAAAGCAGAAAGAAGTAAGCTCTCTATGATGTCGGTTTAGTTTATTCCATTGGCTATATACCCAAAACGGACTAAACCTATCCGTCCGTTGACAGCGTGAAATATGCTGGCGAAAAAAGAAATCATTGCAACTTCTCTTTTCGTCAGCATTATTTTTGTGCCTTTGTAGCATAAGAGTTACCACATTGTGGCAAAGCAATGAAGAACTCAGAAATACGAACGGTTACTATCTCGTTACCCAATTTTCAAGCAGTCCGACCAATTATAAACAAAAGTGGCGTATGTAGTGAACCTTGTAGTTCTCTCATACGCCACCTTTGTTTATTCACAATGTATCTTCGAAAGATGCTTGATTTCAGCGCTTTCCTTTTAAGTGCATTGTCCGCTATTGTGTTCGCTGTTAGTTGGTCTAATTATGACCCTCGTGTAGTCTTCTATGTAGGATTTTGCTTGTTTTCGTAAAACCAACACTGAAAATCAATCAGTTAAAATAAAAAAGGTGTGTCCGATGACACACCTTTTTTATTTTATACGGCGAATCCGATTAGTCAATCATTGCGAAGCCCGTATAAGGAACGAGTACCTCCGGAATGCGGATACCTTCCGGGGTCTGGTTGTTTTCGAGCAGTGCCGCAACGATACGTGGCAGAGCGAGCGACGAGCCGTTGAGCGTGTGAGCCAAGCGGGTCTTCTTGTTAGAATCCTTATAGCGGAGCTTCAAGCGGTTGGCCTGGAACGACTCGAAGTTCGATACCGACGAAACCTCCAACCAGCGCTGTTGTGCCTCCGAATATACCTCGAAGTCGTATGTGAGAGCCGATGTGAACGACATATCGCCACCGCAAAGGCGCAAGATGCGATATGGCAGGCCGAGCGACTTAACCAAGCCCTCGACGTGGGCAACCATACCGTCGAGTGCTTCGTACGACTGCTCCGGCAGAGCAAGCTGTACGATTTCGACCTTGTCGAATTGGTGCAGACGGTTCAGACCGCGAACATCTTTACCATACGAACCTGCTTCGCGACGGAAGCAAGGGGTGTAGGCCGTAAGTTTTACAGGGAACTCCTTCTCGTCGAGGATAACGTCGCGGTAGATATTGGTTACAGGTACCTCGGCCGTAGGCACAAGGTAGAAGTTGTCGGCCGTAGCGTGGTACATCTGACCCTCCTTGTCGGGCAGCTGACCCGTACCGAAGCCCGAAGCCTCATTTACCATTACAGGTGGCTCAATCTCCTTGTAGCCGGCTGCGGTATTGTAGTCGAGGAAGTAGTTGATAAGTGCGCGCTGCAACTTTGCACCCTTGCCCTTGTAGACAGGGAAACCTGCTCCGGTGAGTTTTACACCCAGGTCAAAGTCGATGATGTCGTACTTCTTGGCCAACTCCCAGTGTGGCAGTGGGTTCTCGGGAAGTGTCGAGTAGTTCTCGTCAATCTTTACCACGAGGTTGTCCTCGGCTGTCTTACCCTCGGGAACGATGTCGGCAGGGAAGTTAGGGAGCAATACGATTTGGGCCTGTAATTGAGCATTGACCTCGTCGTGCTCGGCTGCAAGTTCGGTCGAGCGTGTTTTCAGCTCGGCAACCTGCTTCTTGCACTCTTCGGCCTCCTCGCGGCGACCCTGACCCATAAGCATACCAATCTCTTTGGCGCACTTGTTTTGGAGAGCGAGCGTGTTGTCCAACTCAACTTGAACGGCCTTGCGACGGTCGTCCAACTCTTCGATTTTGGCAATGATAGGCGCTGCATCGACACCCTTCTTTGCAAGGCGGGCGATTGCGGCCTCTTTGTCGTTGCGTAATTGTTGTAGTGTAAGCATATTGCGATTGTTTTTGGATTATCATCAATTAGAAGGCAAAAATACTAAAAAAATGTCTGATTGTTTCTATCACACTCAATAAATTAGTAACTTTGTCGCAAATGAGCCAAAATATTCGCCATATAGAGTTGCTTGCGCCGGCCAAAGACTACCTTTCGGCCGTCGATGCCATTGATTGCGGAGCCGATGCCGTCTATATTGGAGCGTCGCGTTTTGGTGCGCGCTATGCCGCGGGTAACAGCATCGAGGATATTGCCCGTGTTGTGGAGTATGCCCATCGTTTTGGTGCGAAGGTCTATGCAACCTGCAACACGTTGCTCTTCGATGCCGAGCTCGACGATGCGAAGCGTCAGGCCGAGGCCCTTGTCGAGGCGGGTGTCGATGCGCTGATTGTGCAGGATATGGCCTACTGCCGTATGGGGCTTGGTGTGGAGTTGCACGCCTCGACGCAGACCAACTGTGTCGATGCCGAGCGTGTGGCCTTCTTCGAGCAGGTTGGCTTTTCGCGTGCTATTTTGGAACGTTCGTTGTCCAAGCAGCAGATAGCCGAAATTCGTGCGGCTACTACCATAGAGTTGGAGGCCTTTGTTCACGGTGCAATCTGCGTGTCGCAGAGTGGTCGCTGTTTTCTGTCGCGCTCGTGTGGTCCTCGCAGTGGTAATCGTGGCGAGTGTAGTCAGCCGTGTCGCCAAACCTACGACCTGACCGATGGCAAGGGCCGAATATACCTCAAAGGTAAACACCTTCTCTCGGTGCGCGACCTCGACCTGTCGGCGCGATTGGGCGAGATGATAGATTTGGGTGTTACCTCATTCAAAATCGAGGGCCGATTGAAGGATAGAGCCTATGTGCGCAATATCGTGAGTCTCTATCGCCGACTGCTCGACGAGGAGATTGCCAAGCGCAACGATGTCGAGCGTAGTTCGGTAGGTCGCAGTGTGATAGAGTTTGAGCCTAACGCCTCGCGTACCTTTACTCGTGCTGCGGGCGAATACCTCTTCGATGGTAAGAGCCGAGGCGTCGCGTCGTTCGATACCCCGAAGGCTATGGGCGAGAGGATTGGCCGCATCGCGAGGGTGGAGCGTCGAGGTATTGTGCTCGACTGCAAGCACGACCTTGCAACGGGCGATGGCGTCTGCTTTATTGCCGATGGTTCGCTGGTGGGTACAAATGTAGTGGGCGTCGAGGGTGAGCGTGTGCAACTCAACCGTTACGATGGTGTGACGGTGGGCGTGGAGCTGTTCCGCAACCATAACCGCCTCTTCTCACAAGCGGTCGAGCGTAGTCGTGTCAAACGTACAATAGCGGTCGATTTCGATTTGAAATTCGAGGAACGCGGCATCACTCTCTCGGCTACCGACGAGGAGGGCGTGGCGGTCGTTGCCTCTGTGGAGTGTGCGACCGAGGAGGTGCGCGATAGGGTAAAGGGCGAGGAGGCTCTGCGTAGGCAGTTGTTGCGTTCGGGTGATACGATGTTCGAAGTGCATAATGTCGCCATCGAGAATATTCGCTTTGTGCCGATGTCGGTTATCGGTGCGTTGCGCAGAGAGACTCTCGATTTGCTCGAAAAGGAGCGAGTATATTGTTTTTCGATAAGAGAGAAGGGCGTATTTATCGAAAAACAATATGTAAAATATCCTGCAAATCGACTTACTCCCCAAGATAATGTAACGAATCGTCTTGCGGCGGAGTTTTATGCCGACCACGGAGTTGAGCATATTGCCGAGGCTTTGGAGTGTTGCGCTACGACCGCAGGGCAGTGCGTAGTGGTGTCGGACTACTGTATTCGTCGCGAATTGGGCGAGTGCCTGCTCGAAGAGCCGACCCTGCGAGGCGAGTTATTCCTCGAAAGGGGTGAGAAGCGTTATCGCCTCGGCTTCGATTGCAAAAAGTGTCAAATGAAAATCTTTGATATGGGCTGTTAGCTTTTTAGGGAGATTAGGGGTATTTAGAGAGTTTAGAGAAATTAGGGAGAGTAGCGATGTGCTATTCTCCCTAATCTTATTAAATTCCTTAAATTCTTTATGGCATTGAATGACAACAAATAGCAATCGCTCCCGAAGGTCGCTCAATGGCTGTGAATGGCAGATTATTATATTTTGTCATTAAGCAGTAGCGGGCTGTGCTGGTTGATTGCTTTTGTTGGATACCCCCCCCAATCGGCATATAAGGATTGTGCTATTACATATTGTTCAACCTCTCTTGGGCTTTGGTGTGCCCTTGATCAGCTGCCTTTTGATACCATCGTTTTGCCTCTGCGTTATCACGCTCCACACCGCGACCGTATTCATAGCAAAGACCTAAATTGTATTGAGCTGTTTTATGCCCCTTCTCGGCTACTTTGCGATACCAGCGAGCAGCCTCGTATCGGTCTTGTGCTACACCTTTGCCATTGTTGTAGCAATATCCTAAACGGAATTGAGCCTGTGTGTTACCTTGTTCGGCTGCTTCACGAGCCAATTTAACAGCTTCATAATGGTTTTCGGCAACACCGCGACCATAAAAGTAGCACTCTGCTAAGCGAGATATAGCCGGTATATACCTCTGCCCAGCAGCCTTGCGATACCAATGTACGGCTTCGTTATAATCTTGCGATACACCATTGCCCTTCTCATACGAGTACCCCAAATTGTATTGTGCGGAAGCGTGTCCTTGTTCAGCAGCTTTACGATACCAATGTGCAGCTTCATAATAATCTTTTGTTGCCCCCTTACCGGTTGCGTAAGCATAAGCAAGGCTAGCTTGTGCCGGTGCATACCCTTGCTCGGCCGCTTGGCGAAAGTATTGCACAGCTTCGCCATATCGTTTCTGCTTTTCTAGTTCTCGTCCTTTTTCGTGTATCTCTTTGGGCGAATCAACGGAAGCATTTTGTTTGCTGGTTTCGGTGGTAGGTATATCTGCCACAGATTTATCCACTTCTTGCTCAATAGCAAGTAGGCTTGCAACTAACTGTGAGGTGCTGGATATAATGGATTGCGAATTTGGTTGAGTCTCCGCAATTTGGGTTTTGATTTCGGAGCCAGTCGCAATTCTATACAACGACGAAGATATATATATAGTTATATTTTGTGCTCCAAGTTCCGAGGAACTCAACTTTATGTTGGTAAAAATGATGTAATCGGCTCGCGAACTTATGGCCTTGCATATATTTGCAAAGTTTATTTTTTGTCCACGTGCAGTAAGTTGTCTTTTTACATCTTCTATATTTATCTCAAAAATTTCATAATCGTTGGAGTTTATGCATGCATCAATGATACCTTGTCGAATGACCTGCTTAATACCGTCATTCAATTTTCGTTCATTCGTATCGTTGATATCTGCAACAACCACCTTTTGTTTTGCGAAAATAGCAAACTCCTGTGCCGTAACGATACTCGGAAAGAGCATCGCTACGCACAGAAGTACTACGATAAAGATTCGTTTCATTATTTCGCCACTTTTAGATTGCTCCTACCAACTTATATGCGAGGCTATTGCAAGCCGAACGCAAATAGTCAATATCTGCGTAGGTGCGAACAGATGACGAGGTTACGATTTTGCCATTTGAGGTATTAACAATGCGTGCGCTCAACAATACGGTCTTTTTGTCCAATGGTGTAACCTCCGACACGAGAATATACTCCATCATCTGTTTCTTTACATAGGTCAGCGCTGCCGAAGAGATGTTTCCAGTCTTGTCAAAATTCATTTCGAGCGACATAAAACTAATCGATGTATAGCCCTCGTAACCATCGGAGTTGGTAATTGCGTCGGTCAATGCACTGCGGATAAAGGTCTTTGTGCCGGGCGCAACATCGCCACTCTTGTCCACTACCTCGGTAATAGCAACCTTCTTGCGATTGTAGAATTGAGCCGACACGGTGGTCGAAACCAGCGCAAAAAGCGCAACCAGAAGAATAAATCTTGTCTTCATAATAAATTGAGTTTTTAGTTAAACAATAAAGTTTCGTTGCTGTCAGATAGCAACCGCTTAACTAAAAACAAGAAGCGTGGATACTTGCTCATTGTCAAGAAGGTACGACCAAGCACCCATACAAACATAAGCACACCCACGCCAAAACGGCGAGGGCATTTATCGTGCCTATTGTTTCGTTTGTGGTAATAATTTGGTCGTTTTACTTGACAAAAACAATAGCCTAAATGCCATCTATAAGAACTGCGTATTCCGCAATCCGACTACAAATTTAGAAATTTATTTTTGATTGAGCAAAAAGTTGGATAAAAATGGCATTGAATGACAACAAATGGCAATCGCTCCCGAAGGTCGCTTAATGGCAAATATGCCTATCGTTAAACGCCTCTTCTGGGTTGCATTATCGTTAAATACCATTCTATGTCATTAAGGGTGCGAGCCCGAATGCCATTAAATGCCATAATCGGCCCTCAAAAACTTTGCACATTTAACTTTTAACCTTTAACTTTGCCGTTGTTAATGGCGAAGTTACTATGAACTTAACACCTAACTTTAAGGATTACGCGCTTATCGATACGGGCGATGGCGAGAAGTTGGAGCGTTTTGGCAACTACACGTTGCGTCGCCCCGAGCCACAGGCAATATGGCGCAAAACCCTCTCCGAGGAGGAGTGGCGTCGTCGGGCCGATGCTTCGTTCCTGCGTGAGGAGCGCAGCGAGGAGCGTGGCGAGTGGCGAATGAAGCCGCAGATGCCGTCGCGCTGGTCGGTGCGCTACGACTATAAGGATATGCACCTCTCGATGCGTTTGGGTCTGACGTCGTTTAAGCACGTCGGACTATTCCCCGAGCAGTCGGCAAATTGGAACTTTATATACGATGCTTGTCGCGAAATTGGCCACGCGAAGGTGCTGAATCTCTTTGCCTATACGGGTGGAGCGACACTTGCTGCGCGTGCAGCGGGTGCCGAGGTGACTCACGTCGATTCGGTGAAGCAGGTGGTGACGTGGTCGCGCGAAAATATGGAGGCGAGCGGTCTTGACGGGGTGCGCTGGATTGTCGAAGATGCGATGAAGTTCGTACAGCGCGAGGTGCGCCGAGGTAATCGCTATAACGGCATTATCCTCGACCCTCCTGCCTATGGCCGAGGTGCAAATGGCGAAAAGTGGGTCTTGGAGGAGCATATTACGCCGATGCTCGAAGCGTGTGCCGAGTTGCTCGAAAAGCGCAACGCTTTCTTGGTGCTTAATCTCTACTCGATGGGTCTTTCATCGACCCTTGCGCGTACTGCCGTGCGCCAATGTTTCGGTGTGCCGCAGAGTGAGGAGTGTGGCGAACTCTATTTCGAGGACGAGGCTCGCAAGGAGTTGCCGCTCGGAACCTATTACCGCTTCCGTCGCTAAAATAAACCGTATAAAAGGTATTTACTGCGTTACGCCTATTCTGGTCCGATGGTCACATACGAACAGTATGCTCCCATCGCTCCCAAATAGGCAAGCCTTGTAAATCCACTTTTCTACGGCTTATCTGTTCGGAACGAGATTGTTTCGGATTCTTATATAGTGAGTAGAATAAGGCGTAGCCTACGCCCTCTAATTTTGTAGCCACACGGGTATTATGCCATAGATGATTACGCCGACGATAGCCGAGGCGATAATCAACCAAATAGGATTGACCTTGCGCCAACACCCGATAAGCGTTGCTCCGAACAATGCCCAACTCCAAAGGTCGATAAAACTCTCACTTTTTGCGGTCGCAAGGGCCTCGGGCTGTGGTGCGATAAGCAGTAGTGCCGCAGCGCCAATCATACCAACGACTACGGGTTTCATTCCTGCGACAACGCCCTGGATATAGCGGTTGCGGTGCATCACGATAAAGAAGCGTGTCAGCAACAGCATAATCGTCAGCGATGGCAGGCATACGGCAAGCGTCGCTACGATTGAGCCACCAATGCCGGCCACCTCGTAACCGACGTATGTGGCCGAGTTTATGGCGATAGGGCCCGGTGTCATCTGCGATATGGCAACGATGTCGGTAAATTCGGCCGACGAGAGCCAGCCGTGCTGCTCGACCACCTCGTTCTGCACCAGCGAGAGCATAGCATATCCGCCACCGAATCCGAAGAATCCGATTTTCAGGAACGCGACGAATAGTTGAACGTAGATTTCCATACTCTCTAATCTTGTTTTTGGTGGTTGGCCTCTTTGCGACGTTCTGCAAACGAGAGGCATAGCGTATATATAAGGCCCGTTATAGCGCCTGCCAAAAGCAGGTGTATTGGCGAGATGCCCGCCCACCATATAGCGGCTGCAACGGCTATCGCAACGATGGCCATATACCAGCGCATCTGCTTTGTGAAGCCGATAATCGGTGCGACAATCAGTGCGACAACCGCAGGTCGCATAGCCTTAAATGCGGCATCGACAAAGGCGTTGTTGCGAATCGAAGTGAAGAATATGGCAACAAGCAGTATCGTCGCGAATGCCGGTAGCACAACCCCTGCAACCGATGTTACAGCACCGGCAAATCGCCCGATTTTGTAGCCGACAAATACGGCCGTGTTGAGGGCAATAGGGCCCGGGGCCGATTGTGCCAATGTCAGCAATTCGAGAAAGTCGCTCTCTTTGACCCACTGCTTTTTATCGACAACCTCGCGTCGGATAAGCGGAATCATAGCATATCCGCCACCGAAGGTGAAGGCTCCGATTTTAAGAAACGATATGAATAGTTGCCAAAGCAGTTGCATCGTGCCGTGCGGAGGTTATAGAGAGTTGGTAAACGATATGATTGCAGTTGCCATAACGGCAGCAGTCTCGGTGCGAAGTCTCTGGTGACCGAGCGAAATCTCTTCAAAACCACACTCGACAGCCAGCCTAATCTCTTCGGGCGAGAAGTCGCCTTCGGGACCAATGAGTATCGTAGCATCTTCGCCTGCCGAAATTGTCGAGCCGAGATACTTTTTGCCGACAACGGCCTCGTCGCAGTGGGCTATAAATTTACGACCCGTACGCGGTTGGCGGACAAAGTCGGCAAAACGGGTCAGTGGGTCGAGTGTCGGGTGGTAGGCTTTGAGCGACTGCTTGACGGCGGCCGTGATAACCTTCTCCTCGCGCTCGGGTTTGATGATTCGTCGCTCGCTGTGGTCGCACTCCAACGGTGTGATTGTGCCAACGCCTATCTCGGTGGCCTTCTCCAAAAACCACTC
>JAZQSA010000040.1:0-37353 GCA_045629905.1 Alistipes sp. | reverse complement strand
ACCGTACCCAAGAAACCAATCATAGGCGCACCACCCGCAATAGTAGCCAAGAATGGCAGACCATTTTCGAGTTTCGAGACTTCGAGGTTGGCAACATTTTCGATAGCCGTCTGCACATCGCCCATCGGACGACCCAGACGCTCGACACCCTTCTCGACCATACGGGCAATAGGGGTATTGGTCTTACGGCACAGAGCCACAGCACCACGCACATCGCCCTCCGAGATAAGGTCGCGAATACGATTCATAAAGCCCATATTGAACGACGAGGCACGACGTATCGCCACAAATCGCTCAACGAAGATAAAGATTGTAACGCCACCCAACAACAGCAGCACCCACATCAACCAGCCTCCCGCATTGAAGAGTTGCCAGAGACTCATCTGACTCGAAGCCGCGTCCATTGCACCCTCGGTCATCATCAAAAGATTCATCATATTATCTGTTTTTTATTAGTTATTCACTCCGTTTAACGAATCGAGTTCATTCGCACACTCGCCTTTACCAACGCTATCGCACGCACGCGCGATACCTCTATATCTTTATCGGCGTGGTGTGGATTTTGGCTCACGAGACGAATATAACCCTCGCGGTCGGCCTTTTGGACATATTTCACCGTCACATACTCCTCGCCGTCAATATCGATAGAGAGCAGATACATATCGCCCCAAAAAATATCGTTCACATCGTTGAGTTGCTTGTAAAGCACAATATCGCCACTCTTCAAGAGCGGATACATCGAATCGCCAACAACATATATCGCTCCATCACACTTGGGCAAATTCGGAATATGTATATAATTTACCGGTGCAATCGAACCTCTATCGGTAAATAGCGGCACCAAACCCGCCGTACCCTCTATCGAATAGAGCGGCACACTCTGCAACGGCAACGAAGCATCGGTACGCAGACGGAAGGCATTGGTAAGATTTGGCTCGGCATTGAACATCTCGCCACGACCCTCATCTATCCACTCGGGATTTACATTCAATTCTTGAACAAGAATATTTCGGTTACGCATCGACAATCCGGCACGGCCCGTCTCTATCATCGACAGAGCCGTCTTACCAACACCAAGTCGTTGAGCGAGTTGCTCTTGCGTCATACCGAGTTGCTTGCGTATTAGTTTTACACGACTATCCATAAAACTCTATTATATTATTTTATACAAAAATTGTACTTATTTACTTGACTTGGTCAATATTTGAACGTATATTTGCACTGCAAAGTTAAATAATTTATTACAAACCTGCAAGAATTTCGCGACAAACTATCAAAAAATTAACATTTTACCGTCGCCACTGCGAGCGATGGAGAAGATAAACGTAGAGAAAAACGCACGACACACCCACTTCGACAGAGAACAAACGAAACAACATATTCAAAAATTGCTTTTTAAGATACAAATATGAACACCACACACCACATCACCCAAGAGGTCTATGAGCGATTTGCCGAACTTATTTGCAGTTCACTATCGCAACCCTCATTTTTCAGCGGTACGGTATCGGCCGACTCCGAAACGGCAACCCACACCCTCACGGCGACACTTATCATCTATCGCCGACGCATCAAGCCTTTCGACAACGAACCCGACCGAATTATCGACGTCGTCCCCGTATGGTACGACTGCAAAACCCTCTGCGACGATGGAGAGGGCGACGACGACTTCGATTTTCGCCTTCTCGTCGAGGCTATGAGAGAGCATTAGACCTCCACACTGCCACACAACCTCTCCCACCTTTGAAGCGATACCTTCGTTGTGTGCAAAGCCCATCGGCCCACCCTTCGTATCGGAAGCGGGCTTTTTTATGCAATCACACTCCAAGAAATACGGTACTTATATACATAATACACAACATCAACCTTTTACCGCTGACGAAGGGTCGTTGCTCGCGGCTGATTGCCGCGTTCACAAATCTGACCCTCCCCTAAATCCCCTCCTCGGGAGGGGACTTGGTCGCTGCGCTCCAAAAAGGCGGTACAAAAACACATCACACAATGACATCATTTATCGAATTTAGCGAAAAAATCTACCCTTTCCTCGACCTGCAACCATTCCACCACACCTACTATCAACTACTCGAACGCTTTGCTCGCGGCCAAGTCAAACGGTTGATAATCAGTATGCCTCCACAGCACGGCAAGAGTATGGGAGCAAGCACCCTGCTACCAGCCTATCTTCTTGGGCTAAACCCCGATATGCGAATTGCTATAGCCTCCTACTCTGCCCTATTGGCGTCGAAATTCAACCGCCGAGTGCAACGTATAATCGAATCGGAAGAGTATGGCGAGATATTTCCCGAAACGACCATAAAGCGAGGAGCAAAACCCACATCGTATATCCGCACAGCCGACGAGGTCGAGATTATCAACCACGAAGGCGCTCTCATCTCGGTCGGACGCGAAGGCTCGCTTACGGGCAACCGCGTCGATTGCTTTATCCTCGACGACCTCTACAAGAATGCAATGGAGGCCGAATCGCCACTCATACGCGAAAATTGCCTCGAATGGTACACCTCGGTCGTACGAACACGAATGCACAACGCCTCACAAGAGATAATCGTCTTTACGCGCTGGCACGAAGAGGACCTTATAGGCTCACTGCAAAAGGTTGAGCCAATAGTGATGCTAAACTCGTGGAGCGACCTCGACAAAATCGCAGACGACGGGTGGGGTTACCTCAACTTCGAGGCACTCAAAAAGTCGCCAGCCACACCTCTCGACCCCCGAAGCGAGGGCCAAGCCCTATGGGAGTCGCGGCACTCGGCTCAACTACTCCAAGCCAAGCGACGACTCGACCCACTACGTTTCGAATGTATGTATCAGGGACACCCCTCGACACGCGAAGGATTACTCTATGGCGACTGTTTCAAAGAGTACAACACACTCCCTCGCGAGATTGTTCGCTGGGGCAACTACACCGACACCGCTGACACGGGCGACGACTACCTATGCTCGATATGTTATGCTGTCGATATTGATGGCAACATCTACATTCGCGACGCAGTCTATTCGCGTGAGCCAATGGAGGTTACCGAGGGACTTGTCAGCGATATGCTGAAACGTACACAGACCCGATTCGCACTGATTGAGAGCAACAACGGAGGTCGAGGTTTTGCGCGTGCCATACAAAAATTGGCGCCACAAACACGTGTCGAGTGGTTTCATCAGTCGGCCAACAAAGAGGCCCGAATTTTGAGCAATGCCTCGACCGTTCTGCACACCATACGCTTCCCAAAGGGGTGGCGCGAACAATGGAGCGACCTGCACCAGCACCTGGTTACATATCGCCGTAAGTTCGGTGCAAATCGTTGGCACGATGCAGCCGATGTGATAACAGGAATTGTCGAAAAGGAGATTTTCGATAACAAGGTAAAAGCGACGAGCTTCCTACGATAGCCCTCGACCACCCATTAGACCAAATCCTCGTAGCGGGCAATCGGAGCAGCATCGAGCGACGAAAACTCGCCTTGCAGATAGCGATAGTAACCCGCTACGGCAATCATAGCCGCATTGTCGGTCGTAAATTTCAACTCCGGAAGGAAGGTTCGCCAACCACGCTTACGCCCCTCGGCCTCAATTCGAGCGCGGAGAGCCGAGTTGGCAGATACACCACCACCGAGGGCTATATCCTTGATACCAAACTCTTTGGCGGCGCGAATAAGTTTATCGACAAGAATATCGACAACCGTGTGCAACAGCGATGCACACAAGTCGCAACGATTCTGCTCCACAAAATCGGGATTGAGCGCAACGTTGTCGCGCAACGTATAGAGGAACGAAGTTTTCAGACCCGAGAACGAATAGTCAAAACCACCGACACGCGGCTTCGCGAAGTTAAATGCCGAAGCATCGCCCTCCTTTGCCATACGGTCGATAACCGGACCTCCCGGATATGGCAACCCCATAACTTTGGCGCACTTATCGAGCGCCTCACCGGCTGCATCGTCAATCGTCGTACCGACAATCGACATCGAGTCGGGAGCATCGACCTTGACTATCTGGGTATGGCCACCACTGACAAGCAGGCAGAGGAACGGATAGTCGGGGTGCGGCAATTCGCGGTCGGGCAAATCGACAAAATGCGAAAGGATATGGCCGTGAAGGTGATTAACCTCGACCATCGGAATATTGTGAGCCACCGACAACCCCTTTGCAAACGACGTACCGACCATCAACGAGCCAAGCAAGCCGGGACCTCGGGTATAGGCGATAGCATCGACCTTATCGACACTTATGCCCGCCTCCTTCAAAGCCGCATCGACCACAGGCACAATATTTTGCTGGTGCGCACGCGAAGCAAGTTCGGGGATTACACCACCATAACGTTCGTGAACAGCCTGCGATGCAATAACGCTCGAAAGCAGTGTCGTACCGCGCAAAACAGCAGCCGACGTATCGTCACACGACGATTCTATACCCAAAATCACAATATTCTCACTCATATATTTCGTAAAATCGTATTTTTGTATTAACTTTGTAAGTTATAAATAACTTATTGCCATAACCGATGCGCAAAGTTACAAAAATATTATTGAAAACGCTATCGGCAATCATAATATTGCTGATAATACTTCCCGTATTGGCGACAATGCTCCTCTCGATGCCGAGCATTCAGAACCGTGCGGTGCGTTTCGCATCGGACTTTGCGACCGAGGCTCTCGGCACAACTGTAAGCATCGGCAGCATAACGGCAGGTATGTGGGGCGGTATCAACGTGCGCGACTTCTATGTCGAGGATTACGACGGCGACACACTGCTCTACGCAGCATCGGTCACGGCCCACCTCGGCGATTTGCGGGGTATGCCTCGCAACCTAATCCTCAATGTAGGTAAGGCTCGCAACGTAAAATTCATACTGCGTGAAACCACACGCGGCCCGATGAACATCAAAGAGGTTGTGGACCGCATCAACCGCAACAAGAAAAAGAAGGGTCGCGGATTTCGTCTCGACATCAGGTCGCTCGATGCCGAAAATCTCTGTTTCCGCCTCGAACGACTCAAACATCGCAACCCCAAATTCGGTGTCGATTACGGCAATATGCGCTTCGACAATATCCACGGCCATCTCGACAACTTCTACGTCGATAGCAGCGCCGTGGGCGGATTGATACGCCACCTCGAATTTATCGAGCGTAGTGGTTTCGTGTTGCACAAGGGCTCGGGCCACTTCCACGTCGATAAGGGTCTGGTAAAGCTCGACGACTTTTCGATTACCTCCGACGGCACATACATCAACCTCCCGAAGTTCTCGCTTACGGGTCGCGATTGGAGCGAATACAAAGAGTTCATCAAGCGTGTTCGCATTGATGGCGAGGCTGTCGATTCGTATGCCGACAGTTACACCGTCGGCTATTGGGCTCCGGCTATCCGCCGTTGGCAAACCTCGATTTCGGAGGCCAACTTCTCGATGCACGGCACAGTCGCCAACTTCCGAGGCGAAATCGACCACCTGCGCCTTGAAGATGGAGGCCACCTCAAAGCAGCGGCCAACATCAAGGGACTGACCAACGTCCGAAAGACCACCTTCGATGTCGATGTAAAGCAGATAAAAGTCTCGACTCCCGAGTTGAGCCATCTCCTCGGAACTATCGCCCGATTGAACATACCCGAGAAGGTACAACCATATATCGACCGCGCCCAAAGCATCGAGGGTTCGGGTCGTTTCAAGGGCTACATATCCGACTTTACGGCTGTGGCCAATATCGCTGTTGGCAGTGGCGGACAAGTTGAGGCTCAATGTAATATGGACAGCAACGCGGGCGTTCGCACCATAACGGCACAACTCGCTACCGACGCTCTCAACGTTGGCAATATCACCGCTATCAAGACCCTCGGCGAGGCATCACTCTCGGCCTCTGCCAAAGCCAATATCGACGATGGCAACATCGAGGCCGATGGCGAGGTCAAGATTTCGGACATAGTCATCAACGACTACAACTATCGCAATGCCACGATTGTTGCCCAATATGCCGATTCGCGCATCGAGACTCGTCTCGACACCGACGACGAAAATCTCCAAGCCGAATTGACGGCCGCTATCGACACAAGCAATCGTGAAGAGCCAACCTTCGAGGTTGTAGCCGATATTCGTCACGCCGACCTCCACGCGATGAACATCAACAAGCGCGACAGTATCGCCACCCTATCCGCCTCGGCAGCAATCGAGGCTACGGGTCGCAATCTCGATGAATTGGGCGGTATGGTCAGCATCGCCGATGCCACATACACCCACAACGACACAACAATAAACTCGGAGCGTGTATCGCTCAACATCGACGCCAACGAGGATATTCGCACCATAACGCTCAACTCGGACTTTGCCGATGCTGTGTTCGAGAGTCGCAGCCCATACAAAGACGTAGTCTATTACCTACGCACGTTATTGTCGCACTACCTGCCGCAACTCTACGACAAACAGTCGCTCGGCCACATCGAGACCAAAGGCGAGTCGATGCGCAACAACGTTGCCCTGCTATCGGTAACGACCAAGCAACTCGACCCGCTTATCGCCTGCTTCACAAGTGGTATAGAGGTCGCGCCACAAACCTCGATAAAGATATTTATGAATCCTGCCGAGAATCACTTTATGATGCGAGGCAAGTCTGACTACATATCGAGCAACCGCATCCTGCTTACCGAAATGGACCTCACGGCCGGCAACCGCAACGACTCGCTCACGCTCGACCTCCTATCGAAAGATATATACCTCGGTGGTATGCGCGCCCACGAATTCAACCTCCACGGCGGAGCGAAGAACAACGAATTGCACATATTCACCACCGTAGCCGACTCGACACGCGATTTCAGGGGCGAACTTGCAGCCTCGGCCGCCATTTCGCGTCGCGATAGTATGCGCCACGTCTCGATAACCTTGCAACCTTCGAGTTTCCGTCGCAAGGAGCAGGTTTGGCGCGTTACGGCCAACGGCATCGAGGCCAACCGCAAGCGCATCGACATTCGCGACTTCCGCATATCGAACCGCAACGACCAGCAAGAGTTGTCGCTCGATGGTGTGGCATCGCGCAGTCTATCCGACACACTGCACCTCGAACTCAAAAACTTCTCGCTCGCACCATTTACCCAATTTGCCGAGCGCATAGGTTATGTTATCGAGGGTCGCACCAACGGTTACGCCAACGTATCGTCAGCCCTGCGCGACACTGAAATCGACGCCAAAATCGACCTCGACTCCATTCACATAAATTCGATTCCGATTGCCGCGATGCAACTCTCGTCGCGTTGGGATTTCGGACGCAGCCGCGCTTCGCTCTCGGTCTGCACCCGCAACAATGGCGAAGAGATTATTCGCGGTTACTACTCGCCATCGCAGGTCCGTTACTATGCCCGAATACAGATGCCGGCACTCAAAATGTCGTTGCTCGACCCTCTGCTCAAAGGTGTAATATCCAAGACCAAAGGCTCGGCCAAAGTCGATTTGACACTCTCGGGCGAACGTAGAATGGCCGACCTATCGGGCAACATCGAGGTCACCGACTTGGAGACAATGCTCGACTACACACGTTGTGTATATTCGGCACCGAAGGCTACGATAGAGGTCAAAAACAACCGCTTCACCGTAAGCAATGCACCAATCTACGACGTTGACCGCAACCGAGGAACGCTCAGTATGAATTTGAGTCTCAACCACCTGTCGAATATCGAATACGACTTCGACGTACGTTTCCGCTCAATGCGCGTATTAAGCACCACCAAGCGCGACAACGATATGTTCTACGGCAAGGTATTCGCCTCCGGCTCGGCTGCAATACGCGGCGACAAGGCGGGCGTTGTGATGGATTTTGTCGCCTCGACCGACGACAACTCCCACTTCTATATGCCATTGTCGGGTAAATCGAATATATCGTCGGCCGACTTTGTAACCTTCGAGCAAGCGACCAAACTCGATACAACCAACGTACTCGTACGCAAAAAGTTGTCATTCGAGCGACGACAGCGACAACGCTCCTCGTCGGGTGGCGCTATGGATATAAATATGTCGCTCAACGTACGACCAAATGCCGAGGTGCAGTTGGTAATCGACCCTACCGTAGGCGACATCATCAAGGGCCGAGGCGAGGGTCTGCTCAACTTGCGCATAAATCCGAAGTCGGATATATTCGAGATGTATGGCGACTACACCATTGACGAAGGTAGCTACCTCTTCACGCTCCAAAACATCATCAACAAGCGATTTGTCATCGAGCGAGGCTCGACGATACAATGGACGGGCGACCCACTCGATGCGCTGCTCAATATCGACGCAATATATCGCCTCAAGGCCTCGCTAAAACCGCTTTTGGAGGGTTATATTTCGCAAGACAGCCACTCGATTCCATCGCGAGCCGTTCCTGTTGAGTGTATCATACACCTTAAAGAGCGTCTGACACGACCTGCCGTAACATTCGACGTTAGGGTCGATAACACCGATTCAAGCATACAATCGATTGTAGCCAACGCATTAAGCACTCCGGAGCGCCGTTCGCAGCAGTTCCTCTATCTGCTCGTGGCCAACAGCTTCCTTTCCGACGCTTCGACCGACGCTTCGCTATTCGGAGCTTCGTCGGCAGCCGTTACGGGCTTTGAGTTACTATCGAACCAATTAAGCAACTGGCTCTCAACCGAGTCGTCGAACATCGTTCTGCGCTACCGTCCAAAGACCGAGCAGATGATGAGCGACGAGGTCGATTTCGGCTTCTCGAAGGGTCTGTTCAACAACCGACTACTCATCGAGTTGGAGGGTAACTACCTCGTCGATAAGTCGCAGGTTGTCAATGCCAACTCTTCGCTCACGGGCGAGGCCTATGTGACGTGGCTTATTGACCGCGCCGGCACGTTGCGTCTCAAAGGATTTACGCACACCATCGACCGTTTCGACGAGAACCAGGGTCTGCAAGAGACCGGAATCGGCATATACTACAAAGAGGATTTCGACAATGCGAAGGATTTGCGCCAACGCATAGCCAACCGTTTCAGCCGCAAGCGTCGCCAGCGCAACGAGGCCCGTATAGCAGAGGCTTTGGCCGGTGCCGAAGAGGCTATGCAGGATATGGAGGCTTACAGCGACGCCCCTCCGCAAGAACTTCCCGACTACGACTAAATTAGACCAAACTAAAACAGAGCATAACAGACAGAATGGAGAAGATTGACAAACTTGGCAAAACGCCAACAAACGACGTTGTGATTCGCTTTTCGGGCGATTCGGGCGACGGTATGCAACTCACAGGAACACTCTTTTCCGAGACCGTTGCATTGGGTGGCAATGCGATTTCGACATTCCCCGACTATCCGGCCGAAATTCGCGCCCCACAAGGTACCATAGCCGGTGTTTCGGGCTTTCAGGTGCATTTCGGTTCGAGCAGTATCGCAACCCCTGGTGACCAATGTGACATATTGGTCGCAATGAATCCTGCCGCATTGAAAGCCAACCGTCCATTCCTCAAAAAGGAGGCAACAATCATATACGATACCGACACCTTTACGGCCGAAAACCTCCGTCGTGCAGGTTTTGTCGGCGACAATCCGTTTGAAGAGCTATCGTTGCAGGGCTACAACACAGCAGGTATCCGCATAACAACCATCACTCGTGAGGCTTTGACCGAGACATCGCTCGACAACAAGAGTCGCAACAAGTGCCGCAATATGTTTGCACTTGGCGTATGCCTCTATCTGACCGATGCCACAACCGACCACGCACAAGAGTATCTCGACAAGAAGTTCGGCTCACGCAATCCCGACCTGGCGCACGCCAATATGCTGGTAATCGAGGCCGGTTACAACTATGCAGCCAACAACCACCTCTCGCTCAATCGTTACTATATCGAGCATACGGGTTTGGCCGCAGGTAAATATCGCACAATCAACGGTAATACCGCCACCGCTTGGGGCTTAATCGCAGCCTCGGAACGTAGCGGACTACCTCTCTTCTGCGGTTCATACCCTATCACCCCTGCAACGGGTATATTGGAGGAGTTGGCCAAGCACAAGTCGCTCGGTGTAAAGACTATGCAGGCCGAGGACGAGATTGCAGGCATCTGCACCGCTATCGGAGCTTCGTTTGCCGGCTCGCTGGCCGTAACGACCACCTCGGGTCCGGGCTTGGCCTTGAAGAGCGAGGCACTCGGTTTGGCCGTGATGTCGGAACTACCGCTCGTTGTGGTCGATGTACAACGCGGAGGCCCTTCGACGGGTCTTCCGACCAAGACCGAGCAGAGCGACCTTATGCAGGCACTCTATGGTCGTAACGGAGAGTCTCCACTGCCCGTAATCGCAGCATCGACGCCAAGCAACTGCTTCCACTACGCATTCGAAGCAGCCCGCATAGCAGTTGAGCATATGACCCCCGTCGTACTGCTTACCGACGGCTTTATAGCCAACTCCTCGGAGGCTTGGGCAATCCCGAGTGTCAAGAAGATGCGTAGCATAACACCTCAATTTGCGACCCTGCCAAGCGAGAGGGCCGACCACACGACCGAAGCCTTTATGCCATACGCTCGCGATGAGCGTTTTGTCCGTCGTTGGGCCGTACCCGGAATGCAAGGCCTCGAACACCGCATCGGAGGCTTGGAGAAGGACTCGAAGAGTGGCGATATATCCTACAACCCCGAAAACCATATGCAGATGGTCGAGACTCGCGCCCGCAAAGTCGAGGCCATTGCCGACGATATTCCAATGCAGACCTTTATCGGGTCGAGCGAGGGCCGATTGCTGGTGGTCGGCTGGGGCGGAACAATGGGCCACCTACGAACTGCGGTCGAGACCCTGCGTGCCGAAGGTAAGAGCGTTTCGCACTGCCACTTCAACTACATTAACCCTCTGCCACACGGCTCGAAGGAGATTTTGGAGGGCTTCGAGAGGGTCGTTGTATGCGAACTCAACGGAGGACAGTTTGCCGACTATCTGCGTAGTCGCTTCCCCGATGTCGAGATTCTCGAATATGCAAAATGTACGGGACAACCATTCTCGACAAGCGAATTAACCACGGTGTTCAACACTCTTCTCGAAGAGAAAAACGATTAACGATATGGCTCAATACAAATATACTCCCGAAGATTTCAAAAGCGACCGTCAGGTAAAATGGTGTCCGGGTTGTGGCGACCACGCTGTGTTGGCTGCCGTACAACGCGCTATGCCAGAGGTTGCCGAGACGCTCGGTGTTGCTCGCGAAGATATTGTTTTCATCTCGGGTATCGGCTGCTCGTCACGCTTCGTCTACTATATGCCGACCTATGGTTTCCACACCATACACGGTCGCGCAGTAGCAATCGCTACGGGTGTGAAGGTCGCAAACCCTAAACTCTCGGTTTGGGTCTGCACGGGCGATGGCGACTCGTTAGCCATTGGCGGCAACCACTTTATCCACGCCTTGCGTCGAAATGTAGACCTCAATATCGTACTCTTCAACAACGAAATCTACGGTCTGACCAAAGGTCAGTATTCGCCAACAAGCAAACTTGGTCTCGTCACCAAGACCTCGCCTTACGGCACAGTCGAACACCCGTTCAACCCTGGCGAATTGGCTATCGGAGCGCGAGGAACGTTCTTTGCCCGCACCGTCGATGCCGATGTTGTGCTAACACAGCAGATGCTCGTTGCAGCGGCTCGCCACCAAGGAACATCGGTCGTGGAGACGCTCGTAAATTGTATGATTTTCAATAACAAGACCCACGCCTCATTTGCTGCCGACCGTGCTACGCGAGCCGAACACACCATCACCCTGCAACACGGCCAAAAGATGCTTTTCGGAGCAGAGCGAAACAAGGGCCTGGTACTCGACGGATTGAAGTTGAAGGTTGTCGAGATTGGCAAAGATGGCTATACGGAGGAGGATATACTCACCCACAACACCCATTGTGAAGACCCTACACTGCACTATATGCTCGCCTCGATGAAATACCCCGACTACCCTGTTGCTCTGGGCGTTATACGCGATGTAACGGGTGAGCCGGTCTACGACAGAGAGGTCGCGCGACAAGTCGAAGAGGTTGGCGCAACGGCCAAAATCCACAACCTTGACGAACTGCTCAACTCGGGCGAAACGTGGAGCGTTGAGTAGGAGCGTCGATGAGCCAAAGGAGATTTAGGCCGGGGAGATTGGGTTGTGATGGGTAGATTGGGCAGATTGGGTTGTGCTGGGTAAACTGGGTAGCTTGCTTTTTCAGGCTACTCAATCTACACAAACTACTCAATCTACCCATTTTACCCCTAACGCCCTTAACGACTCTAACGCCCCTAACGACCCTAACAAAAAAAGGCCACCCTCTGGTGACCGAAAATTGATTTTAGGCTGACATTTGCAAGGCTCGGCAAAATTTATCGGCGATGGGTTGTACTTATTGTACTACCCATTGGCGGAAATTTTGTTAGCCGCAGAAAAGACATTATAAAATCGATTTTCAAAAATTGCATTTTAGGCGAGATTATACAACGCTCGGCAAAAAAAGAGGCCGATGGGTAGTACCTCTGTACGTCCCATTGGCCTCGTTTTTGTTAGCGGAAGTAGAATCCGCCTACAAATCAATTTTTACTGTGGGATAAATATATAGGTAATCGTCCCCTGCTGTCGAGTCGGTGCAGAGGAGTTGCTATCGAAAAGTGAGCCACGAGCAGCAGAGAGAGCTGTTTGGCGCATACACTCATCGCCACCCGATGCAAGCCAAGCCGAGACGACCTCACCGCGCTGATTTACAATAATATTGACTACAACCTCGCCACCACCTTCACAACGATATGCAGGCTTAACAAGGTGACGGCTGTAACGAACAGGATTGGAGAGCGAGAAAGAGACCGTCACGCGCCCTTTTACACGCACATCTTCTCGTTTTTTATCACTTCCCGCACCATTGTCGCCAGAGCGACGACCCGCAGCTTCGGCTTCGGCAAGACCCTTCTCATAGGCTTCGCGATTGGCACGCATACGAGCCTCCGTCTCCTCGGCCGACGAATTTAGTGCGGCGGCGTTGATACCTTTGGCATCTTGGAGGTTCTCATTGAGTGCATTCTCATTGGAGGAGGTGTTGCGAATCGAACTCCAATCTATTTGCGAGTTGGCACGACGAACTTCGGCCTCCAAGCGGTCGCGCTCGGTTTCGAGAAGCTCGACCGTCTGCATATCGATATAGAGGGTCTGGGTCGAGGCGCGTTGGCCCACGACAATCTTCGACACGACAAAGATAATAGCAAAGAGCAGATAGGCAATCACCGTAATACACAAGCCAATACGATGGTCGTATGCCCACGAGCCCACATCCTGCTGACGCCCATCGAAAGGCAGACGCAACGGACGACGACGCTGACGAGGCGACTCGCTCGACGCCCCTCTTTGCTGCGAGGCTTCGCGAGGCTCCTTTATCTCGTTATTTTCGGAATTTGCTTGTATCATACCCTTTTTTCGTAGTGCAAAATTAGTGTTTATTACGAAATTTCACTATATTTGTACCCAATAATTTTAAGAAGGAGGGAGTTATCTCCACTTTTCGCCTGCCGATGCAGGTCAAAACTCCTTTGATAAACATTAAAAAGTAATGACTACGACATCTTCAAACAAACAGCAGACCCTCTGCGCCCCAATTACTTTCTCGGGTAAAGGTCTGCACACCGGCGTACAGGTAACGATGACAGTCCACCCTGCACCGGAAGATTCAGGCATCGTATTCCGCCGTATTGACCTCGAAAACCAGCCAACAATCCCTGCTTTGTGCGAATTTGTGACCGACACTTCGCGTGGCACAACCATCGAGCGTGACGGCGTTCGCGTCAGCACCATCGAACATATTATGTCGGCACTCTGGACTATGGGCGTCGATAATGCTGTGATAGATATTGACAACCACGAGACCCCTATTATGGACGGCTCGGCAAAGGCCTATGCAGCAGGTATCGCCGAAGTTGGTTTGGAGGAGCAGACGGCCGACCGTCGCTACTACGAAGTTCGCGAGAAGCAGGTCTACACCATTCCAGAGAAGGGTGTTGCAATCATTCTCTACCCCGACGAAGAGTTCTCGGTATCGGTTCATGTCGATTACAACTCGAAGGTTGTCGGCAACCAGTATGCGGTACTCGTTCCCGGCGATAACTATGCCGAGAAGATTGCCCCTTGCCGCACGTTCGTATTCTTGCACGAGTTGGAGCCGCTCTTCAAGATGAACCTCATCAAAGGTGGCGACCTCGACAATGCTATCGTTGTTGTCGAAAATCCTGTTTCGGACGAGCAGTTGGCTCACCTCTCCAAAATCTTCAACAAGAAGGATATACAGGTTACAGGCGGTTATCTGAACAATCTGCAACTGCGTGCCAACAACGAGCTCGCACGCCACAAGTTGCTCGACCTGCTCGGCGACTTTGCACTGCTCGGTATGCGCATCAAGGGCCGTGTATGGGCTACCCGTCCTGGCCACTTTGCCAACACGGAGTTTATGAAGCAGGTGACGCAGACAATCCGTCGCGAGGGCACAAAGCCTCGTTTCAAATATAAGGCAAACCTCCCTGCCATTTACGACGTAAACGAGCTTCGTACGCTTCTGCCACACCGCTATCCGTTTATGATGATTGACCGCATCTTCCACCTCGACGGCAACTCGGTGGCCGGTATCAAAAACGTTACCGTCAACGAGCCATACTTCCAGGGTCACTTCCCACAGGAGCCTGTTATGCCTGGCGTACTGATTGTCGAGGCTATGGCACAGTGCGGTGGCATACTCGTATTGAGCAGCGTTGAGAATCCGAGCGACTACTCGACCTACTTCCTTCGCATCGACAACGTGCGTTTCAAGCACAAGGTAACCCCTGGCGACACACTCCAAATCGAGGCCGAACTGATTAGTCCTGTTCGTCGCGGTATCGCGATGATGGATTGCAAGGCGTTTGTCGCAGGCACGCTCGTATGCGAGGCTCAACTGATGGCACAAATAGCAAAAAACCAAACTAATAAATAGAAACTTTTTATTATCTAATTGACTTATGATTAGCCCATTAGCATACGTTCACCCCGACGCTAAACTTGGCGAGAACGTAACCGTAGAACCATTTGCATATATTGCCGGCGACGTAGTTATCGGCGACGATTGTTGGATTGGCCCAGGTGCCGTAATCCACGATGGCGCACGCATCGGCAAACGCAATAAGATTCACACCGCAGCTTCGATTTCGTGCCTTCCACAGGATTTGAAATTCCGTGGCGAGGTAACAACTGCCGAGATTGGCGACGACAACGATATTCGCGAATATGTAACCATCAGCCGTGGTACAGCTTCGCGCGGTAAGACCGTAGTCGGTAGCGGCAACCTCCTTATGGCATACGTTCACGTTGCACACGACGACGTTGTCGGCAACCACTGCGTTATCGCAAACCGTGTTTCGCTTGCGGGCGAGGTTGAGGTTGGCGACTGGGTTGTAATCGGTGGCCACGCTGCTGTTCACCAATGGACCAAAATCGGCGACCACGCAATGATTCAGGGTGGCTCGCTGCTTGGCAAAGATGTTCCGCCATATATCATCGTGCGTAGCGACTCGCTCAGCTATGCAGGCATCAACAAGGTCGGCCTTTCGCGTCGTGGCTTTACGCAGGAGCAAATCGAGTCGATTCACAACACCTGCCGCGTATTGTTCCAGAGCGGTTTGAACTACGACAACGCTTGCAAAGAGGCCGAAGAGAAGGTTGCTCAATCGCCAGAGCGCGATGCACTGATTTCGTTCGTTCGCTCGTCGCAGCGTGGCGTAATCAAGCCTTATACCTCGGTTTCGCGCGACTAACATCAAACCGAAGAGAGTGAAGGTCGGAGACGTTTGGTACGTTCTCCGACTTTTTTCGTCTTTTCCTTTGGAAAAGAGAAATTTTTGTCATATATTTGCATCGTGTAAGTGATAAGGGGACGAGCAAGTCCCCTTATTTCGTATGAAGGCTGCAACCTTTGTTTTGTAAAACATTGAAAATAAATAATTTACCAATATGAACATCGAAGCAATCAAACAACTTGCCGAGCAACACCTCGAAGGCAGCGACATTTTTGTAGTCGATTGTGCATCAACGCCATCGAACGACATCACTCTGACGCTCGATAGCGACACCCACGTTACGATTGACGCTTGTGTCGAGTTAAGCCGCATCATCAACGAGGCTTTCGACCGCGACGAGGAGGATTTCTCGCTCACCGTAACCTCGGCCGGCATTGGCGAGCCACTCCGCTTGTTGCGCCAATATCGCAAGATTATCGGCTCGTCGGTCGATGTTCTGCTAACCGACGGTGTGAAGATTCTCGGCACACTGGATGACGCCAACGAGGAGGGAATCACCATCTCGTACGACGAGAAGGTGGCCGTCGAGGGCAAGAAGCGCAAGGAGTTGCAGCACACTGTACGCACCTATACCTTCGCTCAAATCAAGAGCGTCAAGGAGTATTTGGATTATAAATAGACAAATTAAATAAAACAGACAAACAATGAACAATCTCAATCTCATCAGCAACTTTGCAGAGTTCAAAGAGCTGAAAAACATCGACAAATCGACGATGATTGGCGTCTTGGAGGACGTTTTCCGCCACGCATTGCAAAAGCAATATGGCACGGACGAGAACTTCGATGTCATCATCAATGCCGACAAGGGCGACCTCGAAATTTGGCGCAACCGCGTTGTTGTTGCCGACGAGGACTTCAACGACCCTGTTGCAGAGATTTCGCTTTCGGAAATCCAGAAAATCGACGACTCCTATGAGGTTGGCGACGAGTACACCGACTCTATCACATTCGAGTCGTTTGGTCGCCGTGCCGTATTGTCGTTGCGTCAGAACCTCGCATCGCGTATCCTCGAATTGGAGAAGGCTAACCTCTACGAGAAGTATTCGGATAAGGTTGGCGAGATTATCACCGGCGAAATCTATCAGGTTTGGAAGAAGGAGGTACTCGTTGTCGATGACGAGGATAACGAACTTATCTTGCCAAAGGCAGAGCAGATTCCAAGCGACTTCTACCGCAAGGGCGACACGCTGAAAGCGATTGTAAAGAGCGTTGAGATGAACAACAATCAGCCACGCATCATTCTCTCGCGTACGGCCAACCAATTCCTCGAAAGACTCTTCGAGGCCGAGGTACCTGAAATCTACGACGGTCTGATTACCATTCGCAAGATTGCCCGTATCCCTGGCGAGCGTGCAAAGGTTGCTGTTGAGTCGTACGACGAGCGCATCGACCCGGTAGGCTCGTGCGTAGGTGTCAAGGGTGCGCGTATCTACACTATCGTAAAGGAGTTGCGCAACGAGAATATCGACGTTATCAACTACACCAGCAATACACAGTTGCTTATCCAGCGTGCGTTGAACCCAGCAAAGGTTTCGAACATAGTAATCGACGAGGAGCGCAAGACCGCATCGGTATATTTGAAGCCCGACCAGGTATCGCTTGCAATCGGTAAGGGTGGTCTGAACATTCGTCTTTCGAAGATGCTCACAGGCTACGATATCGACGTATATCGCGAAATCGAGGAGGAGGACGTTGCTTTGGTCGAGTTTGCCGACGAAATCGAGGGTTGGATTATCGACGCTCTTCGTGCCGCAGGTTGCGACACCGCCAAGAGTGTCCTCGAACTTCCGGTAGAGGAGGTTGCTGCACGCGCCGACCTCGAATTGGAGCAGGCCGAGAAGGTTGTCTCCATTCTCAAAGCGGAGTTCGAATAGACCCACAGTCCGGCTGTGGGACACTCCGCAGCAAGAAGCAATGTCCAACCATTAAACGAAAAGGAGAACAACAAATATGGAGAACGAAAGAAAATTGCGTCTTATTCAGGTTGCAAAGGAGTTTAAGGTGGGTTTGAGCACCATCACCGACTACCTGCACAAGAAGGGCGTAACCATCGACGGCTCGCCCAACACACAAATAGCCCCCGACACCTATGCTCTGATTGAGAAGGAGTTTGGCGGAGGTCGTCAAACGACCAACGCTCGCGACAGTATCCGCGAGAAGATTTCGGCGCGTCAGGCGACCGTATCTATCGAGGAGGCAAAGGTCGAAGCACCTGCACCAAAGAAGAGCGTCGAGGTTAAGGAGGAGGTTGCCGGACCAAAGATTCTCGGCAAAATCGAGATTGACAAGCGTGGCAATGTTGCCAAGCCAGAGGCTAAACCAGAGCCAAAGGTCGAGCAACCAGCACCTGCGCCTGCTCCAAAACCGGAGCCAAAGCCGGAGCCAAAACCAGCACCTGCTCCAAAGGCGGAGGCAAAACCTGAACCAAAGGCAGAACAGCCTGCACCTGCTCCAAAGGCAGAGCCAAAGGCCACAGTAGCGGCTACACCAGCCCCTGCTGTCGAGAAGACAGAGCGCACGGTGGCCGAATTTAAGCCAACCGAAGCCCCTACCCTTGTCGGTCCTCAAATCCTCGGCAAGATGGACGTTTCGGGTATGGTTCCAGGTGGCAAGCATCGTCGCAAGCGTCTCGAAAAGGAGAAGGTCGATGTCAAGAACCACCAGGCCGGTAAAAACGAGCAGCAAGGCAAGAAGCAGAAGCACGAGGGCAACCCTTATAAGGGCGGTCAGCAGCACGAACAGCCACAAGGTAAGAAGAACAAGCATCAGAAGCCTGCACCGAAGCCTGTTGTCCGTCCAGAGGTATCGGACGAAGAGGTTTCGAAGCAGATTAAAGATACCCTTGCCCGCCTCACTGCAAAGGGTGCGAAGAACAAGGGCGCAAAATACCGCAAGGAGAAGCGCGAAGAGGTCCGCGAACGTATGAACGAGGCCGTAGAGCGCGAAGAGATGGAGCGCAAGGTGTTGAAGGTGACCGAGTTTGTCACCGTCAGCGAGGTTGCAACAATGATGAACGTCTCGCCTATGGAGGTCATCTCGGCTTGTATGAACCTCGGCCTTATGGTATCTATCAACCAGCGTCTCGATGCCGAGGCTCTCGTAGTTGTAGCAGAGGAGTTTGGTTTCACGACCGAGTTTGTTTCGGCCGATATTCAGGAGGCTATTGGCGAGGACGATGCCGACAGCGCAGAGGACTTGCTCCCTCGTCCGCCAATCGTTACCGTTATGGGTCACGTCGACCACGGTAAGACGTCGCTGCTCGACAATATCCGTAAGACCAATGTCATCGCAGGTGAGGCCGGTGGTATTACACAGCACATCGGTGCATACTCGGTTGAGTTGAACGGTCAGAAAATCACCTTCCTCGACACCCCTGGTCACGAGGCCTTTACGGCAATGCGTGCGCGTGGTGCCAAGATTACCGACGTAGCGATTATCATCGTTGCGGCCGACGACAAGGTGATGCCGCAAACTATCGAGGCTATCAACCACGCACAGGCCGCAGGCGTACCAATGGTATTTGCTATCAACAAAATCGATAAACCTGCCGCTAACCCCGATGCTATCAAGGAGCAGTTGGCCAATATGAACCTCCTCGTTGAGGATTGGGGCGGTAAATATCAGAGTCAAGACGTATCGGCAAAGAAGGGTCTCAACCTCGACAAGTTGCTCGAAAAGGTGTTGCTCGAAGCCGAGATGCTCGAACTCAAAGCCAATCCAAACAAGCGTGCGAAGGGTGTTATCATCGAATCGACGCTCGACAAGGGTCGTGGTTATGTCTCGACAGTACTCGTTCAGGACGGTACGTTGCGTATCGGCGACGTTGTACTCTCGGGTATCCACACGGGTCGTGTAAAGGCGATGTTCGACGAGAACGGTAACAAGCTCAAAGAGGCAGGTCCTGCAACCCCTGTACAGCTATTGGGTCTGAATGGCGCACCACAGGCGGGTGACCAAATCAACGTGATGGAGGACGACCGCTCGGCACGCGAGATTGCCAACAAGCGTGAGCAGTTGCAGCGTATGCAGGGCATTATGACCCAGAAGCACGTGACGCTCGACGAGATTGGCCGTCGTATCGCTATCGGCTCG
The DNA here is from genome assembly GCA_045629905.1 of Alistipes sp. Taxonomy (GTDB): domain Bacteria; phylum Bacteroidota; class Bacteroidia; order Bacteroidales; family Rikenellaceae; genus Alistipes. The sequence goes on along the minus strand of JAZQSA010000040.1, from coordinate 17,466 downwards.
TTCAAGGAGCTCAATATCATCGTTAAGGGTGACGTTGACGGCTCGGTTGAGGCTATGTCGGGTTCGCTCATCAAACTCTCGAAGGAGACCGTTCAGGTCAATGTTATCCACGCCGCAGTGGGTCAGATTTCGGAGAGCGACGTACTGCTTGCCGCAGCATCGAATGCGATTATCGTCGGCTTCCAGGTACGACCTTCGGCCGCAGCCCGTAAGATTGCCGAGCAGGAGGAGATTGAAATCCGCCTCTACTCGATTATCTACGTCGCAATCAACGAGATTAAGGACGCTATCGAGGGTATGTTGGAGCCTATTATGAAGGAGGAGATTGTCTGCTCCATCGAGGTTTTGGAGACCTTCAAGATTTCGAAGGTCGGAACTATCGCCGGTGGTATGGTTCGCGAGGGTAAGTTGCAGCGCAACACCCCTATCCGCGTAATTCGCGACGGTATCGTTATCCACACAGGTCGTCTCGGCTCACTCAAACGATTCAAGGACGATGTGAAGGAGGTACTCTCGGGTCAGGATTGCGGTCTGAACATCGAGTCGTACAACGATATTCGTATCGGTGACATCATCGAGGGCTACGAGCAAGTTGAAGTTAAGCGCAAATAGGCGCTTAACTTCGAATGCAAAATGCAAAATGCAAAATGTAAAATTAAAATACAAATAACCTAAAACTCTAAAAATCAAACATTATGATTAAGTTTGTTACTCCGGAAGAGGCCGTCAAAGTGATTAAGTCGGGCGACCATATCCATTTGAGTTCGGTTGCTTCGGCACCGCAGTGTCTTATCAAGGCTATGTGCGAGCGTGGCCGCGCAGGTGAGTTGAAAGATGTACACATTCACCACCTCCACACCGAGGGCCCTGCTCCATACGCAGACCCTGAATTTGAGGGCGTATTCCAACTCGATTCGTTCTTTGTTGGTGGCAACGTCCGCAAAGTTACCCAGGCCGGCTATGCCGACTATATTCCAATTTTCCTCAGCGAGACCCAAAAGTTGTACCGTTCGGGCGCCGTACCTTGCAACGTAGCGATGATTCAGGTTTCGACTCCCGACAAGCACGGTTACGTTTCGCTCGGAACATCGGTCGATGCAACTCTCGCAGCCGTAGAGTGCGCCGAGCACGTTATCGCCGTAGTGAACAAGTACGTTCCACGCGCTTGGGGTGATGCGATGATTCACTCGTCGCAAATCGAGTACTTCGTGCAGGACGACCAGCCACTCGAAGAGGCTCACTTTGCCGCTCCAAACGAGGTTGAGACCAAGATTGGTAACCTCTGCGCAGGCCTTATCGAGGACGGTGCTACCTTGCAGATGGGTATCGGTGCTATTCCTAACGCAGTGCTTGCACAGTTGGGCAACCACAAGAACCTCGGTGTACATACCGAGATGTTCGCCGACGGCGTATTGCCACTCGTAGAGAAGGGCGTTATCAACGGTGCTGCAAAGAATATCGATAAGGGTAAGATGGTTTCGACCTTCTTGATGGGTTCGCAGAAGGTTTACGACTTCATCGACGACAACCCAGGTGTATTGATGATGGACGTAGGCTACACCAACGACCCATATATCATCGCCAAGAACGACCGCGTAACCGCTATCAACTCGGCTTTGCAGGTAGACCTCACAGGTCAGGTTTGCGCCGACTCGCTTGGTCGCAAGTTCTACTCGGGCGTAGGTGGTCAGATTGACTTCATCTATGGTGCATCGCTCTCGAAGGGCGGTAAGGCCATTATCGCAATGCCTTCGATTACCAATAAGGGCGTTTCGAAGATTGCCGACACACTCACCGAGGGTGCAGGTGTTGTTACAACCCGTAACCATATCCACTGGTTCGTTACCGAGAATGGTGCTGTCGATTTGTATGGCAAGAGCTTGCAGGAGCGCGCTCGCCTTATCATCTCGGTTGCTCACCCATCGGCACAGGAGGCTCTCGACGAGGCAGCGTTCAACCGCTACGGAAGCCACCACCACTATATTAAGGGGTATATGGACAAGAAGTAATTCTTGGTTATACTTTCTTATATGCAAGGCTTTCTCTTCGGGGAAAGCCTTCTTTTTTACCCCTTAATATAGTGGTGGTATGGCCTTTGGCCTCCACCACCTTTTGTGTTACCTATCCCCCCAAACCCCCTTTCTGTAAAGGGGGCTTGTCGCTACGCTACAATTAAGGAGTTTAGGGAAATTAGTGAATTTAGTGACTCTCCTCTAATTTCCTTAAATTCCTTAAACTCTCTATTTGCCGCACCCTCTTGCTCAATCAAAAATAAATTTTTAAATTTGTGAGAGAATACAACTAAAAACATATTACTATGAAGAAATTTTTTCTTAGTACCACTATTGCTATGGCGTTGTGCTTCGCTTCGTGCGAGGGCTTCGATGCCTCCGATATTTTGGAAAGACTTGATCAATTGGAGAAAGAGTTGAACGATCTTAAAAATGGGAATAACGAAGGTGAAGGGCAAGATGACGATAATAATGATACCGAAAAACATATATTAACTTTCCAAGATTCAACCGTTAAGTCTATTTGCACATTTTATTGGGACGAAAATGATGATGGTGAGTTGTCTTATGATGAGGCGGCAGCAGTCACTGATCTTGAAACTGCATTTAAAGGATCTTCTATTTTGGTATTTAACGAGTTAAAGAACTTTACTGGTCTAACAACTATTGCAGATAATGCCTTTAGTGGTTGCTTTTCACTTGCGGAAATAACTCTTCCTGAACAGATTAAAATTATTGGTTCTTCTGCTTTCAGTGGTTGTTCGAATTTGAAAGAGTTTGTAATTCCAGAGAAAGTTGAAGAAATTGGAAAGGGTACTTTCTCTGGCAGTGAAGGTTTAATAATATATTGCAAACCAATAAAAAAACCTGCAATCTATTATAATACTAATTTTTCTGCTTATACATTTCCTCTTTATTCGGGAATAACGATATATGTGCCTAGTAAATCATATAATGGCTATAAACAATATAATGGTGAAGTAGTTGGTCTAGTAGCATCTCCCGATAATTGGTATTACTATCAAAATATCATTAAACCATACGATTTTGAGTAAATATAGTTATCTAATAGAGTACAATATATTAAAAGCCATATGAAGAAATAACAGATAGTGAAGGCTTTAAGGCTCGGGGAGGTTGTCGGTAATGCGATGACCACCCTTGCTTTTAATATAGTGGTGTAAACACCACCTTTTGTGTTACCCACCCCCTAAATCCCCCTCCTGTGAGGGGGACTTTTGCTTTTGTGCAAAGTCCAAATCTTTACACCCCCTAAATCTCCCTAACTTCGTCTTCTTCCTCACGGCTCGGGATTGTGTGCAGGGTATGGGCCGACCACAACAAATAGGTAGAATGAGTAATCTGGGAATCCTGGGTAGATTGAGTAACCTGTAACCCCTAACGACTCTAACGCCATTAACGACCCTAAAACAAAAAAGGTCCACCCTCGGGTGACCGAAAATTGATTTTAGAAGTGGCTTTGCAAGGCTCGGCAAAATTTATCGACGATGGGTTGTACTGTTTGTACTACCCATTGGCGGAAATTTTGTTAGCCGAAGTAAAGACCTTATAAAATCGATTTTCAAAAATTGCATTTTAGGCACGCAGTTGCCAGGCTCACGAAAATCCCCAAGGCAGAAGCATACTTGGCGTATGTGACTGTCTTGGGGATTAAGTGTAACGCAGCAAATGCTGCCTACAAATCAATTTTTAGAAGTACATAGGAGTATTATCCTTAACCTCTATGCTCTGCATCAACGAAGGGAATGCCATCGTTGCATTGCGCTCGGCAGTAGCCTGTGCCTTAACCTTCTCGGCCTCGGCAGTCTGTGGCTCATCAACAGTATCGACAGCATCGACAACAACTACGAACGCACCGCTACGGCCCTTGATAGGTGCCGACAACTTGCCGCTCTCCAAAGCCGACAATGTACCCATAACACGCAACTCCATCGAGCCTGCGCCTGTGAGTGAGCCGCCCGACTTGGCCTTCTCGAAGTTGATTACCGGCTCATCGATAGCCTCGGCAACAGCCTCGATAGTCTCGCCCTGCATCTTGGCAGCGATATACTCAAACTTCTTATCGTTGAGCAATAGATTCTTGATAGTATTCGAAACCTCCGACAATGGACGGTACTCTGCATCGTTCACAGCTGTAAGTACAGCTACAACATAGTTGTTACCAACCTTGATAACGTCCGACACCTCGCCAATCTCGGCCTCGCCAGCCCAACGAACAACGCCAATCGAGCTACCGTCGATGCCACGAACATTACGCTCGCCACGGTTGATGTTAATCGAACGCGACGACAACGAGCCTGCCGATGCTGTCTGGTTGAACTTATCGACCGAACCCTTTGCGCTCAATGCGAAGTTGTTGGCCAACGTACGAACATCGAAGTCGGTCGTACCCGAAGCAACAACAGGAACTTCGAGTGTTGCAAGGCGCAAGTGCTTCTTCATCTTGCCCAACTTAACAACCTTAACAAGCTGGATATTGTTTGGCATATCAATCACAACAACATCGCCTACACGCTTGCCATAGAGTGCATTTGCGAACTCGCTACCGAACTCCGAGTAGGCAATCGTACCAATTTCGCCACCATTTGCAGCGTTCTCGGCAATCGAGTACTGTGCAGCCAAATCCTCGAACTTCGCCTTACGCGACTTCAATACACCGAAGAGGCTGTCGGCCAAAGCCTTATCGTTATAATTGAGAACGATATGCTTCAACGTAAGCGAATCGGCCACATTGCGGCTTTCGAGTACGCGAGTTGCACGCCACTCGTTGCCCACCAACTCCGGACCATACATCTGACCCTTCGAGAGAGTCTTCGACTCTGCCTCCGAAAGCTGCGCCAAAGCGACAAAGTTTGGAGCGATATTGATGTCACGATTCTCACGCGAGAATGCTACCAAGTCGGTTGCCTTCGAGAACTTCTCGGCAGCGGCATTCACCTCGGCCTCAATCTTGCTCTTATCGGCATCGGTTGGCTCAACCTCGAACTCAACATACGAAATCGAACGGAACGGAGTCTGCTTATACTGCTTCTTGTGAGCGTTGTAGTAGGCTTTGATTTCGCTATCCGACACAGTCACCAACGAATCGGCCACGTCGCTATAACGCACACGAACATAGCGACCATTGTAGGTCGTGTTGGCTGCCTTAACACCCTGCTCAACCTCCAAACTGTTGGCATAAGCGCTCTTGCGAGTAAGGTGCGAGAACTTGCTTGCCTGACGGCTGAAAAGAATCTGCTTCTTCAACACCGACCAAACACGCTGCAACTGCGGCTCGGTTTGGGCGCGAGTGATAAAGTCGGTCAAAGCTGCAACATCGAGGCCTGCGGTCTGCTGATTGCCGAAGTACATCGACAACACGTCCGACTGATGCTCACCACGCAACATTCCGCCATACTCACCCTGCGAAACGGTAACACCCATCTCGTTGAATGCAGGAACAAACACGCGGTCGGTTGTGAGCGACTGCAACGCCGAGCTAATCTGCTGCAACACCTCCTGGTCGGTCGAAGCCTCACCTGTAAGAGCCTTCACCTCTTCGAGGGCAGCCGAGAACTCCGATGCCGTTACTGCATCGCCACCGATTTCGCAAACCTCTGGGTCATTACCCGTAAAGCCCATCTCATCTCGCAACGAGAGGACAAAAGCCAAGAGTGCGCCTCCGATAATAACCGAGAGAATCACACCATACTTGGTTCTCATTGTATTCAAACTTGCCATATCAAAATGTTTTTATAATTTTAATTTTTCGTCTTATACTTTTTCAAACCTTCAAAGATAGTAATTTTATCGATACGAAGTATCGTTTTTTACTATTTTTTAATAATTGTAACCTTCGCCAACTCTATTCGTGAGCGCGTCGTGCGCAAAATCTTGATTCGCAACTCTCCAACCTCAATCTCGGTACCGGCCATAGGCAACTCCTCGTATTGGGAGATTATATAACCCGCAAGGGTATCGTACTCATCACTCTCGGCCAGACCCAAATCGTATTTATCGTTGAGATACTCCACCTCCAAGCGGCACGAAAAGACATATTCGCCCTCGCCGACCTGCTTCTCAATCATCTCCTCGTCGTGCTCGTCCTCAATCTCGCCAAAAATCTGCTCCAACACATCTTCGAGCGAGATAATTCCGGCCGTGCCGCCAAACTCGTCGATAACGACCGCCACATTGCTCTTGCGCTTGATAAATTGGGTCAGCATCTCCTGCAACGGCAATGTCTCGGCAACATAATCGACCTTCATCAGCACCTCCTCGATGCTCTTTGGGCCTCGGAAGAGACTCTTCGAATTGACGTAGCCGATGATGTTATCTATCGAGTCGCGCCAAACGAAGATACGCGAATACTTCGACTCGACAAATCGGGTCATCAACTCCTCAATCGTTGTATCGTCGCTATCGACCGCCTCGACATCGACGCGCGACACCATACAGTCTCGCACACGAAGGTCGGCAAAGTCGAGCGCATTTTGGAACATCTTGATTTCGGTCTCCGACTCCGTCTGTGGCTCGGCATTATTGGCTTCGAGCAGACTTTCGAGGTCGCTCTTATCGAACGAATGTTGCACATCGGCCGACACGGGTTTGCGGCCAAAGATTCGCAACAAGGCATAGGAGAGCAACGTCGTAAAGCGAGCTATCGGATAGAGCAACAGATAGAAGAGGTAGATAACCGGCGAGAAGAATCGATAGTAGAAGTTGGGGTTGGAACGCACTATCGACTTTGGCAGATATTCGGCCGTAAATATCACTATCACGGTCGGAACAATGGTTTCGAGCAGAAAGGAGCCGTGGTCGTATATACCCTGCCACCCCATCAGGTAGGCTACGCAGCGAATCAGTTGCGACATACACATCGAGTATATGACCAACGTAATGTTGTTGCCGACCAAGATGGTTGTAATATATTGACCTTGATTGCGCGAAAAGAGCGATGCGATATAGTCGAACACGCGGCTCTGCTTACGGTCGATTTCGAGTTTCAGGCGGTTCTTATTAAGAAACGCCAACTCCATACCCGAGAAGAACGCCGACAGCACGAGCATCAATACGATAATGACCAACGACGTCAGAATGTCGTTCATCATCGTCGATTGCTCTACGGCTTCCACGCCACTGACCGCAGTATTCACCACGCCAACACCGACGCTATCCGCCACAATACTATTTATGGTTTGGTCCATATCTCTAAATCTCTTCAATAGCCACGCCTACTCTATACGCTCTATGCGACGACTACCCGCAGGTCGCGAACTATGCAAGTCGTTCTTAACTCGGCGTGTTGGTTGCACACCCTTTTTGCGCGTTGTTGTCGCACTCTTTTCACTCGACGAAGCCGTCTCCTCGCTACGCGGTTGGGCGGTTGCAGTCGAATCGCTACGACCAAGCAGGTCGCTCTCCTCCATCTGCATCTTGCCCTTCCAACGACGGAATTTCAACTCGACCAACTCCTCGTCCGACTCAAAGCCCTCGCAGAAGTGGGTGTCGGTATCATCGACTATCTTCGTATCGACATTCGAATATATGCGCTTGGTTTGAGAGTCCCAAAAGAGTTGCTGCGTAAAGAGACGCGTACCATCGTACTTCGTCACCTTAACATTACCCTTTGCCTCCCACAACTTACGCTTCTCGTAATAGATAGCGTAGTCGGCAACCAAAGTCGCATTGGTAGTTGTCAGCGAATCGTCTTGGAAGGTTGTAATCGAGATTCCCTTACGGAACTCGCGATAAGGGTCACGACCCAACGTATAGCCTTCGAGCAACGGCGTTGTGAAGCGGTAGGCCTTACGGCCATTCTCACTGACGACAATCGTCAGATTCTCGCTCTGCTCGGTCATAACATTCTCCAACGTCTCGACCGACTGCCGTTTCTCCTCTTGGCACGAATATAGCAAGATAGCACTCCCCGCAAAAAGGAGTGCTACCACTACATATTTGATTGTTTGTGCTATCAAAATGAGGCTACATCTAACGGGCCGAATAACTCCCGACCCACGACAATGTATTATTGCAAGCGCGCACGAACAGTTGTCGATACATTACGCGCATAACCGCAGTTTACGACATAATTATCGCCATCGTTCAACTCGTTGAAGAAGCACTCCTCCTTGGTTGGCCAAGCAGCACGGTACTGTGCAGCCAACTGACGAGCAGCATCAACGCGGTCAGGGTCGTTAGCCTCCAACAACGGAATAGCCTGCTGCATAAGGTCGTATGCCACCCAATAGATTGCCTGACGAGCCAAGCCCTCACCTGTTGCGCCCGAAACATAGCATTGTGCGAGGAAGAACGGAACGTATGCGTTATCCGGATTGAGCTGCTTCGCTGCGCGGAACGACTCAACAGCAGCCGGAATATCGTTGGTAGCCATTTCGAGCATACCGATACTTACCAACAACTTCTCCTTACCAACAGGGTCGGTCTCCGAAGCATAAGCCTCGCGGAGATATTGGTTAGCCTTCTCAAAGTTCTTCTGGTCCTGGAACTTGGTCGCAAGAGCCATTGCAATATCTGCCGAAGGCTGCATAGCGTAGAGCTTCTCACCTACAGTGAAGAAGAAGTCGCTCGAACACTTTGCACGGGTAAGCAAGCCGTATGCCTGCGCTACAATCTTCACGTCCTCCGGAGCGTCGGCCATCTTCTTCGAGAAGATAGTCTCGATATTCTCGCACGACGCAGCACCACTCGTAGCGAAGAGCTCCTCAAACTGCTTCTTGAACTCCTCCTGCTCCGGTGCTATACCCTCGTAGTGGAACGAGTTGGCATCGTATACATTTACCAAGTCCATAGCGTCGGTGAAACCATTGGCATAGTCGTCGCAAATGTTCTTGAAATAGATTGCAACCAACTCGGCATCGGCCTTACCATAGGCCTCGGTCTGTGCCGCAATAGCCAACTCGAAAGCTGCGCGAACACCCTCACGGTCGTCGGCTCTCAATGTGAGAATCTCACGAGCCTTACGCTCCAACAGATATACGCGACCACGCTTTGGGTGCGAGCCGAAGTGCTGCAAACGCAAGTCGTAGAGTGTCAAAATCGAATCGACATAGATATTCTTCTCGGCTACTGACTCGGCACGGTTAATCTTCTGCTTATAGAGCTTCACACCATTGACATAGATGTTCTCCGAAGCCGCAGGACAATTTACGAGCAACTGCTGCAAATACTTCGCAGCCGAATTAAAGTTACGGTTATTAACCTCTTCTTTGAGAAAATCGTTGGCGAGCATATTGTCGCGACGCGATTCAACTGCTCCCCATTTTGCGTAACGAGGGTCGCTTAAATCCTGCGCTACCGCTGCGGTTGCAATCATAACGAGCAGGCCCGACAGCAAAAATTTAACACTTTTCATTTTTGTTATTTTTTATTGTTTATTGTTAATTTTCTTCATTTATAACCAGCTTCGGACTAATCGAATTTAGGTCGAACAAACCAATAATCCTCTCCAAAGAGCGAAAGACCGAGCGACACCTTAAAGTAGTTCTGCTTAACCAGACCGATACGGCGATTGGTTTCGGAGGTTACAACCGAGGCCAAAGCGCCACGACCACCAACCTCAACTCCTATATCGATGCTCGTTGCACCCATAAATCGCAATGGGAAACCAAAACCTGCCGTCACGGCCCATTGGTTTATATTGCTACCACCAAACTGCTGGTAGTATTGACCGTAGCGGCCACCCACACGATACGAAACACGACGCAGATAGTGACGCACATCGAAACGGTTTGGCGTATATTCAAAACCGGCCTTGATGGTCGAGGTGTCGCGGTATCGCACCGACAGACCACCGTAACCATTCTCCTCGTGGAAGCCGTCGTTGCCACCCCAGCCCTGCCATTCGTAATCGACACCGGCCGAGAATTGCGTATCCTGATACATCACTCCGGCATTAACCGTATGAGGCAGACGCATCTGACCACGCTCATCGTCGCTGACAATGATTGTCGTCTTATTGTCGTCGATTGCCATCATCTTCGACACCTTCGGGCGAAGCGGACCTCCATAGTCGTATGTTGCACCGAGCGTAAGAAGTCGTTTTTCGTTGGCAATCACACTCCACTGCATACCGACCTGGAATTTGAAACTCGATATGGAGTATTGGTCCAGACCGTAGGTCGAGACGTACTCGTTTGTACCCACATAGTCGTTTGAGATTGTGGTCGAGTAGTTGTGGGAAATGTGACCCCAATAATATTTGGCTGCAACACCAATCGAGAATCCTCGGAATGGCTCCCAACCCACACCGGCCTTAATCTCCGTAAGGTCGCCATCACCAACATACGAATACAACGCACGACCTGTTGTACCCCAAATATCTTCGCTCTCCTCAATCGTCGAGAGTTCGTAGCCGACACTGCCGTAAGGAGCGACGCTCAAACCAAAGCCCAAGCCTTTGGCTACGGGGAACTGAATAGCCAATTCACGGAAATTGACCGAGTTCATCACATTTTTAGCCGTACGCAGATATTTGCCTTCGGCATCGTACTTACGTTGCGTATTGCGGAGGAAGTTACCCTCGGCGCTGATGTCGAGAATAAAACTCTTTTGACGGGTTGCACTATAACCCGCAGGGTTGAGCATACTAACCATCTGGCTGCTACGCCAAGCAACACCGACACCACCCATCGAGCGATTGACGGCATTACCCATTACACCCAACTCTCCGACACCATACATCGTATATGGCGAGTATGCACTAACGGCCGAAGTTTGCGCCGCAACATCATACGAGGTAACGAGCGAAAGAATCATCATCGCTACACCATACGCTACGGCCTTGCTATATCTTTTCATTTGCTGCATTGTACTCCAAAATTCTATTTAGTCCGCAATACATAATTTTGCGACCTGCAAATATCGCATTTTTAATTCGATTAACAAAATATTCGGCGTCGCCACCGGTAAAAATTATGCGTATATCGCGATTTTTTTTCAAAAAATCATTGGCATAGCCCTCAACTTCGTAAAAAACACTCTGCATAACGCCCGCCTTCAACGCCTCGACGGTTGTGCGACCAAGCGTCACCTCGTCCTCCTCCGAGGAGCAAAAATCGGAGCCGTCGCACATTGGCAACGCCGCCGTATTATCGTGCAGAGCCTTGAAACGCATCGCCACTCCGGCCGAGATATTTCCACCACAAAATGCACCATTTTCGACATAGTCAAACGTTATCGCACTCCCCATATCGACAATCAACATTGCGCAATCACGACCATACTCCTCGACCGCTCCAACAGCAGCAGCCAACCTATCGACTCCTATCATCGAGCGGTCGTATTCGACCTCGATTGGGACGGCTGTACGGCTATTCATACAAAGAACGTAAGGTACTCTGCCTCGGAGAATTGCAGCCGTATGCTCGGCATCGCCACGAGTCGAAGCCACAATAGCCTTCGACGGTGCATAGCGCTCGACAACAGCATCGAATGCCGCAAGTTTTGGCATTGCCGCCACCTGCTCCATCAGCACCTCTCCACTTTCTCCTATAACGGCAATTTTGGTCTGTGTATTGCCCGTATCGACTATTAAATTACATCTCTGCATATCTCTACCACTGCATTTATTCACACTTTTGCGCCTCGTTCAGCCATCGAAGCACCTCGACAGCTTCGGCTACACCACCCACTCTACGCACCGTCATTGCGAGTTTCGTGTCGCGCTGTTTCAGTACAAAGCGGTCGGGTTGCGAAGTCACCTTACGCAACATAGCCATAAAGGCCTCACTCTTATAGAATGGCGACGCGCTATCACCCACAAACTGCACAATCATCAACGCGTTCTTGACCTTCACGCGCTCCATACCAAGTCGCTCGGCCTCCCAACGCAGACGCACCACATTGAGCAGCTCGCGAGCCGCCTCGGGCAAGGCTCCAAACCTATCCACAAGGCGCTCCTCGAAGCTCTGCAACGCACGCTCCTCGGCGATAGCATCGAGCTCCCTATACAAACGCAATCGCTCGGTCTGTTGGCGCACATAACTCTCTGGTAACGAAGCCTCGACGCCCAACTCAACCACCACATCATCGACATAGCGTAACTGCTCCACGACGGCCTGCTCGTCGCGACTCAAACCCGCAACATCGAGACCCTCGGCTCTCAATTCGGCAATCGCCTCGTTCATAATTTTCTGGTAGGTCTCGAAACCTATATCGGCAATAAAACCGCTCTGCTCGGCACCAAGCAGATTGCCTGCGCCACGAATATCGAGGTCCTGCATAGCAATATTGAACCCCGAGCCTAAATCCGAGAACTCCTCGATAGCCCTCAAACGACGACGGGCATCACTCGACAGCATCTCGTCGGGTCGCGACAACAGATAGCAATAGGCCTTACGGTCGCTACGACCCACACGGCCTCGCAGCTGGTGGATATTGCTCAAACCAAAGCGTTCGGCATTATTGATGATAATCGTATTCACATTCGGAATATCGACACCACTTTCGACAATCGATGTAGCAACCAGCACGTCGAAATCGCCATATATAAAGTCCATAATCAGCCGCTCCAACTCGGCCGGTTTCATTCGGCCGTGTGCGGCACAGACCCTCGCCTTTGGACATAGGCGCGTAATCATACCCTGCACCGAGAGCAGGTCCTCGACCTTGTTATGGATAAAATAGACCTGACCTCCACGCGACAACTCCGCCTCGACAGCCTCGCGCACCAACTCCTCCGAAAAGACGTGCGACTCGGTGATAATCGGCTGGCGGTTGGGTGGTGGTGTCGATATAATCGACAAGTCGCGCGACCCCATCAGCGAGAATTGCAACGTGCGCGGGATTGGTGTTGCCGTCAGCGTAAGCGTATCGACGCTGATGCTCATCTGCGTAAGTCGTTCCTTCGCCGCCACGCCAAAACGTTGCTCCTCGTCGATAATAAGCAGACCGAGGTCGCGGAATTTGACACCCGCACCAAGCATCTTGTGCGTTCCAATCAATATGTCTATTTGACCTCGCGCCAAGTCGTCGAGAATCTGTCGCACCTCCTTCGTACTCTTCGAGCGATTAAGATACTCCACCCTGACGGGCATATCGCGCAATCGTTCGCTGAACGTACGATAGTGTTGCAAGGCAAGTATAGTCGTAGGTACCAAAATAGCCACCTGCTTACCATCGACTGCGGCCTTAAATGCCGCTCTTACGGCAACCTCGGTCTTACCAAAGCCCACGTCGCCACACAGCAGGCGGTCCATCGGACGTGGCGACTCCATATCGGCCTTAACCGCCTCGATTGCTCGCTGTTGGTCGGGCGTATCCTCCCATTGGAACGACGCTTCGAGGGCCTGTTGCAGGTATGAGTCGGCCGAGAAGGCAAAGCCCTGCGACGCCTTACGTTTGGCATAGAGCGCAATAAGTTCGCGCGAAATATCCTTAACTGCCTTCTTGGTTGCATTTTTGAGTTTCTGCCACGCACCACCACCGAGTTTATAGACCTTCGGAGGCTCGCCATCGCCACTCTTATATCGCGAAATGCGGTGGAGCGAATGGACATTGACAAACAGCACATCGCCATCGCGATAGACGAGTTTTATCGCCTCGTGGTATTTGCCGCCCTCCTCGATTTTGACCAAGCCACCAAAACGACCGACACCGTGGTCGATATGGACAACATAGTCACCAACCTGCAAGGCGTTGAGTTCGGCGACGGTCATCTGCTCGTCGCGCTTTATCTCGCCATTGATGCGGTAGCGTTGGTAGCGGTCGAAAATCTGATGCTCGGCATAGAGGCACAGGCGCATATCATCGTCAATCCAACCCTCGTGCAGCAGCAAGCGCAACATCTCCAATCGCACCTGCTCGCACCCTGCACGGTGGAACATATTGTCGAGGCGCTCCATCTGCGCCCTATTCTCCGACAGCAGACAGCAACGATACCCCACATCGGCATATCGAGCCACATCGGCGGCCAGCATCTCAACATTCTTATTAAAGTGGGGTTGCGGGTGGGTATGGAACAGCACCGTTGCCCGTGCCGGACGCTCCGATAACGTATTGCGCAACGTCACAATCCTCGCCCCCTCGGCATCGGCCAGCAACGCCTTACGCGAAGCGAGTCGCTCAACAACCTCATCGGCCATCTCGCTATCGGCCAAGACCTTTGTTCGCACATCATCAACCCTTCGCAAGGCGTGGTCGGCATCGTAGAACCAATAGACCACATCGCTACCCAAAAAGCGTGACAACGTCACAAGCGCCCCCTCCGAACGGTTTATGTTGGCAATAATATCGACCTCGTCGAGACGGTCGCTCGACAGCTGATTCGATATTTCGAAGCGACGAATCGAATCGACCTCGTCGCCAAAAAAGTCCAAACGATATGGGCGCGACTCGGCATAGGAGAATATATCGACAATACCGCCTCGCACAGAGTACTGCCCCGGCTCATAGACAAAATCGACAGGCTCGAAGCCAAGTTCGTCCAACGTATCGACCAAGTCGGCAATACGCAACTCCTCGCCAACGGCAACGTGCAACGACTGCGATTCGAGGCTCGAACCATCTACCACCCTCTCGGCCAAGGCCTCGGGATAGGTACAAACGACAAGATAGTCGCCCTCGGCGATATTCGACACCGCATTAAGCACACCCGTACGCATCACCACGCTATCGGCCTGCTCACGACCATAGACTATCGACCTCTTGTAGGCCGAAGGGAAGAACAACACACGACTCTCATCGAGCAACGCATAGAGGTCGTTCATCGCATAGGCTGCCGCATCGCGGTCGTCGGCAACAACCAGATGCAAACCGCCCGTTCGAGCAGCCGTAGCGGCCACATAAAACGAAAGAGCCCCGCCGACTAACTCGTTAAGATAGACGGTGTTGCTCTTTTGTTTCAACTCTTTTTGCAACTCTGCAAACGGTTGGGATTGCTCTGTTGCTTTTAAGATTTCGTGCATTCTATACTTTTAGGCAAAGCCTTATGCCCTATCTTTATCCACGGCACTTATTTCGTGCTCACGCACCTTTTCGTACCTATCGGCGACGGCGCCGACTCTTTGAGCCACTCTCCGGCTCCATATTCAGCAAATCGTTACCCTCACGGTCGTGATACTGCACATCGACAATACCGACACTCTGGTCGGCACGAATCGACAACCACACGTTGTAGCGCAAAGCCCAACGCAGTCGAAGCGACCACAAACCGCGTGTCAAAAATGCAGCCACATACGGACTTACAACCAAACGGATATATCGGCGACCGTGGTCTTGCGCAAGCAACGAGATTTGATTCTCGATTTTGCGGTCGAGCAAAACCGTCGGCTCTATCTTACCCGTGCCACCGCACGTCGGACAAATGTCCTGCGTATCGGCTATGGCTACCGGACGTATGCGCTGACGTGTAATCTGCATCAGTCCGAACTTCGTGAGTGGTAATATGGTATGTTTGGCTTTATCGGTGGCCATCAAACGAGTCATCTCCTCGTAGAGCATCTGACGACTCTGTGCCTTGTGCATATCGATAAAGTCGATTATGACGATGCCTCCCAAATCGCGCAAGCGCAACTGGCGGGCAATCTCTGCCGCTGCTGCCAGATTGACGTCAAGCACCGTCTGTTCTTGATTATTATCCGCTTTGGTGCGGTTGCCCGAATTGACATCGATAACATTCATCGCCTCGGTCGATTCGATAATCAGGTATGCACCACGTTTGAGCGATACATACTTGGCAAAGAGCGACTTAATTTGGCGCGAAATATCGAAATTGTCGAAAATAGGCACCGAACCGCGGTAGAGCTTCACGAGCTTCTCCTTCTCGGAATCTACCGAACGGATATAGTTGCGTATTTCGTTGTACATCGCCTCGTCATCGACGCATATCTGCGAGAACGACCCATCGAGATTGTCGCGAATGATGGTATTGGCGCGACTCATCTCGCCCATCAAGAGCGATGGAGCCTGACGACGACGAATCTGCTGGCAGGTCTTGTTCCACTTCTCGACTGCCGCCAATATATCTTGCTCAACATCGAGGTCGGTGGCATTCACTGCCGCAGTGCGAATAATTACACCGAAATTTTTAGGCAACACGCCTGTTGCTACTCTCTTCAATCGTTTCTTGTCCTCGCTCGAACGAATCTTTTGCGACAAAAAGACCTTCGACGAGAATGGCACAAGAACGATATTGCGACCTGCGAGCGATATGTCGCAAGTCAAACGCGGACCTTTGGTCGAGATAGCCTCCTTCGAGACTTGAACCATCACCGTCTGCCCCACCTGCAAGTAGGTGGTTATCTTACCGTCGCGCTCCAAGCCCTCGTCGAGCTTCATAGTTTCAAGCTTCACGCCACGCTTACCCGGCGCATAACTCGACACAATCTTATCGAGCGACTGAAAGTGGGGACCAAGGTCCTGATAGTGGATAAAGGCGTCGCGTTCGTGACCAATATTGACAAACGCGGCATTCAGTCCGGGCATAATCTTTCGCACTTTGCCGAGATAGATGTCGCCGACGTTAAAACCCGTCTGCGCCATCTCCCTACCAAGCTCAACCAACTTCTTGTCTTCACACAAGGCGATGTTAATCTCGGTGGAGGTTACATTTACTATTAACTCTCGATTCATTGTGTTAGGATAAAATTTACACCCTTTGATTTCTGATTTTTGCAGCAACAACTCCGCCCTCTCTGCCCCCTCTGCGCAGCACCAACCGACACCGCCAAAAAGACCGAGCAACCACAGAATCGTGCCGCCGATAATAATAGGTAACGCTAAGGAGTCTTGCGACCCATTAGCGTTATTATTACCTATTCATCGAAGCAATATGCCACCCGGGCAGACTACTTCTTCTTGTGACGATCCTTGCGCAGACGCTTCTTACGCTTGTGGGTCGCCATCTTGTGACGCTTATGCTTCTTTCCGTTAGGCATAGTGGTAATTGTTTAATAGATGAATAATGTTTATTGTAATTTCTTACTTAATTTTCGCTACAAAAGTCTTCGCAGGCTTGAAAGCCGGAATGTTGTGTGCTGGGATAGTGATGGTTGTATTCTTCGAGATGTTACGAGCCACCTTCTCGGCACGCTGCTTAATGATGAACGAACCGAAACCGCGAAGATAAACATTCTCGTTGTTTGCCAACGAGCCCTTTACCTCCTCCATAAAGAGTTCAACAATCTTCTGAATCTGAACCTTCTCTACACCGGTCTTTTTAGCAATCTCGCTAACGATATCTGCCTTTGTCATAGTTTTGTAAAGTTATTTATAATTTGTATTCAACATTTTCGACGCTACGAAACCCGAATGGGCAAGCGCAACGCAATTCGGCCACAAATATAGGGTTAATTTTACAAACGATAAAAATTTCGGCACGATTTTTTACTCTTTTTTCACAAAATTAGAGTGTTATAGGCAATCGAAGGAGCGATTTCGACATTTTTTGCTCCACAAATCGGGCAAAATCACAAAAAATCGTTTTTCGCCAGGG